>NZ_CP049835.1:1482500-2453534 GCF_023921165.1 Aquirufa antheringensis
CTGACGGAATAGTGTCTTTGAGAGGCGGCAGCAATGCCAAAACGAGTGTAGTGAGTAAACTTCCAAGAAAAGTCTAGGCGTGTATAACTTATAAGTAACCCGTACCGTAAACCGACACAGGTGGTCGAGAAGAATATTCTAAGGCGCTCGAGTGAATCACGGCTAAGGAACTCGGCAAATTAACCCTGTAACTTCGGGATAAAGGGAGCCACGAGCAATCGTGGCCGCAGAGAAATGGCCCAGGCGACTGTTTAACAAAAACACATGGCTTTGCTAAATCGAAAGATGACGTATAAGGCCTGACACCTGCCCGGTGCTGGAAGGTTAAGGGGGGATGTTAGTGGCAACACGAAGCATTGAACTGAAGCCCCAGTAAACGGCGGCCGTAACTATAACGGTCCTAAGGTAGCGAAATTCCTTGTCGGGTAAGTTCCGACCTGCACGAATGGTGTAACGATCTGGGCACTGTCTCAGCCGTGAGCTCGGTGAAATTGTAGTAACGGTGAAGATGCCGTTTACCCGCAACGGGACGGAAAGACCCCATGAACCTTTACTATAGCTTAGCATTGAGTTTTGGTACTGGATGTGTAGGATAGGTGGGAGGCTGTGAGCCGGTGTCGCTAGGCATCGGGGAGCCAACGTTGAAATACCACCCTTCTTGTACTGGAATTCTAATCCCCAAAGGGGAGACATTGCTTGGTGGGTAGTTTGACTGGGGTGGTCGCCTCCAAAAGAGTAACGGAGGCTTTCAAAGGTTCCCTCAGCACGCTTGGTAACCGTGCGTAGAGTGCAATAGCAAAAGGGAGCTTGACTGTGAGACCGACAAGTCGATCAGGTACGAAAGTAGGATATAGTGATCCGGTGGTTTAGTATGGAACAGCCATCGCTCAAAGGATAAAAGGTACTCTGGGGATAACAGGCTGATCTCCCCCAAGAGCTCACATCGACGGGGAGGTTTGGCACCTCGATGTCGGCTCGTCACATCCTGGGGCTGGAGAAGGTCCCAAGGGTTCGGCTGTTCGCCGATTAAAGTGGCACGCGAGCTGGGTTCAGAACGTCGTGAGACAGTTCGGTCCCTATCTGTTGTGGGCGTAGGAATATTGACAGGTTCTGACTTTAGTACGAGAGGACCGAGTTGGACTGACCGCTGGTATATCAGTTGTTCTGCCAAGGGCATAGCTGAGTAGCCACGTCGGGACCAGATAAGCGCTGAAAGCATCTAAGTGCGAAACTGACCTGAAGATGAGTATTCCATGAAGGGTCCGTGTAGACGACACGGTCGATAGGCTACAGATGTAAAGACAGTAATGTCAAAGTCGAGTAGTACTAATTACCCGAAAGCTTACCTTTTATTAATTTACACACTGCTGTTTATTTTATCTCACAATATGGCTAAAGGCTAAAACCTTGCAAAAAGTATGGAGCCGATAGGACGGGTGTTCACCTCTTCCCATCTCGAACAGAGAAGTTAAGCCCCGCACCGCTGATGATACTGGGATCAAACCCGGGAAAGTAAGTAAGCTCCAAGTTATTATAGAAGACCTGCACCAAAAGTGTGGGTCTTTTTTTATGCATAAGAACGAGTAGCCAGTAGCCAGTAGTCAGTAATCAGTAATTAGGAAATAGAGTAGAGAGTATAGAGCAAAGAGTAGAGATACGGCATAAAAAAGAGGCTGCCGCCTCGTTTTTTATTCATTCATGAAATATCGCCCCCCGCACTCAGCAATTTGAACTTTGCTCTTTGCTCTTTGAACTTTGGTCTTTGACTATCGACTCTCGACTAGCGACTAGCGACTCTCGACTCTTGACTATCGACTATCTCCTTTCGCCATCTATCCTCTCTACTCTATTATCTATACTCTACACATTGAGCATGTCCCCTGTATCAACAAATTGCTCTCTTGCTTCGTAAAGCCTGCAGGTAACTGTATACTTGGAATATGAACTGTTTCTAGGCAGGTTGTTTGGCCACATTGATTGCACTTGAAATGTACGTGGTCGTGTTGGTGAGTATGATCTCCTTGGTGGCAGAGTTCCTTACATAAAGCGTATTTTACGCCACCATTATCATCTAAAACTTTGTGGAGTAGGCCTTGTGTTAAAAAGGTCTTTAAGGTGCGGTATACCGTTACGCGATCGTATTGATCACTCAGTTTTTGTTCGATATCTCCTTGGCTTAAGGCAAAATTTACCGCTTGAAAGGTAGCTAGCACATCAACTCTGCAGGGGGTTGATCGAAGGTCAAAATCTGAAAGTGAATAGGATGAACTCATTTAGCCTAAATGTTCCGTTTGCAATTTGACCATATTTTGGTAAATCCCCGATTTTTTCTTCATCAATACTTCGTGAGAACCGGATTCAACGATCTTACCCTCTTCCATTACGATGATTAAATCTGCCGAACGAATGGTCGATAAACGGTGTGCGATGATTAAACTCGTCCGATTTTTCATGAGTTCCTCGAGAGCGGATTGTACCCATTTTTCTGATTCTGAATCGAGGGCACTGGTGGCCTCGTCTAGTAATAAGAACTTGGGGTTTTTTAGGATGGCGCGGGCGATGGCGATGCGTTGTCTTTGGCCACCTGATAATTTCACTCCGCGTTCGCCTACCATGGTATCCCATTTTTCTGGGAATGATTCGATGAATTCTTTGGCGTAGGCTAATTCAGCAGCGGATTCAATTTCTGATTGCGTTGCTCCTGGTTTACCATAGGCTATGTTCTCACGTATGGTTCCTCCGAATAGTAGAACCTCTTGAGGTACTAGCGCCACCATTTTACGCCATTCCGTGATGTCGATGTCCGCGATGGAGCGATCTCCTAGGGAGATAGAACCTGCATTGGGTTCATAGAAACGCATAAACAATTGGGCTAGGGTTGATTTACCCGTTCCAGAAGTTCCTACGATCGCAACCTTTTGACCCGGTTCAATGGTAAAGTTAATGCCTTTAATGATTTGAACGGATGGACGTGAAGGGTAGGAGAACTCGAGGTCTTGAACCTTTATTTGGCCGAATGATACCGCAGAGGCGGATGAATCACGCGTCAAATCAATCTCCGATGGATCGCCCAAGATTTCTAGGATACGATCTGAGGCACCAATGGTCTTTTGTAATTGGGCGTAGATGTCACCTAATCCACCCACTGAGCCACCAATGAAGGCCGTGTAAAAAATGAAAGTTAATAAATCTGCTAGTATTAAATCGCCATTCGCAACTAAGGAAGCACCATACCAAACCACGCCTACAATGCCGCCAAACAAGGCGAAAATGATGAAACTGACAAATCCTCCCCGCAAGGTCGCCGCTTTTAAGGCCTCGCCTACTACCTTATTTAAGGAAGAGGTGTAACGATCGACTTCGTATTTCTCGTTGGTGAAGGCTTTAACGGCTTGAATGGACGTTAACGTTTCCTCTACGATGATGTTCGTATTGGCTAGTTCGTCTTGTGCTTTTTTGGAGATCTTCCGGATGAATTTACCGAAAACGATGGCTGAAATAACCAATACCGGGAATGTCGCCAGCATAAATAGGGTCAGCTTCCAGGAGATATAGGTAATGAGCGCAACGCCACCCACGAGGGTGAAAACCTGGCGAAAGAACTCTGCTAAGGTAATCGATAACACATCCTGTAATTGGGTGATATCGGACGTGATGCGGCTCATCAATTCCCCTACGCGTCTTTTCTCAAAGTGAAAGATGGGTAGTGTGATGATTTTGGCGTATAATGTTTGGCGCACATCGCGCATTGCTTTCTCCGATACTTGCGCAAATGTATAGATGCGGAAGAAAGAGAGAATGGCTTGCACGATCAGAACCGCGAAGAAAAATAGGGTTACTTCGTTGATCTTATAGGTTGATTTGCCTTCGATGACTTTGGTCATTTCCCCGATTAAAAGGGGAAAACTGAGGGTTGTTAAGTTAGATAACAACAAGAAAGCCATCCCCACGATGAACGTCCATTTGTAAGGAATGACGAATCGGAAGATTTTAATGGCCTTAGATAGACCCTGTTTGCTTACTTTGACGGCATCTTTTGGATCCACTCCTCCGCCTATATCACCATGTTGTTTTTTTGCCATCTTATTTCTTGTCTGCTTCGCCGCGGTAGCCCGAATCGAGGAATAATCGATTGGCTTCTGGGTCAGTCAATATCTTTGCTAATGTTGTTTTAGGCTTTTGTTTCCAATAGGAGTCCACAATGCGCCAGCCTAACCAGCGTCCGATGCTGCCTGGGCAGGCGGGACCGACTTCGGTCGTTTTGGGACGATCATCTAGGTATTTTGCCTTGACGTTTTTATCGCTACTGAATAACAATTTGCGATCGATAAAATGTTCCCAGACTTCTTTTTGGAAGGCATTTGTCTCCGCTATTTCTTGGTTTGTGTAGCCGAATAATAGACTATCAGGGACGGACGGTAAAATCGTTTTCGTGAAAACGTAGCCTTTGCCATACCAAATCATATCGCTTAATAAACTCGCATCATTCTCTGTTTGTTTGATCAAAAAGGCAGAATATTGTAGGATCACCTGGGCTACTAAGGCTTTGGGTTCCAAACGGCGCATCTGGTACTCATACACATTGGGTGCTTTATAGAGACCACGTGATCCCATAAAGAAGTCAAGACCAATGATGATCAAGGAGTCTGAAACGACTAGGTTCTGTGCAGTATATTCGCCGCCTCCCACACCTCCGAAACCGGAGAATACCGTTCTGATTTTCGGTGTTTTAACGCCAGGGAATTCCTGTTGAATTTTGGTAAACGCTGTTTTGAGTTCTATTTCTAGTGAATCGCCACCAAAAAAGCTAGCCTCTTGACTTTGATCATAGAATTTACGCAACGCGGGATTAGCATATAATCGATAGAGATCTTGAGCAAGAAAGGGGGTGTTTTCGGTTGTAGCGCCAAAATACCCCACGCTGATCTCCGGGTATTTAGTTAGCACCGCACTCATCTCCGCATCCGATTTAGCTGAGGACATTTCGCGTTCCACTCGCTGAAAATCCCACTGAATGGCCGGCGCTTCCTTTTCTGAAGAACAAGACCATAGTAGCAAACCGAAGAAAATCGCGTAAAGAAATTTCATTATCCTAAACGGGCTAACAATTCTTGCAAGGACTGAATCTTGGTTTCTGCATCCGCTAATTTTTGTCTTTCACGCTCCACTAAATCCGCTTTTGCATTCGCTACGAATTTTTCGTTGGCAAGTTTCGCTTCCACTGATTTTTTGAAACCTAACAGATACACTAATTCCTTCTCTGATTCCGCCTTCACGACTGCTGGATCTTCGTCGTTCGCTAATGGAACGAAGAACTGATCCGCTTTCACGACAAAGGTTTGCGCATCTGCTACGGCATCTGCAACAAACGTGATGGATTCTAAATTAGCTAGTTTGATCATAATCGCCTCTAGCGGAGCATAGGCGGCTTTATTTTCTGCTTTAATACACAAAGCCAAAGCCAATTTAGGTGACAATTGCTTCGAATTACGGATCTCGCGTACTTTCGTTACCACCTCGAATACGACATCGAATTGAGCGACTAACGCCGCATTAACAGGGCCTGCTAACGGGAATTCAGCTTTGCAGATGGACTCTCCCTCCTTACGTTCATCGATTACCTGCCAAATTTCTTCTGTAATAAACGGCATATACGGATGCATTAAGCGCATCAAAGAATCGAATAAACCTAGCGCCGCTTGTAGCGTGTCTGCCTGTATTGGGCTTTGGTAGGCTGGTTTAATGATTTCTAAATACTTACCGCAGAAATCATCCCAAACCAACTCATAAATACTTAATAGGGCATCCGAAATACGGAATTTGCTGAAGTGATCTTGAACGTCGATGATAGTCTGATTTAATTTTGATTCAAACCAAGCCGTTGCTAAAACGTGTTCAGGTAATGAGGCACCTGGAACCACTTCTAAACCGCGTAAAAGTCGGAACGCATTCCAAATCTTGTTCGAGAAGTTACGCCCTTGTTCGCACAATTTATCATCAAATAATAAGTCATTCCCAGCCGGAGCGGAGAACAATAAGCCAGAACGTACGCCATCCGCGCCGAAACGTTCGATCAGTTCCAAAGGATCAGGCGAGTTGCCTAATGATTTGGACATCTTACGACCTTGCTTATCGCGCACAATACCCGTTAAATAGACATTCTTGAATGGCAATTCATCTCTCCATTCGTAACCCGCCATGATCATACGCGCTACCCAGAAGAATAAAATATCTGGTCCAGTCACTAAGTCATTCGTAGGATAATAGTAGTTAATCTCTTCATTATCTGGGTTTTCGATACCATCAAAAACCGAGATAGGCCATAGCCAAGAGGAGAACCAAGTATCCAAAACATCCGGATCCTGTGTCAAATCATCTTCCACTAAGGCATACAATTGGTATGTATCTCTTGCGATGCGCAAGGCTTCTTTTTTATCTTTCGCTACGATCACCGTGCCGTCTTCTAAATAGAAGGCAGGGATTTGTTGCCCCCACCATAATTGACGGGAAATACACCAATCGCGTACATTTTCCATCCAAGAACGGTACGTATTCTTAAACTTCGCCGGGTGTAATTGAATAGTGTCATTCATGACGTTGTCCAAAGCTGGCTTCGCCATCTCCTCCATCTTCATGAACCATTGCAAGGATAGTTTGGGCTCGATAACAGCGCCCGTTCTCTCCGAAGTTCCCACGGTGGATTTGTATTCTTCTGTTTTAGCTAAATAACCTTCTTCGGTTAATTGTTTCACAATGCGTTTACGCGCCTCGAAACGGTCAACACCCACAAATAGGACGGCCTTTTCATTCAAGGTTCCATCGTCGTTCAATAGATCGATGACAGGCAACTTGTGTTTTAAACCTAACTCATAGTCATTTAAGTCGTGAGCAGGGGTCACTTTTAAACAACCCGTTCCAAAATCCGCAGTAACGTATTCGTCAGCAATAATCGGAATTTCGCGATCAATCAACGGGATACGAACCTTTTTGCCTTGCAAATGCAGGTAGCGCTCATCTGTCGGATTTACACAAATGGCTGCATCCGCCATGATGGTTTCAGGTCGAGTCGTTGCAATGGTGACAAATCCAGATCCATCGATTAGAGGATAATTGATGTAATGCAATTTGGCCTGAACATCCTTGTAGATAACTTCTTCGTCTGATAAAGCGGTTTTTCCTTGTGGATCCCAGTTCACCATTCGCACTCCACGGTAGATCAAACCTTTGTTATATAAACGCACAAAGGTGTCAATAACCGCTTGGTATAAAGAGGGTTCCATCGTAAAACGGGTACGATCCCAGTCACAAGAAGCCCCTAATTTTTTCAATTGATCAAGGATGATTCCACCGTATTTGTCCTTCCATTCGAAGGCATATTTCAAGAATTCCTCGCGAGTAATGTCGGCCTTAGAGATGCCTTTTTCCTTCAACATGGCCACTACTTTCGCCTCTGTCGCAATCGATGCGTGGTCCGTTCCCGGTACCCAACACGCCTCTTTGCCTTCCATACGCGCCTTGCGAATCAAGACATCTTGAATCGTATTGTTCAACATGTGGCCCATATGAAGCACCCCAGTGACGTTAGGAGGAGGAATGACGATGGTGTACGCCTCTTTATTCGGATTAGGTTTCGAAGCAAAAAGCTTGTTTTCTAACCAGTAGGCATACCATTTTTGTTCAATTTCCTGCGGGGCGTAATTCTTATCTATCATATGTGTTCTCTAAGCCTACAAAGATAATTGATTTAGGCCAAAGGTCGAGGGTGGATTTTAAAACAATTCGCCGTAATTTTGGTTGAAATAGCGTTATGATGTTAATGGGAATTTTACTTTGGTTAGGTACCTTTCTGGGAATGGAAGGCTTCGCATGGTTTACGCACAAGTACATCATGCATGGGATCATGTGGAACTGGCACGAGTCGCATCACGTGCACCACAAAAATAAATTGGAAAAAAATGACCTGTTTTCGGTTGTTTTCGGAATCTCCTCTACGCTAACTATTATCGTAGGAGCTGAAATTCCAGCCTACTGGCCGCTATTTTACATCGGATTAGGGATTGCAACGTATGGCATCTTCTATTTCATCTTCCACGATATCATTGTGCACCGCCGGATTAAAATTAAGTACAAAGCGGGTTCTGCGTATATGAAACGCATTATGAAAGCGCATTACGTGCACCACGAGGTGCACACAAAAAAAGGCGCAGAGGCTTTTGGCTTCCTCTACGCCCCTAAAAAATACCAATAAACTTATTTTACGAACCCTACACCGACGGTTGAATTCGAGAATTCATCGATCAGGATGAAGGCTCCATTCGCTGGATTAGCTGCATATTGATCTGCGCTGATCGGTTGTGCCGTGCGCAACGCAATCGTTCCTATCTCATTTAACTTCAGCGTATCTACACCCTGGGTAGACGTTTGAGTCGCTACGTCAAGGCGCTCCGTAATTTGAGAGATTTTGGCCTTCGTTGTATTGATTCCGTGTTGTAATAAGTAGGTCTTACCTGGGCTTAATGCTGTGTGATCTAACCAGCATACTTGTGCTGAAAAATCTTTCAATGCCGGAGCATTGTCCTCTGAAGCTAACACAAGCGTGTTTCCTCTGGAAATATCCACATCCGTCGTCAACGTAATCGTCACAGAATCCCCTGCGATCGCTTGATCTAATTTCGTTTCAAATTTCTCAATGGTCGCAATCTTGCTTTCTTGTCCCGTAGGCAAAACGCGAATCGCATCACCCACTTTGAACGTGCCAGAGCTGATTTTTCCGGCATAGCCACGGAAGTCGTGGTAGGCCTCTGTCATGGGTCTCACGACAAATTGAACCGGGAAACGAGCGGGTGCGTGCGCTAGTGTAGAAGCGTATTCAAAGGCTTCTAATTCGCCTAACAGTGTATTGCCGCTAAACCAGGGCATTTCACTGGCCTTTTGCGTGATGTTTTGGCCATACAAAGAGGAAATAGGTAGGAAGCTGATTTCTTGTCCCACGAAAGTGGTCTGTGCGACTAATTCCGCCAAGCTGTCTTTTATCGTATTGAAAGTGGATTCTTGGTATTGGACTAAGTCCATCTTGTTCACACAAATGATCACTTTGGGGATACGCAGCATCGCGGCGATTGACAAGTGACGCGCTGTTTGTTCCACTACGCCTTGGCGGGCATCTACTAAGATGAGGGAAACCTTCGCGTTCGAAGCTCCTGTGACCATGTTGCGGGTGTATTCCACGTGTCCTGGCGTGTCCGCGATGATGTATTTGCGGGTAGGCGTGGAGAAATAAATATTCGCCACATCGATGGTGATTCCTTGCTCGCGTTCTGCGATGAGGCCATCGGTTAATAAGGAAAGGTCAAGAAAGTCTAGTCCTTTGCGTTTAGAAGCGCTTTCTAAGGCTTCTATTTTATCTTTGGTAATCGAATTTGTCTCGTATAACAGGCGGCCGATTAAGGTACTTTTTCCATCATCAACGGAACCTGCGGTAGCTATGCGTAAAATATCCATGTGTTCTTGTCTGAGATTGAATTAAAAATACCCTTGTTGTTTTCTCTTTTCCATCGCCGCCTCCGAACGTTTGTCGTCAATGCGCGCACCACGTTCTGAAATTTCGGCAGAAAGAATCTCTTCAATGATCACATCGATATCCGTCGCATCGGAAGCCACAGCTGCCGTACACGTCATGTCGCCCACTGTTCTGAAACGAACAGTCGCCTCAAATGGAATCTCATCTGCCTCTTTGTTCAAGTACTCAGAGTCTGCCCAAAGCATTCCATCCCGCTCGATAACTTGACGTTGGTGCGAATAGTAAATACTAGGGATCTCCATCTTCTCTTCTTTGATGTAGTTCCAAACATCGAGCTCCGTCCAGTTCGAAATAGGGAACACGCGCACGTTTTCTCCCACTGCGATGCGGCCGTTGAGCATATCGAATAATTCGGGTCTTTGGCGTTTTGCATCCCATTGTCCAAAATCATCGCGCACCGAAAAAATACGTTCTTTCGCTCTCGCTTTTTCCTCGTCACGTCTTGCTCCACCGATGCAAGCATCGAATTTGAACTCTTCAATCGTATCTAAAAGCGTTACGGTTTGAAGGACATTACGCGAGGCATATTTTCCAGACTCTTCCGTCGCCTTTCCTTGGTTGATGGAATCTTGGACATAACGGACTATTAATTCAGCCCCCGTTTCTTTCGCTAACCAATCGCGGAATTCAATCGTCTCCGGGAAGTTGTGTCCTGTATCGATATGGACTAAAGGAAATGGGATTTTACCTGGGAAGAAAGCCTTTTGGGCTAAACGAACCAAGGTAATGGAATCCTTTCCTCCCGAGAAAAGTAAGGCAGGGCGCTCAAATTGCGCCGCCACTTCTCTAAGGATGTAGATAGATTCATCCTCTAGCTGGCGAGGAAAATGACCGATTTTGTCTTGTATTGTCTGCATAACTTAAGCGTGTAAACCACATTCTTTTTGGGAATTCTCCCACCACCAACGACCCGCCCGAGGATGTTCTCCTTCCGAAATAGCCCGCGTACATGGAGCGCATCCGATGGAGATGAACCCTTTTTTGTGCAAGGGGTTTTGGGGAATTTTATGTTCTTGTAAGTAATTCTCTAATTGGCTAAAGCTCCAATCAATTAGGGGGTTGATTTTCCACAATTGACGGTTCTCATCCCATTCGATGATAGGCATATCAGCTCTATTGTCTGATTGTTCGGCTCTTAATCCGGTAATCCAGACTTTCGCCCCCTGCAGGGCCCGATTTAATGGCTCCATTTTTCGAACAAAACAGCATTCTTTTCGGTTCCCTACAGAGGTATAGAAGGAATTGAATCCTTTTTCTGCCACTAAGGTTTCCACTGCGGAGGTGTTAGGGAAAAAGGTTTGTAGCGAAATGCCGTATTTTTTAATCGTCAAATCCATCAATTCGTAGGATTCTTGGAATTGACGGCCGGTATCAAGCGTGAAAATACCGATGGCCGATTTTGTACTAGCAATGGCTTGCGTAATGGCCTGATCTTCTTGCCCAAAGGAGGTAGAGAAAACGAGGCGTTCACCCGCAAAATAGGAGGCAATGAACTGAATTCGTTCAGGCAATGATCTGGATAGTAATTCCTTTTCGAGCGTTTTGAGATGCATTTTGTCCTATTTTTTACAAAGGTACACATTGTCTATTGAATAACTATACTAATAAATAAAAAAATAATTCCTAAATTAGGGCCTTATGCGGATTGGATCAGAAATTTTGTTGGATAGGTCCTTAGGAGATGAGGAGGAGAACTTGTTAGACCTTCGAAATCTGCGAAATCTTGTTCGTCATGGCGAAGGTTTGCGCTTGGAGTTCAAGATGAAGGTTAAGTTCCCGGAGAAGATTATCAAGGAATTGGTGGCTTTCGCGAATACGGAGGGAGGTCATTTATTCGTAGGGGTGAGTGATGCGGGGGTAATCGAAGGAGTGAAGTTCGCGGAGGAGGAGCAATTTTTACTGGAGCGCGCCATTGAAAAATTCTGTTTCCCGGCATTCACGTACCGCGCCTATCGAATTCGCTTAGATAATGGCCGCGAGGTTTTGGTCTACCAGGTTTTTGAAAGTGTGGATAAGCCTCATTTTGTTCAATTGGCTGCGGATCCACACCCTATTTGCTATGTGCGGGTAGAGGATCGCACCATTCAGGCAAGTAAGGAAATGAAGCAAATTTTACGACGCCAAAACAATGACGGCATCAGTTTCGCCTACGGGGAAATCGAGCGATTATTGCTAGATCATATCCGGAAAAATGGCCACATCACCCTCGCCCAATTGGTTCAGGAAGCCCAAATCCCTATCTGGCTGGCTTCCAGAAAATTAGTCCTTTTGGTCCTTACGCGTGTGTTAAAAATCGAGCCCGGAGAATCATTCGATACCTACCGTCTAAATTAATTTCAAAGGATATTCATTATCAGGAAATTAAATCTATATTTGCATCCGTTTCTTGAAATATTTCAAGAAAACAGATGGAAATAGTACAATTTTGTGCATTTATTGCATTTAATTTTTAAGATAAACAAAGCCGCTTGATAAGACTTTTACTCCCTAGAGATTAATAATGGAACACAAACACAAAAGTAAAGCCACTGCTGCCGGTCTATTGGTAGCAATGGGAATCATTTACGGGGACATTGGAACTTCTCCATTGTATGTAATGCAATCAATCATTGGAGATAATCCGATCAATTCTTTAACCGTTTTAGGCGGGTTGTCTTGTATTTTTTGGACGTTGACCTTACAAACAACGTTAAAGTATGTGATTTTAATTTTAAGAGCGGATAATAAGGGTGAAGGCGGGATCTTTGCCCTTTTTGCGTTAGTAAGACGTCATGCGAAGTGGTTAACCTTACCAGCCATTATTGGTGGTGCGACTTTATTAGCGGATGGGATTATTACGCCGCCTATCTCGGTTTCTTCCGCGATTGAAGGATTAAAAATGCTTCATCATAAGGACGGTACCCCTTTCGTAACAGATACCGTGCCTATCGTTATTGTCATCTTAACGGTTCTATTTATCTTCCAAATCTTTGGCACAAAGGTCGTAGGTAAGCTATTTGGACCTATTATGTTGTTGTGGTTCTCGATGTTAGGATTGACGGGTTTGATCTGGATTGGTCAAGATTGGTCTATTTTCAGAGCTTTATCTCCTGTGTATGCGTGGGAATTGTTAACGACTCATCAAGCGGGATCTGCTGGATTCTGGACCTTGGGAGCCGTATTTTTATGTACAACGGGGGCTGAGGCCTTGTATTCTGATTTAGGTCACTGCGGTAAAGAGAATATTCGTGTTAGTTGGGTCTTTGTGAAGATTGCCTTGATTTTACAGTATTTCGGGCAAGGCGCTTGGTTATTAGCGCACGAAGGCGCTTTGTTAGGTGTTCGTAAACCAATCTTCGAATTATTGCCTCGTGAGTTCTTATTTACGGGTATTATGATTGCGACGGCTGCAGCGGTGATCGCTTCGCAGGCCTTGATTTCAGGGTCCTTCACCTTGATTTCGGAGGCGATTCGATTGAACTTTTGGCCTCGTGTACGTTTAGTCTATCCATCTGACCAAAAAGGACAATTGTATGTTCCTTCCATCAATATTTTATTATGGATGGGTTGCGTGGGCGTTGTCTTATGGTTTAAAGAATCAGCTAATATGGAGGCGGCCTATGGTCTTGCTATCACCATGACGATGCTAATGACCACTTCCTTGATGGCCTACTACCTGCATATCAAGAAAGTGGATATGTGGTGGATTCTCTTATTCTTGGCGGTTTATGTCTCCTTAGAAGGATCCTTCTTAGTAGCGAACTTGCAGAAGTTCTGGCACGGAGGTTATGTTTCCTTATTCATTGCTGGGGTCATTATTTTGATCATGTGGGTGTGGTTTAGAGCGACTCGTATTAAGAAAAAATTAACGGAATACGAGAAATTATCGGATTATATCGAGCCATTAAAAGAGTTGAGTAAAGATGAGACGATTCCTAAATACGCCACGCACTTAGTCTTTATGTCTAATGCAGGACGTGTAACGGATATTGAATCGAAGATTATTTACTCTATTTTCCAACGTCGCCCGAAGCGTGCTGATATCTATTGGTTCGTCCATGTGGATACCTTGGATGATCCGTATGCAATGGAATACAAGGTGACGGTCATCGAGCCGGATGACATCATTAAGGTGAACTTTAAGCTAGGTTTCAAAGTAGAGCAACGTATTAATTTATACTTCCGTAAAGTAGTAGAAGAGATGGTTTCTCGAGGAGAAGTGGATATCACTTCTCGTTATAAGTCCTTGAATGAGCAAAATGTGATCGGTGATTTCCGTTTCGTTGTTTTGGAGAAATTCTTATCCTTCGATAACGAATTACCTTTGTTAGACCGAATGGTCATGAAGGCGTATTTCTTCGTGAAGCAGTTTACGCATTCAGAGGACAAATACTTTGGCTTGGATTCGGATGCGGTAAAACTAGAGAAAGTACCTATGATCATTAAGCCGATCACTAAATGTAATTTAAAACGTATCGAGTAAGATGAGCACGATATTTACCAAAATTGTCAATAAAGAGATTCCTTGTCATTTAATCAAGGAAGACGATCGCTTTCTGGCCTTCTTAGATGTGATGCCCTTAGTGGAAGGTCACGTTTTAGTTATTCCGAAACAAGAGATCGACTATATCTTTGATTTAGAACCTGAATTGCTGGGGGACTTAATGAAATTCGCTCAAACGATTGCTCCTGCTATCAAAAAAGCGATTCCTTGCAAGCGCGTAGGAGTGGCGGTGATCGGTTTAGAGGTGCCACACGCGCATGTGCATTTAGTGCCCATGAACCGCATGTTAGATATTAATTTCTCGCAGGAGAAGATGAAGCCGTCGGCTGAATCTTTGGCAAAAACAGCCGAATTAATTCGCTCTTTCTTACTTTAAGAAGCCTTTTAATTTATTCATCTCGAGCATCGGATTCGCTTTCTCGTACACAATGTTATATACCGCCTCGATGATAGGCAATTTGATGTTGTGCTGGCGCGAGATGCTGTAGATACTGCGCACGGCATAATAGCCCTCCGCGATCATATTCATTTCGATTTGCGCTGACTTCACGGAATACCCGCGACCGATCATATTTCCAAAGGTCCGGTTACGCGAAAACTGCGAATAAGCCGTCACCAGTAAATCACCCAGATAGCCTGAGCTATTCAAATCCCGGTTTTTCTCCGGATAAACAACATCTAAGAAGATTTTGATTTCTTGCATTGCATTACTCACCAGTACGGCCTGGAAGTTATCCCCAAAACCTAACCCGCGCGTAATCCCGCAGGCCATCGCCACGATATTTTTAATGACCGCACAGTATTCCACGCCATACAAATCTTGAATCGCGTGCGCCTGCAAGAAGCGGCTGTTCAATAGATTCGAGAAGGATTGCGCTAAACTTAAATCGGGTGAAGCAATGGTCAAATAAGATTGTTTCTCTAAAGCTACCTCTTCCGCGTGGCAAGGACCAGCGATGACACAGGTTTGGCCTAAAGGCAAATTAAAGGCGCGTTCCATCCAGTCGGTTACCAACAGGTTTTCGTCAGGAATCATTCCTTTGATGGCAGAAACCACTTTTTTGCCTTCGAAATGTTTTTTATTCAGGTCTTTTAAGGTACTCGGAATGAAAGCGGCAGGAACGGCAAGAATGATGTATTCTACGCCAGCTAAAGCATCCACCATCTTACTGTAGGTCTTTACTTTGCGTGGATTGATGGCCACATCAGTCAAATAACTCGGATTGTGGTTGTATTTTCGGATGAATTCAACGTCTGATTTACGACGGATCCACCACTTGATTTTCACATTATTTTCAGAAAGGATTTTCACTAAAGCTGTCGCCCAGCTACCTCCGCCTAACACAGCTACCTGGGTAGGAATTTTTTTCTTTAATTCTGCTAATTCACTCATTCTGTAAAATTACGCTTATTTGATAAATATCTCGGATTTTTTGCCAAATTTGTACGTCCACCAACCTGGTGCTCAAATCTAAACCTATGAAAAAAATCATTCTATTCCTGCTCGCGGGTTTATCCTTCTACGCGCATGCTCAAAAAAATCAACCGCTACCGGAACATCCTCGCCCTGACTTACAACGGGATCAATGGTTGAATTTAAATGGCTACTGGGACTTTACTTTTGATTCGTCGCTAACGGCTCCTACTCGCTATGCGAAGAAAATTCTCGTGCCTTTTCCGTGGGGATCGCCCCTTTCAGAGGTGAAAGATGAGGCCGATGTGGCCTGGTACCACAAGGAAATTAAAATTCCAGTAACTTGGACCGGAAAACGTATTTTTTTTAACATTGGAGCGTCAGATTGGGAAACGACCCTCTTTTTAGATGGGGTACAAATAGGGAAACACCAAGGTGGTTACACGCCATTTGATGCTGAATTAGTAGGGGTTAAACCGGGTTCAGTGCACCAAATCGCTATTCGTGTGGATGATAAGCGTCGGATGTTCACCTTGTATGGAAAGCAAGGGTATGGGAATGCGAGGGGAATTTGGCAGACCGTATATCTAGAGGCTAGAGGCGGAAATTTTATCGATCATTATGCAGTGAATCCGGATATTGACTCGAAAAAGGCACAGGTTAAAGTTTATCTAGGAGCACCTGCTTCGAAAAATCAAGAAGTTAAAATTACCTTATCGAATGGCCAAATGGCCTCGATTTCGATACCAGTAGGAAAACAGGAGGGCGCCGCAGACATAGCTGTAAAAGCGATGCACCTATGGTCTTTAGAAGATCCGTATTTATACGGGCTAAAAATACAGTCGGGAAATGATGTTGTGAATGGTTATTTCGGGATGCGGAAGATTTCTGTGGTGAATTTACCTGGTTCGAAGATTCCGTATATCGGATTGAATAACAAACCTATTTATGTGCAATTAGCTTTAGACCAAAGTTATCATCCTACTGGATTTTATACTTTCCCATCAGATCAGTTTATGAAAGATGAGATCATACGCAGCAAGCGAATTGGGTTGAATGGGATCCGGACGCACATTAAGGTGGATGTGCCGCGTAAGCTGTATTGGGCGGATAAATTAGGACTTTTAGTGATGTCAGATTTACCTAATTCGTGGGGAGATCCGGAGGCAGCGATGCAAAAGGAGTCAGAGTATACCTTGCACGAGATGATCAAACGCGATTACAATCACCCGGCGATCTTCTCGTGGATTACGTTCAATGAGACCTGGGGTTTGTTTACGCACAAGGATAATAAATCGATTTATACGCCGGAAACGCAGAAGTGGGTGGCGTCGGTTTATCATTTGGCCAAAACCTTAGACCCCACCCGCCTCGTCGAAGATAATTCCGTTTGCTGCGGTATAGGGCACACGGAGACCGATATTAATTCCTGGCATGCCTACCAAGCGGGCTATGAATGGGATAAATTAGTGGGCGATTATGCCGCAAAGACCTACCCTGGAAGTACCTGGAACTTTGAGAAAGGATACCATCAAGGATCACAACCGATGATTAATTCGGAATTTGGGAACGTATGGGGCTACCAAGGTAGCACCGGAGATGTCGATTATACCTTCGATTACCACAAAGCCTTGAACTCGTTTAGAAACCATCCGCAAATGGCCGGCTGGTTATACACAGAACACCACGATGTGATTAATGAATGGAATGGCTACTACAAATTTGACCGAACAGAGAAAGAGACAGGCCTAAACGCCATCGTCCCTGGGATGTCACTGAAAGATTTTCACGGACCTATTTACCTGTCTACAGGACAAGAAATCACGTGGGCTGGGAAAGCCGGCCAACAGGTTAAAATTCCTTTGCATTTATCTTCCATGACCAACGATGCTGGTTCATTAAATTTAAAAATGACGCTATCGGGTACTAATGCGGCGGGAGAAAAAGTGAGTCGCTGGTCGAAAACTTCCGCTTTAACTTATGCTGCCTGGGACGTGAAGGCCTTGGATTCATTGTCCATTACGTTGCCAGCAGATAAATCGATCAATACTTTAGCGTTTGAATTAAGCGATGCTGCGGGAAAAGTCGTGCACCGTAATTTCGTGCATTTGATTGTGGAAGAAGGTGCTTCGCAACCTTTGAAAGGTCAATTGATATCGGTGCCAGTGGAGCGTTATAGCTCATCTAGCTGGCCGAAAAAACAATGGACGGGCGTTTTAGGGCATAAATTAAACGGGGCAGGAGCAGGTTATTTCGAATACGAAATTCCATTCCCTACCGCTGGCGCTGAGGGTATCAAACAAGTTCGTTTCTTAGTGGAGGCCTCTTCTAAACCCATCCTAGGAAAAGACCGGGATGATGCAGGGAAAATGGATGGTGACTACATGCTGGGGAAAGGAACTTTTGACCCAGGCGTAAACCCGAATGCCTATCCGCAAACGGATCGATACGCTAGTCCAGCAAAATTGAAAGTGAGTGCAAACGGCGTAGTTTCTTCAGAAACGATTTTAGCGGATGATCCTGCGGATCATCAAGGAATATTGTCTTGGCATTACCAGACGCGAAATAACAAGCTAGACGAAGCTGGAACCTACGGCTACTTAGTGCAAGGTGTAATCCCAGCAGCGGCATGGCAGCAGGCTGCCAAAACGGGGAAACTGATCTTGCGATTCGAGTCCACAGAAGGCGGATTGTCTCTTTACGGAGATAAATCTGGCCGCTATGTGGTCGATCCGAGTATCATTATTGAGCGTTAAGTTTCCAGCGTTTTACGTTGATTAACTCCGGTTTTTTGTCTCCAGTTTGCGTAAAATGAGCATTCGTCAACTGAATATCTGTGGCTTCGATCACCCGGTATGTTTGTTTCGCTTCGATGTCTAAGTTAGAAAGATAAATATGGTGAATCGGCATTTCTGGCAATCCACGCACGAGTAATCCGGTTTCAGCTCCTTTTGCTACGACGCGGTCCACGAAGATGTTTTTGAATTGAGGAGTCCCGGCATCGACTGGTTTGCTTTCGATTTTAGGTGTTTCGTCGCCATTCCCAAAAGTAGCCACCGGATCTTTTCCTTGGTAGTACATGTCGAACAAGATGGCCTCCCCTGAGATGTTTTTCATGCTGATGTCTTGGATGTAGACATTCTCGACTACGCCACCACGTCCGCGGGCTGTTTTAAAACGCAATCCCACATCAGTTCCGAGGAATTGACAGTTGGAAACAAATAAATCATGTACGCCTCCAGACATTTCACTGCCTACTACGACGCCACCGTGACCGTGGAATACCACGCAATTCTCGATGGTGATATGGGCGCTCGGGCGGCCTCTTTTTCTGCCCTCGGCATCCTTACCCGATTTCAAACAGATGCCGTCATCCCCCACATCAAATTTTGAATGACGGACTGAAACATATTCACACGATTCAATGTCGATTCCGTCGCCGTTTTGGGCGAACCATGGATTTTTTACCGTGATGTTTTCCACGGTCAGGTGTTTGCAAAGTAGTGGGTGAATGTTCCACGCTGGGGAGTTTTGGAAGGTAACGCCTTCTAATAAAATCTGCTCGCATTCGCGCAGGGAGATCATATTAGGACGAAGGAATTCTTTGATCTCCTCGGCTTTTGCCTCATTGAAACCTGCGGCGATGACGCCTGGCTGATCCATTTTAGATCCCTTTAATGCACGTTCAGTCGGATACCAAGTGTCTTTTTTGTCATCTAACACGCCACCTGAACGAACCAGTTTATCCCATTCGCCAGGTGTTAATTTTCCCTTCTTCACCGGTCGCCAAGCCTCGCCGTTTCCGTCGATGATTCCAGAACCCGTAATCGCAATGTTACGTTCGCCTATCGCCGTAATTGGGGATTGCGCTCTGATGGCATCCACGCCTTCCCAGTTGGTTCTGACAAGCGGATATTGGGCTGCATCCGCGCTGAACTGCAAGACTGCACCTGCATCTAAATGGAAGTTGACATTAGAGCGTAAGGTAATGGCACCCGTCACGAAGAAACCCGCCGGAACGCGTACCACACCACCGCCTTGCTTCGCGGCGATGTCTATGGCCTGTTGTATAGCAGATGTGTTCAACTTGCTCGCCGATGAAACGGCACCGTATGAAACGATATTAAACGTATCTTTTTTAAACGCAGTCGTCGCTACGTTCGGTAATTCGAATACATATTTCTGAGAGAAGGACGATTTTTGTAAGAAGCTGCGTAGGTGCTCGTTCGAAGCTAAAATGCCTTCAGCAACCAGGGAGGCTATTTTCTTAGCGCCAAAAGGGGAGAAGTGCGTATCATCCGCCACGCCTTTGCTGAATTTTTTAAAGATGCCAGCTGGGTAATGAAGAAACATCTTCTTTGCCCCCTCGGGACCTTCTGCTGCCATGTATTTCTTGCTTTCCTTCTCGATGTCGATTAAAAGCACTTTTTCCGCAGTTGCTACTTCGCGAACCACAGCTGGATAATCCGCGTGTTGGTCTACAAAAACACCTGTAGAATCAAATTTTCTGCGTTGAGTGGGAGTTAATAAGACAGGGATTCCGCCTTTTGAACGTGTTTCGCGCACATAGCGTACGAGGTTTTCGCGGAAGTCAGTTTGTGCTGGGGCGTAACGGCTGGTGTCGGAGACTTTGGCATCATTATGGCCAAACTGAATCAACACATAATCCCCTTTTTTGATCTGGTTAAATACCTTCGCCCAGCGTCCTTCACGACGGAAGCTTTTCGTGCTTCTGCCATTGTAGGCGTGGTTTTGGACCTCTACTGCCTCATTGAAAAACGAAGCAAAAGGCATTCCCCAACCTGTCTCCGGAAAATCAGCAGATACTTTATCTGCCATCGTCGAATCACCGATGAGGAAAACGCGCATCGGTTCCGAAGCGGTGAAACTGAAGAAGAAGACGCAAAGAATCAGCAGGTATTTCATAGGATCTAATTTGCCTTAAAAGCAAAAAAGAACTCATTTTTACCTAAAAAATTAGCGATTAATTGCGACGCTACTTAAGATAGACTGGATGATTTGAAGCGTGGTGATGTTATCCGCTTCCGCCACATAATTCAAGATAATGCGGTGATTCAGGATATCTGGGGCCATTTCTTTGATGTCCTCCGGCAATACATAATCACGTCCTTCTAAATAGGCCATCACTTTCGCGGCTAGATTCAGTTGGATACTCGCACGTGGTGATGCCCCGAATTGGATATATCCCGCTTCTTGCGTTAATCCATATTCAGCCGGATTTCTGGTCGCGAAAACAAGTTCGATGATGTATTTTTCTAGGGTCTCCGAGATCGTGATTTCGTTAATTTCCTTACTAATTTTAGCGATATCTTCCGCATTTAACACGGTTTTAGGCTCGTAATTGAAGTCCATGTTGGACTTTTGGCGCATCACCGCTAATTCCTGGTCTTTGTCCAGGTAATTCAAGAATACCTTGAGCATAAAACGGTCTACCTGCGCCTCCGGAAGCGGGAACGTACCTTCTTGCTCGACTGGATTTTGAGTGGCTAAAACTAAAAAGGGCTTGTCTAAAGGATAGGTCGTATCCCCGATGGTCACCTGCTTTTCTGCCATCGCTTCTAAAAGCGCTGATTGAACCTTGGCAGGAGCACGGTTGATCTCATCTGCTAGGATGATTTGGGCGAAAATAGGTCCTTTTTTGACTTCAAATTCAGATTTCTTCGGATTGTAAATCATCGTCCCTACTAAATCCGCAGGTAACAAATCTGGAGTGAATTGGATACGGTGAAAATGAAGGTCGAGAATTTTAGCTAAGGTGTTAATCGTTAACGTCTTCGCTAAGCCAGGCACCCCTTCTAACAGGACGTGACCGCCCGTAAAAAGACCTACTAATAAGCGATTAATGAGGCGTTCCTGGCCAATGACCACTTTGCCCATTTCGTCAATGACGGCCTGAATTTTTTCTCTCGAGCTCATAATTACTGCAATTTCTTGTAGCGAATACGTTTAGGCGTTGTATCCCCTAAGCGTTTCTTACGTGATTCTTCGTATTCTGAATAATTTCCTTCAAACCAAGTCACCTGTGAATCTCCTTCAAAGGCTAAAATATGCGTAGCAATACGGTCTAAGAACCAACGGTCGTGGGATATGACTACCGCACAACCCGCGAAGTTTTCTAAACCTTCCTCTAAAGCGCGGAGCGTATTTACGTCCAAATCATTGGTCGGCTCATCGAGTAATAATACGTTGGCACCTTCCTTCAGCATCATAGCTAAGTGAACACGGTTACGCTCTCCACCGGATAACATGCTGATTTTCTTCTCTTGATCTGCGCCATTAAAGTTGAATTTGCTGACATAGGCACGCGCATTCGCCTGCTTTCCGCCTAACATCACCCAATCATTGCCGTCAGAAATGGTTTCAAACACCGATTTCTCCGCCTTTAATTGATTGTGTTCTTGATCCACATACGCCAGTTTTACCGTTTCCCCCACTTCAAAAGTCCCGGAATCAGGCTGTAACTTATCAGTAATCAAATTAAATAAGGTTGTTTTACCTGCCCCGTTTGGCCCGATAATTCCCACAATACCGGCTGGGGGTAAAGAGAAACTCAGGTTTTCGTACAATAATTTGTCGCCAAACGATTTCGATACACCCTGTACCTCGATCACTTTATTTCCTAAACGAGGACCTGCTGGAATAAATAATTCTAGCTTGTCTTCTTTCTGTCTGTTCTCTTCTGAAAGGAGTTTCTCGTAGGCTCCAATACGCGCTTTAGACTTCGCCTGACGAGCTTTGGGCGCCATACGCACCCATTCTAACTCACGCTGCAAGGTCTTTTGACGACGAGATTCCGTCTTCTCTTCTTGCGCTAAACGGTTTTGCTTTTGCTCTAACCAAGAAGAATAATTTCCTTTCCAAGGAATCCCTTCGCCACGATCTAGTTCTAAAATCCAGCCCGCCACATTATCTAGGAAGTATCTATCGTGGGTTACGGCGATCACAGTACCCTTGTATTGACGTAAATGCTGCTCTAACCAGTCTACGGATTCCGCATCCAAATGGTTAGTCGGCTCATCTAATAAAAGGACATCTGGCTCTTGTAATAATAAGCGACAAAGCGCCACACGGCGTTTTTCACCCCCAGAAAGGGTGCTCACTAAGGCGTCAGACGGAGGACAACGCAAGGCATCCATTGCTTTTTCTAAACGCGTATCTAATTCCCAGGCATTGAAGTGATCCAGCTTCTCTTGGACCTCACCTTGGCGCGCTAATAATTTGTCAAAATCGGCATCAGGATCCCCGAAAGCCTCATTAATCTCATCGAATTCCTTTAACAGGTTCTTGATTTCTACGACCGCTTCTTCCACGACTTCGATCACCGTTTTGTTCGGATCTAATTGCGGTTCTTGCTCTAATAAACCTACGGTGTAACCAGGTGAAAATACAACATCACCCGTGTAGGATTTATCGATTCCGGCGATTATGCGCAATAAAGTGGACTTTCCAGATCCATTCAGACCCAAGACACCAATTTTTGCCCCGTAGAAAAAGGACAAATAAATATTTTTTATGATGGTCTTTTGAGGAGGGATGACTTTCGACACACGCTCCATCGAAAAGATGATTGTTTCGTTACTCATTAAATTTTATTTTTATACAACCCACAAATATCGCAATTTTTTAAATAAATTAGAGGTGAATTAAGATTTACGATTAACATTTGAGCCAAAGCCTCTGCTTGAAGCTCTTTCCTTAAAACATATGAGCCAGCCCACATCAAACGAGTTTGGATTTTGCCGCGACGGTAAAGTTTTCATCAATGCCTATTTAAGCTATCCTGAGCGCGAAATCGGTTTCGTGCGTCATTCGGAAGAGGAAGCATTAGCCTATTTTGTGAAACGTTTTGACCTCGCCGTAAGCAAGGTAAAAGGTCTATCTGCTGAAATTGAAGCGGCGCAGAATAAAGGTTCGTTTTTGACCAAAGTCTTGCAAATGCAAACCTACCTAATCGAATTCGATGGACTAGGTGATTTTAAACCTTTACTAGCAGAATTAGAGAAGCACGAGGCTTATTTGAAAGAATTAATTCAGGCGAATCAGATCAAAAACTTAGAAATCAAACGCGCCTTGATTCAAGACGCAAAAGAAATCTCAGAGGAAGAAGAGGTGGTGGAAGCGACGGACAAATTGATGGAGGTGAAGATGAAGTGGGTGAAGACGGGTCCAGTCGATAAACAATTCCAAGATCAATTAACCGCAGAATTCCAAGAGGTGATGGATGCCTTCTTCTTGAAGCGCCGGGCCTATTTCGAAGATAAGAACCGCCAGATAGACGAGAAGATTTTAATCTTGCAAGGCTACATCGATAACGTGCACCAATTGCGTAAGGCTGAGGATATCGATGATTCCGTGGTGAAAGTGAAGGAGATCCAAAAGGAGTGGAAGAATGTGATCGGATTGCCGCCCAAGAAGCAGTCGATGCTTTGGAAAAACTTCAAGAAGGCAAATGATATGTTCTTCGAGAAGTACAACCGTATTAAAGGAATCGATTACAAACCTCGGATTGATCCACGTGTGTTAGAATTAACGACGATGACGGGGGAATTGGAATTGAAATTACGCGATCAAGTAAATATTATAGCGACCGCGGATTTAGCGAAAGCCTACTTAGTGAAGTGGAAAGAGATTTCGTCCCAAATCAAAAATATGGATCGCTCGCTCGCCGAACGATTCAGAACCATTTGCGATAAGATCTTCGAGATGAATTATTTATTGCGTGTGATTTCGTATCGCCATGCGAACTTAAATGAGAAGCCACGGATCGAGCAGTTGAAGATCATGATCAATCAGATGGATTACATGGCAAAAAAGGAGCGAGGAGAACTAGAATCGTTCATTGCTGAATCGGAGGCTACTCGCATGATGGAGGATAAAATTACCTTGAGTAAAATCAATACCCAGAAGCGCAAAATCTCCATGAAGGAGATCTTGCTAACGGGCTTTAAAGAAGAATTAGATCAATTATTGAATTCGTAAACCGAGTTCAGTTGCGAATCCAGGAAAATCGAGACCATCGAAGGTGCCAGACGACATCATCAACAGGTTTTGGTTTTCCTGATTTTGTTTTAACAGGATTTGCTTTAGGTCTTCTTGTTCACGTACTACGACCAAGTTTGGGTGATTAAAATAGGACTGAACCGTTTCAGCTTCAATTCTATCCATTTGCTTGATAGCACGCGCGTGTTCGCTTAGGTAAATAATCGCCATATCCGCATCCGCTAACGTCCCTTTGTATTCCGGTAGAAAAGCAGGATTCAAGCTGCTAAACGTATGTAATTCCAGCGCAGCCACTAATTTCCGTTGTGGGAATTGCGCTTTTAGAGCCTGCGTGGTCGCTTTCACTTTCGAAGGAGCATGTGCGAAATCTTTGTATAGCAATTGCGTATCGGATTCTCCTACCCATTCTAAACGTTTGGCAGCTCCTTTAAAAGATTGTATTGCGATATAGAATTCTGTTTTATTCACGCCTAATTGCGAACAGATATGCAAAGCCCCTTGCAAATTTTTCAAGGTATGTTCTCCAAAAACCTGCAGGCCATATTCCTTTCCATCGTTTCCTTTCAAGAAAGTTTGGCCGTTTCTAATGATAGAATCGTGTGCCTTGTATCCCTCTGATTGACAATGCTCTGGGCAGGCTTCGGCGATGGCCTCTAGCGTTTTATCCGTTTTGTCAAAGAATAAATGCCCCGCTTTAGGCATTTCTTTCACTAAATTTTCGAAGGCTTGTGTATACGATTCGAATGTTGGATAGACATTAATATGATCCCAAGCGATGCCGGAAATCAACGCAATGTGCGGTTGATATAAAAGAAATTTTGCTCTGCGATCGATAGGAGAGGCTAGGTATTCGTCGCCCTCGATGATCATAATAGGGGCATCGGTGATGGATGCCATTAAGTCAAATCCCTCGATTCGCGCTCCCACTAAGTAGTCGAATTTCTTGTTTAGTGTCTTTAAAACGTGCAAAATCATCGACGTTATACTCGTCTTTCCATGACTTCCGGCGATGACAATTCGCTGTTTGTTTTTGCTTTGTTCGTAGATGAAGGAAGGATAGGATTCAATTTTTAATCCTAATTCCTGCGCTTTTAAAAGTTCAGGGTTGTCTGCACGTGCGTGCATCCCTAAAACAATGGTGTCTATGTCCGAGTTTATTTTCTCTGGGACCCAACCAAACTCGGCGGGTAAGATGCCATGTTTCTCCAAGAGGCTTTTGGAAGGTTCGTAGATTTCATCGTCTGAGCCTGTTATTTCGTGTCCTTGAGCTAAAAGGGCTAGGGCTAAGTTGTGCATCGCTGCACCACCGATGGCGATAAAATGAATTTTGGACATAATAACTTAATAGGGATTTGTCTTGCAAAGTACATACTTTTATTGCAGTTTTGCACGTTTTTCCACAAACTCGAGGTGAACTCGGGTACATTTAAACAGAAGGATGAAAAATTACATCGATCTAATTGACCAAACCATCGAGTTTCCTACTCGGGAGTTCAATATCAATGAGAACAATGAATTATTGTTTAACAATGTGCCTTTAATGGAAATCATTAAGCAATATGGTACGCCTTTAAAGGTTTCCTATTTGCCTAAAATTTCTGAACACATCGAGAATGCGAAACTTCTCTTTAGAAATGCGATCAAAAAGTACAACTACAAAGGAAACTATACCTATTGCTATTGTACGAAATCGTCACATTTCTCTTTCATTTTAGAGGAAGTTTTGAAGCAAAATGTACACCTAGAAACCTCTAGCGCTTTTGATATTCCTATCATTCGCGATATGTACAACCAAGGAAAAATTTCTAAATCGACTTACATTCTTTGCAATGGCTATAAACAGCCGTTGTATACCCAATACATTTCGGAGTTAATCAATGACGGATTCAACTGTATTCCTGTTTTAGATAACCTGAAAGAAATCGATTTCTATGAGAAATCGGTAACTGCTGAAAAAGTGAACATCGCTATTCGTATTGCCACAGATGAAGAGCCTGATTTCGCTTTTTATACCTCTCGTTTAGGATTACGTTATTCGGATGTAAACACCCTTTACAACGAAAAAATTAAGCCTAATCCTCGCTTTAACTTGAAGATGTTGCACTTCTTCATTAACACAGGAATTAAAGATTCAGCTTATTATTGGTCTGAATTAAGCCGTTTCGTTTACAAGTATTGCGAAATGAAGAAGATCTGTCCAGAATTGGATTCGATCGATTTAGGTGGTGGCTTACCTATCCAAACCTCATTGCAATTCAATTATGATTACCAAGCAATGGTCGACGAAATCGTTGAGTCGATCTCTTGGATTTGCAACAAAAACAACGTTCCAGTACCTAATATCTTTACGGAGTTTGGATCCTACACCGTAGGTGAAAGCGGCGCTGTTTTGTATGAGATTATTGACCAAAAACTGCAGAATGACAAGGAGCTTTGGTACATGATCGACGGATCGTTCATTACGCAATTGCCGGATTCTTGGGGTATGAACCAGAAATACATTATGTTGCCGGTGAATAACTGGGGTTTACCTTATCAAAAGGTCAACCTAGGTGGTTTGACCTGCGACTCGATGGATTTCTATAATACAGAAGCGCATAGCTCCGATTTATACTTGCCTATTTTTGAAGAGGAATCAGAACGTCAATACGTAGGGTTCTTCCATACGGGAGCCTATCAAGAATCTTTAGGAGGTTATGGTGGAATTCAACATTGCTTGATTCCTGCCCCTAAGCACGTGATTATCGACCGGTTAGAAGATGGTACGATCACGACTCGCTTGTTCTCAGAGGAACAAAAGAGTGCACCGATGTTAGATATTTTAGGATACCAGCATTCAGAACCTGTTACCGCTAAAAAGGAAACACCTGCAAAAGCGAAGTTAGCTTCGGTCTAAGATGAAAAAAGGAATCTTGATTCTGGCTTTAGCCTGCGCATTGATCTCTTGTTCGAGACAAGCCGCTTGCCCAGCCTATGGAATGACCCGTGCGAATACTAATCCTCCCAGTCAAAGGTTTTAGTCACCGCTTTCTTCCATTGCTTGCGGTAATGCGCTCGCTTATCGGAATCCATCGCTGGTTTCCAGGTATGCGCAATGCCCCAATTCTTTCGTAGATCATCCAAGTTTGCCCAATAACCTACGGCAAGTCCAGCCGCATACGCTGCGCCTAGGGCTGTGGTTTCTATAATCTTTGGACAGATCACCTCTTCCCCAATAATATCAGACTGAAACTGCATCAATAATTGATTTACGACCATCCCACCATCTACTCGAAGAGAGGCGATCGGGATGCCTGCATCTTTTTCCATCGCTTCGAGTACTTCCCAAGTTTGGAAAGCCGTTGCCTCTAGGGCTGCACGGGCAATATGTGATTTATTAATATAGCGCGTTAAACCTACTAAAGCTCCGCGCGCATCTTGTTTCCAATAGGGTGCGTATAAGCCTGAAAAGGCGGGCACGAAATAGCATCCCCCATTATCGTCCACGAGTTTTGCTAATTTTTCGATGTCTGGACTATGTTTAATGATGCCCAGATTATCGCGTAACCATTGAACCAGTGCGCCCGTAATGGCCACAGAACCTTCCAGTGCATAATGCACAGGCTCATTGCCTAATTGGTAGGCAACCGTAGTTAAGAGGCCAAATTGGGATGGAATCGCTTTCGTTCCCGTATTCATTAGTAAGAAACAGCCGGTTCCATAGGTATTTTTTCCTTGGCCGGGATTGAAGCAAGTTTGGCCTACTAAAGCCGCTTGTTGATCACCTAAAATGCCCGCTAACGGAACGCCACCAAGCACTCCTTTTGCTTTCGCATACACTAATGAACTAGATTTAATTTCCGGAAGCATCGCTTTAGGGATGCTTAGTACGTTCAGAATCTCCTCGTCCCAAGCACAAGTTTGTAAATCCATTAACTGGGTGCGGCTAGCATTCGTCACATCAGTGATGTGAATTCCGCCATCAACTCCGCCTGTTAAATGCCAAGCGATGAAGGTATCCATGGTACCGAAAAGCGCATCGCCTTTCTCCGCATCCGCTCGCAATCCGTCGATATTAGTTAATAACCAGCGCAGTTTTAAACCACTAAAATAGGTGGCTAGAGGAAGACCCGTTTTAGCTCTAAAACGATCCATTCCGCCATCCTTCGCTAGTTCTGCTAGTTCAGAACCTACGCGTGTATCTTGCCAAACAATCGCATTATAATACGCCTTGCCCGTTTTTTTATTCCAAACGACCGTTGTTTCACGCTGGTTCGTTATTCCTACCGCCGCTAAATCTTTCGCAGAAAGGTTCGCTTTCCCGAGCGCCAGACCGATCACCTCTTGGGTATTTTTCCAAATCTCGTGTGAATCATGCTCCACCC
Organism: Aquirufa antheringensis; assembly: GCF_023921165.1. Lineage (NCBI taxonomy): Bacteria > Pseudomonadati > Bacteroidota > Cytophagia > Cytophagales > Flectobacillaceae > Aquirufa > Aquirufa antheringensis. The sequence goes on from NZ_CP049835.1 coordinate 1,511,363, forward strand.
AGCCCGCTTGGGGGTAGATTTGTTGGTGCTCTTTTTGGCCTACAGAAATAATCTCTCCAGCCTTATTAAATATGATGAAACGAGAACTCGTGGTCCCCTGATCAATCGATCCTACGTACATAGTTTTTTAGTTGAGGGTCAAAATGAAAGCACCTAAAACAGCTCCCGCCGCTGGACCTAACACCGGAATCCAAGCGTAGTCCCAGCCAGAATCACCTTTGTTTGGGATCGGCAAAATAGCGTGCATAATACGTGGGCCTAAATCACGTGCTGGATTAATTGCATAACCGGTCGTTCCACCTAAACCAAGGCCGATCGCCCATACTAAAATTCCCACCATAAAGGGCCCTAAACCTGTTTCAATCGTAGAAAAAGTCCCTAAAGCGACTACGGCGAGGGCAGAGGCAAAGGCTTCTGAAATAAAATTGAAGGGGGTATTTTTAATCGCTGGATCCGTGCAAAACGAAGCGCGAATGGCACCTTTATCTTCTGTTACATCGTAATGAGGCTTGTAATGCAACCAAACCAATAGTTGACCTAACATCGCTCCTAAAAGCTGAGCCCCAATAAACGTAGGGAATAAACTCCAATCCCCTGATTTCACACAACCTGCAATCGTTACGATGGGATTTAAGTGAGCCCCTGAGCTACCAAAATAGGTAGAAACATAGATCGCAACCGTTACTGCGAAGGCCCAAGCCGCTGCGATGGCTAATAAACCAGTGCCATTTCCTTTTGTGTCTTTTAATAACATATTGGCAACAACGCCATTTCCGAGGTATAATAAGGTAGCAGTTCCGGCGAGTTCGCCGATGAAAATGGATGACATAGGTTGAGGTTCTATTTTTGGTTTTCCAAAACTATAAAATCTTCGCAATAAAAAAATTATCTTTGATTTCAATTTAGCTGAATGCCCTATGCGCGAAGATTATTTAACTGGAGATGCAGAATCCTTAAATCCACAGGAAAAGGAGTTTGACAAAGCACTACGTCCGCTGAGTTTTCTCGATTTCTCTGGACAAGGTAAGATTGTCGATAACTTGCAAATCTTCGTAGGGGCTGCGAAAGCGCGCGAGGAGGCATTGGATCACGTCTTGTTGCACGGGCCTCCGGGTTTAGGAAAGACCACCTTGTCGCACATTATCGCGAATGAATTAGGTTCTAGTTTGAAGATTTCATCTGGTCCAGTTTTGGACAAACCCTCTGATTTAGCGGGTTTGCTAACGAATTTGCAACCCTACGACGTTTTATTTATTGATGAAATTCACCGTCTGAACCCCATCGTGGAGGAATATTTGTATTCTGCCATGGAGGATTACAAGATCGATATTATGTTGGATTCGGGCCCGAATGCACGTAGCATTCAGATTGGTTTGAATCCCTTTACCTTAATTGGGGCTACGACTAGAGCAGGACTTTTGACCTCGCCCTTGCGTGCGCGTTTTGGAATTAATGCCCGCTTAGAATATTATGACGCCGCTTTATTGACCAAAATCGTAAAGCGCTCTGCCTCCATTTTAGATATGCCTATCGATGAATCGGGGGCCTACGAAATCGCGAGACGTAGCCGCGGTACGCCACGTATTGCGAATAATTTATTGCGACGCACGCGGGACTTTGCCCAAATGAAAGGCAATGGTTCGATCGATGTCAAGATCGCCGAAATCGCCTTGAATGCCTTGGATGTAGACCAAAATGGTCTAGACGAAATGGATAACCGCATTCTTTTGACCATTATTGAGAAATTTAAAGGTGGTCCAGTGGGCTTGACTACGATAGCTACCGCTTGTGGTGAAGAAGCTGAAACCATCGAAGAAGTGTATGAACCTTTTTTAATCCAAGAGGGATTCTTGAAGCGTACCTCTAGAGGGCGTGAGGCGACAGAGAAAGCCTACCGCCACGTAGGGATTGCACCTAGAGCTGAAACTGGATCGTTATTTTAATCTATACCTATGTCAACAAGAAAAATGTTAATCGCAGGAATGATGTTTGTTTCTGCGTCTGCTTTGGCCCAAATGAAATACCCACAAACGAAGAAAATCGATCACGTCGATAACTACCACGGAACGCAGGTCGCGGATCCTTATCGCTGGTTAGAGGACGATAATAGTGAAGAAACAAAAGCGTGGGTGAAGGCGCAAAACGAAGTTAGTTTCGGTTATTTAAACCAAATTCCGCTTCGCGAAGAATTCAAAAAGCGCATCGAGGCACTTAGTAATTACGAGAAAATATCTGCCCCTTCTCGCAAAGGAGAATGGTATTATTTCTACAAAAACAGCGGTTTGCAGAATCAATCGGTGTTATTCCGTCAAAAAGGCTTGAACGGGAAACCAGAACAAGTCATTGACCCGAATACCTTATCAAAAGACGGTACCACTCGTTTAACCGTATTTTCGTTAGATAAAAAAGGTAAATATGCCTGCGTGGGATTAAGCCTAAGCGGCAGCGACTGGCAAACCTATTACGTTCGGGATATGGAAACGGGTAAAAACCTCGCGGACGAATTGAGCTGGGTGAAAGTGAGTGGTGTGGCTTGGAAAGGCAACGGCTTTTTCTATTCACGCTATCCTGAACCGGGTAAAGGGAAAGAATTAAGTACGAAAAACGAGAACCACCAAGTGTGGTTTCACACGGTAGGAACGCCGCAATCACAAGATCAATTAATTTACGAGGATCCTAAAAACCCACAAAGATTCCATACGGTTAGCACCTCGGATGATGAGCGCTTTGCGTTCTTGACTATTTCGGATCGCGGGAAAGGTTTAGATGGAAATGCCTTGTGGATCATGGATGCGGCTAAAAAGGAAACGAAATTCAAGCCAATCGTCGCGGAGCCAGGTAAATATGATTTCAGTATCGTGGATAACGACGGCGACATCTTGGTCTTAGAAACAAATGAGGGAGCACCGAATAAGAAAATTGTCCGCGTGGATCCGGCGCATCCTGAAAAAGCGAATTGGAAAACCATCGTCGCCGAAAAGCCGGAGCCTTTGCAAGGAGTCAATACGGTGGGGAAACGTTTGTTTTTAAATTATTCAAAAGATGTGGCATCTCGCGTGATTAGCTACGATTATAACGGGAAAGAATTGGGATCGGTTAGTTTACCAGGCCTAGGAAATGCCGGTGGTTTTGGCGGTGAGAAAGAGGATACATTTACCTTCTATACCTATTCTTCCTTCAATTTTCCACCCACGATTTACCGCTATGACTTGGCGACTAATACGTCGACCGTTTTCCAAAAGCCAACCCTAGCTTTTGATCCCACAGATTATACGGTTGTTCAAAAGTTCTATCCATCGAAAGATGGCACTCAAGTTCCGATGTTTATCGTCAGCAAAAAGGGTATTGAATTAAACGGTAAAAATCCAACGATACTGTATGGTTACGGCGGATTCAACATCAGTTCTACTCCTTCTTTCTCGGCTAGCCTTATTCCTTGGTTAGAAAAAGGAGGTATCTATGTGGTGGCTAATTTACGTGGCGGAAGTGAGTATGGCGAGAAATGGCACGAAGCGGGAATGAAATTGAAAAAGCAAAATGTGTTTGATGATTTCATTGCCGGAGCAGAATATTTGATTCGGGAGAAATACACTTCGCCAGCTTATCTAGCGGCCTCTGGTCGTTCAAATGGTGGTTTGTTAGTAGGGGCAGCGATTAACCAGCGTCCAGATTTATTTGCGGCAGCCTTGCCGGGTGTGGGCGTAATGGACATGTTACGTTTCCAAAAATTCACCATCGGCTGGAACTGGGTCGCAGATTACGGCAGCAGCGATAATGCGGAGGAATTCAAAGCCTTGTATGCTTATTCGCCTTTACACAACATTAAAGCAATGAATTACCCAGCCACGATGGTCTTTACATCGGATCACGATGACCGAGTAGTTCCGGCTCACTCCTTTAAATATGCAGCCACGCTGCAGGAGAAGAATACGGCGGCTAAACCAATGATCATTCGAATTGATACGAATAGCGGACACGGTTCGTCGAACACCGCGAAGTTGATTGAACTGACGGCTGACTCCTATGCCTTCGTCCTGTATAACATGGGGAAATAAATAAAAAAAGCCTGGAAATAAATCTCCAGGCTTTTTCATTCTCAAACCTCAAGCGGACTATTTTACTTCTACTCTTCTAACTGCTCCGTCATTTCCTTGCGTAACGCGTAAGAAATAGACGCCAGCAGCGGCTTTCTTTAAGTCAATTTGTCCTAAGTAATCGCCTTGGAAATCTTTCACTGTTTCAGTTGCGATCTCTTTTCCGTTCACATCTGAAACGGCGATCGATACATTTCCTTTCGTAGGGGCTGTGAAATGGACATTGATCTTACCATTAAAAGGTTGATTTTGCTTGCCAGAAAGACCTTGGATAGTTTTAGAACCTGTATCTTCTGCCCATTTTTGTAATTTTTTCAAGCCTTTCATTTTCATTCCTGGACCACCCATTGGGCCATCTAATTGAATGTTGAATTCTTTTTCTACCCCCTCAGGACCTTCTTCTCCGCGAAAGATCATCACATTAGCATCTCCTCCGTTAGCACCTGGAGCTCCTGGAGCCATAGCCATTCCTGGTCCACCGCGGCGAATAATTACACGCTTGTCAGCGCCCCCTTCTGCTCCGCCTTCGATTTGTTCGATGATGACATTGCCTGGATGGCCTGACATACGGGAGTGAGATTTGTTTACATCGACGCGAACGATTTTTCTCTTACCGCCTGATGAAGTCACGTTGATTTCTAAGGAGTCACTTAATTTTTTAACTATGGCATCTACCTGATCGAGGTCATTGAATTTTTTCTCGATGATGCGTTCTTTGCCGTTTTCGTTGATGACGATTTTAACGGTTGCTTCTTTTTTTTCTTGTGCGAAAGCAGCTGTGGAAATACAAGCGGCTAAGGCAGTGATGAATAGGATTTTCATGAATTTGTTTTTTGATCCGGTGCAAACTTACGAAAAGCGGTAGTTTACTACCTGTTAAAGAATGTTAATGTGATGAGCGGCTGCCATTAATCCATTACATTTGTAGCGAATTATTTTCTTTATGTCGAAACGTAAAATACGCTTGCTGATTGCCTTAATGTCTTTTGCCCTGTTAGGATTAATTGGGTTTCAGGCCTATTGGTTGCGTTTTATGGTAGAAGCAAAGCGAGAGAATTTTGCCAAAGACGTTCGCAATAGCCTCGAGCAAGTGGTCAGAAAACTGGAGAAGCAAGAGATTTTAGTATTAGCCGAACGCCAAAAAAAATTCGAAAGTGTGGCCACTAAGACGGCTAAACCGAAGCCGACTCCGGCATACGTTCCAGATCCCGTTATTCAAGAAGAACATCCCGTGCTAATACAACCACGCCAAGATGTTATTTTCGTTCGTAAATCATTTATGTTGCCGAACGGTCAATTAGCGGAGGTAACAGAAGAATATACCGTGGATGAAGATCCAGAAGAATTAAAACAGCGCGTGCAAGTGGAAAAAGAGATGAACCGAATCATCAAACGCGAGCAACAAAAAATCTTAAAAAAGATGCGCCGTCGTTCGAATCGCGTCATTCAAAACTTGGGAGATCGCCAGGCTCAAATACAGGCAAAATTAGTGCAGGAGAAATCGGAGCGCCAAGATTTAGAGAAGGTATTACAGAAAACACAGTTAGCTAAAGAAGTATTCTCCGATTTCTTATTTAAAGAAAGACCGATACTTCAGCGCATTCAACCAGGCTATTTAGATAGTTTGATTCGAAAAGAATTAGCGGATAAGGGGGTGAATTTAACGTATTCTTTTGGCATTCAAAGTTCCCCTAAAACCTGGTCCTATATCTCCTCGCCAGAAATTAAGCAACAAAAGGCCATATTTGAGGCAGCCTTGTTTCCGAATGATATTCACCCCTCTAAAAATGTGTTGAAGATTTATTTTCCAGACAGTGGTACGTATATCTGGCAAACGATGGGCCTCAGTTTAGCGGGTTCGGGTCTGTTATTATTGGTGATGATCGGCTGTTTTTACTTTGCTGTTTTGACGATTCTACGCCAAAAGAAATTGGCCTTAGTGAAGAATGACTTCATTAATAATATGACCCACGAGTTTAAGACGCCTATCACGTCGATCTCCCTGGCTACGCAATTATTACAAGAAGAGTTGAAGCCGGGAAAAAACGAGTCGATGCTGCGTTATTTGGGAATCATCAAAGAGGAAAATACGCGTTTAGGACAGCAAGTAGAACGGGTATTGCAGACTGCTCAAATGGAGCGGGAGGAAATCACGCTTAAACGCAAATCGGTCGATGTGGCGGCTCTCATTCAACACGTGGCAGAGATTAATGGGCCATTGCTTGATTCGGTCAATGGGGTTTTATCGCTTCAATTAGCTGATTTGCCTCCCCATATTTCCCTCGATGAAGTACATATATCTAATGTGTTGAATAATTTAGTGGATAATGCGGTGAAGTATAGTCCTGCGAATCCGAAGGTTGAAATCAAGGCGCGAGAGCAGGATCAAGGAATTGTAATCGAAGTGAAAGACCAAGGAATGGGCATGCCTAAAGAAGCACTCAGCAATATTTTTGATGCCTTTTACCGCGTGCCTACAGGTAATGTCCATAACGTAAAAGGTTTCGGTTTAGGACTAAGTTATGTGAAGAAAATCGTGGAAGCCCACGGTGGAAAAGTGAACGTGAAAAGTAAATTAGGAGAAGGAAGTACATTTGAAATCTATTTGCCCTATGTCAAAGACGCCTGAAATTTTAGTCGCGGAGGATGATCCAAATTTAGGATTATTGTTAACAGAATTCTTGAAAAAGAAAGGTTATGCTGTTTCATGGGCCCAGAATGGGGACGAAGCGCTTGATTTATTCGTGAAGGGAAACTTCGATTTATGCCTATTAGACGTGATGATGCCTAAGAAAGACGGTTTTTCTTTGGCCAAAGACATCAGAGCAAACCACCAGCAAGTGCCCATCATTTTCCTAACCGCGAAGTCCATGGAAGAAGACACCTTACAAGGCTTTAAAGTAGGGGCCGATGATTACTTGACCAAGCCCTTCTCCATGGAGGTGTTAGTGGCAAGAATGGAGGCCATTTTGCGCAGAAGCCATTCGGATAAGTCTGTGCCTAGTTTAGCGGACGAAATTGCCTTAGGGAACTACACCTATATTCCGGGTAAAATGCGCTTAATAATCGGAGAAACGGAGCTAAAGTTCACCCCTAAGGAGAACGAATTAATGAAGCTTTTGTGCGAGAATCTGGGACGGCCGGTGAGCAGAAGTTATGCTTTGAAACTAATTTGGGGGGATGATACCTATTTCAACGCTAGGAGTATGGACGTATATATGACGAAGTTGCGCAAGATGCTAAAAGAAGACCCTCGCGTTCAGCTATTGAATCTGCACGGCGAGGGTTTCCGATTGAGTGTAGAGGGGCTCTAGTTAATGTGCGTAAAGCCCGTGTAAGGCACTAATGCTTCAGGAATCTTGATTCCATCCGGGCCTTGGTTGTTTTCTAAGATAGACGCCACGATACGAGGCAGGGCCAAAGCCGATCCATTCAACGTATGGCACAAGATCGATTTTCCATCGATTTTCGTTCTTAACTTCAAGCGATTCGCTTGGAAGGTTTCGAAATTACTGACAGAACTTACCTCTAACCAACGGTTTTGGGCACCTGACCAGGCTTCCATATCGTAGGTTAATGCCGAAGCAAATCCCATATCTCCACCGCATAAACGTAAGACGCGGTAGTGCAATCCTAGCTTTTGAAGTAATCCCTGAACGTGTAGCGACATTTCTTCTAGAGCCGCATACGAGTTTTCTGGTTTGTGGATTTGAACGATTTCAATCTTGTCGAATTGGTGCAAGCGGTTCAAACCACGTACGTGTGCACCCCAAGATCCAGCTTCACGACGGAAGCAAGGCGTGTGCCCCACATTTTTAATGGGTAATTCTTTCTCGTTCACGATCACATCCCGGTATAAGTTCGTGATAGGCACCTCAGCCGTCGGAATTAAGAATAAGCCCTCTTCTTTTGTGACATACATTTGGCCTTCTTTATCAGGCAATTGTCCTGTCCCAAAACCTGAATCTTCATTAATCAAAATCGGAGGTTGAATCTCATAATAACCCGCTTTGATCGCCTCATCCAAGAAGAAATTAATTAATGCGCGTTGTAAACGAGCCCCTTTTCCCTTGTAAACAGGGAAGCCGGCACCTGTAATTTTATTGCCTAAATCGAAATCGATGATGTCGTATTTCTTGATCAAATCCCAGTGAGGCTGTGCGTCCGCAGGCAGCTCAGGTAGAGACCCCCAGGTCAAAACGACCTCATTGTCATCCGCCGTTTTGCCTTGTGGCACAGAGCTGTGGGGAAGGTTAGGCAGAGTGACTAATAAATCGGTCAATTCTTTATCTGCGGCTTTGGCAGCCTCTTCCATCTCCTTAATCGATGCTTTTAAGGCAGACGTTTCTGCACGCTTGCCTTCGGCTAATTCTTTTTGGCCGGATTGCATTAACGCACCTATTTCTTTCGCCGCCGCATTTGATTTCTCTAATGCGGATTCAGCTTGCTGCAATAGGGCTTTGCGTTGATCGTCTTGTGCGATCAATTTCGCAACGATTTCCGCCGCATTCGCCACATGCTTCTTTTGTAAACCGGCGATCGTGGTTTCTTGATTCGCGCGAATAAAGGGTAAGGTTAACATAGCTCGGTTTTTAGAAAAGTCCTTCGTTTAATGCGTTTAATGCGTCATTCTTGTGGGAAGCATCCACTAATAAAGAGATATTGTGCTCTGAAGCGCCATACGAAATCATGCGAATAGGAATCTTCTTGATGGCCTCTAATACCTTAATGGCAATGCCCTCTTTATCTGCCCAGAAATTACCCACGATGCAGATAATCACTTGGTTCATATCGGGATCTTCCAATTCTGCAAATTCACGTAATTCACTCATAATCGCGTCTAAATGCGTCGTTTGATCAATGGTCACACTGACAGAAACTTCTGAAGTGGTGATCATATCCACCGGCGTTTTGTATTTTTCAAACACCTCAAATACGCGCTTCAAGAAGCCGTAGGCATTCAGCATACGCGTCGAGTGAATGTAAATCGCAGTAATATTATCTTTTGCAGCAATCGCTTTAATCTCAATATCAGTCGATTTTTCTGAAATCAAGGTCCCAAAAGCACTCGGCTCCATCGTATTTTTCAACCGAACTGGAACGCCTTTCAACTTAGCCGGTGTAATCGTGCTTGGGTGTAGAATCTTAGCGCCAAAATAAGCTAATTCTGCCGCTTCAGCGAACGATAGCTCGCGGATAGGGAAGGTATTCTTCACGATACGAGGATCGTTATTGTGCATTCCATCGATGTCTGTCCAAATCTGGACCTCCTCCGCTTGAATGGCACCTCCAATAAGTGAAGCCGTATAATCCGATCCGCCACGCTTCAAGTTATCTACTTCACCAGCTGGGTTGCGGCAGATAAATCCTTGTGTAACGAATATTTGCTTATCCTTGACAGGAGCTAAAAATGCGGCTAGTTTTTGTTCGATAACTTTTAAAATGGGCTCGTTGTCTTCATCGATCACCATGAAATCTAAGGCGGGTAATAAAGCAGAGCTGATGCCTTCTTCTTGCAAGAATGCTTCGAAAATTTGGGTAGAGAGCAATTCGCCCAAGGCCACCATTTCCTTTTCCTGCTTCACCGTATAAGGTGAAGTGGCGATTAGGCTATCGATGAAGGTAAATTCTTTTGCAACAATCGCCTGTCCTTGACCAAGTCCTGCTGGAGTGCTGTACAACTCAGTTAAAAACTGATCATAATGCGCACGCAATTCACTCGCTTTAGACTTTGCTTCAGCGGCATTTCCTGCATTCAAGGATTCTGAAATAGAAAGAAGTGTATTTGTGCTGCCTGAAAGGGCAGAAAGTACCACGATTTTGGGTTGACCATCTTCCGTAATTAGTTGACGGATCGACTTCATTCTTTCGGGTTTTCCTACGGAGGTGCCTCCAAATTTCCAAACTTGCATATGTTCTCGTATTATATTCCTAACATTTTGATGGCAGTAATGGCCGCCTCATCGCCTTTATTTCCGTGCTTGCCGCCTGCGCGATCCATCGCTTGTTCTTGCGTATTAGGAGTTAAAACCCCAAAAATCACCGGCTTGTCAAACTTCAAACTCACATTCGTAATCCCATCCGCCACAGCCTGGCAGATGAAATCAAAGTGCCTTGTTTCACCTTGAATCACACAGCCTAGGCAAATGACCGCATCGATATTCGCCTGCTGCGCCATCTTCTGAGCGCCTAGGCTTAATTCGAAGCTACCTGGCACTTTGGCACTTATAATATTTTCTTCTTTTGCCCCGAACTTCAATAGCGTATCGTAGGCACCTGTATACAAGGCGTGGGTCACGTCGGTATTCCATTCAGATACGACGATGGCGAAGGTTTTACCGGAAATATCCGGTAGATTATCCGTTGTAAAATCGCTTAAGTTTTTTAACGCTGAAGACATAGTAGGGGGTTAAAAAAACAAGGGATAAAAGCTCAAGCTCTTATCCCTCATCCTATAATCTGTTCTAAAAATTATTCAGAGATAGAGCTTTCTAAGATCGCTTTGTATTTCTTCGCAGGGATTGATTCAGACGACTGACCGTATTTTTCTACGATGATGGAATACGTATCCACTGCTTCTTTCACTTGTTTATTTGCTTCGTAAGCGTTCGCTAATTTTAACAAATAGGTAGGAGTGAAGAATTTGTTCGGCTTGTGTTCCGCTGCTTTCTTATAGTAATCAATTGCGTCAGCGAATGATTTCTTTTCAGCATACGCATCTCCGATTAAAGAATAGGCGCGAGCTTGAACTAATAAATCTGAGCTAGAGAAGTTTTTCAATTTCTCAATCGATTGATCGAATTTTCCTTGCTTTAATAAGGTAATACCTAAGTATAAATCAGCTAAGTTTTGTGTATTTCCACCAAACTCGTCTGATACTTTCGCTAAATCTTTTGAAGCTGCTGCTAAAGAATCAGATTCAAAGGCATAAACCGCTTTGAATAATTTCTTCTCGCCTTCCGCATCTTGTGTAGCTGAATACCATTGGTATCCGAAATAGGCTGCTACCACTACTACGACTACGCCTAAGATCGTTGCAACGCTCGTTTTATTTTTGTCTACTAGTTCAGTCACTTTAGAAACTTCTTGTTGAAGCGCTTCTGGACTTTCGATAATTTCAATTGATTCTACTTTTTCTTTCTTTGCCATAAGGTCATTAATTCGGTTGGCAGATTGTTATAGGTGCCAAAGGACTGCAAAATTATAAAATCTCTTTCATTTTTATCCATATTAATGGAATCTTTTGCATTTTATTTTTCAATTTAGGGGTAAATAAACCTATATGTCCTTTAATCGCCTTGACCAGCTCCGTAAACTCAACGAGTCCTTCGATATTTGTATCATCGGTGGCGGCGCAACGGGCGCAGGAGTAGCTTTGGATGCTACCTTACGAGGCTATAAAGTCCTCTTAATTGAAAAAGGTGATTTCGCTAGCCAAACCTCCTCTAAATCGACCAAACTAGTCCATGGCGGCGTACGCTACTTGGAACAGGCGGTTCGGAATTTAGATTGGCATCAATTTAAAATGGTTTACAAGGCTTTGCACGAACGCAAGACCTTACTGCAGAACGCTCCTCATTTAGCCCATTCACTCGGTTTGTTAACGCCTTGCTATACCCGCTGGGAACGCTGGTATTACCGAATCGGAATGTGGTTGTACGATAAAATCTCCGGAAGCACGAATTTGAAATCAAGCCGCGGTCTGAGCAAAAAAGAAATACAAACCGAATTCCCATCCATCGAATCACATCATTTAAGAGGGGGCGTTTTGTATTATGACGGCCAATTGAATGACGCTCGCTATGCCCTCGCGATTTTAAAAGAATCGGAGCGTTTAGGTGCTTGCGTATTGAATTACGCGCGTTTGGATTCGTTTGAACTAGGTCCTAAGAGTTTGAAAATAAAGAAAGTGCTTTTCACGGATCTTCGCTCCGAAGCCTCTTACACGATTCCTGTGAAGGCGGTGGTTAATGCGACTGGTCCGTTTACGGATTCCGTTAGAGTGCTCGCAAATCCGCGTTTGAAGCCTCGGATGAAAGTGAGTCGTGGAGCGCATATTGTGTTGCCTGCTGAATTTTGGCAAGGAGAAACGGCCTTATTGATCCCTAAAACCGATGATGGGCGAGTGATTTTCGTCATACCATGGCGCGGTGCAGTCTTAGTAGGGACGACAGACGATCCAGATACCTTATCGGAAAACCCGGTTATTTTAGAGGCGGAAAAGGAATACCTCGTCACCTATTTTAATCGCTATTCTGCGAAGAAAGCAAGCTTGACAGACATCAGTGCGACTTTTGTAGGCCAAAGACCGCTCTTGCAAGTCCAGCTCGATTCAGCCATGAATACCGATACAAAATCCTTAGTGCGTGATCACGAGGTGGAAGTGGATGGACGATCTAAATTAGTGAGCATCATGGGTGGTAAGTGGACGACCTACCGCGTCATGGCTTCTGATACGCTTGACGTGTTAGAAAAGGAAGTGCTACACGTTTCTGCGAGTCCTTGTTTGACAAAAGATCATTCGCTTATTCCGCTCGCGTCAGTGGAGTTGCCATTAGGTGTTGCGGAGGATATAGTAGCCCATTTAGAAGAACTCTATGGTCCGGCAGCTGGCGAGGTGTATGCTTTCGGTTCGGAACGTTTACTGCCCAGCGAACCTTATCTTTCTGGAGAGTTAATCTACTTAAAGCAACACGAAATGGCGGAGACATGGGACGATGTGTTAGCGCGTCGTTGGGGTGTTTCGCTCAGAGATGAGGTACTTGCGGAAAAACTGCAAGCCACAAAAAAAGAGGCTTTCGCCTCTTGATTTTAATATTCGTCTTCGTTAAAGAAGAAGTCATCTTTCGTCGGATAATCCGGCCAAATTTCTTCAATACTTTCGAATGGTTGACCATCGTCTTCTAATTCTTGTAAGTTTTCAACCACCTCTAGTGGTGAACCCGTACGGATGGCGAAGTCGATTAATTCATCTTTTGACGCTGGCCATGGCGCGTCTTCTAAATAGGAGGCAAGTTCTAGTGTCCAATACATAGTTTATAGCTAATTTTTATTTCTAAAATAAACGAAGGGTTTTGCTTTAGGTAAACCCTTCCTGACTGCAAAAGTAAAATAAAAATGTATTTATGAAAGATTTATTTTTTAAATTTTCATTAATTATCAAAACCTTGATTTAAACCCCCTTTTATGCGTTCATCTACTCCCGTTTCAGTTGAAGTCTGTGCTTATTCTTTGTTTTCTTGTCTTGCGGCAGATCGAGCGGGCGCACAACGGGTTGAACTTTGCGCATCCCCTTGGGAAGGCGGGACGACACCCAGCGCAGGGCTGGTAGAACAGGCGTTGAAGCAAACTTCCCTAGAGATTCATGCGATGGTTCGTCCTCGAGGAGGAGATTTTGTGTACGATGCAACGGAAAAGCAGACGATGTTAGCAGAGGCTCGTTCATTGATCGCTCAAGGGGTTCATGGAATTGTGGTAGGAGCACTCAAACCGAATGGAGATTTGGATGTGGAGTTTATGCAGGAGTTTCGCAAAATAGCGGAAGACCGCGAGCTAACTTGCCACCGGGCAATCGATGTGTCACGTGATCCCATTCAAGTGATGGAGGAACTAATTAGCCTCGGTTTTAATCGAATTTTGACTTCAGGAGGAAAGAATAAAGCTTTAGATGGAATAGAAAATTTGGCCGAATTAGTGGCGGCCGCTAAAGGACGCATTCAGATCATGGCTGGTAGCGGCGTTAACCCAATGAATTGTTTGGACTTCGTCCACATAGGAGTGGATGCGATTCACCTAAGTGCAAGAACCACGCGTAATTCGGAAATGGAGTATAGACGTCCTGGAATTTCGATGGGAGGAGTGGCGGAGATTTCGGAATTCGAGGTAGCCTACTCGAGTGAGGAAATCATTCGAGCGGCTATCTCTAAAATTCAAGACTTATTCAGCGAATAAATCTGTCGTTTGCCATGCCTTCTCAGGCATAGTCGTAATGTCATATAAACCTACTTCGGTACGCTTGTAGGTAGGTACTTTGAATTCTGCATCAGAAACGTTTCCGTTTTTGAATTTCTCGATCATCAAAGCAAAACGCGCTTCCTCTGAATCTGCAGCTGCCGGAGCGGCTGTTTCTAGTTCACCATCTAGTTCAACGCTATCGCCAGGATTTAAGAATACGGGAGCCGCTTTCTTTACCACTTTGCGCATACCGCCATCCATTCCACTCGAATCTTGCTCGAAGCCGGCTGCGATAACCGTTAAATATAAATCATCACCTAATTCTTCATCGGTTGAGAATCCGAATTTCACCATATCGGCTTGTGCATCGATTCGTTCGTTTAGGTATTCGATGATGGCGTCTTTTTCCCAAATCAACAAATCCTTCTCACTACTCGTGGAAACAGTCACCAGGATGCGTTTAGCCCCTTTAATCTCTTGGGAGTTCAGTAGAGGAGAATTCAACGCTTCTACGATGGCCGCCTTTGCCCTTTCCTCTCCCTTACCTAAAGCAGAACTCATCATGGCTTGCCCAGCATTCGTTAATACCTTTTTCACGTCCATGAAGTCCGTGTTGATATCACCTGGTTTGGCAATCACATCTACTACAGATTTCACCGCTTTCGCTAGTACGTCATCTGCTTTCGCGAAGGCGTGCTTTACCGCTAAATCCTTGTAATGTTCTGATATTTTGTCGTTCATGATCACCAAAACCGTATCGCAATACGCCTTCAGTTCTTCAATTCCGTCTCTTGCATATTGGATTTTCTCTTTTCCTTCCCAGTTATACGGGAATGAGACAACCGCCACCGTTAATAAATCACGGTCTCTAGCGATCTCCGCAACCACCGGAGCAGCCCCAGTTCCAGTTCCACCACCCATACCTGCGGTGATGAAAACCATCTTCGTTTCGTTCGAAAGCACCGCTTTGATCTTCTCTTGGCTCTCCTGAGCGGCCTGCTTCCCTACTTCAGGATCCGTACCAGCTCCTAAACCCTGCTCACCTAATTTGATCTTCGTGCGAACCGTATTAGAGGCCAAAGCCTGTGAATCCGTATTGCAAATAATCAAATCAGCACCCTTTATCTTCAGGTTGTCCATGTGCTTCACCGCATTGGATCCGCCACCCCCAATTCCGATCACTTTGATGATGGATTTGAACGAGGTTTCCGGTACTACTTCGATTTGATGGTTAAAAAAGGAAGGATTTTGGCTACTCATAAGTCAAGGTAAATTTTCTAAAACGTAAAAATAATAGAATTCTGCTAATTTTTAGTTCCCCCAGCGCCATTCGTTGCCTAACTCTAGTTCGTGGCGAAGGTTGTGCTTGATGAAAAATTCTTTCGTTGAATAAAAGTCTAATTTCTTAGCGGGGATCTGATCTGCATTGCCTAAGGCATATAATAACATAGCGGTGTATTTCACCGTATTCTCCATTTCTTTTTTATTCACTAAGCTGAAATCATCGCAATTCGCATGATAGCAATCTAAGACACTTCGGGTTAATTTTCCCAAAGGATCAGCCGCCGGAATTCCTTCCATTAGGAAAGTCTGGTTATCCGAATGCAATCCTGGTGAATTTTCTAGTAGATTACCAAATTCCCCATCAATTGCCTTGATTTGATCCCCAATGGATTTCAATATAGGCATCATTTCATCACGACCGCCGCCATTGAAACCATTGACGTTATTAGTCATGTCCAGATTGATCATGTATACCACTTCGTCCAGTTCGCCTAGTTTTTTAGCTCGTTCTACATAGGCTTTCGAACCTAAAAGACCTTCTTCCTCCCCCATAAAGGCTACGAATTCAATGGTTCGCTTGCTGCTTAATCCAAGGGCTTTGAACGTTCTAGCTATATCTAACACCGAGAAAGATCCAATTCCATTATCAATCGCGCCAGTAGCTAAATCCCACGAGTCTAAGTGTCCGCCGATGATAATTTTCTCGTTTCTTAATTTTGCGCTCGTTCCTTTCAGGGTCGCTACGACGTTACGTGCCTTGATTGGTTTGCTCACATTATGCATTTCGATTAAACTCAAAAGACCCGGTTGGTCTTTCATCCAATTTCTGATTTCGGTTCCGTTTTCTAACGAAATACAAACCGCTGGAATCGAAATTAAATTTCCGGTTACCGAAGCTGTGCCTGTTAATAGTACTTGCCCTTTTACTGTGTTAACAAAAATGACTCCTATGGCCCCATGTTGAATCGCTAAAGCCGTCTTTTCAGAGCGGTGTAAGTTTTTCGTTCCTGCGGCAGCCTCTAATAGACCGATATTTGCTAAAACCACTTTCCCTTTCACGTCTTTGCCCGTGTAATCGGCATCTAGGCCATTGCCTACATCCACTATTGTACCTTGAATGTTTGATTCTACAGGAGTCATGGCTAAAGACACGACAGGGACTTCTCTGAAATCATCTGATTTAGGAGGAGCAATGGATAAAGTTACCGTATCGCGCGCCCAAGCTTCCACTTGAAATCCTTGAAACTTAGTATCTTTAAATCCATATTCCTTGAGTAAACGATAGGCGTATTCTTCGGCCTTTTTTCCTTTGTCACTACCGGTTAATCTATGGCCTATGGTCTTGCACGCATCTCCTAACGTTTTGTACGCTTTCGAGTGCATTTCAACTTCTTCTTTGATTTTTTTGAAAACGCCTTTCCATTCTTGTTCTCCCTCCACAGGAGTAAATGAACTGGTGAAAAGGGTCACCGATAAGGCTAAAATTCCAAGGGTCAATTTTCTCATACTTGATTTTGAATTATCACCTTAAATGTAGGCTTTTTCGTCGAATAACGCAATTAGCCTGACCAATTTTCGCGATCTAAATTTCGGTAAGTGATGGCCTCAGCAAGATGTTTCGCTTGTATCGTTGACGAATGAGCGAGGTCTGCAATGGTTCGTGCCATTTTTAAAATTCGATCGTGAGCTCGAGCGGATAATTGCAGTTTTTCAATGGCGCTTTCCAAGAGATTAGAGGAGGGAGAATCGAGTAGGCAAACTTGTTTAACCTGCTCTGAATTCATCTCCGCATTCGTTTGAATTTTACGGGTATTTTGAAATCGGAGGAGCTGTTTTTCTCTAGCTGCAATGACCCGTTCTCGAATCAAGGCACTTGATTCACTCGCCTTCCCATTAAACATTTCAGGATATTTTAATGGAAATACCTCTAAATGCATATCGATGCGGTCTAATAAGGGACCAGAAATGCGGTGCAAATACCGATCTACTTGAAAGGGTTTGCAGGTACAGGGTTTATCAGGATGATGGAAATAGCCACAAGGGCAGGGGTTCATCGCGGAGATCAATAAAAAATTGGCTGGAAATTCTACCGTCCCGTGTGCACGGGAAATAGGTACTTTTCGTTCCTCTAAAGGTTGCCTTAACAGTTCCAAAACGTGGCGTTGAAATTCCGGGAGTTCATCTAAAAATAAGACCCCCTGGTGTGCAAGCGAGATTTCGCCTGGGTGAGGATTCGTGCGTCCTCCAATTAAAGCTGGAGCTGTGATGCTGTGGTGCAGGGCACGAAATGGCCGTTCTGTAACTAAAGGGTTTTCGGAACTTAGCTTTCCCACGATTGAGTGGATTTGTGTAGTCTCGATGATTTCCCGAAGGCTCATGGGTGGCATAATAGAAGGGATACGCTTTGCCATCATCGTTTTGCCTGCGCCTGGAGGTCCTACTAGAAGCAGATTGTGTCCGCCAGCTACCGCAATTTCGATCGCACGTTTTGCCTTTTCTTGGCCTTTGATTTGGGAAAAATCATCTTCGTATTGAATCACCTGTTGTCCGGTGTTAGGTGCTTTCACAGGCGCTTGCGTTCTGCCATGCAAGAAGCGAATCGTGTCTCGCAAAGTAGCCATGCCAAAAATCGATATTCCATCAATCAAGGCGGCCTCGATGGCATTTTCACGCGGGAGGATGAGTGATTTGATGCCTTGCTTTTTAGCCTCAATCGCCATGGAAAGGGCGCCTTTGATGGGGCGAATTTCTCCAGTTAAAGATAGCTCTCCCATAATTAGATAGTCTGCAAGTCCGATCATCTTGGTCTGCTCTGAGGCTTGCAATAAACCTAGCGCAATAGGAAGGTCGTATCCTGAGCCTTCCTTGCGAATGTCCGCGGGGGCGAGGTTGATGACCACTTTTCGGCGAGGAAAGAAATAACCAATTTGCTTAATGGCAGATTCGACGCGTTGAATGGATTCCTTGATGGTGGAATCGGGGAGGCCCACTAAATAACATTTGGATCCTTGACCTACGTGGGTTTCAATGGTGATAATGGAGGCATGAATGCCTACGAGGGCACTGCCAAAAGTTTTTGCTAACATAGTGGTCGTTTAAGACACAATGTTAAGCGAACAATTCCGAATTACATATCAGTTAATTGGACACCTTCCGTATTTACCAACAACTTGGTTTTTACCCCTAAAACCAACGGCTGGTTATTGGGAATATGACCCGCCGGAAAATCGAAAGCGATGGGGAAAGAAGTCCCAGAAGTGTGTTCCGCTACTAATTCGAAAGCTGTTTTACCAATCGTCAGACTGGCTTCCTGACAGTCCGTAAATCCACCCACGATGAGACCGGCTAGGTTTTGGAACATACCAGCTCTTTTTAATTGCAAAAGCATCCGATCTACGTGGTACAAACGTTCGCCTATTTCTTCTAAAAATAAGATTTTCCCAGCTGTTTGAGAAAAAGTAGGGGAGCCCACTAAATGGCATAAAAGCGATAAATTTCCACCAATAATCTCTGCAGAGGCCTCACCTAAGCGGTTCAATGGGTGCGCTGGAGTTGATACCGATACCACACCCTCAAAGAGCGCAGTATACAAGTTTTGGAGGGCAGATTCTCCGCCACTTTGGCAAAAATTATGGGGCATAGGACCGTGGATACTGGCAAAACCTAAGCGATCTACCTCACATAAAAGGGCGGTGATGTCAGAGAAGCCAACAATCCATTTGGGATTCGATATAAAACCTGAAAAATCCAGGGAATCTAACAATCGAGAGGACCCATAGCCACCTCGAATTGGGAAAATGGCCTTAATCTGAGGGTCATCCAGCATTTGCTGCAAATCAGTTAGACGTTCAGCATCCGTGCCGCCTAAACCAAAATGCCGTGACAAATAATGGGGCGCCTTCCGCACGCGAAGTCCCCAGCTTTCTAACACCGCTACTCCTTGTTTCCAATTTTCCGTGGGAGGAAAAGAAGCAGGAGAAAGAATCGCGACTTCGTCGCCAGGTTGTAAATACGGGGGAATAATCCGAGTCATAGCGTAAATATCTGCTTTTTTTTAGGATCCTCAAATGCTAAATTTCGTAATATTGTAAAAAAAATCCCTTATCGCACCCATTGATTTAAATCTTGTCCATCCTATTTACAACCCGCATCCGGGCTGGGCGGAGGAATTAGTGCATTATTATACTTTATTTAAGGAGGCGATTCCTTCTGAAACGATTGTTCACATGTTTGTAGTGAATGATGGAAGTAAAACAGGGATTTGTCCGGAGGATATCGACTTATTAAAAACATCTGTTTCTGGATTTACCTACCTTGATTCACCGGTGAATCAAGGGAAAGGAGGGGCACTCAGGGATGCAGTTCGCCTAACGACTGGTAAATACGTCATTTATACCGATGCCGATTACCCTTATCTAATTGAGAATGCCGTGGAGATGTATCGCTTGCTATCCGTAAATGCGGCAGATGTGGTCGTGGGGGTACGCGACGAACACTATTATGATCAATTGCCCTTGGGGCGTAAAATATTTTCCCTTTCGTTGAAGGTGATGAACTATTTGTTTTTTCCTCAATTGAAGGTCAAAGACACGCAATCCGGACTGAAAGGATTTAATCAAAAAGGGAAGGAAGTATTCTTGAAAACCCGGATTCCGGCTTTCCTGTTTGATATGGAGTTTTTGGTTTTAGCCTCTAGAAGAACTGACATTCGTATACAATGGATTTATGTGAAAGCTAGAGAAGGAATCGTCTTTTCGACGATGCGCGCGCAGACTATTTTGACCGAATTAGCCAATTTTGCTTCCATCTTATTTAGCGGTAACCGATGAAAACGCGAGAAATGAAACCAATTCTGATCACGATTGATGTGGAGGAATGCGATATTCCTTTAGAATACGGTTTTTCGATACCTTTAGAGGAGCAGCTGGCTATTTCTAGAGAGGGTTTAGCGTATTTTATGCAGCTAGTGGAGGAGGCCGGTGTCCCTGTTACTATTTTTTGTACCGGCGTTTATGCTGAAAACAATCCTGATTGGATCAAATCGCTGAATCCGATGCATGAATTAGCCTCTCACGGCTATTTTCACGGACATTTTGAGGCGTCGAAAGATCTGAAAAATTCGAAGGATTTACTGGAAAAACTAAGCGGAAAATCCGTCACTGGTTTCCGCATGGCTCGTATGCAATATGTGGACGAGAGTGAGATTTTGAAGGCGGGATATGCTTATCATTCGTCTTTAAATCCTACCTGGATTCCGGGTCGCTATGATCATCGGGATAAACCAACGAAACCATTCTTTGAAAAAGGGTTATGGAATGTGCCCGCTTCCGTGAGTCCTTGGTTGCGGATTCCGTTGTTTTGGCTGGCATTTAAGAACTTTCCATTGTGGATTTATACCTTGTTAGCGAAGCGAACCCTACGCAAACAAGGTTTTTTAAATATCTATTTCCATCCCTGGGAATTCGCGGACTTGAGTAAGTATCCGCTACCTATTCACGTGAAAAGAGGTCATAATGGACCCTTACGCGATAAATTGCGTTCTTTTTTGCAGCAGATGAAAGGGGAGGGGAAATTTACGACGATGGCTAAAATGCTAGAGAATAATGAATAAGAAATCCACCTTACTGATTATTTGGGCGTTAGCAGGGTTAGTGACTGGCTGGAAGCAGTTTTCTTTAAGTGCTGTTCATTCGCACATCAATAATTTTCAGATTTTCAAGGCAAGTTTCGGTCATTTTATCCATAGAATGCCGCTCTATTTAGAATACCCCAAAGAATATTTTGACCTTTATCTATATGGCCCCATTTTCGCTATTCTGGTAGCTCCATTTTCGATGCTGCCTGATGGCCCTAGTGTCATTTTGTGGAATGTGTTGAATTCGGTGGTATTGTTTGTGACGCTTTGGCACTTGCCTATCGTTGAAAACAAACGGGTTGCCATCACCTGGATTGTGTTGAATTCGTCTATTACAGCTTTGTTAAATACGCAGTTTCATGCGCTGTGTTTGGCCTTGATTATTTGGTCCTACATCTGCATGGAGAAGAAAAACTACTTCTGGGCGACGCTTTGGATCGTTTTAGGAATCTATATTAAGTTGTATGGTGTGGTGGGTTTAGCGTTTTTCTTTTTTGCCAAAGATCGCCTCCGTTTCGCCGCCTACTTCGTTTTCTGGTTGCTAGTGATCGGTTTTGTTCCTTTGGCCTTAGGCGGATTCGATTACGGGATTCAAACTTACCGTGAATGGATGGGCATTCTAGCGCACAAAAA
Organism: Aquirufa antheringensis; assembly: GCF_023921165.1. Classification (NCBI taxonomy): domain Bacteria; kingdom Pseudomonadati; phylum Bacteroidota; class Cytophagia; order Cytophagales; family Flectobacillaceae; genus Aquirufa; species Aquirufa antheringensis. The sequence goes on from NZ_CP049835.1 coordinate 1,532,963, forward strand.
TGAGTTGAACGAAAACATTAAAAACATCCGAACGGATGTTTGTGTGATGGGAATGATTCGCCGCTGGACAGGAGATCCGACTGTGTCAAATCTCTGGTTCCTTATTCCTTCGATGATTTTAAACGTGTATTTGTTCTTCCAAACCAAGAAATGGTCTAACCCTGATTTTAGGCTGCGCATTTTAGCTTTTGTGCTGCTCTATATTATGCTCGCTAGTACCGGTACGGAATCTCCTACCTTAGTGATGGCTTTCCCGGCGGTTGGAATTTGGTTTGTGTTAGGAGAAAAAACCAAGGAACGCTGGGCGATGTTGATCTTTACCTTATTGATTTCGAGCTTTTCTCCTACGGATTTATTTCCGGCCTATATAAGGAATGAAATCATCAATCCTTTAGCCTTAATGATACTGCCTCTATTCGGAGTGTGGCTGTGGTTGGCCTGGGACTTGTTTACAGAAAAACAACCTCAGTAATGATGTCCTGTTGAGCGGTTTTATTCAACAGCTCAATCATTTTTTGCTTTGCCATCAGCAGTTCCTTCTTCAAGGGAGCGGAATCTAGTCCTAAAAAGAGTTTTTTGTCCTTTATAAAGACTTTCGTTGTTCGAGCAGCGATGGGTTTGCCCATAATCTCTTCCCAATGGGCTACGATATAGGTCTCGTCGAACTTATTCTGCAATTGATAGACCCGTAAAAGCGATTCAATCGCCTCTTTCAAGCTCATATTGTCCTTGCTTCTGGTGGAAGCTCGGGGGCCTTTCGGGTTGAATGGAGAGTCTATCATTGTTCTTATTGGAGATCAAATTTATTCAATTATCGGGGTATTTGAGAGTTTTTTTTGTGGTAGGGGAATTTTTTTTTCATTTTTTTAAAATTTGATAATCCCAAAATAGTACCCTAATTCTTTCGATAAATTGAAGAAAATATCAGATTAGTACAATAGTCTTCTTTCGATGACCTGAGAGGAACCTCCTAATGATTATTTAAAGGATGAAAATTATATTAGAATTCTATTACTTTTGCCTTTACTGAAAAGGAAAGCGAAAGTCTAAACTATGAAAACTACGATCGCCGCATTTTCTACAAGTTTTATTAACAAAAAAATAATTCTTTAACCCCAAATTACCAAACTAATGAGTACACAACAACCAAAGCCAGCTGCTAAGCCAGCTGCAACCGAAAAAAAATCTGGCGGTATTTCTGCAGGTTTAATTCTAATTGTCCTTTTCGCGATTGCTATTGCAATTTACACTTTCGTAATGGGAGATGGTTCTCACTTTGAAGGCGGAACAAATGAAGGACACCCACTTCCAGGTGACTACTTTGGTGTAGTTTACAAAGGTGGAGTTATCGTGCCAGTTTTGATGACTTGTTTCTTAACTGCATTAACATTCTCAATTGAGCGTTTATTCACAATCGGTAAAGCAAAAGGTACTGGTGATGTAAATGCATTCGTACGTTCGGTACAAGCATCTTTAGATAAAGATGATGTAGAAGGTGCATTGAAAGCTTGTGATAAGCAAAAAGGATCTGTAGGTAACGTAACGTTAGCTGCAATCAAAAAATACAAGGCTTTAACTACGGAGAAATCATTAGATAAAGAGCAAAAATTAGCTGCATTGAGCAAAGAAGTGGAAGAAGCTACTTCATTAGAATTGCCAATGTTAGAGAAAAACTTGACAATCATCGCGACTTTAGCATCCGTATCAACTTTGATCGGTCTATTAGGAACGGTAATCGGTATGATCAAGGCCTTCGCGTCATTAGGTAACTCAGGTGGATCAACTGATTCATCCGCTTTAGCAAATGGTATCTCTGAAGCCTTAATCAACACGGCATTAGGTATCGGTACTTCAGCGATCTGTATCATTGCATACAACGTATTTACAGCGAAAATTGATGAGTTAACTTATAGCATCGACGAAATCGGCTTAAGTGTTAACCAAAACTACGCTACGCATCACAATTAATATTTGAACTGATTTAGGGGCTTAGCCCTTTCATTCAATTTTATTCACCGTTCAAAAAAATAATTGTTATGCCAAAAGTTAAAGCTAAACGACATAGTGTCTCACTCGACATGACAGCGATGTGTGATGTGGCTTTCCTTCTTTTGACGTTCTTCATGTTAACCGCGAAGTTCCGTCCAGAAGAGGCAGTTACAATCACTCCTCCATCTTCTATCTCAGAGAAACCTTTGAATACGAAAGATGGTATGCTGATGGTTAGTGTTTCACCAGAAGGTGGCGTTTATTTGGCAACTGATGATCAAATGGCTCGTGAGTTTATGTTAGAGCGTATGGCTAATCGCTATGGTATCGCTGTAACGGCTGAGATGAAGAAGAACTTTATGGCTTCAGAAATCGTAGGCTATCCTCTAGGAGCAATGCGTCAGGTGTTAAATATGAAACCTTCAGAAGCGAAAGCACTAAGTAAGGGGATTCCAATTGATTCATCTAATAACGAACTTTCGTATTGGGTGGGTTATGCGAAATTGTCTAATCCAGAGTTGAAAGTTGCTATCAAAGGAGATAAAGAATCTAACTACAAAGTGTTTGCTGATATTATCGGTACTTTGCAGGCTCAGAATATCAATATCTTCCAATTAGTAACTGGACCGGAAAATAAACCGAAATAAGTTTTCATTTTTAATTACGAAAAGAAATGGCAGAAATAGATAGCTCCGGTGGCGGGAAGAAAGGCGGAAAGAAGCGTAGTAAGAAAATGTCGACCAAAATCGACATGACACCTATGGTGGACTTAGGCTTCCTTTTGATTACTTTCTTTATGTTAACTACAACGTTAGCAAAGCCCGTTACCATGCAATTAAACATGCCTGATAAAACGGATACAAAGGAAACATCACCTGTTAAATTATCAGAATCACTTACGGTGTGTCCTGATGAAAATAAGGTGTATTATTACCAAGGTATCCCAACTGAGGCAGGTACAGTAATGCAAGTTACTAACTATTCGGAAACAGGAATTCGCAAGGTTATCGCGGACATGAAGGCGAAAGTGGGTAATAATTTTACTATCGTGATCAAGCCAACCAAAAAAGCGAAGTATCGCAATATGATTGACATGCTTGATGAATGTGCGATTACTAATAATAAGCGTTATGCTTTATTAGAAATCGATCCGGATACGGAGGCACTGATTAAACGATCAGGAAAATAAGGGTATAAATTAATTTTAAATTAAACGAATATTATGTCACAAGTAATAAGCCAAGATGCTACTTTGGACGATATTATCTTCAAAGACAAGAACCGTGAATTCGGTGCCTTCGTTCTGCGCAAGACATATCCTAAAGTAATGAAGCGGTCCGTATTACTAGGCTCTGCACTCTTTGTCGGTGCTCTTTTGATTGCAGCTTTCTGGAAACAGTTAACTGCCGTAGCGGAAGATAAGACTGAGGTGACTGCTGAAGTAATGAAATTGGATAAGCCAGCTCCTACCAAAAAGATAGAGTTGCCTCCTCCGCCGCCGCCACCACCACCCAAGGAAATTCCTAAGGTGACTACGACGAAATTCTTACCTCCAGAAATCAAACCTGATGAGCAGGTTACAAAATCTGAACCACCGCCAGAAACGGTAATTGGAAATACAGCATCGGAAACGGTGAAAGGCGAGACGGAAACGTATGAGCCGCCAGTAGATCCAGATGCAAAGGGAACAGAACCTGTTGAACCTCCTAAGCCAGCTGAAGATGAAATCTTCACGGCAGTAGAGCAACAAGCTGAATTCCCAGGTGGTGCGGGTGCGTGGGGACGTTTCTTACAGAAAACGTTGAAATACCCATCTGCTGCTCAACGTGCAAACGTAGGTGGTAGAGTATTCGTCTCATTCGTTGTTAATACGGACGGTACTGTTCAAGACGTACAAGTTTTGAAGGGTGTTGGTTTCGGATGTGATGAGGAAGCTATTCGTGTGATCAAATCTATGCCAAGATGGAATCCTGGTAAACAATCTGGACGCGCGGTTAGATCTCGTTTTACACAACCGATCACGTTCGTTTTATCTGAATAAGAACTAAACGATTAACCATAGACAGACCTGCTGAATGTATTTTTAGCAGGTCTGTTTTTTTAAAGAAAATGAAAAGACCTGTTGCTATTTGGATTAATGTTGGATTTCGTTTACTAGTTGCGTTAGCCTATTTTCTTGTAGGACTCTATGTCGCTTTTTTTTCGGAATTTGATTTAGGTATGAACTTTGGCATACCTACGATTGTATTATTTGGACTACTTTTTATGGCCTATGGCTTGTTTCGGATTTGGAGAGCTTATGCCTATTTTAACTCAACAGAGGAAAATGATGAAGAATACCAGGAATATTAGTCTAGTCCTTCTAGGGCTATGTTTTTTTCAATGCTCCACAGATAAAAAGGAGACGCCCACGGATTCTGCTACTGTGGGAGAAATTACCTTAGGGGTAGATGAATCTTTTGAACCTCTGATGAAGGCGGAGAAGACCGCATTTGAAGAGCAATACAAATACGCGAAAATTAAGTATAAATTCAGTCCAGAGAACGAAATCATTGCGGATATGCTGAATGATAAGATTCGGGGGGTAGTTGTGACGCGTGATTTGACGGCCAAAGAAAAAGAAATTTTTACGCGCAAGTCTGTTACCTACCGCAGCTTCAATATTGCGGCAGATGGCATTGCCTTGTTAGCGAATAAATCCAATTCAGATACCTTACTGACTTTAGCTGATTTAAAGGATTTAATGGTAGGGACTTCCTCGAAATATACGCTTGTAGTAGACAAGGCGAACTCAAGTAATTTGAAATTTTTAGTAGATAAATTAAAGATTGCAAGCTCGGAGAATTTGCATGTAGTGGCGGCAGGTTCTAACCTAGAAGTCATTAATCAGGTAAAAAAGGATCCGCGTGCGATTGGAGTTGTGGGATCTAATTGGATTAGTGATGGAGATAATCCCACTTCGCTTGGTTTTATTCGCTCCGTGAATGTCGTATCTGTGGCAGAAGCTAAAGGTATGCCTTATACTCAGCCATTTGGGTATAATCTAGCCCTTAAAAAATACCCTCTGCGCCGGGAAATCAAGTATATCTTGAAAGAAGCCCACCAAGGTTTAGGTACTGGTTTCTTGAATTATGTGTCGGGTGATCTCGGACAATTAATCGTTTTGAAGGCTGGATTAATTCCATTAACCCGACCCATCACGATTCGTACGTATCAAATCAATCAATAGTGCATTTTTATTCGGTTTAAAGTAGGGAAAATAGAAGATTGTTTTTATTTTTGTTCCTCTTAAGATTTTATTTTAAGTGTATAAAATTGGACATTTCGGTGTTCGATGCCTAGGAAAAATATTGAAAGCTATTAATTAAAAGACAAAATGAAGAAAATGAAATCGTGGCTATTGGCAATCAGTTTATTGGTTACCAATTTGGCAATGGGTCAAACTATCGCAGACGGATTACGCTTAATCGATCGCGATCAACCTAGTAGAGCTAAACAAGTTTTTGAAGGTTTAGTGACTGCTTCTCCTACCGGTGAAAATTATTACTATTTAGGTTATTATTATTTATCTCGTAGAGATTGGGCGGGTGCGGAAGATGCTTTCAAAAAAGGCTTAGCTGCTGATCCTAAAAATTATTTGAATCAAGTAGGTTTAGCTTCTATTAAAGTAGGACAAAACAAGGTGAATGAGGCGAAAGTAGATTTTGACCGCATTTTATCTGAAACGAAGTATAAGAACGGGGATGTTTTGCATCGTATTGCTGAGGCTTATGCGATGTTCTATAAATTAGGACGTGACCCGGAGTTCAATGCGAACAATAACGATCCGGCTGAAGCGATTCGCTTGATTGATTTGATGTTAGAAAAAACAAAGAAAGGGCCTAACGCAGAGCAAATGATTGTTCGTGGTGATGCATTCTTGATTAAGAATGACGGTGGTAATGCTGTTTCATCTTACGAGCAAGCCTTAATGCAAGATCCTAGAAACGTGAAAGCGAAAGTGAAGATTGGAACGGTTTTCTTGCGTGGTAAAAACTACCGGGAGACACAATCTCGTTATAAAGAGGCGATTGAGCTAGATTCAAACTTTGCTCCAGCTCATAAGCGTTATGGAGAGTATTTGATCGTGGGTAGCCAGTATAAAAATGCGTCACGTTATTTCAGAAAGTATTTAGAGAAAGCGGAGGCTACTCCAGAGGTGACTTTGGAAACGGCAAAATTATTATTCTTGTCTCAAGATTACGAAGGTGCGATGAAGTACACGGATGAGGCAGACAAGAAAGGCGTGAAAGACAACGATATCTTCCGTATGCGTGGATATTCTAATGTCGAGATGAAGAACTACCAACAAGGTATTGATAACTTAGAGGGTATGGTTCGTTCAGGAGTAAAGCCCTATTTCATGGATGATTTATACTTCGGAAAAGGATACCAAGGTCTAGGTAAAGATTCAGTGGCTTTGACTTATTTAGAGCGCGCTGCACCTTTAGATACGAACAATAACGTATACAATATCATTCACGATATTCGGTACAAGCAAAAACGTTACAATGATGCAGCGAATGCAGCGTTGAAAGGAATTGAGTGGAAGCAAAAGAAAAATCAAGCGATTGGATCAGGAGATTACTTCAAGGCAGCGATGGATTATTATTTTGTAGCAGCTTATACGGCTAGAACGGATACGATTAATCGTCCATTGAATGCAATGAAAGCGGATACCTTGTTTGCTAAAGCTATTTCAGTTAACGAAAAATGGCCTCCATTCTACCTGAATCGTGCAAGAGCTAATAACTTAATTGATTATACTGGAACTAAATGGTTAGGTGTTCCACACTATGAGAAATTCTTAGAGACGATTGCTAAGTTGAAAGAAGAAAAATCAACTACGTTTAAAGAAGATAAGAATCAATTATTTGAAGCGTACAAATTTTTAGGTGGATATCATTTAACGGTAACGAAGGATGATGCGAAAGTGAGAGACTATTTCACGAAGGCTCAGGAGATAAAATCGGATGACAAAGAGGTCAACGATTATTTGAATCCTGCTCCAGCCGCGGCACCTAAGAAATAAATAGAAATTAATCATCGAAAAAAGCTGCTCATCGGGCGGCTTTTTTCATTTACACTAGCACGATGTCATACGCAATCATTACCGGAGGAAGTAAAGGGATAGGCAAAGAAATTGCCTTGCAATTAGCAGAAAGAGGGTATAACCTGTTACTAGTAGCTCGCAATTCGTATGAGCTTCAGCAGGTAAAAGAGGAGATTCAGAAGAAGTATTCTCTAGAGGTGGATTACCTAGTGGCAGACTTAGCGGATCCTGCTGCTGTCAATACCCTATATGATTGGGTGCTGGCGAAGCAGATTGATTTGCGTATTTTAGTGAATAATGCAGGCTATGGTTTAGTGGGAGAATTCGAAAAATATTCGTTTGAGGAAACCCAAAAAATGATGCAAGTTAATATGAATGCTTTGGTGGAATCGTGTTACCGTTTCTATCCAATGCTATCAGGGAAAGGCCAAGCTTATGTCTTAAACATTGCGAGTTCCACGGCATACCAAGCGATTCCCTTGATGAGTGTGTATGCTGCCTCTAAAGTATTTGTTTTGAATTTCTCCCGTGGGTTATTTCACGAGTGGAAAGCGAAAGGTATTTCCGTAACAGCAGTAAGCCCTGGGGCTACCACTACGAACTTTAATGACCGAGCGAACTTACCGGCTAAGGCTAGTAAGGCGGCAGAGAAAGTAACGATGACTCCAGCTGTTGTGGCAAAGTTAGCAGTCGATGGCATGTTTGCGAAAAAGCAAGAAGTGATCACTGGATTTATTAATAAATTAGGTGCGTTCTTGGCTTGGGTAGCACCTAAAGCGATTTCAGAGAAAGTGGCTAAAGGGATTTACGAATAGTTTTTTCTTGACTTATTCCATCTGAGATCAGTCGGATTACATAGGTTCCAGCAGGGAAACAGGAGATATTCCAATCCATTCTCCTGCTGGAATTTTCTATTTCAGTGGAGTCCAGTAATTTGCCTTTTAAATCAAATAGGTAGAGCTCTGCATCCGCCGTTTCATAGGCAATTTCAATGGATAGTATTCCTTGATTCGGATTAGGATAGGCCGCAAATTCGTAGCTCGCGGGCTGATCTAGATAATACACATTCGAATAAGGAGAAAAGCAGGAGAGGCTTTTGTGCATCCATTTGGCTCGAACATAGAATTCGCGCCCTTCCGTTATTTTGCGAATGGATGAAGTGTCGTAGGATTTGGTTTGGTCGATGAGCCATTCGGGGATTCCAAGTGACCGAGTCTTTACAAAATAGGCACCCAATTTTTCTACGTAAGGAGCGGGAGGATTTTCTCTTCTCTCCAGTAGGATTTTCTCCGAGCGATAGAAGCAACCATTTTCTTCTAGAACAGATTGGTATTCTCCACTGGGTAGAAGGCCTTTTAGGTTTTTATCGGTTGTAAATAGATGTCCGTTCATTTCCCAGCCCATGAAATAAACGCTAGAGTCTGCTATAAGGCTAATACTTGCGCTGTCCGCTTCGCAAATGGGACCGGTAAAGGATTTGTGAATGAGGGAACTCGGTTGCTTTAAAATGGGCAAATTCAGCAATAACGTATCTGTTTCTCCATCGTTACAGAGGAAGGTGTAATTTCCGCCGCTCAAGGTGAAATCTGCCGATGTGGATTCGTAACGTTTGCTCCCCGTTATGGCCGAGGTTTTCAGAGGGCAGCCACTGATTCGAATGCGATAATTGCTCGTTAGGCAATTGGTTTCCATTTGAGCGGTTAATCGGTGGATAATGGGGCCGTTTCGCACGTAATGTACTTCAGTGGTGTCTTTCGCTGTACAGCCTAAAGAATCGATGACCGTGCGAAACAAGTATCCATTCGTAGTGAAGGGGCCTAAAGGGCTTTTGGCGGTGGAACTATACGAGATCCGGTAGGGTAGTGTTTCAGGTATAATAATGGTTTTTTCACCGGTGAGTGAAATGGGATTTAAAGGTCGTAAAATGATTCGAGGCTTGATGCGAATCTCCACCGGAATGCGGGCGCTCTCGCAATCGTTGATTTTGACGGAAGCAAATCGGACTAGTAGCGAATCATTTCTGCCGGAGTTTGAAATGGCTTTCATGGCTAAGGCAGTTGCGGTACTAAGACTAGACTTAGCGGACTCGGATTCATACCAAATATCATTCAAGCCCCCGCTGGCCTGTAATGAGAACGGTGTATCTGAGCAAAAGTAATTGGAGGAGGTATTCAGCGGCGGCGCTGGAATAGGGTAGATGGTCGTTTTTACACCATTCGACAGGGGGCCCTCGCAACCGGATTTAACACAAGAGGCTCGGTAAAACGAGCTATCTGAAGCGATTAATGGCAATCGACTACCTTCGCCTATTTTATGGCCATCCGAATTATACCAATAAGTTAGGGAGGGTGAACAGCCGGTCGCATTGAGCGAAAAAGGTAATCCTACACAGGCTTTGACCAGCTTCACGGCATGTGATGGAGCAGCTGGAAGTGTGGTAACAGTCAACGAAACCTCATTAGAAGCTAGCACACAGGATCCCAAAGGAAGAGTCGGAAAGCGTACGAATGCCTTTATTTTTGACCCATTCAGTGTGGGAGTCGCAATAATTGAATCCACCGTTTGTCCGTTGAGTTTCCAGGAATAGGGAAATGAAATAAGCGTTTTCTCACATACGCTAACACTTGAAATTACAGGTGCTTTTCGGAGCACCACCAGTACAGAATCTGAATAGCTGATGCATTTCCCTGAAGTGATTTTTAGTCGATAATAAGATCCTGTAGGATGTGTGGCTCCTCCGGAAAGAAAGGTATAGCGCGTAGTACGCGCGTTTGTGATGCTGGTGAATTTGGTGTCTGAGGGTCTACGTTTTTCCCACTGAAAAGTGCCGCCGGAACTACCTACGATCAATCGAATGGAATCCCCCTCACAGGTGATTTGAGGGAGTGGCTGGGTGCTGATGGTGGCACATTGTGCGAAAGACAAGAAAGATAAAAAGAGAAAAAAGAGCGTTTTCATGACTCGAAATAGAGCAGAAAACGAGGGCTAAACAAGCCGAAGAAAATCAATATCAGGAACCCGATAAATAAAAAACGCAAACGACTCGCTTCGAGTCGTTTGCGTTTTTATCAAGGTGTTGGTATTCTTAGATGTCGCAGATTTTTACTGCTTGTTCTAAGGACGCCATTTTGTCTTTACGGGCTGGAATAAATTCCTGTCCTATAAAGCCTTTGTATCCTGTATTGTAGATAGCACGAATGATGGCCGCATAATTTAATTCTTGCGTCTCATCGATCTCGTTACGACCTGGAACACCACCTGTGTGGTAGTGAGAAATGTATGGGTGGTATTTTTTGATGGTCGCAATTACGTCCCCTTCCATGATTTGCATGTGGTAGATATCGTAAAGTAATTTGAATTTATCAGAACCCACCATCTCACAAAGTGCAGCACCCCATTCGGTTGTGTCAGCTTGGTAGTCTTTGTGGTTTACTTTGGAATTTAATAACTCCATGGAGATCGTTACATCGTAGCGTTCTGCCGTTTTCATGATGCGTTGTAAGCCCTTTTTGCAGTTGATTAGGCCATCTTCGTCGCTCATTCCGTCTCTATTTCCAGAGAAAGTGATGATGTTTTTAACGCCGGCTTTCGCTGCTTTGGGGATGATATCTTCGTAGAACCCGACTAAAGCGTCGTGGTTTTTCGGGCGGTTAAAGAAGTTCGGGATGTTCATACCGTCCGGGTATTTTCCCCAGCCGATCGCCGCAGTCATATCGTGTTTTTTCAGGATTTCCCATTCATCGGGGCCTGTTAATTCGATGGATTGTAAGCCGATTTTTTTGGCATTAATGACTAATTCCTCAAACGGAATGTCTTGGTAGCACCAGCGACACGCTGAGTGATGCACTTTTCCTTTTAGGTCTAGGCCCGCTTGGATGTCCGCTTCTTGAAAACGATGTCCCATCATTCCAAGGCCAGCGAATCCAGCAGAGCTTTTTAGGATGTCTCTGCGGCTGAATTTGTTTTCCATAGGTTTATATGTTAATAGGTTTATTTTAGTAATCCGGTGACGAATTTTTCACTGAGCTCAAAAAGCAAGCCCGGGTAAACGCCTAGCAATATACTGATAATTCCTAAACCAAAAAGGCTAAGTAATTCTAATTTAGTTAAATCTGGTAAAGGCCAGTCGGCATTTTTTTGGTAGTGTTTTCCCAAATAGATTTTTTGGAAGGTCCATAATAGGTATCCAGCGCCTAATAATAAGCCCAAAGCTCCGAATACGGCAATCCCTGGATGCACAAATGGGCTCGTGAACGCGCCCATCAGGCTGAAGAATTCTCCAATGAATCCCGAGAATCCCGGTAAGCCCAAAGATGCAAAAATAGCGATCCCGGAGATGACCGTGAAGCGTGGCATCAAGGTAACTAAGCCGGAATAAGCATCGATTTCGCGGTTGCCGGTACGGGAGTATAATACACCCACCATCAAGAATAAAAGCGCAGATAAAACCCCGTGGGAGATGGTTTGGAAGATCGCCCCTTGCCATCCTTCAGCTGTAAAGGCCGCGATTCCAATCAGCACGAAGCCCATGTGGGAAACGGAAGAATAAGCCACTAATTTCTTTAAATCTGTCATCGCAAGTGCGTTGTAGGCGCCGTAAACGATAGATAAAGCTCCTAAGCCGGCCAAAATATTCGCCGCTTCAATGGCTTCTGCTTGGAAGAACGGAATGGTGATTCGCAACCAGCCATATGCCCCGATTTTTAATAAAACACCCGCTAATAAAACGGAGATCGGGGTGGGTGCCTCTACGTGCGCATCGGGTAACCAAGTATGCAAAGGAACCATCGGTAATTTGATGGCGAACCCGATGAAAAGAAGCCAGAATCCCCATTCGCGCGCGCTCAATCCGGCTAAAGCCCAGCCTGAGCTGGCGTGTAGAATGCTGGTGATTTGGCAATTATTGGAGTCTGCCAAAGCCTGCATATCGAAGCTATGCACTAAAGAGGAGGTCGCTAATTCTTGTGACTGAATCAGTTGCTGCACCGCTTTCAAGGCCTCTAAGTTAAAGCCTTGTTCTGGCCGAATCAAGCCATTCAATAAAGCTGTTTCGTAGGGATCCACGTAGGCAACGCCCATTCCGAGCATCACGATGAGGATCAAAAGGGAGCCCACTAGGGTGTAAATAAAGAACTTTAAGGACGCGTAGTTTCTACGTGGTCCACCCCAAATTCCAATCAGGAAATACATGGGCAGTAACATGAACTCGAAGAAGACGTAGAAGAGGAAGAGGTCTTTGGCCAAAAAACAACCCATAATAGACGCATTCAGAAGCAAAACCAAGGCATAATAGCCGCCTATTTTCTCCTTGATGTCTGTCGAATTCCAAAGCGCCACCCAGGTAATTAGCCCAGTTAACAGAATCAAGGAAATGCTCAATCCATCAACTCCTAGCGTGTATTTGGACATAAATTGCCCCATCGATCCAATTGAAATGGAGAACCAATTGTGCGTTTCGTTGAATTGAAATAAGCCAGATGTATTATCGAAGGCGCTATAAATATAGCCCAAAAGCGCTAATTGCAGCGTCGAAAGGCCGATGGCAATGCTTCTCGCTTGTTCTTTCAATTGACCCAAGCCAAGCGCTAAAGCACCGAGTAGAGGCAATCCAATCAAAAGCGATAATAGAGGTAAATTCGTCATTTAATAAATAGCGCGTAAAGTAAAAATAAGGCAAATGTCACAATAATCATAGCCCAATAGCTTTGGACTTTAGCTGATTGCCAGCGACTTAAAATTCTTCCGGTTCCGGCGCTCAATCCGGCACTACCACCCACTAAAATGCCGTCCACGATGTGTTTATCAAACCAGGCGGTTAGATGGGCAATGATCACTTGCAGAGCAGCAATCCCATTCACGAAGCGATCGATGAATTGGGTTTCGAAAACCTGTGCAGATCTGCTCTTCCAGCGAATAAAGCGGAATAAGGAAGGCCAAAAGCGAGGCAGGAATTGGTAATTCCCCGCGGGAATCCAGTTTCTTGTTACATACGCTCCTGCAATTCCTAGCACCCAGGTGGCAGCTGTGATGTACAACCAGAATGATGGAATGTGGTAAATGCTTATTAACGTATTTTCGTGCATTTCCAATGGATTTACCGAAATCCAGATGAAAAGACTTGCTATGATCAGTATACTGATCGGCAGCGCGAATTCTTTTGTCGATGAGCCCTCTTTCAATGGCCCCATAAAAATCAAATAGAACTGTCGGCTGATGTAGAAACTGGTTAATACCATCCCTAGTGCTAAAACAACTAGCAATTCTACTTGACCTGATGTGTATAAATATCCGGCGATGTTTTCTTTGCTGTAAAAACCACCCGTGAGAGGCAATCCCATTAATCCGGCACCGAAAATGAGGTAGGCCAAAGCCGCCACTGGGGCTTTCTTGCGAAGGCCACCCATGTCGTTTAGGCTTTGGGAATGTACGGTGTGAATGACAGCACCGGCCGCTAAAAAGAGGCCCGCTTTGAAAATTCCGTGGGTCAATAAATGAAATAAAGACGCGTCAGAGCCCATTCCCATCCACATTAAACCTAGTTGGGAGATGGTGGAATAGGCGAGCGTTTTTTTGATGTCGTTTTGGAATAGAGCGAAAACAGCTCCTGCTAGAAAAGAAATCGCGCCGATGATCCCCATAAAAAGATGGGTCTCCGGTCCCGTAATATCGAAAACGCGAACGCCCACAAATACACCCGCGGCCACCATCGTAGCGGCGTGAATAAGTGCAGAGGCTGGCGTAGGGCCTTCCATCGCATCAGGTAACCATGACATCAAGGGGAATTGAGCTGATTTAGCCATTCCGCCCGCAATAATCGCGATTCCGATGAGGGTAGGGGCAATGCCGTGCATCGCTGAAAATTGCCAGGTATTGAAATGCAATCCGAGTGCAATTAATCCGAACAATAAGGCAATATCTCCTAGTCGATTAATTAAAAAGGCTTTTTTTGCGGCTTGTATGGCGGCCGTTTTCTGGTGCCAAAAACTGATTAATAAATACGAACAGGCCCCCACTAATTCCCAAGCCCCGTAGAAAATGAGGATGGAATCGGTCAGTAGCAAAAGCGTCATCGAACCTACAAATAGGTGTAAATACAGGTAGTATCGACCGATGGAGGGGTCGTCTTTCAGATATGATTTGGAGAAAAGCTGAACACAAAAAGATACTATCGCCACTAATCCTAGAACTAATTGCGCCGAGGCATTCGCCCAAAAACTCAGATTCAGCGGTTGCCCACCCAAATTAAACCAAGGATAGGCGATTTTGAAATCGATAGGTGCAGTGGTGCAAAAATACAATGCAGCAACGCTAAAAATTGCCGAAAGAAAAATCGAAAAAAGAGGTTTGGGAAAAAGAGCCACCAACAGCGCGGACGCCCAAGGCAACAAAAGCACTCCAAGAAACAGGAGATTTAATCCCATATACTTTGTATAGATTTAAAAACAAATATACGGATTATCCGCCACTCACGGGAGGAATTAAGGCAATTTCCATCGTATCAGATAGGATAAAATCCGGTTCTGGGAACCGATGTTCGGCTGCAAGACGTAAAGAAGGTAGACTTTTTAAAGCCGGATGCAATGAGCGCAGCGTTTGTAACATTTCCTCCACGGTCACAGCGCCCTCTTTTTCGATTGAAATCGTAGACGATTTTAATAAATCCCGGCAAATACCGAACAGCAAGATGTGGTAGGTTGACATCGTTTTTTGTACCTTTGGTAACTATTGAACAAATATATTGGATAATCCTCAGCTTTTAGATAATCACGGCCGCGAATTGACGTATTTACGTCTTGCGGTGACGGATCGTTGCAATCTGCGCTGCACCTATTGCATGCCGGCGGAGGGGATAAAGTATATGCCGGAGCGGGAGTTGTTGAGCTGGGAGGAGATGTTTCGGTTGACCCGGATTTTACACGAAATGGGGATTAAAAAGGTTCGCATCACGGGTGGAGAACCATTTGTTCGGAATGGTTTGCTGGATTTCTTAACGAATTTAGCGGACTTGAAGGACCTCGAAATTTGTTTGACGACGAATGGCGTTTTCATCGGTGAGTACATAGAGGCGCTGAAAAAGTTAGGTATTCGTCACATTAACTTGAGTTTGGATTCCCTCGATCGGGATCGCTTTCACCAGATCACCAGGAGGGATGATTTTGCCAAAGTCTATGCAAATCTAATCCGCTTAATCGACGCCGGTTTCCATGTCAAGATCAATGCGGTCGTGATGCAAGGTAAAAACGAGGACGATATTCTTGCTTTGACGGAGTTCGCTCGTGAGCATCCGGTATCGGTGAGATTCATCGAAGAAATGCCGTTTAATGGTTCCGGACTGGTAGAAGAAAAGCTATTTTGGGATCACGCCCGTATTTTAGAACGTATCCGTTCACAATTTCCGGACCTAAAAGCGAGACCCTTTTTGTTCGGGGAAACAGCAAATACCTATGACATTCCTGGATTTAAAGGCAATGTGGGTATCATCGCGGCCTTTACCCGGACTTTTTGCGGAAGCTGTAATCGCATTCGCCTAACGGCCAAAGGTCAAGTCAAGACTTGCCTCTACGATGATGGCGTTTTTGATATGAAGCCGTATCTTCGTAGCGAAGTGAGCGATGAGGAGGTGAAAGCACAATTTTTGACATTATTTAAATCGCGTCCGTTGGATGGATTTGAAGCAGAAAATAAACGAAAAGGAGTCATCACCGAATCGATGACGACTATTGGAGGCTAATTAAGTAGTAAGTTTATGAATCCATTATCTACTCTGATTGAGAAATTTTCAAGCCTGCGCGTTCTGGTGATAGGTGATTTAATGGTGGATGCCTATACCTGGGGAAAGGTGAATCGCATTTCGCCGGAAGCTCCCGTTCCCGTGGTGAACGTCATCAAGCGCGAATCTCGCTTAGGCGGAGCCGGAAACGTGGTATTAAACATCGCGAGCCTTGGCGCAAAACCCTACGTTTGCTCCGTTATCGGAGACGATGCCACAGGCGAAACCTTACAAGGAATTTTACAAGCCGCTGGTCTTTCCACTTCAGGTATCATAACCGAAAAAGGTCGTCCTACGACGGTCAAAGAACGTGTCATCGCTGGATCCCAGCAATTGATTCGTGTGGATTCGGAAACAGAAGCGCCTATTTCTGCTGCTTCCTCCAAAGCCTTATTGGAACAAGTGAAAGCGTGGTTACCAGAGGTCGATGTGATTCTTTTTGAGGATTATGACAAAGGAGTTTTAAGCACAGAGTTGATTCAGGAAATTATCTTGATGGCCAAAGCGAAGCAAATACCAACCGTCGTAGATCCGAAGAAAAAGAACTTTTTCGCCTATAGCGGAGCCACTTTGTTCAAACCCAATTTGAATGAATTACGGGATGGTTTAGGTTTAGATGCCTCAGCCATTGCTCCAGAAGCCATCGCGAAAACAGTGGCGGATTTCAAAGCTGCGCAATCATTTACGGGTCTATTTGTGACGATGTCTGAACGCGGTGTCTATATGGATTTCGCAACTGACCAAATTCAAATTCCCGCACACATCCGCCAAATCGCTGATGTATCAGGTGCCGGTGATACCGTAATTTCCATTGCGGCTTGCGCTCTTGCCGCTGGCGGATCTGCTGCGCAAATCGCGGAGCTCGCTAACTTAGGCGGAGGCTTAGTCTGCGAATCTCTGGGAGTGGTTCCGATTGACGTGGAGTTGCTGAAAAAAGAAGCCGCAAAAATATAAAAAAAAGCCCCGAATTTTTGTTCGGGGCTTTTTTACGGGCTTATTAAATTTATCCCACCCAAGCCGTAAACTCAATCTCCACTTTATATTGCGGAGCGATCAAGGCTGAAATTTCATAAATCCCAGTCGTAGGTTTGATGTCTCCAAAGAAATGGGCGTGAGCTCGAGCGATGTCTAAATTCTTGGAAATATCTGTCGTGAAAATACGCGTGCGGACTACGTCATTAAGAGACGAACCAGCCTCTTCTAAAACCACCGCGATGCGTTCGATGATGTTATAGGTTTGGGCATACAAATCGTCAGCCGTTATTTTTTCGCCATCCACTAGGGCTACTGTGCCGGAGATTTCTAGTAAGTTTCCTGTCTTTACCGCGCGGCAGTAGCCGAAGGTATCTTCGAAGGGTGAACCGCTGGAGATGTTCATTCTATTGCTCATTTTCTTTACTAATTTTAGTGATTTGTTGCCATAATTCCGGCTTTGCGTGACGCACAACCTCGCCTATGACGATGACAGCCGGATTGCTCAAGCCTTCTTTAGAAGCCATGGAAGCTAATTCTGCAGCTGAAGATACGCCAATTCGTTGATTTTTCATCGTGCCGTTTTGGATAATGGCGGCGGAGATGTCACCTTTGCCGTATTTTTGGCATAAATCTGAAATCTCTTTTAGCTTATTCATTCCCATGAGAATGACTAAAGTGGCAGAAGATTGCAAGCCTAAAGCTAGGTCTGCCGTCAAAGAACCATCCGATTTCGTCCCCGTCATCACCCAAAAGCTCTCGTTCACCCCCCGAATCGTCAAGGGTATTTCAGCTGAACCAGCCGCTGCATACGAGGAGGAAATGCCTGGAATGTAATTCGTTAATAAACCGAATTCGCGGGCGTATTCGATTTCTTCTTGACCACGTCCAAAGACAAAAGGATCGCCGCCTTTCAAGCGAACCACGTGTCCTAAAGCATAGGCTTTCTCCACGATCAATTTATTAATGGCCTCTTGGGAATGGCTTTCACCTGCACGCTTACCCACATAAATCTGCTCGCAGGTGGGGGAGCAATATGCTAACAAGCTTTGGTCAACTAAAGCATCGTATAAAACGGCCTGCGCTGACGCGATAGCTTTGATGGCTTTCAAGGTGATCAACTCTGGATCGCCGGGGCCAGCACCCACCACCGATAATTTCGGGTGAGGTTCTAATGTTCTGAAATGGCTTAAGTTCTTCATAGGATTAAGAGCGGGCTATTTTGGCAGATTGTAAAAAGGCGTGTGCTTGCGCCGTATAAGAGGCCGCAAATTCCGCTGATGGCTCGTTTTGGTTGATCTGTAACACTAATTCAGCGAAGCTAGGGGCATCTACGGCAAAATCACCCGTTGCTACAAAGTTTTCATCAAACTTGTTAATAACCGAAGTTTGGGTAGGAACCGAAATCGATTTATCTAATAAGAGTGCTTTCGCCGCCGAAATAAACACGCTGTAGGCATGGTAGATCGCATCCGCATAGCGTTTGTCTTCTAATGCCGCCGCTGTCCATTCGTATTTTTCGTCTGATTCAAATAACAAAGTCGCCACTAAGTCGATCACGACACCTGCACATTCTCCCACGCCGATTTCGGTAGCGAAGTTTTCTGAAGCGCCCCAGTCGATAAAATCGTCATCCACCAGTGTGCTTAAATCTGCGATGGGCTTTAATAAATCGTAGAAGTATTTCTCGCCTTGGCGATCGTAATAGCTGTGGAAATACTCGTCTGCCTGGGCGTTCTCTTCGAAGTTATTTAATAAGGTGCGCAACACTTGAGGACCTCTTTTCGATGGAACTTTAATCACTTTATCCGCGATTTTTCCTTCGCCATTGCCTAGTGTCGCCCCGCCTAATAAGACCTGCAAAGCTGGTAAAACGCGTTTGTCTGCCGCTTTCAAAGAAGATCCGTGGAAGCCGATCGACGCCATACTGTGTTGTCCGCAGGCGTTCATACAGCCGGAAATTTTGATTTTCATCGCGCTGTCGTGGATTAAAGACGGGAATTCTTCGGTGATGACCGCCTCTAATTTCGAGGTGATATTCGTCGAATCAGAGATCGCTAAATTACACGTGTCCGTTCCCGGGCAAGCCGTGATGTTCGCGATGGAATTAGCGCCCGGAGCCGCTAATCCGTGTGCGTCTAATACGGAGTAGACGTAGGCCAAATTCGCGGTAGGAACATATTTTAGCATCAAGCCTTGGTTAATCGTGATGCGAATATCATCGCCGATATACCCCGTTAAGGCTTCAATTAAAGAACGAGATGTTGTACTGGAAATATTGCCGTTCAGGATACGCACATAGACCGCGTGGAATCCTTTTTGCTTTTGTTCAAAGGTGTTGGTCGCTAACCAAGTGGCGTAAGCCTCTGAGGTAGGAGTTTCCGTCGACGCGACTAAGGTAGGTGGTGTAACCTCCCAAGCCGTAGCCGATGGAATTTCGAAAGAGTGATTTTTTAAGGCTTTCGATTCCGCTTTTACTAAATCCATAAAGGCCTCGAACCCGACTTTTTGGATCAAGAATTTCATACGCGCCTTGTGACGGGAATTGCGTTCGCCGTGGCGATCGAAAACACGTAAAATCGCTTCGATGAATGGGATCACTTCGTTTTCTGCTAGGAATTCGTGTGCCACGTGAGCCAGCATCGGTTGTGCACCTAAGCCACCACCCACGACTACTTTGAAACCGCGTTTGCCGTCCACGATTTTGGGAATAAAACCCACATCATGTAAATAGGCCAAAGACGTATCTTCATCCGTATTCGAGAACGACATCTTGATTTTACGACCCATTTCTTGGCAGATCGGGTTCCGCAAAAAGTAACGGAATGCCGCATCGGCGTGCGGGCTTACATCAAAAAGTTCTTTCGGATCAATCCCAGAAGTAGGGGAGGCTGTGATGTTACGCACGGTGTTTCCACAAGCCTCGCGCAAGGTGATATCGTCCTGCTCTAATTTTGCCCAAAGTTCCGGCGTACGGTCCAACGACACATAGTGAATCTGGATGTCTTGACGCGTTGTTAAATGCAGGTTTCCGGTCGAGTATTCGTCTGAAATGTCCGAAATTCGCTTCCATTGGTGGAATTGAATCTTGCCATAGGGCAATTTAATGCGGATCATTTGCACCCCCTGTTGGCGTTGTCCGTAGACACCACGCGCTAGGCGAAGACTTCTGAATTTTTCCTCGTGAATCTCGCCAGCCTTGAATTGAGCGATTTTTTTCGCTAAATCCAGGATGTCTTTTTCAACAACGGGGTTTTCTATCTCAGAGCGGAAACTTTGCATAATAAAATCTTGAAATGTTTATAAAGTCTATATAATATATAGAGTAGGTGCAAATCTACGAAATAACCTTTTATTGCCAAAGAATTTTTATATTCGTTTTCATAAATCTTCAAACGATGAAAAAACTATTGACGATTCTTTTTTGTGCACTTACGCTTAGCCTGAACGCGCAAACAAATGCGCAAATCGGGAAAGACCCGGCTGGCGTACAGGTTGTGAAGACGAAGCACTCGATTACAATTGCCGGCAAGGTGATTAATTACACGGCGACTACCGGTTATATGCATATGAAGGCAGATACGGGTAAGGTTTTGGCCAAAATCTTCTTTACCTACTACTCCAAAGACGACGAAGACGGCGCCAAGCGCCCTGTCACTTTCACCTTCAACGGTGGCCCAGGCTCAGCCTCTTTATGGTTACACATGGGCGGTGTAGGCCCTAAGCGCGTTGTCTTGAAAGACGACGGCACCGCCACCGCAGCCCCTTATTCCTACATCCCCAATGAATTTTCTTGGTTAGACAAAACGGATTTAGTCTTCATCGACCCCGTTTCCACTGGCTATTCCCGCGCTGTGGGCGAACCTGCCAGCAAATACCACGGTTATGTCGAGGACATTAAATCCGTGGGCGACTTCGTGCGCAACTTCCTGAGCCGCTACGACCGCTGGGCCTCGCCTAAATTCCTTGCTGGCGAAAGCTACGGAACCACGCGTGCCGCAGGATTATCGAAATTCTTGCAAGACGAACACCGCATCTACATCAATGGTGTCATCTTAATCTCGGCGGTATTAAACTTTGGCACAAACGATTACAACATCGGAAACGATCTACCTCGTGCGCTATATATCCCCTCTTACACAGCCGCAGCCTGGTACCACAAAAAATTAGCGCCCGCTTTACAAGCGCGACCAATCGCAGACGTTTTAAAGGAATCCGAGCAATGGGCGATCGGACCCTACGCCACCGCATTAATCAAAGGCGGTTGGATGTCTGACGCAGAAAAAACGGCCATTGCTGAGAAGATGGCCTACTACACAGGCCTTTCCAAAGAGCTTTGCCTTCAAGCAAACCTTCGCCTCGACGAGAACCGATTCTACAAGGCTTTACGCCGCGCAGACGGGCTTTCGATCGGTCGCTTGGACGCTCGTTTCACCGGCCGTAACCTAGATGACGCAGGTGAATACGTCGATTTCGATCCATCATTCACAAACATCGATGGACCTTTCACCGCCACGATCAACGACTATTTATCTAAAGAATTGAAGTTCACGGAGGAGAAAGGCTACAACGTCTTCGGCGAAGTATACCCTTGGTCCTACAAAAACGTACAAAACAAATACCTAAACGTCGCCGAAAGTCTTCGCGATGCGATGGCCAAAAACCCAAACCTCAAAGTCTACCTCGGCTGCGGCTACTACGATTTCGCAACCCCGTACTTCACGGCGGTTTACGACATCGAGCACATGTTTTTGCGCCCGGAGCAACGCTCCCGCGTAGACATTAAATACTACGAATCAGGCCACATGTACTATATCCACAAACCATCCTTGATTCAATTCAAGAAGGATATCGATTCCTTTTTCGATTCGTCGAAATAATTTGCTATTTTTGCAACCCCACGGGCGCTTATAGAGGGGTGTCCGAGTGGTTTAAGGAGCACGCTTGGAAAGCGTGTGTAGGTCTCAAGCTTACCGAGGGTTCGAATCCCTTCCCCTCTACAACACAAAATCCTTATCTACTGATTATTAAGTAGTTAAGGGTTTTTGTTTTAATATCTAGCCCACATTTAGCCCACATTTGTTCTAAATTTCTAATTATGGCATTTGCGAAAATGGTGAATTTATTTCTATGCATGAGAGAAGAGGTGTACTCACTCCCCTATTATTTATGTCTTTCTAGCGTCTAATCTAATTTGCTTGCAGTAATATATATATAGCATTAAACTACGTTTGCGGCTAGAATTGCAATTTATATTTTTGATAATAAGTAATTAATAAAGGCCGAACATGCTATCAGCATAAATCTTGCTTCTGCTAAGTCAACTTTACTATCACCTTCTAATATAGCATGCCTAATTCCTGCTTCATCTGAAGTATAACCATAAAGTTTACTAAAAGCGCTGTTTAAGCTACCAGGTATAATATGTGTCCTCTCTATTTCATTTAATGCTTGACCAAGAGTTGCTGATTCTTTATTTGTAATTATTTTACATAATGATTCTAAAGCAGAAATGGATTCTTTAATTGAATTTCGATAGTCCGGTTTCCTTTTGTCAGATAGTAAATTTAATGCCGTAGAAAGATGCGTCTTTACGGGTTTAAACTTGTCCGTTTGATTTAAGGCTTTTTCAATCTCAATAATTTCTTCCTGTGAATTAACTTCAACGATTACTCCTCCCACAAAACGATAAGCTGAAAATTCTCTTTGTAAAAAAGAATTACATATTTCATGTAATTCTTTTTCTTCGTCTTCAAAACAGAATTCAAGTAGGTTTAATTTTTCATACCATTCGGCTTTAAAATACCATGCTCTTAAAAATTTTAACGCGTATTCGGCTTCAACCTGCCCATATCTGAATGGCATTTCATCAATTGGCTTTTTCAAAAAGTAAACCCAAAGTTTTCTATAAAAAAGCGTTAAATCAGAATAAGTATGTCCGTAGGTTAAGTTAATAGATTTTTGATCTATTAATTCAAATATTAGAGTCCATAAAGCATTAGCCATTTCGATGGGTACTTCTTTTAATAATTCTATTTTTACTTCTGTTTTACCGATTCGATCTGAAAATCTTAATTTCATAATTACAAGTGTTTATATGTTAAGTGGCAATTAACTGACACAAAATTGGGCTTTAAATTATGCGAAAGGCTATTATCCCTACTGAAATTTGAATTATTGTTAAATAATCTCAAAACAATATGTCAATAATTGACATAAAATACTAAAAATTTCAAAAATTCAAAATTTCTTGTGTATCCCCCCATAACGTCTATTCCAGACTGCAACCCCTCCCAGGTCTCGGGCAGGCGGGTGTCTGCCCCTAGGTCAATTCTGGCCTATCATTTTTCACATTCTTAATTATTAACGTTATGGTAATTGTATCAGATTACATGGAAAAAGTAAACGCCACGAGTGGCCAAACATTCATTCTTCTTGAGCTTTCAGGAGGATTAGAGCTTGTTCAATCTCAGAACACTGGGAAGTTCTATGCTACTAGCAGGAAGTGTCGGATTCCGTCCACCTTTACAGCTGATGTAGCTAAACTGATGGTCGGTCAGCAGATTGAGGGAGACATTGTACGGGTTGAATCAGATCCTTACGAATACACCAACAAAACAACGGGTGAAATCATCACATTAGCTCATTCTTATGCTTACAGACCTAAAGGAAGTATGGAGCTATTGGGCGAAAGCCGCTTAGAAGTGGTTGAGGAGAAAATTAACCAAAAAAGTTATAAGCTAGCTGTCTAATCAAGTTAGTTATTTCTTCGTACCAAGGGGTGTAGCAGGTTGCTATGCCCCTTTTTGCATTTATACATAAACAACATATGTTATGGAATTTCAAATCGCCCATCGCAAACGGGCTAAAATCAAGATGGCTATTCAAGGTCATAGTGGTAGCGGTAAGACATATTCTGCCTTGCTTGTTGCTCACGGATTATCTCAATCTTGGGAAAAGGTGGCTGTTATAGATACAGAGAATGAATCATCACATCTATACGCTCATTTAGGAGGATACAAGGTGTTAGGTATTTCAGCTCCGTTCGAACCAGAGAAGTACATAGAAGCCATTGATTTCTGTGTGTCATCAGGTATCGAAGTGGTAGTTATAGACTCTATAACACACGAATGGGAATGCCTGCTTGATTACCACGGTTCTCTGTCAGGTAACTCATTTACCAATTGGAACAAGGTAACACCGCGGCACAATGCTTTTGTACAGAAGATCTTGCAAGCACCTGTGCACATCATCGCTACCGTGAGAACTAAACAGGACTACGTGCTAACAGAGAAGAACGGTAAAACCATACCTGAAAAGGTAGGATTGAAATCTGTACAGCGAGATGGATTAGATTATGAATTCACGCTCGTATTTGATCTAGACAACAAGAACCTTGCACATGCTAGCAAAGACCGTACGGGATTGTTCTTTGGTAAACCAGAACATCGCTTAACCGCTACGACAGGAAACATCATCTCTAAATGGTGCATGGAGGAATTAGAACCTCAAATCGAGTATGTAAAGGATCGTATAAACAACGCATCTACCATCATCGAATTACTGGGATTGTACAACCAATTTGCCCAGTTTAATGACCTGCTATTGCCTTATTATGAGAAGAGAAAGCAAGAACTAAGACAAGCTAAAAATCGCGCCTTAGAGGGCAACTTAAACCCCATTCCAAATGAACAACCAACTAACAGTTAACCCATCTATAGAGGTGGAAGAATACGCTTCTTATATCGAAATAGAGGAGCAAGAGATCGTGTCAAGTAGCTCAGCATTTATCGGTGCGAATACTATAGAAGTTAATCTACAAGAGATTCAAAGACAGCACATTATACCCGTGTTTAGTAAGGACAATGAACCATTGATTAGTCACGGGGATTTCATTCAGACCACCTACGATGTGATTAACCATTGCTTCAAAGGAGAAGATATCCTCTCTCCTAGCATCCGTGTTTCTCATCCTATTAAAGGAAGAACACCAGAAGCACGGTACAAACCAGCTAATCAATTGGAGGATCACGAAAGAACCATCTATTACGAGAGAGCCATGTTTGTTTTCGAAATACCCAGCATACAACGAAACATTGATGGGGAGACGCTTAGTCTTACCATAGGTGGAGTAAAGTGCTACGGGGATGACAAGCTAAACAACAAGAAAGGATCTTCTGAGCACTTCAAGATCTTCATTGGTTTCTCAGTCAAGGTGTGCTCCAATCTTTGTGTTTGGTCAGACGGCGCGCAAGTAAAGCTCGTGGTTAGAAGCCAAGGAGAGCTAATGGATGCAATAATGAATATGATAAGTGTATACAACCCTGAGCAACACCTAAAAGCTATGCAACGGTTGACAGAGCATAACTTAAAAGAGGCTCAATTTGCTCAGGTGCTAGGACGTGCACGCTTGTACAATTACCTACCAAATGAAGTTAAGAAAGAAATACCTCCTCTCTTGTTCACGGATACACAATTAGGTTCTGTTGCAAAGGATTACTTCCAAGACAACAGCTTCTGCCGTAACGAGAATGGGGATATAAACCTTTGGAGGATGTATAATCTGTTTACGGGTGCAAACAAGTCAAGTTATGTAGATAGCTTCCTAGAACGAAGTATTAATGCATTTGAGTTCACGCACCAGCTTCAACCAGGTCTCACAGGCGGTGGTACTAATTGGTACTTGAATTGATATGAAGAAACAGAAAGTCGAGTTTCTCCATCCTAATGTACTGCTGGTAATCACTCCCAAGGGAATTATCCTCGAATTGTACACTCCGATACGAGCAGAAGTGATTCGCGAGATAGGTAATCTTCCTAAAGGCACAAAAGTGTATATCGATGCTACAATAAAAGATAACAAACATAAAATACTCTACTGCATCGGTAGTAAATGGTATGCCTATCACCATTTTAAGGTAGGTTAACTAAACAATATAGCCTCTTAGGGAAATCTAAGAGGCTTTTTTTATATAGACGATGAAAAATCAACCAATTTTTAAATATACCGTTAAATCAATATGGCAAATCTGCCATTGTGAGATTTTAGTGGTTATCGCATATTTGTCACAATGGAGCTAACCAAAGAGGAAGTTTGTAAACATGTTGGAACTAAAATCCGAGAAGCGCGTGAGAACAAAGGTCTTACAATGGAAAAGTTTGCTCACGAATCAGGTATTGATTACACGCAGATAAGTCGCATCGAGTTAGGTAAGATTAACACAAGTATTTACCAGATTTACATCATTTCGAAAAAACTCGACCTTCCATTACGGGATGTACTTCATTTTGAAAAATAATTTATAAATATCTAGTTATGGATCATCTAACTACAATTCTCCTAACTCAATACAAATCAGGTGGAGAAGCTATTCTTGTTGGCTTATTACAAGGATTAGTGATTTGGGGGGCTGTCTCTTTGTTCCGAGGAGCAAAAAAAGCTGTCAACGGAAAAAAGTTTGAGGAAGTAAAGAATGACGTTGAAAAAAAGTCCGACAATCCTGAAACAAAATAATATGAGCGCACCGCAACACAAGGAAGAGGTTGTTTTTACTTCATTGCTAATAGCTGCAACAATTGCTTTTTTCGTACTGCTATTCCCTCACATGGGAGGAGGAAATAAAGACAGAACATTTTGGGCAAATTCCAATGGATCTAGCTACTATACTTATGCTGATAAAATCGCTAGCGGTAGTTTCAAATGTGCTTTCGGCGAAACTCATACAATTCAAACCGAAGGAATGTCAGTTTGGGAATTTAGCTCTGCAGAGTTAAGCTTTGATCAAATACTAAAAAGTACGTTTGAACATTTTGGATTAATGGCCATTATCGCGGTTGTTTTAACAGCTATAATTTCGATTTTAAGACTGCATGAAAACGATCAAAATAAATTCGAAGAAATTAAATAGCTAATATGATTTGGGATAGACTGCTCAATTGGTTTTCTGATATAAAAGAGCGGAACGATTTTTTAAGAGATTGGAATAGATCAGCAAAAAATGCTTACATAGATGGGGTTGTACCTACTTTGTTAGAAGCGCGAACTACGATTGGAACGATAGAATTTAGACATGAATTTTCAAAATTTATGGCTGGAGGATTCCGCGTTAAGGCTTTATCTGGCAAAGCTATGTCTCGAGATGAACTTATGGGAATTGGGAAAATGATTCTTGATAACGACGTGCTAGTTAGAAAATTGGTTTCTAATGGTTGGGACACATTGGAAATACATGATTCCCACGGATTAATTGGTTTGAAATGGCAATTAAAAAAGCATACACGTTCACTTGGAAATTGACATCATGAAAAAAATTGACATTTTGCAATATATCTCCTCATGGAATATTGATCCGTGGAAACTTTCTGCCATTATAGAGTTAGGAATTATAGCTATATTAATTCGTAAAATCCTTAGCAAGAAAAAAGCAGACGAATTTTATGTCGACAAACAGGTTTTGGATTCAAAACACGAAGAGATTGATATGGACAATGTAATTGAGAGTATGTTCAATGCACCAATTCTTTACGACAAATTAAAGAAGAAAATACACCCAGATCGTTTTCCAAATGATTTAGAAAAAAATAAAATCGCAAGTGAGTTAGCTACTCAACTAAATCAATTTAAAAACGATCAGAAGAAGTTGAATGAGATAAAAGCAATTGCCATTGAAAAGTTAGATCTAACATTTTAGCAATCAGTAATATTAAAAGTGAATACATGGAATACGAAGACTTACTGAATGATATTAGGTGGAAAGCAAAAAGCGTCCAAATTAAAGAGAGGGATGGTAAAAAGTGCTTAAACTGCGGTGATGCTAAGTTCCTCCAGGTTCATCATAGGCAATATCATTATGTAAAGTCTTTGGGAGACTTTAAAAAGCCATGGGATTACTCACATGACGTATTAATTACCCTTTGTAAAGCATGTCACGATCAAGGACATAAACAATTTAAAGTACCAACTATTAATATATAAACTATGGGATTTTGGGATTTATTTAAACCTAAGGATACGGTATCAGGGATATCATCCGAAATACAACAAACATCAGAAATCACACAAGATGATGTAAAAATTATTGACAGGAACTTATTCGTAAAAGATGAAAAGGCGGCGAATACTCCTGGAATACAATCTGATACTTCTTGGAAAAGAATTTTTGATCGCATTAGACGTAATTACGAACTTGAGGGCTACAATGATGCTTTAAGTACAGCAGATAATAAATACCGTGATGACAATATTCAAATCCTTAAATTAGATTTAGAAGCAGATATCCAAGAAGCTGAAATTGATATTAAGGAATATTTAAAAGAAGTCGATTTTCATATTAATTCAAGAACAAAAGCGGATTTATTAGATTTGGTTGAAGAGCTTGAGTCAAAAAGAGCGATTTGTCAAGAAAGACTAAAAATAATGGAAGATATTAAAAACGATATAACCAATGAAACGGGTACGGCCGTAAGAATTATTCTAGCTTATAAACGCGGATTTAATAAAGGACTTGCAGCTTTAACTATGGCGGATATCATTAACAGAAAAATCTAATTCCCATGAATAAATTAATAATACCAGAAGATCTCTGGCTAAAATTTGGATGCTTTTTATCTGGTCATAACTATAAATTGTTGTCTGAATGTAGCGAGACAAGTAAAAAATACGTCAGGAAACTTACTTCTGCGCTATTAATTATATGCACTATTTGGAGTTTTGTTGGATATCTGTTTGCAACTAGGTATGCCGAAAGTGGCGTATTTGGAGGAATAATTGGAAGTCTTTTTGCTGGTTTAATAATTATTCAAATTGAACGGCAGATTATCTTAGGTTCTACAAAAAATATAATTTTAACACTAGTAATTAGAGGTCTTTTAGGTCTTATCGTAGCATTTATCGGTGCTTTGATTTTAGATCAAGTTTTTTTTAAAAATGATATTGCGAGAAAAAAAGAAGATTTGATAGAAGCACGGATTAGTGAAAGAACTCAAATTATCAATAATAAAGCTAAATTATCCATAGCTCAACTTGACAGCAATAACTCGATAATAAATTCCCAAATAGGCAAAAACAATGAGATAATTGCAAAATCAGGATTTAAAATACAGTTAGCTACAAGTACAACAAAAGTAAGTACCCCTCAAAACCCTGTTGAGAATACTCCTGGTAATACTCAAACTACCACAAACAAAACCTTCGGTTCACATCCATTATTGTCGGAGAATGCAAATCTTAGACAACAAATTGCATTTAATGACAATTTGAAAAACAAAGAGATTAATGAACTTCAAGGTAAACTCGAAAAAGAAAAAGATCGTGTAAGAAAAGAACCGCCAGGATTTTTAGATGAATTAAATATCATTCATGATTTAGCTACAAGCTCGTTTATTTCTGCTTTCGCGTATTTCATATTTTTATTTTTCTTTGTTTTTATAGAGTTATTTATAGTTATCGCGAAATTTTCTGATGGGGAGAATGATTATTATAAAATAGTCGCGTTCCAAGAAAAAATAAGAGAGGAAAGGCTCATTATACTTGAGAAAAAACGAGCTGCTTCATTGGGGTCTGATCAAAATATTGATGCAACAAATTCCTTAATTACAAATACGCCTAGATGATTAACTTAAAAGCTACGGTATGTTCTATTTTTTTGTTGATTTTATCTACTCATGGGTATGGTCAAAATTACAGCCTTGGAGAATCTTTGAATCCATCAAAGTCCGATTTTGAACTTATTGGTATTTCGTCTAAAACGGGAGTGTCGGCTTATCGTTATAAAAGACATGTAAGCGCGCGATTTTATGGAAGGCAATTAGGTGATATAATTGTAGGTGTAAAAGATGGACACATTGCCCAAACAATTTATCTAATGATTCCTGAGAATAGTGATATAGGAGTCCCTAAGGAAATTCTTAATTTAATTCAAGCCGTTTTGCCATTCCCGTTATCTTATGTAAATGGACGGTATGTCGTTAATATTGACAATTATTCCATTTCTTTAAGTAGAACCAATAATGCAATAACATTTAACAAAGACAGGATAATGTACATGTCAAGTATTAAACAAAGTATTTTAGAACGCTAAATAAAACTTCATACACTGTTTAAGTGATAAATAAAGATTTCGATCGCACCATTGACCCCTTCGAATGGCAACCAGGTTTAGACGCTGCACTAGATTTTGTTCCAGATGCAGAATACACTGATTTACTACATCGCAGTGATGCTGCTTATGCTGATATTCTAACAGGAGATGTGCTGAATTACCGATTGGTAGACTTGAAATCTGTAATTGATCAATACACGGAATTATTCCATGAAGTGGAAAAAGAACTAAAATATTACGAAGGATTTGATCGATTCTTTTACCTATTCGATGCTGTCTTCACTGCCTATCTTTTCATGGACCAAGAAGGTTGGAACGCCTATTTCGCACTAGATGATTACAGCAAGTTTGATATGAGTGTAGAACGCAATTTGACTAACTGGCTGTTCACTTACCAAGACCTAAATGAAAAAATTGCGGAGCACCTATTTTACAATTCTGACTGCGATTGCAATAGTCAAGACTATTATCGTATTAGCCATTTGGGAATTCACATTCACAAGGAAGACCTCGCGAAAATCTTTGAATTTTCTACACTGTATGCCGAACACTATGCCCATTTATTAAAACAATATATGGACATCACCTGGGAGGATTTCCTCTCCTACACAGAAGAAGATCAGATGTATTACTTAAGAGATAATCTGTTTTATTATATTTTAAGATCACGAAACATGGAGTATGCTCCCATTCCAGAATTACTAACCCCCTCATGAAAAACACCCTTCTATTCCTACTCCTAAGCTTCACCACCTTTTCTCAAACCTATAACCTACAATCAGGGATCAATAACTACGGAGAAGAAAAATATGACGAAGCTTTGGCCTTCTTAAAAAAAGAAATCGCCCAAAACCCGAAAGAAGGGAAAGCCTACTATTACCTAGCCTTAATCAATGTAGAAAACAAGACCTACGCGCAAGGACTCACCCAAGTCAATCTGTCCATCGCAAATCTAGCATCCACGGATACCCTAGTTTCGTATGCTTGGCAATTTAAAGGGGATATCTATTACCACCTAGATGATTTGGAAAAATTTGAATCCAGCTATTCGAAAGCCATATCTCTCAAACCCACTGAACCATCCATTTACTATGGAAGAGCATTCGACTACTGTGGATTCAAGCAATACGAGAAGGCGATCGCTGACATTAACAAAGTACTTGAATTAGACGAAGGCAATATCCGCGCCAGAGATCTATTAGCCACCATTTACCTCCAGCAAGAAAAATACGCTGACCTGATCAAAATCTGCGATCGAATCATCAAGCTAGATCCCACCTTCGCATCCGCTTATGATAATCGCTCCTATGCCTATTATATGGTAGGAAAATACGATTTAGCGATTCTTGACTCCTATAATGCCATAAGCCTAGATGAAAAAGATTCTCGAATTCGAGGAAACTTCATCACTTTCTCCAAGAAAAATTTCACCTTAGGGCTCGCAAAAATCTCCTCTCTAATTAAGGAATTCCCCCAAAAGGACATCTGGGTTTACGTTCGTTCTCAGCTCTATCGATATAAAAAAGACTACAAAAATGCATTAGCTGATTTTGTGAAAATATTTGAAATGATTCCAGAAAACTATCGCAGTTCATTTTTAACCGCTCGTGCTGAATTATATGCAGAAATGGGAATGCACGATAAAGCGATTGTGGATTACACTGAATCGATTTCTTTAGACTCTAGCTCTGCACATGATTTTGGGAATAGGGGAGATGAATATCGCTTGACTGGAAATTATGTTGCCTCCGTGAAGGATTTTGACAAAGCCATCGAAATGGATCCTGAAGAACCATGGTTTTACTACCGTCGTGGCTGGGTGAAAGATGAATTTCTAAAAGATTCTGAAGGAGGTCTTGCAGATTATACCTCAGCGATTGAAGTGGATCGCGATTACTCTTATACCTATTTACATCGCGGTCGCTTATATGCAAAGCACTATAAAGACACATTGCGTGCAAATGCAGATTTCCGTAAAGTCGTCGAGCTAGACACCATCGTGGGATCTGGTGGAAATGCTCGCCACTATGCCTATTTCGAATTGGGGCAGTTTAATCAGGCCAAAGCCTGGTTGAATAAAACCCTCCAGAAATTTCCAGAAGACGGAAACTTCTATGATGCCGCTTGTTTATATTCATTAATGAAGTTACCCACCCAGTCACTTGCGTACTTGGATACCGCTTTCATAAAAGGCTACCGTGATTTCGAACACTTAGCAAAGGACGACGATTTAGATAATGTTAGAAATCAACCCGAATTCAAGGCTTTGATTACTCGTTGGAAAGCAAAATTTATAGAAACAAAGGTTGTAGGTAATTCAAATGATAAATTGACTAATCGAATCATAGGTACATACGTGATTCCATACAAGCCTTCTGGTAGTGGAACCTATGAGGTTCAAAGCAAAATTAATGGCTTGCCATTAAGTATGATGTTCGATACAGGGGCTAGTGATATCTCTATTTCTCAAACAGAGGTAGACTTTATGATCAAAAACGGTTTTCTCAATGAACAAGATTACATAGGAACAGCCAGGTACACGCTAGCGAATGGAGAGAAAGAAGTGTCTCGCACAATCATGTTACGAGAAGTGGAGATAGGCGGTTTAGTCTTGAAAAATGTCCGAGCTTCTGTTTCTAAAAACCGCACAGCAGGTATGCTTTTCGGCCAAAGCGCCATGGGTCGTTATGGTAAAATCACGATTGATAATCAGAAGAAACAAATCATATTGACGGGCGATGCTAAATAATAATTTAAAACCATATCAGGCAAATCTGTTACCTATTATGTTTGCAAGATTAGTTCTTTTTGGAGTTTTAGTTCCATTGGTATCTGGATTGATTTATTCTGTGCTTGATGAATTTATATTTAGTACTTTATTAGGTGAGATTAGGATGTTAGGGAATGGTCCAATATATGAGGCTCCTATGGAATGGATTATTAAGGCATTCGAATTTTATACCATAGGCTATTACATCTATGTTATAATTAACCGATATGTGACTCTATGGCCCTTGAAGATACTTGGCTTGATTATTTTTCTCCTCATTCCAGGTTTTTTAGGAGGAATTCAATTTCAATCGGATTTTGGGATAGCCTTTTTTCGTAGTGTAATCTGCAATAGTGTTTTTTATGTTTTGTATTATGTTGTAAATCATTTTATGCCCTCTTTCCGCGGGCAGTTAAAATAAGACTAAAATGAACCGCGAAATTATTCCACTCTTACTTATCTTTTCATTTGCTTCTATTTTAGGATTAGTATCGTGTAAATTTAAAAAAAGAGGATCAAACAATCCGTGGGTATTAAGTAAAGAATATGCCGTCCGAGGTCTTGATTTGTCCCACCATAATGGAAATATAAATTATGATGAATTAGACTCGCTCGATTTTGTATTCTTGAAAGCGACAGAGGGAGAAAGTTGGACTGATAAAACATTTATTAGGCATTATGAAGCTTTTCGCGAACGTGAAGTGCCTATCGGGGCCTACCATTTTTTTAGATTTGATATCGATGGTAAAGCACAGGCAAAACATTTTTTAAATCATTTGCATGGTAAAGAATTGCAAATGCCTTTGATTGTAGATGTGGAATATGACAACAACCCGGTCGTTTCAAGAGAAAAAGTAATTGACCGTTTGCGAGCTTTCATGAAAGAAATAAAAAACCAAACTGGAATGAAGCCTATTATATATACAAATGGAATTGGGTACTCAGATTTTATCAGCAATGACTTTAACGATCACACCCTTTGGCTTAGTTCTACTAATACTTGGCGACCTGCGATGATGGATTGTACTTTTTGGCAATTTAATATTGATGCAAACCTTTCCGCTATTACTCATAAAGTAGACCTTAATGTCTTTCGGGGGTCACGTGAAGAATGGGAAAACTATTTACAAAAACACAAACCATATGTGGTATCTATGAATTAATGGAGGGACATTAGCCCCTCCATTCTTAACATTAATTTACTCAGGAAACTCCCTAATTTGTAGACTACTTGGCCACTCCGCCAGTTCGCCACCATGATAATGCTGTAATCGCATCGTTTTTCTAAGATGACTACCAAGCTGCTTGACAAACACAGCAACTTCTGTTCGTAATTTTAGATCCTGAACAATTCGTTCATACCAAGAGATCTCAGATGGTCTGTAACGATGTGGTCCATATTCATTACCTGATTCACCGCCTATTACTACCCAATGAAAATCATCGATGATACGTTTCCCGTTCTTAACAACTAGCATATCTAGTTCTTCTAACAGCGGTTCTGCTGAGATAAATCGAACCCTGACTGGTATTTTGGCAAGAGTCTCTGCTCGATGAAAATACATTTGCTCTTCAATCGAAACACCTAGCCAAACGTTAGGATATCCCTCATCACCCCAATCGTTGGGTAGACATTCTAAGATTCGTTCTGGTCGCTTCGTTAATATCTGCCATGTTAAATGCGGGGTATCACGTATCACTTCCCACGCGTCAGCTCTCCAATCGTCAGCTTCCTCTATGAAAAAATCAGAATACGAGTTAATAAATACCTTTAACGGTTCATGTATTGAAAGCGGACTGTAAAACGTTTGATCGCTTAATCGTCGGATTTCAGATCCGTCTTGTTTATACTTATCCTTATCCCTAAACATATAACAGAATTTGCATCCTGAGCTAATTTTGGTACATCCGTGCCAAAAGTTGTGGGACTTATCAGTCCATTCTATACTAGTATTCTTCATATTTTTAAAATTTAATGCATACCAGACATCTGGTTGCGGTTAGTAAAATGGGCATTTAGCCCTAAACACATAAGATGGCGCAGTGGCGTAGTGGCTCACTTCAGAATGAACTTTGCCACTACGTCAGTTCGCCATTCATCTAATTCTTAGGAGGTATCTTTCTATATACCGCGTAAGAGAGGCATTCAAGAAGTCCATCTTTCATCAACTGCTGAACGTACCTATTTACTGTTCGCTTTTTGATATTCAAATCCGCGTACAGATTTGCCACCTCAGACAGGACAAAGGTTTGGGGCATAGCGTTAAAAAACGCTTCCTTTTTAGTGCTTCCCTTGGTAAATTCACCTAACTGCTTGAAAACCTCCAAGGCATTCTTTGCAGATTGATCAATTAACCAAAGAGCTGTTTCGAAATCAGCACCATTGCAGTAAATTGCCTCAGAGGTTGATTTGCTTTCATAGTGCCGTACAGCTGTAAGTATAGCTGCTATTCTACAAAGCATATTCGCGTGTCGCTTAGCTATGCTGGAAGCATAATCACCAGCTTCTTCAACCGAATGGATCATATAATCTTCTCCTACGGAATTGATTTTATCCCACTGATACGAACTAAATTGTACTTCAAGCTTCTTGTCTTTATAATGGTCAAATAAAGCCGTGAAATTCTTGCCTAATTCAGCAAATGCCTCATCCAAAGATCGTTTACCAGGTGTTGGACGTACATCCTCCCAAACAAGGGGACTATTTCCTGTAACAATCATGAAGCGGCTAAACAATCCATCTTCATTACCTCTAAATAGGCTCTTAATATGAGATGGTGTACCGCTGACAATGATGACAAGCTTAGGACGTGAGATAACTAAGTGCTCGCCTTTGCGCTTTCTGAGTTGACTCTCGTATTCATGATGGAATGCTTTCCTAAATAGGATGGAATTTGCTTCTCCCATCTTATTAGAGAGCATCATTGTTAGTCCATCTGTCTCTGTTTCCATGATTAGAGAAGCAATTAGGCCATCATTCTCAGCTAGCTGTTCGTTCATTTTCGACGATGTGGTGTTACCAGGAATCAAATGAAGTGGTTGCTTTGGAGGCTTTGGCAGAGGAATGGATTTATCCTTTTGTTCCTCAATTTCCTTCAGCTCACGTAAATAAGAACGCATTGCCTCATCATTCTCTGTACGCATTTTGGAATTTACCTCCTCCACGAGCTTGTACATCAAATTCAAGCCACCCTTACCAGAGGCAGGGGGCATTGAAATGAGTAGCATCAAACAAGGGTGTTCAATTTTGTTCGCATAGCGTATGCATACCTCTGGCATTAATGAGCCAGTAAGTGCAATGACAGCATACGTAGCAATCAACCGTTGCTCCTCCGTTTTGAATTCCGTTACACAATCTTGTAACGTCTTAGGAAGCCTAGAGATTACAGCCTCCAGGTTCAATTGGCTCACTTGGAGCGATTTGTCTTGGTTGGGGTTTAAGTAGGTCTCTTCCATCGCTTATTTTTTTAATAAG
This sequence comes from Aquirufa antheringensis, assembly GCF_023921165.1. Taxonomy (NCBI): domain Bacteria; kingdom Pseudomonadati; phylum Bacteroidota; class Cytophagia; order Cytophagales; family Flectobacillaceae; genus Aquirufa; species Aquirufa antheringensis. Next base: position 1,569,131 of record NZ_CP049835.1, read on the forward strand.
GTTAAAGATTCCAACAGTTCACTACGCTTGTAATAGCGACGTGCTCCAATACCATACGCCTTAATTTTCTTTTTGTTTGTCCAAGACCATAGGGTCGAGCCATCTATTTTTAGAAAATTGCAAGCTTCCTCTCGAGTGAGAAGTTCTTCTGATTGGTGTTTTGAATGAAATTCCTGTTGAATTTCAGTGATGCCGTTTTTAACGGACGTGCCTATTAGTTGATTTAGTTCCTCAACGGTTAGGGCTTCGAGTAATACCGAATTAGTAACCATAATTTTATGTTGTTTAAATTATGGCTCAAAATTCAGGAGTGGATTTGGTGGTCAAAAGGCGATAAAAAAGTGTTTTTAGTGGTTTTCTAAATATTTTAGGTGGATTTGGCGGTATTTATATGATTTAGGTTTTTCGGTAAAAGATTTATAGAGATTTGAATCCTGAAAATGCTTCTTATCAATAACCTCTTTATCAAAAATATTAATGTTTCTTTGCGCAAATGAGAGAAGATCGTAGCTTAATTTAGCTGTAGAAATACTAATGAAAATTTCTTTTAATGCCCAACCAATCCATTTCTTGTTTATTGTCTTAAAATTTATTTTTTTTTCAAGTGTGGGGAAACTGCCTGAATTAAAGTAATGAATCAATGAGTTGGATAATAAAATATAATCATCACTAGATAAGTAAGATTCAAAAGGACCTAAATGGTCATTAATAATTTGTTGATTTCCATCTACATTTGCCTTAATATCGAATTCTTGCGTTTCTATAAAAATTGGCGAATCATTTTCATCATCTTTTGAAGGTTCGCTTTGATATTTTAAATACTTAGTCGATAAAAACTCTAATATCCTACCAACGCTATTTAAATGATTCCTTAGTTTAGTATAGTCAATTCTAGTACAATGATTTTCTGAACTGGAATCGCGGTCTACTAGAAATTCTTCCAAAGTCTGAAACCCCTTTATCAAGGGTTTGAATTTTTCTTCTATCCTGATATCATCGTACGTTTCACTAGCTATCTTCTTTAGATCATCAAAAGCAGTGTTTGACAAGAAGATATTATTGGCTTCAAGCTCCCCGTATTTCTTTAATTCATCGGCAATTAATAGTAGTGCATTATTGTAGGTTGTGAAAAGTGCTTTTTGTTGGTCAATAAACGATACAGGAGTATTGTCTTCGAATGACGATAAATATTCGGATAATTTTATGTCAAATTCCTCCTTGTACTCTTTTAATGTATATTTTAACATGGATAATTCAGGTTAAATTATGTAAATAGTTTACCGGGATATTAAAAAAAATCGGTCATTTCAATCGCTATATCCTTGTTGCTTTTGCCTATGTAAGTTAAAAACATTGATTCTGTTGCGTGACCAGTCATCTGCATTAAAAAGGTTGTGGGGATTTTGCCGTAATTATTAGTCGCGAACGATCTTCTTCCAATGTGCGATGATACTAGTAAATGCTTTTCGTATAATTTTTCTTGTTGGAGTTTGGTTTCTGGATTAAATAACTTACCTAATGTTAATTCGTTTATTCCTGCTGCTTTGCATACATTCTTAATGTGGTCATTATATCGTTGGTCAGATATCTTTTTTGGAAAGTTGCCGTCGAACTTTTCTAATATCTCAATAATTTTTGAGTGAAGTGGGATAGTCATTATTTTACCAGTTTTGACCTGGGTGAATTCTAAGAGCGGCTTAAGTTCCCCTTTTCTATTTTTTTCATGCCTGATCATCGATTTGTCAAAGCGCATAAAATCGGAAACCCTCTGAGCACAATAACAACTAATTAATAGCCAGTACTTAGCATTTACTAAACCGTCCGTTAAACTTTTATCCTCGAGGCTTTCAATTTTGGCAATTTCTTCATTGTTCAAATAAATATGTTTAGCTCTATTGTATTTGATTTTCACGCTGTCAAGTTGGAAATGAGTTTCTAAGCCATTTGATTTTGCATGATTACAAAATGCTTTAATATAAATTAGGTTTTTAGCCGTGGTGTTTTTGGCGTAACCCATTTCTTCGCAATAATTCTCAAAGCCAACCTTGAAATCCTGATTAATATCTTTTATAAAAATTACGGATTTGGTGTGTTTTTCATATCGGATAAGCAATTCTTTTATCCCTTTGCATTTTTTAATGGTTGTCTCTTTAACATCTTTCTTCTTGAATTCAATGTACGTATCAATATAGTCGACCAGATTTAATGGGTATTTTGATTCGGGTTCGGTTGGGTTAATGAACTCATTAAGCCATTTGGAATCAATCGTCTTAACTCCTTTTGATTTATTATATTCAGTTAACAAGGATATTTTCAGACCGCTTAAATCCGTGTCTAAATTAGCATAATCAATATTCTTAAGTAGTTTTTTGACTGGTCTTTGTTCCTTTTCATCCCAGTTAGCTGGATTAATGTGGTAGTTCGTTTTAGCTTTAATATCTAGTTTTCTGCCGTCGCGCAAACGGATATAGATAACTGCTGGATTTTTAGTTCCTTGTAGAATAAGGTTAATCGAAGCCATTGTGTATTATATAATCGATTCAAATGTACATAAACTAGTCCACATCTAGCCCACATTTTTGCAAATTGATTCAATTTTATACAAACGGATTTAATAACTTTTGTGCTACAATTGTTTAAATAAATCGATTTTTTCCAAAAATTAGCTGATTGAATAACATAGGGGTTCTGTTCTTTTTGGGTACACGTAGATCCTTCCCCTCTACGAAGCCTCTCAGCGTTAGCTGAGAGGCTTTTTTTTTTCATTGCGAGCCAAGCTTGCTTGGGCGAGCGGATGAAAATAAAAAGGCGGCACTATTCGCGAAGCGAATGGTGAAAGGCTTTGTGCTAGATGCCCTGCGGGCTGACAGCGGAATGGAATGGAGCTGTCACTCCCTTTTATCCGGTATCAAGTAACTGATAATCTCCAATATCTAGGATCTTGTTTTAGGACTCCTGACTACTATTCTATACTTTCAGGCACAAAAAAACCGCTGATTTCTCAGCGGTTTTTTTAAAATCTTCTGATTGGTTACGTTCCTTTTCAGAAAGAGGCTTTACCAACCATCACAATACAAATGTACACAAGATTTCCAATTAGAAATAAAATTCTTACATAAATGAAATACAGCGCCTTTGAGAACTTTGTTTCGAAATCTAGATTAGAAAGATATTTAGTTAGTTGTGGTTACTCGCAAGAAAAAGCAATGATGCTTTATGGAGCTAATTTGAGAGTATCAAAAGCATTTTATCCTGTATTGAATTTGTTTGAGATCTTTCTAAGAAATGGTATTGATGATAAACTTGGCATTTATTTTTCCGATAGCGAATGGATAATTAATCAGAAAGTTGGCTTTATGAATGACGCTTCATTAGGGCCAAAGTTTTGGTTAAAAACTCAAGTGCATAAAGCACAAACTGACTTAAGAGCTAAAGGTATGAAAGGGAAAATATTGGCAGAGCAATCATTTGGCTTTTGGACTTGTCTTTTTGAACCCAAGCATTATAAGCTTTTAGAAGGTTATGTCATTCATTGTTTTCCCAATAAGCCGTCAGCAGTCAATCGAAATTATTTAGCTCTTACTCTAAAAGAAATCAGAGAATTCAGAAATCGAATTTACCATAATGAAGCAATCTGTTTCAATGAAATGAATATTGATTTCAAACATGCAAAACACATTCAAAATGGATTGTATGATTTATTGAAATGGATGAATCCGGATTTAAGTGATTTCGTAAATCAATTCGATAATATTGAAAAAGAGATAGAAGATGCTCTCAGGATTTAGCCAATATTTATTTGAAATCATTACATAATTTAATTTCCCCTTTCATAACTAAGATAGCATTTATATTGTACATTTACAGCATAAATGCTACACACATGAAAAAGGAAATGAATGAACCTGCCATTTTTGATACGCGAAAGAGTATAAGACGCGCAAGAGTTGCTGCAGCTTCTACGCCGAAATGGCGATTCGAGTCTGAGGGGATTGAATATGCATGGCAATCTACATTAGATAGAGTCGACATTATAAGAAGAGGTGTTCCTTATTCCTCCATTGAAGTAATTAGTAAGCGCATTAACGTTCCGGTAAAATCAGTTTTAACTATGTTTGGCCTACCTCAAACAACCTACAATAAAAAAAGAAGAGAAAAATCACTGCTGAATGGTAGAGATAGTGAAGTTATTTTACTTCTGACGGAATTAGTTGATTATGGAATCGAAGTTTTTAATCAAGAAGAGGATAAATTTCAACGTTGGATGAAAAAGCCCAATTATTCGTTGGGAAATAATACACCAGAAAGTTTATTGGACTCTAACACAGGCATTCAAGAAGTTCGAAATTGTCTGAATCGAATTGAATTTGGAAATTTTGCCTAATGAAAGTATATCGAATTGAGCGGGAAAAATACCTAGATACCACATTGTCAGGTGAAGGTGCGTCCAGAATGGAAGGTTATCGATGGAATAGCTTAAACACTTCGGTAGTTTATACCTCTGCATCTCGAGCCCTTGCTACTCTAGAAGTTTCCGTTCACATTGATCTATCTGAAGATCTGCCGTCAGATCGATTTTATGTTGAAATAGAGATACCAGACGAAATAAAAATAGTAGAACTGAATGTAAATGATTTGCCTGAAAACTGGGACTCCAAACCACCTATTTTAGAAACTCAGTTTATAGGCGACGATTTTGTTGCGCTGAAATCAGCTGCTGTCCTAAAAGTACCGAGTAGTATTGTGCCTCCAGAATTTAATTACCTCATTAATCCTGCTCATCCTGATAGTGTTAAAATCAAGGTCTTCTCAGTGGAGGCGCTGGTATTTGATGGGAGAATGGTGAAGAAATAATTAAAGTAGATTAATCCTCCGCCACTATTTCATTTTTAAACTTTTAAGTTAATATTTACCTCCATAAATTAAACCTATAAGTTAACATGAAAAACCTCTTCCTCCTCCTTCTTTTACTAAACTTCTCCGCCCACGCCCAATGGGTCGAACTATTCAACGGCCGCGACTTAACAGGCTGGAAAGCCAGTGAAAATCCAAGTTCATTCCAAGTAAAGGACGGCGAATTACGCATCGAAGGCCCCCGCGGACATCTTTTCTATGATGGACCTGTTGGAGACCATTCCTTTAAAAACTTCGAAGTAAAAGCCCTGATTAAAACCTATCCTGGAGCGAACTCTGGCTTATATGTTTGTACGGCATTTCAACCCAGTGACTGGCCCTCTCAAGGCCACGAAATACAAGTCAATAATTCCCACACGGATTGGCGCAGAACGGGTAGTCTCTATGGTATTATCGACACCGCGGAAAAATTAGTGCACGACGAAGAATGGTTCGAATTATACATAAAAGTAGAGGGGAAACACATCACCACGAGGATAAATGGTAGAACTGTAGTCGAATACGATGAGCCAGCAGACAAGAAAAGAATTCAACCTGGGACCATTGCCATTCAGGCTCACGATCCTAAAAGTAAGATTGACTACAAAAGCATTCAGATGCGTCTGAATTGATTTTTACATTTGTTAAATTTTTTTGCTGAAAAAATGCCCAAATTGGGTCATGATTACACAAAAAGAAGTAAAATCCAATTTGAATACTGATCGCATTATTCTTGTGGACGTTCGTTCAAAGGAAGAATACGATGCGAAACATATCCCGTCAGCCTTACACATTCCTCTCACGGAATTAGCCGAGCGGATGAATGAAATTCCGACCTCCCGAAAAGTGGTAACGGTTTGTGGAAAAGGAGGAGGCAGATCCGCTGATGCTGCAAAACTTATTCCAGGAGCCGATTGGCTAGAAGGAGGAACAGAGGCCTATTTTCAGCCATAAAAAAAGAGGAGCCTTTTGAGCTCCTCTTTCTATTTATATAATGCTGAAGATTACAAATCCACTGCTTCTCCATACGCCGCTTCTGTCGCGCCTTTGAAGGCCTCTGACATCGTCGGGTGAGGGTGAACTGTTTTCATAATCTCGTAAGCCGTGCTTTCTAACTTGCGAACCACAACCGCCTCTGCGATCAATTCTGTTACGTTGTAACCGATCATGTGAGCGCCTAATAATTCACCGTATTTGGCATCATAAATTACTTTCACGAAACCATCTCGAGCGCCGGCAGCCGTAGCTTTTCCAGAAGCCACGAATGGGAATTTACCCACTTTGATATCGTAACCTGCTTCTTTGGCTTTCTTCTCGGTCATACCTACGGAAGAAATTTCCGGGTTGCAATACGTACAACCTGGGATGTTTGTGTAGTCCAAAGCTTCCGTCTTGTGACCAGCCATTTTCTCTGCACAAATAATCGCTTCCGCTGAGGCAACGTGTGCCAAAGCCGGACCCGGAGTCACATCGCCAATCGCGAAATAACCAGGGATATTCGTTTCGTACCAAGCGTTTACTGGAATACGGCCTTTGTCTACGATAATACCCACTTCTTCTAAACCGATGTTCTCTAAGTTACAGATTACACCCGCCGCAGAAAGAACGATATCACATTGGATTTCTTGGTTACCCGTTGGAGTTTTGATGCTCACTTTGCAACCTTTTCCTTTCGTATCCACTGACTCCACGCTCGAAGACGTCAAGATGTCGATACCCATTTTCTTGTATTGCTTCGCTAATTCTTTCGAAACATCTTCGTCCTCTACAGGAACGATGTTTGGCATGAATTCTACGATCGTTACTTTCGTTCCCATCGCCGCATAAACGTAGGCAAATTCAACTCCGATCGCACCTGAACCGATCACGACCATCGAATCTGGACGTTTCTCTAAGCTCATCGCCTTGCGGTATTCAATCACCTTTTCGCCGTCGATAGGCACATTAGGCAAGGCACGAGCGCGAGCACCCGTTGCAATCATGATATTTTTTCCTTCGTAAACGGTTTTCTTCCCGTCTGCGTCTGTTACTTCGACTTTCTTACCAGGTTGGATTTTTCCAAAACCCATAATCACGTCAATCTTATTTTTCTTCATCAAAAACTGAACGCCTTTGCTCATGCTATCCGCCACGCCACGAGAACGGGAAATAACCGCAGAGAAATCAGCTTCTGCGCCTTTTACGGTAATTCCGTAATCAGCCGCGTGCTTGATGTATTCGAAAACTTGGGCAGATTTCAAAAGGGCTTTGGTAGGAATACATCCCCAGTTTAGGCAAATACCACCTAAGGATTCTTTCTCTACAATTGCACATTTTAAACCTAATTGAGAAGCTCGGATAGCTGCTACATAACCCCCTGGGCCTGAGCCTACCACGATCAAATCGTATTGTTGCGCCATTTTATTGCTTGATTTAAATGAATGAGGCCGCAATTTAGCACAAAATCGGGTATATTTGCACTTTATTAAGTAGAAAAACACATGACTAGAGACAGGTTCAATGACCTGAAAGCCAGAATAGAGGCTTTAAGGAGGTATCTTTGACTACGATCACAAGAAATATTTAATCTCTGAACTAGAGACGGTCACCTTGGATCCCGAATTTTGGAACAATCCTGACAAAGCCGAAGGCACGATGCGCGAGATGCGTGGGCTGAAGTTTTGGACGGATGGGTTCGATAAACTCGCGAACGCACAAGGTGATTTAGAAACCATCTGGGAATTTTACGAAATGGGTGAAGCCACTGAGGCTGAAGTGGATGCAGAAGGCGAAAAACTGGAGGCAAATCTGGAGGCTTTGGAATTCCGCAAAATGATGTCTGACGAAGGCGACAATATGAGCGCTGTGTTAGAAATCAATGCGGGTGCTGGTGGAACCGAATCCCAAGACTGGGCAGCCATGTTATTGCGCATGTACCACATGTGGGCAGAAAAGAACGGCTTTAAGGTTCGTTTAGTGGATGAAAATCCTGGAGACGTAGCGGGAATCAAATCCGTCACTATCGAAGTAGATGGTGAATTTGCCTACGGTAATTTAAAATCAGAAAACGGTGTGCACCGCTTAGTGCGTATTTCTCCTTTCGACTCGAATGCACGCCGCCATACCTCATTTGCATCTGTCTATATCTGTCCTTTAGCAGATGATACCATCGAAATTGAGATTAATACAGCGGATATCGATTGGGATACCTTCCGTTCCGGTGGTGCAGGTGGCCAAAACGTCAACAAAGTCGAAACCGCGGTTCGTTTAACTCACAAACCTTCTGGAATCATCATCGCTTGCCAGCAAGAACGCTCGCAATTAATGAACAAAGAAGTGGCATTGCGCCTTTTGAAGTCTAAATTATACCAAATCGAAATCGATAAACGCAACGCTGCGCGCGCCGAAGTGGAGGCTGGCAAGAAGAAGATTGAGTGGGGTTCGCAGATCCGTTCCTATGTATTAGACGATCGCCGCGTGAAAGATCACCGCACAAATTACCAGACATCGAATACAGATGCGGTGTTAGACGGGGAGATTAATGAGTTTATTAAGGCGTATTTGATGGAGAATTAGTAGTCAGTATCCAGTAGTCAGTAGACAGTGGACAGTAGTCAGTAATCAGGGGTTGACGGTAGAATCTTCCACTGTTACCGCGGCTTCGGTTTCTGCTTCCAATGATGCCAGGTAATCTATTAGTAAGTCCTTTGCGTAGGAAAGTGCGAGCGCCAGGGCGTAAGATTTAATCGCATCGCTCACGAAGGAGCCTTTCTTTTTCGAGCCCGAGAACATGGAATAAAGTAAATAGCCACCTGCTACGATGCCGCCTGCGATTAACAGCTGGTTGCCTACCTTTTTGTATTCAGTAACGGTCTCAGTTAATTGCTCTTGAATTTCAGCCGCTTGGCTTTCTAATTCTGCTCTCTTTTCTTTATTCTGACTCATTTTCGCTCGGTTTTAGGGATAAGAAAAGAAATAGGCTGGCTAGGCCAATGATGCCAGCCATGATGAAATAGCCGATAAAACGGCTCTCTAAAACTTGGTTGATCCACTCCGATCCTCCTAAAAGAAGGAAAAATAGGGTAATTGTGAAACCCGCTGCCACAAAAATAAGTTTGAAAATTCGAACAAGAATCTCCTCTAATTTTTCCTGAATGTCTAACTTGATAAGCTCAAATTGCGTTTTGAGATAATTCGTTATCAATTCTACAAGGCGGTTATTTTCGAAAAAACCCATGGTTTATTTTTGCTTTAACTTCGCTTCAATCGAGTGTTGCGTGTGCGGTACTAAACGCAAACGTTCTTTGGAAATTAACTTTCCTGAATCAATACATATCCCGTAAGTCCCATTCTTAATGCGCATTAAGGCATTTTCCAGGTTCTTCGCGAACTTTTGCTGACGAACAGCTAATTGATTTAAGTTTTCTTTCTCCGCGGTGTCAGCCCCGTCTTCCATCACTTTCGAGTTTCCGGAGGTAGCGTCTGTACCCGTATCATTCTTTTTATTCAATGACTCGCGTAAATACTTTAATTCAGCATTCGTATCATCTAATTTAGCACGGATAATTTCTTCAAACTCTTTTAATTCTTCGGCAGAATATCTTTGTTTTTCTTCGTTGGCCATAAATCTATCTAAATTGTAGTCTTTTACCTAAACACAAATATAAAAAGGCTGAGCTTAATAAGGTAATGAATCCGATAAAATCTCTGACAAATTTTTTAGTCCCTGTTTTTCAGGGGCTTAAGCCAGTCGATGTAGCCTTTTAAGGCCAAAGCAATAAAGACAAGGTAAAGTGCCGCCGTGCCCCATAACCCTTTGTTTACATACATTCCCACGTAGACGATGTCCACTCCGATCCAGACAATCCAGTTTTCTATTTTACGTCGCGTTGCCAGCCAAGTCCCGTAAATACTTAGCCCAGTTAGGGTAGCATCTAGAAACGGAAAACTGACCGAGAGGAAATACTGCTGATGTAAAAAGCCGGATCCTGCACCGAAAAGAAAGGCCACCGCTAATCCGGTAAATAAGGTGCTGCGCCTCGATTTTTCAGGCACCCAATCTGGCTCAGATCTCGACCAAGTCCACCAGCCATAGATGGCCATTAGGATAAAGAAACCCTGTAATTCCATGTCGGAATACAGACCATTTTGATAAAAAATGTACCCGTAAAGACCTGAGGCAATGATGTTGCAAACCCAAGCAAGGCTTTTCTTCGCCATGCTGAGAACTACGCCACCTAAAGAAGCTATGATTGCTAAGATCTCAATCGGACTCATTCCTTGTGGTTTTTCTGGTAAAAGGCGCAGAAATGCGTGATATCGCATTTCGCGCACTGAGGTGTCCTAGCTAAACAGACATAGCGTCCATGTAAAATCAACCAGTGATGGGCCGTTGCGATGACTTCGTCAGGTAAATTTTTAATTAAGGCCATCTCTACTTTTAGCGGTGTATTGGCTGTTTTGGGGACTAAGCCCAGTCGCTGAGATACCCTAAAAACGTGCGTGTCCACCGCCATGGCGGGCTGATTATAGATGACGGAAGCAATAACGTTCGCCGTTTTTCTGCCCACGCCGGGTAAACTTTGCAAGTCTTCCATCGTTTCAGGAACTTCGCCGGCGAATTGGTCGGTAATTTTTTGGCCTAAACCTAACAGATGTTTTGCCTTATTATTCGGATAAGAAACGGAGCGGATGTAGGAGAAAATTTCTTCTACGCTCGAATCTGCGAGGGATTTAGCATTTGGGAAACGCTTGAATAGGGCAGGAGTAACTTGGTTGATACGTTTATCCGTGCATTGCGCGGACAATACCACCGCGACTAGTAGTTCGAATGGGTTCGAATAATGCAACTCGGTTTCCGCTTCTGGAAAACGAGTGGAAAAGTGCTCCACAAATGCCTGAAATCGCTCTTTTTTTAACATTATAATCCCTTAGATATTGACCAAACCCAATTTAATACAAGCAATACAATCAAAATAACTGCCACCACGGGCTGTCGAAATTTTTCCTCTAGCCAAATATACATCCGAAATACCCGATCACCACGCGTAAATAGGTCAAAAATGACAAGAATGGGTAATAACATGGTTGCCCCTACGATAATCCCAAGCGGGTTTCCATGAGTGAAATCGCCCAGGATAAAGCGCGTCGTTCCGCAAGCGGGACAAGGAATGCCGGTGATGGTTTTGAAAAAACAGGTAAAGGCAAATCCTGTCCACAGGTAGAAAAAACCGGCACTACAAGAAAGTAGAATGATGAAATAGAGCTTCTTCCGGCTCATTAAACTAGATATGGTTGCAGTGTTTTGAAATTGTGTTCACGGGTGGCATCCATAATGAGAAACCAATCGATAATGGTCCAAATACCCAATCCTCCGCACGTAATCAGCTTTCCGACGCCTAGACCAATGTCTCCCAGGAGAATACGGTCTACACCGAAATGACCACCCACAATAGATACAATCAGTGAAACGGTAGGGTCTTTTATGTTTATGCTTTGGAGGATAATCCATTGTGAATCATCTAGAGCAAGCAATCTCTCACGTATATAGGACAAATGATGCGTTTCGAAGCTCTTCGCATGTGTCATGATGAATAAGTCAACTTTAGCTGCGTCCATAGGATTTGATTTTTGCTAAAATTACCCAGAATTTTCGAATAAAAAAGCCCCTAGTGTGCTAGGGGCTTTTTAGAAGTACGCGCGTGCTCGAGAATTTTCTCGAGGCTCCTTTCGGAGGGCTCTGTGTAAGCCGAATTCAGCAAGTTTTGGACCTGTTTTAAACGAGCAAGTTCTTGCTTCTCGTCTTCATTTAATGTTTGTAGGAACCCTGTTTCAGGTTCATAAAGGTGTTTAATCAGGTCATTTGGGGTAAAGCTTTTTGTCATAGGCTAACTCTTGTTTGTCTAACATTTTACGAAGGTTAATTAAAGCGTAACGCATACGCCCTAATGCGGTATTGATACTAACTTGGGTTAATTCGGCGATTTCTTGGAAGCTTAATTCTTCGTAATGGCGCATCACGAGGACCTCGCGTTGCTCAGTAGGAAGTTTTTTTATCAAGTCCCTGATATTAACGATCATATCTTCTTTTAATTGTTTGTCCTCCGAACTTTCTTCTGCAAATTGAAAACTGTTCCACAGCGGCGAGCCATCATCTAACACGATTTTGGGATAGCGCTTCTCTTTCCGGAAGTGATCGATCGCCATATTGTGTGCGATGCGGACGATCCAAGGAAGGAATTTGCCTTCTTCGTTATATTTGCCTTGGTTGATGACGTCCAAAGCTTTGATATAGGTCTCCTGCAAAAGGTCTTCCGCGATGTAGCGGTCCTTTACAATTAAATAAATAGTCGTGTATACTTTTGATTTACTACGATTTAGTAGTGTTTCGAATGCCTTAGAATCACCTTGAATGTAGGCAGAAATTAACGCTGCATCATTAACGGGTATTTTGCTCATAAAAAAGTAAAATGGTTAATGTAGAGGTTTATCTCATGCAGTAGGGTCTAATTGGGCGAATTGATTGTGACGCAATATGATAGAAATCTTTTTTACATCCAAAATTTTAATCGATTTTGAATAAAATTGAGTGACAAAATTTGGAAGCTCATTTAAATCCTTAATTTTGGACTCCTAAACTTTAAAGAAAAAATGAAAAATCTACGTTCTATTGTGTCAGCTTTGGCCCTGACTTGTTTGGCCTTCGTTTCCAATGCTCAAAAAGCCGCTGATTATGCTGGCGAATACACAATGAGCGATAATCCTTATGTGAAAGTCTTGAAATTAGCGGACAAAGAAGGTAAGTTAATCATGTCTGCAGAAGGTTTTCCAGATACGGAATTGACGGCTGGAGCGAAAGCAGATGCGTTTGTATTAGGCGGAATGGGTGGCGACATCGTCTTCACACGTGAAGGTGGTGCGGTAACTAAATTAAAAATCGAAGCGCAAGGTCAAACCTTAGAAGGCGTGAAAGCAGGTGCAGCTGCATCAGCTGGTGGATCTGAATACGCAGCTTCTTATAAGATGGCTGATAACGAATACGTGAAGAAAATGATTGTCGTTTCTAAAGACGGTAAATTATTAATCTCATCTGATTCCAATCCATCTGAAGGCGCTGTTTTAATAGCGGCATCTACTCCAGATACGTTTGCTACGACTTTGCAAGGATATGAGGCGGAAATTACTTTTGGCCGTGCGGCTGGAAAAGTAAAAACGATCAAATTATCTGTAGCTGGTGGTGCTGTGGTATTAACTGGTGATGTAGAGTAAATTATTCTTCATTCATAAAAAAAAGGGCTTCGTTATGTGACGAAGCCCTTTTTTTATTTCAATTGTCTGCGGTAGAGTTGAATCGTATTCTCTAATCCGTAATAAAGGGCATCGCAAATGAGTGCGTGTCCAATGGAGACTTCGTCCAGAGGATTGACGTTTGCCTGGAAAAAGGCTAAGTTTTCTAGACTTAAATCGTGGCCGGCATTAATGCCTAAACCTAATTGATGGGCTCTAAAAGCGGCTTTTCGGTAAGCAGCAACAGCTTGCGTCGGATTGGTAGGGAAATCATTCGCATAAGGTTCCGTATATAATTCGATGCGATCAGTCCCTGTCGTGGCAGCGGCTTCAACCATTTCTAAAACAGGGTCCACGAAAATAGAGGTGCGAATGCCCGCTTCCTTAAAGGGAGCAATCAGGCGCTTCAATAATTCTTGGTGTTCGATGGTATCCCAGCCGTGGTTGGAGGTGATTTGGCCTAAAGCATCAGGGACTAAGGTCACTTGCTCCGGTTTAACCGCTAAGACCAATTCTACAAAAGAGGCTTCTAATGGATTTCCTTCGATATTAAATTCCGTCTTCACCGCTTTTTTCAAGGCATACACATCCGCGTAGCGAATATGGCGTTCATCTGGACGCGGGTGCACCGTAATGCCCTGTGCGCCAAAACGTTCGCAATCCAACGCCACCTGGATCAGATCCGGGTTATTACCACCTCGCGAGTTACGCAAGGTGGCAATTTTATTAATATTGACGCTGAGTCTAGTCATTAGATCAAGTGGTGTGCAGCTAAGTATTCGGCGATCTGAACCGCGTTTGTAGCAGCTCCTTTACGCAAGTTATCGGCAACAATCCAAAGGTTTAACGAGTTCTTTTGAGATTCATCGCGGCGGATACGACCTACGAAAACCTCATCTTTACCGTGTGCCGTGATCGGCATTGGATACACTAAGTTCTTCGGATCATCTTGAACAATGATTCCTTCTTCTTTTTCTAAGATGGCACGAACTTCAGCTAAGTCGAAATCGTTCTCGAACTCGATGTTCACCGCTTCGGAGTGTCCACCTATCGTAGGGATACGAACCGTCGTGGCTGTCACCTTGATGGAGTCGTCCATCATGATTTTGTTCGTCTCTAAAATCATCTTCATCTCCTCTTTCGTGTAGCCGTTTTCTAAGAACACGTCGATTTGAGGAAGAACGTTTAAATCGATTTTGTACGGATATACTTTCGCGTAATCCGTCTTTCCAGCGCGCTCATCAAATAATTGATCGACAGCTGCTTTACCCGTTCCTGTTACGGATTGGTAAGTAGAAACGACCACACGCTTGATTTTGTATTTTTTGTGCAAAGGATTTAACACGACTACCATTTGGATGGTCGAGCAATTCGGGTTTGCAATGATTTTATCTGCTGGAGTTAAGGTGCTCGCATTGATTTCTGGAACGACTAATTTCTTAGTAGGGTCCATACGCCAAGCGGAAGAGTTGTCTACTACGGTGATGCCAGCCGCCGCAAATTTAGGAGCCATCTCTAATGAACTGCTTCCACCAGCAGAGAAAATAGCCACGTTTGGTTTCATCGAAATCGCTGTTTCGTAGCCTACCACCGTGAAGTCTTGGCCCTTAAAATTCACCTTTTTGCCGATCGAACGCTCGGATGCTACCGGGATTAACTCCGTGACAGGAAAATTTCTTTCCGCTAATACTTTCAAAATTTCTCCGCCTACTAGTCCAGTGGCGCCTACAACTGCAACTTTCATTCTGTTTATTTTATAATGGATATGTGATTCCTACTGATACTCCTGTTTGCCCCGAGGAGCTTAATTTTAAGCCCATTTGAGCCTTACTTAATTCATTATATCGTTTTAACGCTTTGTTGAAGTGTCTGTTACTTACGGCTCCGATGTAGACGTTTGCTAACGCTACGCCTCCCACCGCTGACCAGTAAAAGCCCTCTGATATGCTTCCTTTACTCAAATAGGTAGAAAAAGCGAACACAGTAGAGAAACCGGCTAACCAGCCAGAAAGTTTACGTTGACGTTTGAATTTCAAGAATTCGACATTGACTTCTGGGTCTCTGGCCTCCATTAAAGGTATTTGTAATGCCAAAGGATGGTCAACTAACTGCCTGTCATACATAAATTT
Organism: Aquirufa antheringensis; assembly: GCF_023921165.1. Classification (NCBI taxonomy): domain Bacteria; kingdom Pseudomonadati; phylum Bacteroidota; class Cytophagia; order Cytophagales; family Flectobacillaceae; genus Aquirufa; species Aquirufa antheringensis. The sequence continues at coordinate 1,584,418 of NZ_CP049835.1, forward strand.
CCTCGTCCAAACCCCTTGCACTTCTTCAATGGGAATTAATTTCTTTTCCTGCGCCAGAGCGCCGCCTGAGGCCAATAGTAGAAAGAAAAGTAAGCTCCTGATTTTCAAAGCAAAGCTGGGATTTTAGTCCACAAAATTAGGGCTTAAAATGGGGAATCGAAAGGAAAACTAGCGAAAATCGTACAATTTCGCTGGGCAAATCGCAATGTCCAAGGGTATATCATGGCTTTCCACCTCCTCGATTAGATCCACTGGCTCGAACAGGCTGATGCCTATTTTAAGGCAATCTGGTCGGCAATTCACCAGGTAGCGATCATAAAAACCTTTACCATAACCTACCCGGTTGCCATTTAGATCAAAGGTTAAAAGGGGCAATAGGACAATATCGAAATCGGTCGGTTTTACGACGGTCCCGCCCACTGGTTCGGGAATGCCCCAGTCCGAGTTAGCAAATTCTGCCGCTAGCACCATCTCCATCGAACCCTCCGCGTCTGAAATAACGCGCGGAAAAGCAAAGTCGCCTTCGAGTGAATCTAAACTAATTTCATTGCGATGGGGGATGGCTTTGAAGCTGGCGATGGTTTTCGCGGGATTTAAAAAAGGAGCCAAAGTTTCGATGACACGCTGGGAGCGCTCCAGGAATTCTTTTTCCGCTAGTTGTGTGCGCTGCGCCAACACTATTTTTCGAATCTCGGCCTTCTTCATATTCAAACCTAGTTAATTGCGTTCGGAATACAAATCTTCACGTGAGATGTTCCGTATAATTTTGTATTTTTGCCTCAATTTTGCCAATTTTTTCATTTTAACCCCACACGTCTGTGAGCTTTAAGGAATACAAAAATTTAGATTACGCCGCTTTGGCAGATGAAATTCTAGATTTCTGGAACGCGAATAACATCTTTGAAAAGTCGATCTCCAGCAGAGAGGGACAGCCTACGTTTACGTTTTTTGAAGGACCTCCTTCTGCAAACGGAACGCCGGGTATTCACCACGTGATGGCGCGGGCGATTAAGGATATTTTTTGCCGCTACCAAACCCTAAAAGGGAAGCAGGTGAAGCGTAAAGGGGGCTGGGACACACACGGTTTGCCGGTAGAATTGCAGGTGGAGAAGGAATTAGGCATTACAAAAGAGGATATTGGCAAGAGCATTTCGGTCGAAGAATATAACAAAAAGTGCCGCGAGACGGTGATGAAATTCACCGATCAATGGAATAGTTTGACGGAGAAAATGGGTTACTGGGTGGATCTTGAAAACCCCTACGTGACTTACCAGGCGAACTATATTGAGAGTGTTTGGAACTTATTGAAGCGTTTATACGATCAAGGATTATTATATAAAGGTTACACGATTCAACCGTATTCGCCAGCGGCGGGAACGGGTCTTTCGTCCCACGAATTGAATCAGCCGGGTTGCTACCGCGATGTAAAGGATACGTCCTTGACGGCGCAATTTAAGGCGATCAAGAACGCGAAATCCGAGTTTTTATTCAAGGCGTCAGGCGATGCGCCGGTCTATTTATTGGCCTGGACGACCACGCCTTGGACCTTGCCATCGAATACGGCATTAACCGCAGGAAAGAATATTTCCTACGTGCTAGTGAAGACTTTTAATCCGTACACCTACGTGTCGGTGTATGTGGTGTTAGCCAAAGACTTAGTCAAAAACTACTTCCAAGCAGCCGCTGAAAACGGCGACTTTGCAGCCTACGAAGCAGCCGAGAAAAAGCCACAGGCGATTCCATACGAGATCGTGGCGACTTGCAAAGGATCGGATTTAGAAGGAATTGAATACGAGCAATTGATGCCCTACGTGCAGCCATCGGCGCCAGCGTTCCGCGTGATTTTAGGAGATTTTGTGACGACCGAAGATGGAACGGGAATGGTGCACACCGCACCGACTTTTGGAGCAGATGACTTTAGAGTAGCCGCCCAAAACAACATTCCAGCGCTATTAATTACCGACGAAAACGGCAAAGAAGTGCCATTGGTGAATCGCCAGGGCCGTTTTGTGGCTCAGGTGACGGACTACGCTTTGGAACCCGTAAAAGAAGCTTACTTAACGGATGAGGAGAAAGAAGCGGAGCGCGTGAAGCAAGGCCGCGACAAGTATTTGTCAGTGGATGAGCGTATTGCGATTCAATTAAAGACGGAAAATAAAGCGTTTAACGTACAGAAATTTGATCACCCGTATCCACATTGCTGGAGAACGGACAAGCCGGTCTTATATTATCCATTGGATTCCTGGTTCATCAAGACGACGGCGGTAAAAGATAAATTAATCGCCTTAAACAAGACGATTCAGTGGAAACCGGAGTCGACTGGAACGGGTCGTTTCGGGAACTGGTTAGAGAATTTAGTGGACTGGAACTTGTCTCGTTCTCGCTATTGGGGAACGCCGTTGCCTATTTGGCGGACAGAAGATGGTTCGGAGGAAATCTGCATCGGTTCTTTAGAGCAATTGAAAACGGAGATTGAGAAGGCGCAGGCTTCAGGGGCTCTGTCGGACGTTCAGGCAAAAGGTAACGCAGCTTTTTTAAAGGCTTTAGCAGCTGGAGAGGCAGACTTGCACCGTCCATTTGTGGATGAGGTATTCTTGCTTTCAGCGACAGGAAATGTGTTGACAAGGGAATTGGACTTGATCGACGTTTGGTTCGATTCAGGTGCGATGCCGTTTGCGCAGTGGCACTATCCATTCGAAAATCAAGATATATTCAAGCAGAGTTATCCGGCGGATTTCATCTCGGAAGGGGTGGATCAAACGCGTGGTTGGTTCTTTACGCTGCACGCGATTTCGAGCATGGTGGAAGATTCTGTGGCGTTCAAGAATGTCGTTTCGACGGGATTGGTGTTGGACAAAAATGGAAACAAGATGTCCAAACGCCTAGGCAACGCCATCGATCCATTCGAGACCCTGAAAGCTTACGGAGCGGATCCGACGCGTTGGTACATGATCACGAATGCGCAGCCTTGGGATAACTTGAAATTTGATTTAGCTGGGATTACGGAGGTGCGCAACAAGTTCTTTGGCACACTGACAAATACCTATAATTTCTTCGCTCTTTATGCTAATCTCGATGGGTTTGAGCAAAAAGGCATTAAAGAGGAAGATTTAACGGAATTAGACCGTTGGATTCTATCCAAATTAATGAATTTGATTGCGGAGGTCGATGAGGCTTTTGAGACCTACGAGCCTACAAAAGCAGGTCGTGCGATCCAAGATTTCGTGTGTGATCATTTGTCTAACTGGTATGTTCGTTTGTCACGCCGACGCTTCTGGAATCCGGAGACGGCTAACCAGGCAATCAACGCGGACAAGCAAGCGGCTTATGAGACTTTATACCATTGTTTAGAGACGGTGGCGCAATTAATGTCGCCGATCGCGCCGTTCTACGGAGAATGGTTGTACAAGAATTTGACGGGTAAGGAATCGGTTCACTTAACGCATTTCGCGAAGGTAAATCCGAGCCTACAAAACCCAGCATTAGAAACGTCGATGGAATTAGCGCAAGGTATTTGTTCGCTGGTTCACTCGATTCGCAAGGTGCACCGTTTGAAAGTGCGTCAGCCTTTAGCGCAAGTCTTAGTGCCGGTTTTGCAAGAGTCCGTGAGAGACCAAATTCGTCGCGTGGAAGATCTGATCAAATCAGAGGTAAACGTGAAGGAGGTTAATTATTTAAATGACGCTTCTGGGGTATTGAACAAGAAAGTGAAACCTAATTTCAAGGCTTTAGGCCCTAAGTTCGGGAAAGATATGAAAGTGGTCGCGGAGGCCATCACGGGAATGTCTTCGGAGGATTTAGCGTTGATCGAATCAGCTGGATCTGCGAAGATTCAAGGTTTTGAGATCGCACTAGCGGACATTGAAATCTTGACAGAGGATATGCCGGGTTATTTGACGGCAAGCGAGGGTGGATTGACGATCGCGTTAGATAATACCTTAACGCCAGAATTAGTTCGTGAGGGGAACGCACGTGAATTTGTGAATCGTATCCAAAACTTACGTAAAGATTCTGGTTTCGATGTGACAGACAAAATATATATCCAAGTGCAGCGTTCGGACGAAGAATGGACGGCCAGCTTGAACGAATTCAAAGCCTATATCTCGCAGGAGGTGCAAGCCTTGAGTTTGGAATGGGTGGATTCGGCTTCGACGGAACTTACTTTTGAGGAGTCTAACTTGTTCGTGAATGTCACGGTAGCTTAAAATGATGCGAAAACTCACTTATTTGATTTTACTTTTAGGTGGGTTTTTTTCTGTGGCTGCGCAGTCTGAAGAACTCATGGTGGATGGGATGCGGGCGTATATGAAGGAGGATTTTGGCGAGGCAATTCTTGTTTTCGAGAAGCTCGCGAAAGTGAAGTCGCAGGAGCCGGCGGTCTTCTATTATTTGGCCAAAAGCTATCTGTCCGACAAACAACTCACCTCAGCCCGCTCAAACGCGGAGAAAGCACATCTGTTATCGCCTTACTCGTTTGATTATGGTCTTTTATATGGAGACTTGCTTTTAGCGAACAAGGAATACAAAAAGGCATTGGAATGCTTCGAAAAACTGCTGGCCTACGACGACCATCGCTTCGATGCAGAACCCGACATGATTCGGGTGAAGCAATTCGTCTTTTTGTCTAAAGGCGATGAGTCGAAAGACCTCGCCGATAAAAATACCTACTATCTACAAGCAGCGAATTTAGGGCCTGTTCAAGAAGAACTTTGGGTGCGCATCATTCAACTGGACTGGGAATTAAATCGAAAAGAGGCCGTGGTGGAACACGCCTTAGAGGCTTTAGAAAATTACCCTCGAATGGCTCCCTGGGTGTTTCCTATTTTAGGAGATGCTTACCAGGCTTTAGGCAATCATGCAGCGTCCGATGCCGCTTTCGATAAAGCCTTAGCTGCGAATCCGAAAGATGACCATGTGCTCAATAATTACAGCTATTTCTTGTCAATCAGGAAGGAGAAATTAGCCTTAGCCGATTCGCTTTCTGCCCGTTTAGTGGCGGATCACCCGCGTAACGGCACCTATTTAGACACGCGGGCATGGGTGTTATTTGAACTGAAACGTTATCCGGAAGCGCGCGTGGCGATGGAGGCGGCGTTGAAAGATAAAGAAAATGCGTCTGCCACCTTATGGGAACATTATGGCGATGTGCTCTTTCGCTTGAAATTAGTGGAAAAAGCACTAGAGGCTTGGAAGGAGGCACTTCGCTTAGATCCGGCTCGTGAATCTGTAGATAAAAAGATTCGAATGCGTCAAATTCCCGAAAATTGAGCTATTTTTGTTTCCAAAATTCCTTTCTATGCGGATTCTTTTCAGTCTAGTTTTTCTTTCTCTGCTGGGTGCCTGCGCACCTAAAGCGACAGTGGCTACGACAAATCCGGTGCAGGTGGATACCATACAGGTAGATTCTGTTCCCGTCGTGGCGGCGCTTCCCCAGGCAGATGTCCTTGATCAACAGTCCACTTCTGATGATTTGAATTTTACCTATTTAAAGGCGAAATCGAAGGTGATGTGGAAAACACGCACGAACACGGATAATTACATCGTAGATATTCGGATGAAGAAGGACAGTATTATTTGGGCGAATATTTCCGTTTCGATGATTTCTGGTGCTGCTGTTTTGTTCACTAAAGAACGCGTTCAATTCTACCATAAGATTAACAACGAATACACGAATCTGACTTACGATAGTTTGAGCACAAGTTTGGGCTTTAAAGTAAGTTATGATTTGATTCAAAATATGATTGTAGGCGACCAGCCCTACAAGAAAAATAATACGCGCCGTGTCGTTCGAGAGAACGAAAATTTCTTAGTCAAACAGCTAGAGGGGCACGTGGAGGTGAATAATTGGGTGGGGCCTAATCGGAAATTAAAGAAATTGTCCGTGAGTGATTTGCCTTCATCGAACAAGTTAACCTTAGATTACGAGGATTTTGCGAGTTTAAATTCAGCGATTTTCCCGTTCTCTAGTTCGATTACCTTAGATGTAAAGAACAAAGAAAATCAGGTGAATCAGACCTTGATATCTATTAAATATTCCAAAGTAGAGTTGTTAGATACCCCTTTGGAATTCCCTTTTAAAGTGCCAGCCAAACTCTTAAAGCCTTGAAATACCTTTTCCTTCTATTCGCGTTCCTATTTACGAGTTCGTCTTTCGCTCAGGCAGACAAGAAAGCCGCTTTAGAGCAGCAGAAGAAAGATAATTTGTCCAAAATTAAGGAGCTGAATTCCATCATTTCGCGAACATCCAAGAAGAAAAAAGCCTCGATTGGAAAACTCAATGTACTGAAAGAGCAGATCGGGGTGCAGAAAAAGCAGATTTCGGTTTTGGAACAAAATCAACAAATTTTAGCAGAGGAGGCACAGAAATTGCGAAATGAAGGCGATGTGTTAAAGGCAAAATTAGAGCGATTGAAGAAGCAATACGCTTTGATGATTTATGAGGCTCAAAAAACATCCTCTGTGTACAATAAGATGAGTTTCTTGTTGCTTTCGAACGATTTAGGAGAATTTGTTCGACGTTTTGATTACCTACGTCACTATTCCACGAATCGAAAGAAACAGGCAGATTTGATCTTTAAGACGCGTCAAGATTTGATGACGAAAGAGCAAAAAGTGGTCTTCAAGAAACAAGAGGAGCAAAAGGTCATTGTAGAGAAGGAAGGGGAGAAGAAGAAGTTAGAGGTCTTGAAAACCAAAGAAGACCAAGTAGTCACAGTCTTAACCCAACAAGAGAAGAAATTAAAAATTGAATTAGAAAAAAAGAAATTATCCGTTCGCAAATTGGATAATTTAATTGCAGGAATTGTACAGCGGGAGATCCAAAAAAGTATTGAAAGGGAGCGCAAGCTTCGTCAAGCACGTCAAGTGAAGAAAGTGGAGGTAGCTAAACCTACTTTACCGGAACTAAAGAAAGGGGAGACGACGAAGATCTTGGCTGAAAAACAAGTAGAAAAGAAGGAGTCTCCTAAAGAAGAAAAGAAGGCAGCTGTTGCGGAGGCTAAAAAGTCGAAAGCGGAACCCGCTCCAGCGGCAGCGGTCGAGGAGAAAAAGATCGAAAGCAATACCTATTATATGAATGCGGATGAAGCAAAATTAGCTAGTTCCTTTGCGGCACTGCGCGGTCGAATGCCATTCCCGGTTCCATCGGGTTTTATTTCGGATCACTTTGGCGTTCATAAACATCCCCTGTTAAAAGGGGTGATGATCAATAACAATGGAATTGATATTCAAACTTCCCCTGGTTCTCCGGTACACTCCGTGTACGATGGCGTAGTACAATCCGTGGTCAATATTCCGGGGATTAATATGGTGGTGGCGATTCAACACGGTGACTATTTTACCGTCTATAGTAAGCTGGCGAATGTATCTGTGAGTGTAGGAACGCGGGTGAGAACGGGTCAACGCATCGGTTCTGTAGCCTCGGATGAGGATGGAACGGCAGAGATTAATTTCCAGGTTTGGAAAAATACGGTGCGCCAAAATCCAGAATCCTGGCTTCGTCGCTAAAGCTTCGTCGCTAGATCGAATACGAAACTTTTAAGCTGATATTTCTACCTTGATCATCTGCATAATAGCGGAATCGATTAAGGTAATCGCGGTAAGCGGCGTTTAACGCATTGGAAACGCTCAGGTTTACTTCTAGCTTTTTATACGTCATCCCCCCATTCACCTGTACTAAAAAGTACCCTGCAGGCGGGACAGCATAATCAGAGCCCCCTTCCACCCGTGTCTGTTTGGACACCTGAGTAATTCCACCGCTCACATAGGCCTTATTCGATTTAAAAGCATACCGGAGGAGGTATTCAAATCGATCAGCTGGTATATTGACCAGGTATTGTTCGTTTAGGGTGTCAAAAGCCCGTACGATACTCGTCTTTTGTTGCACCGTTAGTCGCGGACTAAGCGAATAAGTCGCTTGGAAATCTATTCCTTGAAAACGAGCATCGATTTGCTGGTAGCTGAAAATGGGGAAGACCCCTCTAACCGTGGTCGCATATACGGCATTCAAATTGATCACAGAAGGGCGTAAATAGATGAAATTGCGGATGTGATTCGAATACAATCCCACTTCAATGTCCCAACGCTCCGGCTTGTAATTCGTTGAAAAGCTGAAGTTCGTTCCTGTTTCTCCTTCTAAAGTAGGATCCCCTATTTCATAGGCTCCGGCACCGTGGTGAACGCCGTTTGAGAATAATTCATTCGCACCGGGTGCCCGGAAGGCACGCGAAATAGTGAATAGCGATTCCGTCAAGGGATTCCAATGGTAAGTCAAGCCTAGACTGCCCGAAACGCCTGCAAAATGGTGTTTGCTTCGAAGAATACTTTGGGAGAAATTGGCTTTGGGGCGATGCGTTTCTATTTCTTTTATATCATACCGCAGACCCGCTTCTAGTTCCCACTTTTCTGTTACTCTTCTTTCGATGGCGAAAACACCTAGATTTTGTAAGGAATAATTAGGAAGAAGGCTGGTGGTTAAGACAGGGTTTTGGACTTTATTGCCGGAAGTGATGTTGCCTTGATCCAGAAAGGTGAAACCAACCTGTCCCTTCCAGCGCTTATTCGTGTTCGTTTCATCATACACGAGCTCTCCGCTATGCGTATTTAAATTAAAACGGAGTGTATTGATGTTTTTTCCTGCCCTTAATACATCTAATTCCCAGCGTTCATCTGATTGTGCCGCAACGGTCGCTCGTAAAGTAGCTTGATTAGGGAGGTGGTAGAAGGCTTTGACTTTGGCCAAATCATGCCACACATCCTGATTAGGGCGATCAATTCGACGGATAAATTCAGCCGGTGTAAAGGCCGCTAAAGGCCGAGACAGCGTAATGGATCGCTCTAAATCCGAAATATTTCCAATATGAGAACCCTCGTAGATACCGATGACCGTATGGAATCGGCTGACGAATAAATCCGCTCCGAATCCAGCGGATTTATAGCCTATGGCCATCGAAACATTTTCTTCTTTCACCCCCGTATTGCTGAGGTAGTAATCAGCTGTTCGGACGTTTCCGCCATCCTTTAAAGTACCTTGAATGCGCCAGCCCCAGCCTTTCAGTCGAGGGATTCCTCCTTCTAAGAGTCCGGAAATAACGCCCTGCCGACCATTGCTAAAATAGATACTTTGAACGGATCCATGAATGGCAGAGCTGTCAGGTAGCGCATTGGGTTCCAGCATGACAATGCCACCAATAGCATCTCCACCATAGCGAAGTCCACCAGGACCTTTGATTACTTGAATGTTTTTAGATACGAAGGGGTCGATTTCAGGCGCGTGTTCGCTGCCCCAGTTTTGGCCTTCTTGTCTGACTCCTTGATTTAAAATGATCACGCGACTGGAGTGCAAGCCATGAATCACGGGTTTAGAAACGGAACTTCCCGTTTGTAGACTCTGAACGCCTGTCAGTCCTTTTAGCATTTCTCCCAGGGACAAACCTTCTTTTTGAGAGCGTTCCTCCGCGCTCAAGGCTGACTTCATTTGAGACGTAATTTCTTGCTTTCTTCCTTGGACAAAAACCTCCTGCAAATGTTCGTCGTGCGTACTTAATAGAAAATCTTCTTCTTTTTCGTCTTCTAGATAAATTTCTGTTTCGATCAGGTCAAAACTGGCCATTTGGCAGACGAGCGTGTATTTTCCGGGACAAAGATCTTTTAAAATAAAAGCCCCTTTAGCATCCGAAGTCGTTGATTTCTTCGTGCCTTTCAGGTAGACATAGGCGCCAGGAACCTTTTCTTTATTCTCTTTCGATGCCACAATACCTTTTAAGGTGCAGTGGCAATTCGTTTGCGAAAAGCTTGAAAACGAATAGAGTACAAGAAGTAGGTAAAGGTATTTCATGGGAATAAGAGGGTTAAAGATAGGTTAAAACCTGCTTTTATGCGAATCTTCCTTTGCTTAAAAGATGAATGGATTTTCTCTATCGATGAACGCGACTTTTTTGGCAACTAAAATTTTTGTTTAATTTTTTTTGAAATTTTTTAAACAAAGTATTTGTTTTGTTTAATCTTTTTATAAATTTGTTGAACAAAATAGAACATCGATATGACAGCTCTTGAGTTTACTTACCAAATAGGCACTTTTTCAAAGTTTTTACGCCCATTCGCGCTTCGTTTGACGAAAGACGGAGATGATGCAAATGACCTGGTGCAAGATACTTTAGTGAAGGCTTTCACGAATCGGGATAAATACCAAGACGGGACAAACCTGAAAGCTTGGTTATTTACGATTATGAAAAACACGTTTATCACCCAATACCAACGTATGGTGAGACGTAACACCTTTATCGACACGACTGATAATTTACATTACATTAACTCGATGGAATCATTGCAGGAAAACAAAGCAGTGAATTCTTTTATCAATGAAGATATCCAAAGTGCTTTGTCGAAAATAGATTCGATGTACAGAGTCCCTTTTATGCTTTACTTCGAGGGATTTAAATACCATGAGATTGCAGAAGAATTGCAGTTACCTATTGGTACTGTTAAAAATAGAATATTTATGGCGAGACGTGATTTGAAGAACCATCTTCACATGTACGCTTAGGTTAGTATTAATAGGTTTTGATTAGTTTTTTGGTTAACAGAAGGAGGTTAAAAAGTCAGATTTTATCTGACTTTTTCTTTTTAGGCTTTGGGCCAAAAGAAAGATCGGTATATTTGTTAAATTAGCGTAATTATGAAGAAAGTAATCGTCATAGGAGCAGGTTTTTCTGGGCTTTCAGCAGCGACAGAATTAGCTTCAAAAGGATATGAAGTCCAAATTTTAGAAAAGAATGATCACGCAGGTGGCCGTGCTCGTGTTTTCCAATCGGAAGGTTTTACTTTTGATATGGGGCCGTCTTGGTATTGGATGCCGGATATTTTTGAGACTTATTTTAATCGTTTCGGGAAAAAACCAGCGGATTATTATGATTTAGTTCGCTTGGATCCATCCTATTCAGTGATCTTGTCAGAGACGGAAAAAATCGATCTTCCAGCTAATTATGAGGATTTGAAAACCTTATTCGAGTCCTATGAACCGGGTGCAGCGGCGCAATTAGATGCGTTTATGGAGCAGGCCGCTTACAAATACAAAGTGGGAATTCAAGATTTTGTTTGGAAACCCTCTCGGAAAATCACGGAATTCCTAAGCCTTAAACTACTTATTGACGCGATTCGCATCGATGTGTTCTCGTCCTTTTACAAGCATATCCGCAAATTCTTTACTTCGCCTACCTTATTGAAATTGATGGAATTCCCTATTTTATTTTTAGGGGCGATTTCACAAAATACACCCGCGATGTACTCGCTGATGAATTATGCAGAAATCAAATTAGGTACATGGTATCCAATGGGGGGCATGCACCATATCGTCAAAGGGATGGTGGCCTTGGCAGAGGAAAAAGGGGTCAAGATTACGTATAACGCTGAAGTGCAAGGATTCGAAATCGTCAAAGGAAAAGTAATAGGAGTTAAGACGGCTGCCGGATTACAAAAGGCGGATGCTTTCGTGGCTGGCGCAGATTACCACCACGTAGAAGAATTACTAGGCGATGGATTGCGTAATTACGATGAGGCTTATTGGGATAAGCGCGTGATGGCACCTTCCTCTTTGTTGTTTTATCTAGGAATCTCGAAGCGCTTACCTAATTTAAAGCACCACAACTTATTCTTTGATCGTGATTTTACCGTGCATTCGCACGAAATTTATACCGATCCGGCTTGGCCTTCCGATCCCTTATTTTATGCCTCAGCACCATCGGTGACTGATCCATCTGTCGCTCCGGAAGGATGTGAAAATATCTTTTTATTGATTCCAGTGGCTCCAGATTTAGAGGATACAGAAGAAGGTAGAGAGAAGTATTTCGAACAATTAATGGATCGATTAGAAGCACATTGTGGCGTCTCTATTCGCGATTCAATCCTATACAAACGTTCGTATGCACACCGGGATTTTAAATCGGATTACCACGCCTACAAAGGCAATGCCTATGGCTTAGCGAACACGCTGATGCAGACGGCAATTTTGAAGCCTACCTTGAAAAACAAGCACCTAGATAACCTGTATTATACAGGTCAATTAACGGTTCCAGGTCCTGGCGTGCCGCCATCCTTGATTTCAGGGATTGTGGTGGCCACTGAGGTCGATAAAGAATTAAAAGGATAATATGGATTTATACTTACAAGTTTCCCTTGCCTCGAGTAAGTTATTGACGAAGGCCTATTCGACGTCCTTTTCGTTAGGTATTCGAACGCTGGATGAAAAAGTGCACGATCCCATTTATGCCATCTATGGTTTTGTTCGATTAGCGGATGAAATTGTGGATACCTTTCACGATCAGGACAAAGCTGCCTTATTGCAGCGTTTTCGCGAAGATACTTACCGCGCCATTGAGGAGCGAATTAGTTTAAATCCCATACTTCATTCTTTTCAATGGGCGGTGAACAAGTTCGGGATGGAACGGGAATTGATTGACGCTTTTTTGTACTCGATGGAGTTAGATTTAACAAAACGCGATTATAATCCAGAAGAGTACAAGCAATACATTTATGGTTCAGCGGAAGTAGTCGGTTTGATGTGCTTGCGTGTTTTCTGTGAAGGAGATACAGCAGAATACGAGTCTTTGAAGGCGGATGCGTGCGCCTTAGGTTCTGCCTTCCAAAAAATCAACTTCCTCCGAGATATCCGTTCTGATTACGACGAACGAGGTCGGGTGTATTTCCCGGGAGTCGATTTTACGACTTTCACGGATGCGGAGAAAAAGGAAATCGAAGCAGATATTCAATTGGATTTTGACGCGGGTCTACGTGGTATTCACCGCTTACCTACCGTCGCCCGTAAAGGCTGTTTGTTAGCCTATGAGTATTATATTCGCCTTTTTGAAAAGATTAAAGATTTGCCTGCCTCTCGCATCAAAGAAGAGCGTATTCGCGTAGCAGACTGGGAAAAGATGTTTATATATTTCCAATTAGCCATCCGAAAATAGTGTGGAATTAATTATTCTATTGGCCATCATGGCCTTTCTATATGCCTCCGTGGGACACGGTGGCGCCAGCGGCTACCTTGCCGTGATGGCTCTATTTGCTATCGCACCGCCGCTCATGAAACAAACGGCTTTGTTATTAAATCTGGGTGTTTCGTTGATGTCATTTCTTGCCTTTTATCGGCAAGGCTTCTTTAGATGGACTTTGTTTTGGCCTTTTGCCCTCGGATCCATTCCGGCCGCTTTTTTAGGCGCACGTATTCCATTGACTGATTCGACGTATAAACAGATTTTAGGGGCCTGTCTTTTTTTAGCAGTTATTCGAATGGTGATTTCGTTGAAAGAGGCTACTCAAAGGAGTTTGCCTGCTGTCTTAGGCATTTTCTCGGGAGCGGCTATCGGTTTACTCTCCGGCATGATTGGAATTGGCGGAGGAATTATCTTAAGTCCACTGTTATTACTTTTCCGCTGGGCTTCGTTGAAAGAAGCGGCAGCCGTTTCAGCCCTATTTATTTTCGTAAATTCCGTGTCAGGTTTAGCCGGTTTGAAAACCTGGATTCCGCTAGATCAATCTCAACTGTTGTATTGGCTGTTTGCCTCCCTGGTGGGCGGTTTTTTGGGTGCGCGTTGGGGAGCAGGCATCGCATCGAACGCGAAAGTGAAATGGATATTGGCTTTGGTTCTTGTGATTGCATCGCTTAAATTGTGGTTCATATAAAGAGCGCTATGAAAGAAAATGTGAATCAGGACACGGGATTTGGAGAAAAAAGCACCGATATGGGTGGGCGAATGGTCAATAAAGATGGATCATTTAATATCAAGCGGAAAGGGATTAGTGTAAAAGATCGAGCCAGTGGATACCAAAGTATGCTGACGATGTCGCGCCCGCGATTTTTAGCCACTATCTTTTTGTTTTATTTTTTAATGAATTGTTTTTTTACGGCTTTGTATTGGCTTGCGGGCCCTTCAGGGTTAGAAGGAGTGCAGAAAGTTGAATTTTGGGATAGAATAAAAGAATTGTTTTTCTTTTCCACTCAAACATTAACCACCGTAGGTTATGGAAGAATTAACCCCATCAGTGAGGCTGCGAATTGGATTGCTGCAGTCGAATCTCTAATCGGATTTCTTTCCCTTGCCATAGCTACGGGTCTATTGTATGGTCGTTTTTCTCGACCAAGAGCCTTTATTCGGTTTTCTGATTTTCTAGTATATACCCACTATAAAGGAACTAAAGCGTTGATGTTTCGGCTGGTTTGTTACAAGGATGATCACCTGTTAATGAATGCTGAAATTAAAGTGAACGTACGTATTGTTACGAATGATCATTCCTATCGATTTTTCAATCTAAAATTAGAGCGGAGTAGAGTGGATAGTTTAGTTTTAAATTGGACAGTGGTTCATCCAATTGATGAAGAAAGTCCTTTTTATGGTTTGTCCCAAAAAGAAATTGTGAATCTTCAGCCTGAAATTTCGGCCTATCTGACGGGCTTTGATGAGGTATTTTCCTCTATTGTAGTGGCTCGTATTTCGTATGCGATTCAAGATTTTAAGTTCGGATTCAAGTTTTTACCTATGTATTTCAGTAAATCGATGCGGACGGATTTGGACTTATCCAAACTGAACTTAATTGACCAAGAGTAAAAAAAGCCCCGATTGCTCGGGGCTTTTTAATTTAATTTTTAGATCCAGTGACCGCACCCGCCTTTTTGGCATTTTGTGCTTCTTGCATTGGATTAACTCCTCCACTGTAGGTTCTTCCCTGCATCTTGAATAACTGAACCTTCGTAGGTTGTGCTGGTTCCCGAGGGAAAGCATTGTCTTCCGTATCAATATCCGCGATTTCAAAGAATGGATCTAATGTCCACTTTACGACTTTCTTAGACGTTGGGATGATTTTCTTTGCTGTCACATCGTTCAAACGCCAAACCTCCGCCGGGAAACGCAATACCTCTTCTGTACCATCTTCATAGTTCAAGCGAACGATCACAGGCATGGGTAAACCGCCTTTGTTCTTGAAGTTCACCACATAGAAGTTTTTACCCTCCGACACTAATTTCTTCTCGTCGTCATTTAAGGACGCCATGTAGTCTTGGTATTTCTTTTTATCGGCCTCCGTAGGAGCGAAGCGATCGTAGGTATTATAGAAGTCCGTCAAATCAGGATTTTCCTCCACAACCGTGCGCTTGATATCTGTTTTGTTGCGAATCGCAGACATCGTTTTGCCTTTTGCTTCCGCCACTGCTTTTTCTCCTGCCTTTTTGATGGCCGGATCTTGCGTATCGATTCCGAACCATTCCACCGTCTCAATCGACTGATTCACGGGCTCCGTTCCGTAGAACCAACCTCTCCAGAACCAATCCAAATCCACGCCAGACGCATCTTCCAAGGTGCGGAAGAAGTCTGCTGGGTACGGCTGTTTGAACGCCCAACGACGAGCATACTCTTTGAATGCGTAGTCAAATAATTCGCGACCCATCACGGTTTCGCGTAGGATATTTAAGGCCGTTGCTGGTTTGGCATACGCATTATTTCCAAAATCCATGATATTCTCCGAGTTCGCCATAATAGGCACCTGGTTCTTCGAATCTAAACGCATGTAGGGAACAATCGATTGAGGCTCGCCACGACGTGCCGGGAAGTTGCGATCCCATTCTTGCTCCGCTAAGTACTGGCAGAAGGTATTTAAACCCTCATCCATCCAAGACCATTGGCGCTCATCAGAGTTAATAATCATGGGGAAGAAGTTGTGACCCACTTCGTGGATAATCACCCCAATCATCCCGTTTTTCACGTTCTCCGTATACGTTCCATCTGCCTCCGGACGACCGCCATTAAAGGAAATCATCGGATACTCCATTCCACCACCCGCTGTGGCGTGGCAAGAAATCGCTACTGGATACGGATATGCGACCGTTCTTTTCGAGTACGAACGAAGTGTATGCGCTACCACCATGGTTGAATATTTACCCCAAAGTGGATTTCCCTCTTTCGAATAGTAGGACATTGCCCACACTTTTTTGCCTTCCACCTCTACTTGCATCGCATCCCAAATGAATTTCCTGGATGCAGTGAATGCGAAGTCACGCACATTATCCGCTTTGAATACCCACGTCTTTTTTCCTGTTGGAACACTTTTCTCTGCTTTGATCGCTTCGTCTTGTGTTACAATTTCCACCGGGCGAGTCGCCGTTTTGGCTTGCTCCCAACGCTTTAATTGCGTCGCAGTCATCACCTGATTAGGGTTCAATAATTCCCCGCCCGCACCTACGACGATGTCATTTGGCGCTGTGATGGCTACTTTATAATTGCCAAAATTCAATGTAAATTCACCTTGGCCCATGAACTGCTTGTGCTGCCAGCCATATACGTCATTGTATACCGCTAAGCGAGGGAACCAGTGTGCGATAAAGTAGTTTGCAATATTGTCTTTGCCTAGAATTTCTAAACCAGAGCGACCATAGTAGGCTGTGATCAAATAATTCCAATCAATACCAAAGCTCACCGAAGCACCCGATTTCAACGGAGTGGGTAAGTCTATACGCATCATTGTTTGATTGATCGTGTGACGCAATGGATTACCTTTTGCATCTTTTACAGCTGTGATTTTGTAGCCGTAATCTTTCGGGTCTGTCAATTCTTGGAAGGCACCAGCGCTGATGCCATTCTTGATTTCACCCGTCTTAGTCGTTTTACCTGGTGAGTTTTTTTCAAATAGATTTTGGTCTAATTGAATCCATAAATAAGGCAGATCATCCGGAGAATTATTGTAATACGTGATTGTTTCAGATCCAATAATCTTGCGATTAATGTCATCTAGTTCCACTTTGATGTCATAATCCGCACGTTGTTGCCAATAATCTTTACCTGGAGAACCACTCGCGGTCCGGTAAGAATTAGGCGTAGGCAAAGTCGATTCTAATTGCTCGAATCGGTTGTTTGCGTTAAAAGAGGTTTGAGCTTTCGCGGGCAGCAAGAAGACTGACAGCGCGACTAGCGTGAGTAGTTTTTTAAGCATGTTGAAAAGGTTATTTTATGCAAAATAGGAAATTTTCTCAACAATTGTAGCTGTGCTAATCTGTGCTAAAATATATTTGTATATAATAGGTATAATATGTAGTTTTGGGACTTTAAGAAGAAACAACATTAAGCATTATATATCATGAGTGTAATCATTGGTCAAAAAGAGTATTTCAAAGGCATTGGTCAAATCAAATTTGAAGGTGCAGAATCAGACAATCCTTTCGCATTCCGTTACTACGATGAGAATCGCATCGTTGCTGGCAAGAGCATGAAGGAACACCTTCGTTTTGCGATTGCGTATTGGCATTCGTTTTGCGGTGATGGGGCGGATCCTTTTGGACCAGGAACACATCACTACCCTTGGGATGTAGCATCTGATGCGCGTCAGCGTGCTGCGGATAAAGCCGATGCAGCATTCGAATTCATCACTAAGATGGGTGCGCCATACTATTGCTTCCATGATGTGGATGCGATTGATGGGCATAATGATCCCAAAGAATTTGGCGATCGCGTGAAATTCATCACGGATATATTTGCCAAAAAACAAGCAGAAAGCGGCGTAAAGCTTTTGTGGGGAACAGCGAACTTGTTCTCGAACGAGCGCTACATGAACGGTGCTTCTACGAACCCGAACTTTGAAGTAGTGGCTCATGCAGGAGCTCAATTAAAAGGCGCAATCGATGCAACGATTACCTTAGGTGGCGAAGGCTATGTGTTCTGGGGAGGTCGCGAAGGATATATGAGCTTATTGAATACCGATATGAAACGCGAACGCGAAAACTTCGCGCGCATGTTACATACCTGTGTGGAATATGCACGTCGCAATGGTTTCAAAGGTAAGTTCTTCATCGAACCTAAGCCCTGTGAGCCTACGAAACACCAATACGATTACGACGCGGCAACGGTGATTGGTTTCTTACGCGAGTTCGATTTGTTATCAGAATTTGGCCTAAACTTAGAAGTAAACCACGCCACTTTAGCTGGACACACGTTTGCACACGAATGCCAAGTGGCTTCAGACGCAGGTATGTTAGCGTCTATCGATGCGAACCGCGGAGATACGCAAAACGGCTGGGATACGGATCAATTCCCGACGGACATTTACGAATGGGCGGAGGCGATGTCAATCATCTTGAAGCAAGGCGGATTAGCCGGTGGTGGAATTAACTTTGACGCGAAACGTCGTCGTAATTCAACGGATATGGCGGATTTATTCTATGCACACATTGGTGGTATGGATACGATTGCACGTTCTTTATTGATCGCAGAGAAAATCGCGAAACATGGCGAAATGGATCGCTTGAAAGCGGAGCGTTATGCAAGCTTTAACTCGGGTAAAGGAGCGGATTATGCAGCGGGCAAATTGAAATTAGAAGATTTATACAAAATCGCGATCGAGGTAGGGGAACCAGCTCAGATCTCTGGCAAGCAAGAATACTTAGAGAATTTGTTAGGCCGTTTTGTTTAAAAATACGTAATTCGAGGTATGAAAAGAATTGTTTTTCTCCTCCTGTTATTTACCTCTAGATTTATAGCGACAGCAGGGTCATCTGATCCTGCTGTTTTTTCTGCCGCTAAACCCTGGGCTTATTGGTGGTGGCCGGGGAGCGCGGTAACGGAGAAAGGGATTACGCATAATCTAGAGAATTTTGCCAAAGCTGGTTTTGGCGGTCTCCACATCATTCCCATCTACGGGGCGAAGGGCTCAGAAGCCTTATTTCAAAATTATTTAAGTCCGGGCTGGCAAGCGAAATTCTTCTTTACGTTGAAAGAGGCGAAGCGTTTAGGCCTTGGAATCGATATGACGATGGGGACGGGCTGGCCTTTGGGCGGACCCACGATCACAGAGAAAGAGGCGGCGAAAAAATACCAATTCGTGGATGGCGTATTTACGACAGGTTTAACGGGCCAAAAAGTCAAACGCGCCGCTCCCGGCGGAGAGGGATTCGTCCTCGACCACTTCGACATGAAGGCCTTCGCCAAATACAGTCACACCTTTGTTCCCCTTTTAAAGAAATCCCATTCGCCATTGCGAGCCATCTATAATGATTCCTACGAGGCCTATGGTTCGAATTATACACCGGATTTATTTTCTGCTTTTCAACGTTTGAATGGCTATGATCTGCGCAAACACTTCGCTGTGTTGTCTAAGAAAAAAGCAGAATCAGAGGAAGAGAACCAGATTTTTGCGGATTACCACCGGACGATGTCCACCTTGTTGCAAAACAACTTTGTGTTGCCATTTGATCATTGGATTAATTCGATGGGCTTTACCTCCCGAAATCAGGCCCACGGTTCCCCTGGTAATTTGCTGGATATTTATGCGGTGGCGGATATTCCGGAGGCGGAGTTTTTTGGTTCGAAACCTTTCGATATTCCAGGCTACCGCGTGGATCCGGAATATGATTCCACCACGTTTGGGATTCCGGATATTCGGGCGTTGAAATTGGCGAGCTCGGCGGCGAATTTGACAGGGAAGAAATTAGTTTCGGCGGAAACGGCGACTTGGTTAGGCAATCACTTCAAGGTTTCGATCGCACAAGTGAAACCGGTATTGGACCAAGTTTTTGTGGGTGGGGTGAATCACGTGTTCTTCCATGGGGCTACCTATTCGCCACCTGAGGTTGCGTGGCCGGGTTGGTTGTTTTATGCGAGTACGAACTTTAATCCCCAAAGTCACTTTTGGGAGGCGATGCCTGCGCTGAATAAATACATTGAAAATGTGCAGACGATGTTACAGGCGAATCCGACGGATAGCGACGCCTTATTGTATTTCCCGATGGAGGATGTGTGGCACAACAATAACGGATCAGGCAAATTGCATACGCTGGAATTGCACGCGAATAGCCGGGAATGGTTGAAGAATACGTCCTTCGGTCATTGGGCAGGATTATTACAGGACAAAGGTTTCTCGGTGGATTATATTTCGGATGACTTGTTGGCTGATTTGGAATTGACACCTGCGAAAACCTTTAAAACGAAGTCGGGCGGGAATTATAAAGTCTTGTTAATTCCGGCGGCACATTATGTTTCGGTGGAGACTTTAGAGCGTTTAGCGAAATGGGTGAAACAAGGTTATCCCGTGTATTTTTTAGAACATTTACCCCTTCATTTGAATACATTTCATCAAACGAAAGAGGCCAAAGAACGTTGGGAGTCTGCCCGCAGCGCCTTAATCATGCGCGTGCTTTCAGACCCGGCAGATCAGCTCGCTCGTTTAGGAGTTTCTACCGAGCCGATGGCCGCTAAAGGCTTATCTTTTATTCGAAAGAAGACTCCAAAGGGCGCCGCCTACTTCGTGACTAATTTGAACGCTCGATTCACAGAAGGAAGTATTTCCTTGAAGAAATTATCGGGTAATGTAGAGATCTGGGACCCTTTAACGGATTCGAAATCGTATGGAAAAAAAGGTTCGGATGTCTGGCTATCTTTAGCACCTGGCCAAAGTGTGATCATTCAGCCTGTGGCTAAAATTCCTTCTTTAATTGTTCCAGCGGCTCTTAAAGTTAGAACAGAAATCGAATCTACCAATCTGCGCGTTCAGATCGATTCTAAAACGATCGCATTGCCAGATTTTAACTATTATACCTCGCTAGACACCTCGCTGGCCGCAACTCCATCAGCCCGCTATACTTTCGATCTGACCTTATCAGCCGATCAAATCGCTAACGCGAAAGTGCTTCATTTATCTGAATTGCGCGATATGGCAAAAGTGCGAATCAATGGGAAAGACATCGGGATGATCTGGTCTCTTCCTTTCCAACTTACCATTCCTGACGGAATCTTGCAGGAGCAAAATCAAGTGGAGATAGAGGTTATTTCAAATGCCGCGAATCGAATCCGGAAGATGGATCAGCAAGGAGTGGTGTGGAAGAACTTTTATGAAATCAATTTTGTGGATATCCGCTACAAGCCTTTTGATGCTTCTAAGTGGGCTATTGAGGATGGAGGAATGAAAGGTAAACTCTATTTGACGAACCGATGAAGCCCTTCGTTAAAGCCATAGCAGAAGCCTTACACGACCTAGCGGATGCAGATAACGCGTTTTGGATGTGCAAATACATGCGTGAAAAATACCCTTTTCTGGGGGTGAAAAAACCAGAGCGTCACGAGGTTTTTAAGGCCTTGTACAAGCAATACGGATCTTCTGAGGATTGGTTTGAAGTATCTACTGTCTTGTTCGCGATGCCAGAACGCGAATTTCAATATGTCGCGATGGACTATGTGATTAAAGCCAAAAAATCCTGGGATGACCGCGTGCCTGCCTTGTGCGAAGAATGGATAGGCCAGGAATCTTGGTGGGATGTGGTGGATAATTTAGCGCCTAAGATCCTTGGGCCTTATTTTCTGCAATTTCCAGCGGAGCGTGATTTCTGGATTCAGCGCTGGATGGATTCTGGGAACTTCTGGTTGCAACGGGTATGCTTAGTTTTCTCTTTAGGTTATAAAGACAAAACAGATACCGTTTTGCTGGCGAAAACCATTCAGGCATTGAGCTCTTCCAAGGAATTTTTTATTCAAAAAGCCATCGGCTGGGCACTTCGCCAATATGCGCGAACGGATGCGGAATGGGTATTGGATTTTGTCGAGAACAATGCGTTGGCCCCGCTGAGTAAACGCGAGGCCTTGAAGCATCTCTAAGTATCTTTTTAGGAATTATCTCTTCTTTTTAATGATCGCTAGTTCGTGCGCCGTGTCATAATACGAGCGCAGGTTCGACCAGTCAAATGTATCCGCGATACTCTCTACGCGGTTACGCTGAGTGATGCGATCGCGCTGCGATTGCTGGACAAATTTGAATAATAGATTCGCTAATTGCTCCGCCGCTTCTTGGTACGATTGCGTCTTGCGATTCACTACGCTTACGCCCCATTGTTCGTAATCGCGCATAATCTGCATCATATAATCGCCAAAACCCGATAGATCCGACGTCACCGTAGGTACCCCGCGCGCCATACATTCCAGCGGTGTATAGCCCCAAGGTTCGTAGTAGCTAGGGAAAACGCCTAAGTGGCAACCGCGCACGAATTGGCCATAATCTAAGCCGAAAAGCGGATTCGTAGAAACGATGAAGTCTGGGTGGTAGACCACTTTGACCTTGTCATCTGGGTTATTTAACAGATTCGTCCGGTGTAAATTCCGGATAATATCGTCTTCTTGTTTTAGCAAGTGCGTGACCACTTTAGGTCGCGCATTTGTCTTCCACGTTTGCACGGTTCTACGCAAACGCATCCGCCAATATTCATCCACAAAGGCGTTCAAATCCGGCATCTGTAGATCGCTGGATGAAGCGGAGGCCTTGAATAAATGTTCTCCTACTTCTTTCTCGATCGCGTGGCAGTTCTCTCTAATTTCATCTAACACAGCGCGGGAATGCAAGACCTCGGGATCAATGGAATGATAGGGTTGCTTGGTCACAAAGAACATCACCACCGTTTTCTTCGATCCCGCCTCTTTCATCTTGCGATTCAAAATCGCCAAGGCATCTAAGGTAATATCGTATCCTTTGTTCGAATATTCGAAACGTCCGGAGGTGAATAGGTAGAGTGTTTGATCTAGGTCAAAAGGCTGGCTTTGGAAGAAATGCCCCATCACGAAGTTCGAAATGCTCTCTTTGTATTTTGAGTGCAGGTTCTGGTGTTCGTGCAAAGCGGCAAAACGTTGGATGTTTAAGCCGTTTGGCAAAATTAATTCCGGGATTCGACCTAAGAAATACTGGCATTCTTTCGCCGTAATATCGCTGACGGTGGTTAGTACATCGGCTTTTTGGGCAGCGGCGCGTTCGAAACAAGCTTGAGCCTCGATGCCATAGTGTTTCGCCTCTTTGTGCCAATCAAAGTTCTCGATGACATCATAGAAGTTAGGTACATTGCCCGCTAAATAGCGGCCTAACATAGTCGCGTGCGTGGTGAAGACGGTTGAAATTTTGACCTTGTCCTTCTTTAGGTCGGGTAAGCCAGTAGACGCCATCCACTCATGGAAATGCGCCACCAATTGGGTTTTATTTTTATTTTCTTCGGCCACCTCGGTTAAAAGGAGGCGAATCATTTCTCCAAAAACAATGGTTTGGTTCACTAATTCCTCTACCCCTAAAGTCGATATTTTATGGTTATCCCAAATTCGTCCTTTAATCGCATCGACTTCCGGTAACAGCGTTTCCAGTTCAAAAAGTACGATTTTAGGCTTTCCCGTGATCAACCAATAGCCATAATGAATGCCTAAACCTTTTTGGCGCAAGCTACTAATCGCGCGACCCAGTGGCGTTTCATCGGTAACTGGAATGGGCTCAAATTCTGCGGAGGCAGTTTGGGGGAAATAGGGGCCTAATAAGGCATAGTCTTCGCCCCATTTTTCGACCATCGAGGGAACTTTGGTCCGAATTACCGTGTAAATTCCGCCTACTTGATTACAGGTTTCCCACGCAATCTCAAACAAATATTTTTTCTTCTCTGCTGCCATAAAAATTACATGTAGGACGCACTTTCAATTACCTGCGTTTTTCCGTTTTTCGTGATGGTGTAATTAAATCCTTTTTGGATGGCATAAGCGCCATATTCTCCTTTTTTATTGAGGGCCAAATACCCGATTTGGAATTCCTTGTATTTATAGCGTTTCACAATCCGCATCACAGCCTCTTCACACGCTTTTTGAGGGGACATGCCCTGTCTCATTAATTCGACAATTAAGAAAGATCCCAAAGTCTTCATCACAAATTCTCCTAATCCCGTCGCACATGCTCCGCCTACCTCATCATCACAAAAAACGGCTCCACCAATGATAGGGGAGTCGCCCACACGACCGTGCATTTTGAACGCCAAACCACTCGTCGTACAAGCTCCTGCGATTTCGCCTGCTTTCCCGATGCCTAATAAACCGATGGTATCGTGGCGTTCAATATTAATAACCGGCTCGTATTTGGATTCTTTTTTCCATTCTTCCCAGGCTTTTTTCGAGCTTTCTGTTAATAGATTCTCCACTTTAAATCCTTGGTCTAAGGCGAATTTTAAAGCCCCAGCGCCTGATAACATGACGTGAGGTGTTTTTTCCATCACGGCTCTAGCCACAGAAATGGGGTGCATGATGCCTTCTAAAAAGGTCACGGATCCTGCGTTTCCCAAATGGTCCATGATGCAGGCGTCCAAGGTCACATGGCCATCGCGATCTGGATAACCACCGTAACCCACTGAAGTGTCGTTTGGATCTGCTTCGGGGATTCGTGCACCGGCTTCGACGCCATCGAGCGCTTTGCCCGTTTCCATCAATTTATTCCAACCCGCGATGGTCGCTTTTTCGTTTTTCCAAGTCGCAATGATGAGCGGTTCAGAGCTGGCCGCTTTTGCGGTGGCACCTAAGCTTGCGCCTAATAGGGTGGAGGTTTGAAGGAAGGTACGTCTTTTCATATCGCTTTAAAGATAATTTATTTGGGCTTAAAGGAACAATTTTGTAAAATTGTCTTTCTAAAATAGAAAAAAATCTTCGGATATTTCATTTATCTCCCTCTATTTCATCAATGAAAATCATAAAATCTGCTTTTCCTTTGGTAATCGCCCTGTTTTTAACCTATGCGATGAACCAAAGCTGGGGAACTTTGCCTCCCCTAGGTAAATTATTTAGTCCTTTCCACGGCTTTTGGATGAATGCAGAAAGCCCGGAATCAGGTGAACCCACAGAAGAAACTTTGCAAATCGCGGGTTTACATCAACCCGTTCAAGTCGTGTACGACGAAATGGGGGTGCCGCATGTTTTTGCACAGGATGACCACGATTTGTTTTTAGCGCAAGGGTATTTGACGGCCAAAGACCGTTTATGGCAAATGGAATTCCAAACGCACTTCGCAGGTGGTCGCATCTCTGAGATCGTAGGCGAAAAAGGTATCGCATCTGATCAGTTCCAACGGAGAATGGGTTCAGTTTATGGTGCGGAGAAATCCTATGAGGGAATGAAAGAAGATCCCATGGCTAAAAACGCTTTGGAAGCTTATTCTGCGGGGGTTAATGCCTACATCAATTCCTTATCTGATCGTGAATTACCTTTAGAATACAAATTATTAAACTACCGCCCGGAGCCTTGGACGCCTATTAAGAGCGCCTTGTTCTTAAAGAATATGTCCTTCGTGCTAGCTTCAGGAACCGACGATTTGAAGATGACGAACATCTTGCGCAAATACGGCCGTGAGGTGGCAGAAGACCTTTTCCCTAATTACCCTTTCCAAGAGAGTCCGATCATTCCCGTAGGATCGCCAGTCGATTTCAAACCGGTACCTATTCCAGCGGGCCCAGCAGACTTTACCGGTTTAGGTAGCTCCATGACGACACCAGAAAAAGATCCGAACATCGGTTCGAATAACTGGGCGGTAGCCGGAAATAAAACGGTTTCGGGTTTGCCTATTTTAGCCAATGACCCACACTTGACTTTGTCATTGCCATCGATTTGGTACCAAATGCAATTAGTCGCTCCAGGGGTCAATGTCTATGGTTCAACGATGCCGGGAACACCCAATGTGATCATTGGATTTAATAAAAATGTTGCTTGGGGAGTGACAAATGTAGGTTCTGATGTTTTGGACTGGTACCAAGTGAAGTTCAAAGATGCCTCAAAGCAGGAATATTGGCATGATGGGAAATGGAAGAAAACCACCATGCGCATCGAAACCTTCAAGATCAAAGGAAAGAAAGAGATGGTAGATACCATCTTCTTTACACACCACGGACCTGTCGTGTATTTATCCCACGAAAAACCATTCCGTTCCAATATTCCGGTAGGCCACGCCTTGCGTTGGATCGCCCACGAAAAATCACAAGAACTAACGACGTTCTACCAATTGAATCGCGCGAAAAATTACGAGGATTACCAGAAGGCCTTGACCTTCTATTCTGCACCGGCTCAAAACTTCGTGTTTGCTAGTAATGAAGGCGATATCGCTTTATGGGTGAACGGTAAGTTCCCGTTGAAGTCGAAACAGCAAGGAAAGTATTTATTAGATGGAACGGATGCGGCGGCTGATTGGCAAGGATTTATCCCTCAGGCGCACAATCCGCACGTGAAGAATCCGGTTCGAGGTTTCGTGAGTTCGGCGAATCAATTCTCAACAGATCCTTCTTATCCGTATTACTTAGGTTGGCAATATGCGCCATCTGAGCGTGGCCGTCGCATTAATGAGCGTTTAGCGGTGATGGAGAAGATTACGATGGATTCTTTACGAGGTCTCCAAAACGATAATTACAACATCCGTGCCCGCGAGTTATTGCCTTTGCTTTTCGCTCAAGTGAAATCACCTACAGCGGCTCAATCAAAAGCTATTGCAGCTTTGAAATCTTGGAATTTAGTGAATAGCCCGGAGTCTGTGGGAGCCACTATTTTCGAAAACTGGGTCTTGACTTTGCAGTCTTGTCTTTGGGATGATGAATTCGCAGCAGATGAAAAAGCACCGATGAATCGTCCATCGATGGATCGCACGATTCAATTAATCAAATCGGAGCCTAGTGCGCGCTGGTGGGATGACATTAAGACAAAGCCTAAGGAGTCGATGTCTGATATCGTCATGAAGTCATTGCAAGCGAATGTGGACACCTTGGTGAAACAACACGGACCTCAGGGGCCAGAGTGGGCTTGGTATAAGCACAAGCAAACGGGGGTTCGTCACTTGATCCCAGGAATGGATGCTTTATCTCGCTTGAATATCCCGATCGGTGGGGGAGGAACCATCGTGAATGCGGCTACGACGAAGACAGGGCCTTCTTGGCGTTTAGTGGTGGAGCTTTCGAAGGAGGGGAAACCTAGAGCCTATGGCGTTTACCCGGGTGGTCAATCGGGTAATCCGGGAAGTAGTCATTATGATGATTTGATTGATACGTGGGCCAAAGGTGAGCTAAAGCCTCTCTTATACCTCGAATCAGCCGATCAAAAATCGAATCGTTTACGCAAGAAAATCACTTTATCGAAATAAGCTATGAGTAAGTTAATCTATAGTATCATTTTAGTCGTTATTGGCGCTTTGGTAGGCATTTACCTGCCTTGGTATGCGATGGGCGTGGCTTTTGGGCTGGTGGCTTTCGTATTAAATATGCCCTTGAAATCGAGTTTTTTGACTGGTTTCTTAGCAGGATTCGTCTTGTGGGTGCTTTCAGCCTTGTGGCTTGATTTACAGCATCCTAGTACGTTACCTAGTCGGATGGCTCAAGTTTTCCCTCTAAAAGGAAATGTGTTCGCTTTATTTGTTCTGACTGGCGTGCTAGGAGGCTTATTTAGTGGCATTTGGACCTGGGCTGGAGCCAGATTAAGACAGAAATAATAATTTTTTAGGACAAACGATACAGACCTTGTATATTTGCCGTCAATCCAATAAACAAAATTAAACACGTGAAAAATTTACCATACGCTTGGTTGGGCGTTTTAACCATCGCAATTGCCTTTTTATTTTACCAAAATTCAGGTAGCTCGTCTGCAGGCTTAGGTGCCTCGACAGCTGATGGAAGAAGTATCGTATTCGTAAATTCAGATTCGTTATTAACGAATTACCAGTTTTACAAAGACGCTCAAAAAGAGTTCGAGAACAAAGGATACCGTCTACAAGTGGACTTAGGTCAAAAAGAGCAATCACTTCAAGCAGAGTTACAAGCGATTCAACAACGTGCCTCAGCTATGACTCAAGCAGAATTGCAAGCAGCTGATATGACGTTGAAGAAGAAAGGTGCTGAATTGCAGCAGTATTCTCAACAAAAGCAAGCGGAGTTAGGACAAGAGCAAGCAAAGAAAAACGAAGAGTTGTATAACAACATTCGTGATTACATCTCGAAGACAAACAAGGCTAACAAATATGAATTCGTTTTAGGATATTCTAAAGTAGGTGGTGGAATTTTATTCGCTGATCCATCTGTCGATGTAACAAACAAAATCATCGAAGGATTAAACAAAGAGTACGCTGCTACAAAAGGCGAAAAGAAAGAAGATAAATAAGAGCGATAAGCTATATTTAGCCACGCAGTGATTCGCTGTGTGGCTTTTTTTATTCCAATGGCAAAAGAAAAAATCCAAAAGACTGTTGAAATTAAGAACCGTAGGGCTTCCTTTGAATACGCATTCATGGATACCTTCACGGCTGGCTTGGTATTGACAGGTACGGAGATTAAATCGATCCGCCAAGGGAAAGCCAATCTGACTGATGCCTACTGCGTATTCTTTCAAGAAGAATTATTCGTTCGCAATATGCACATTTCGGCCTACGACGAAGGAACCCATTACAATCACGATCCCTTACGTGATCGTAAGTTATTGCTATCTAAGCGTGAGTTAGGGAAACTGCAGAAGGAATTGAAGAACGTGGGTTTGACGATTATTCCTACCCGTCTTTTTATTTCAGACAAAGGCTATGCTAAATTAAACATCGCACTCGCGAAGGGAAAGAAGACCTTTGATAAACGAGATGACATTAAAGAAAAAGATGTGAAGCGGGATCTGGATCGATCTATGTCTTAGTTAAGCCTTGTTTCGGATTTTTTTAACGATCGTAACCGCCGCCATAATCACAATCGCAAAAACCACAAACCCTCCTAATCCATACATCCAGTCTAGTGTATTTTTAGCCACTACTAAGAAAACGACCGCAACTAATAGAATCGTCGCAATTTCATTATAAAGCCTTAGTTGTGTTCCAGATAGGATGAAATTCCCTTTTCTGAATTGAAGAATCAAATACCGGCAAACAAAATGGTAAACCGTGATGGCTACCACGAAGCCTAATTTCAAATGCAACCAGCCTTGAGATCCGAAACTACTCAACCAAGCTACGTAGATTAAAGACAAGCCGGTGATCCAAGTCAAGAACATGGCCGGAATCATAATCGCATTAAAGAGGATCTTTTCCATCTTTTCGAATTGCTTCGATAAAATACCTTTTTCGGGTTCTCCCTTTGCTTGTGCTTCCGCGTGGTAGACT
The DNA here is from genome assembly GCF_023921165.1 of Aquirufa antheringensis. Lineage (NCBI taxonomy): Bacteria > Pseudomonadati > Bacteroidota > Cytophagia > Cytophagales > Flectobacillaceae > Aquirufa > Aquirufa antheringensis. The sequence goes on from NZ_CP049835.1 coordinate 1,613,335, forward strand.
AGCAAACGGGGAAGGTAGAATAGGCCAGCAAACCAGCTGACAACGAAGATAATATGGATGGATTTTAAGACCGTATAGCTCATGTTAGGCTTGGTAACGCTTGAACAAACTATTGACTTTCATTTGGATTACTCCGAAAATCGCTTCTTTAAAAATATTCGCGGACATCTTACTCGTCCCTTTCGTGCGATCCGTGAAAATTATGGGTACCTCGACTAGCTTAAAGCCATACTTCCAGGTGGTAAATTTCATTTCGACTTGGAAGGCATAACCGATAAATTTGATTTGGTCCAAAGGAATAGTTTCTAACGTCTTTCTGCGGTAACAAACAAATCCAGCGGTCGCATCTTGTACCTTCATTCCGGTGATAAAGCGAACATAAAATCCTGCAAAATAGGACATTAGTACACGTCCCATAGGCCAATTGACCACGTTTACGCCATTAATGTAGCGGGATCCGATAGACATATCGCCATTTCCAGCCTCTTCTTCTGGTAGGTTTTCCTCCTTTAACTCTGCGGGTGTCGCGCAGGCTTTGAACAGGCGAATTAAATCATCCGGGTTATGGGAAAAGTCTGCATCCATCTCGAAGATGAAGTCGTAGCCTTTAGAAAGGGCGATTTTGAAGCCTTCAATGTAGGCGGTGCCTAATCCTAATTTGCCTTTTCTCTCGAGTAGGTGAATACGTCCTTCATTTGCTTGTTGTAGGCGTTTTACTTGTAGCGCAGTGCCGTCAGGAGAACCATCATCCACAATCAAGACATCAAAAACAGGGTCTAGGCTCAAGACCTTCAAGAGGATGGCTTCGATGTTTTCAATCTCGTTGTAGGTGGGGATAATGACTATCCGTTTGTTCATTTAGCTATTATTAGGATGGCGAAAGCATTCGGTGGTATGATCGTTCACTAATCCAGCGGCCTGCATCAACGCATAACAAATGGTAGGACCGACAAATCGGAATCCATTCTTCTTTAGAGATTTGCTCAAAAGGACAGAAATTTCTGTGCTGGCGGGTAAGTCTCCGTGTTGGGCAAAGTGGTTTAGGATAGGCGTATGGCCCACAAACTCCCAAATATATTGGTTAAAGCTACCAAATTTTTCCTGAATTTTAATAAAAGCCAGCGCATTCGTTCGAACGGAACTGATTTTTAGGCGATTTCGGATGATGTGTTCGTTTTTCATTTGGGCTTCGAGCTGCGCATCTGTCCAGTTTGCTAACAGGTGGTAGTCGAATTGCGCGAAGGCTTCTCTGAAGGCTTCGCGTCGTTTCAAAATGGTAATCCAGGAGAGGCCGGCTTGGAAACCTTCGAGGATGAGGAGCTCAAAAAGTGCTTCATCGCGGTGTTCCGGATTACCCCATTCGAGGTCGTGGTAGGTTTGGTATAATTCATCTGAACCACACCAGCGGCAGCGTATTTTGTTGTCCATCATTTGAGTTTCTTTTTACAAAATAGGAGAATATATTTCGAATCTTTGGCCCAACAAATTGATAAAATAGAAATTGAATTACCTTTGTGGTAGCGAAAGGTTCTGCGCCGCTTCGAACGGCGTTGATTAATAGGGAATTTGGTGAAAATCCGAAACTGTCCCCGCAACTGTAAATTTTCAAAAAGCTTTTCAATCTAGGGTCACTGGCGTCGCTGGGAAGGCCGAAAAGCAAGGGAAATGAGTCAGGAGACCTGCCTTTTACTATTCTTGACCTTGTTTTACGGAGGATGATCCGAGGTCGAGCGTTCGATTACCTTTTTATTTCACAGGCCCAGATGGGCAAAAAACATGTTAAACGTAGTAGTTATTGCGGCCGCGCTATGGTCGGGCAGTAGTCAGTATCCAGTAGTCAGTAGTCAGGAGGCGGTAGCCAGGGGTCAGTATCCAGTAGTCAGTAGTCCGGAGGGAACGAGTCAGGAGGCGGTAGCCAGGGGTCAGTATCCAGTAGTCAGTAGTCGGGAGGAATCATCCACCATTAACCATTCACCATTTAGCAGTGGACAGTCGTCCTTAGCCAGTAGTCAGGAAAAAATCTCCTCTCTACAATCTACCATCTCTACTCTATACTCTCCTCTCTCTACTCTCGAAAGGGATTCTACCTTGAGTGAGGTCACCATCTCCGCTCCCAAGTACCCAGAAAAACTGGATCGCTCGGGGAAAGTGGTTTCGGTCATTTCGGCCGAAATGATCCAGGCCAATCAGGGGAAAAGTCTAGGTGAATTACTCCAGCAAAGTGTAGGTGTCGCAGTAGTAGGCGCGCGCAGCGCGCCGGGGACAAACCAGGAGATTTATGTGAGGGGTGCGAATACGGGCCACGTTCTGTTGTTGATGGACGGATTTCCACTGAATGACCCATCCCATATTTCGTCGGTGATGGATTGGAACTTGATTTCTTTGGCAAACATCGAACGCATCGAAATCCTTAAAGGAGGCCAATCTACGCTGTATGGATCAGATGCGATGGCGGCTGTCATCAATTTAGTGACGAAGAAAAACGTGAAAGGAATACAGTTAGTTCTGCAAGGCGGTGGCCTAGGTACGCACCAAGAACAAATTTCTTGGTCTACAACTCGAGGGAATAACCAGTTTCAAATACAGGCCCAAAATTACGCGACGGATGGTTTTTCTTCGGCCAAAATAGCTCAAGGAAAAGCGGAGGCCGATGGATTTAAGCAGCAAAGTTGGGGGTTGAAATGGGGGCGTGATATGGGAAAATTAGGTAACCTAGATTTCTCCTATTCGTCACAGTTGTATCAAGGGAATGTAGATAATGGTCCCTTTGTAGATGATCAGGATTATACTTCGGAGGCCGTAAGTCATTCGTTCAGAGCGCAATACCAGGTGAGTAAATTCACAATTCGTGCCTTTCAAGATCTAATTCATCGGGAGTTTCGTAACGATTCTTCGGATGTCGCTGCAAATGCTTGGTCGAAATTTAGTCTTTCGAGTTATGTAGGTTTAAATCAAGGATTGGAAGCTTTTGTGAAGATTCCCGTAAAGGAAAATGCCACTTTGTTAATTGGTTCTGAATATAGACGCCAAAAAACGGAGCAAAGCGATCTTTCCATCAGCGACTATGGTCCTTACATTTCACCTGATTTAGCAGAGAAACAAAAGACTCAGCAAATTGTGGGAACTTATGCGACCTGGCAGCAGAGTTGGGGTAAATTTGGTTACGAGGTGGGGGCGCGATGGAATGCGCAATCGACTTTTGGAAACTATTTTACCTATAATCTGAATCCGTATTGGGCTATTTCGCAGACAGCGAAATTCTTTGGCAATTATTATGCCAGTTTCAAAACGCCTTCGATCTATCAATTAGCCTCTCCTTATGGCAACCTAGATTTACAACCAGAACAGGGGAAAACGATCGAATTTGGGGTGGAAAAGAAGTTGAAGGCGTGGAGAATTCGTGCTGTGGCTTTTGAAAATCAAGTGAATCAGGGGATTGTTTTTCAAGCGATGGATATCGAGCCTTTTGGCAAATACCAAAACATCTCCCAGCAGCAAACCCACGGAATCGAATTCGAGATTAGCTACCAGACTTCGAAATTTCAAGCGGATTTCAATTATACGTATTTGAAAGGGGAGATGACGGACCGCGATTCGACTTATTCGTCCTTGATTCGCCGCCCAACGAATGCCTGGAATCTGTATTTGCAGGCAAAGTTGGCGAATAAATGGTCGGTTGGATTATCAAATCAATTTGTGGGCCAAAGAACGGACTACTTCTACGATGAGTCGACCTATTCCGTTCAACCGAACCCTATGGCTGCTTATATCTGGACTGATATTTCGGTTCATTATCAACTCAATGCCAAATGGAAGGTTTCAGCCGTGTTAAAAAATGCGCTGAATCAAGAAATAATGGAGATTACGGGGTATAGCGGGCAACCGAGGAACTTACAAATTTCCCTACTGGGAAATTTGTAGAGTAGAGATAATAGAGAAGAGAGTATAGATTATAGAATAGAGATAAGATTTTGAGATTTTTATCTCTACTCTATACTCTCTTATCTCTACTCTACTTTATGGCTTAAACTTCTCATACACATCCCTCCCCGTCACCGGGTCCTTCCCAAAAAGTTCGATGTAGTTCACGGTGGTCATGAATTTCGAATCGTCCACACTGACGAAGACACGCTTGAGGATTTGCATCTTTCCGTTGATGGGAAATAACGCGATAGGGTCACCGGTTGCGTCTTGTTTGACCATAAACTTCCGTTTTCTGTAAGCTAAGAAATGTCCTTCGTAAGTATTAGGTATTCCTGTTACTGCGCTAGTATATAAACCATAGGCCAATGTTCGCTGGATGGCTGTTAATTCCTCTTTTTGGCCTTTTTCTCCAAAACGATACCAATACGTGTGAACCGGGTCTTTCGCGTTCAATTTTCCTGCGATCACGTTAGCGTCGTAGACCACTACATTCGCATTCGTGCTTCGTTGTATGAAGAAAAGGCGGTTAGGGGAATCAGGAGGGCTCGGGAATCGGTCGCCGCCAAGGCTACAAAAGGTAATTAGAAGAAGGAGCGACGTCAGTTTCATTGGAAATAATTTGAACCTGCAAATAACGAAAAAAAATGCAATGTGATTTGCTGCTGACTTTCTATCCTGCATCAAATGCTTGTTTTTACCAAGTTTATGCGTATCTTTGTGGAGAATTAAGGAAAAGAAGAGGGGTTTTAATCCCTCTTTTTGTTTTCATAGCCCTGTAGAAAGATGGATTTAACGAGTAAACTAAAAGATTGGACATTGGAGTATATCGGCGATGGCCCTTTGCTTCTGGTCGATTTTTCGGTGTCTCAGGGTGCTAAAAGAACCTTAATAACGATTCTGGTGGATACACTGGAAGGGGTAACTATTGATCAATGTGCCTTAATGAGCCGTAAATTAGCTCACTTCATTGAAGAGGGCGTGCTGATTGAAGAAGCCTATAATTTAGAAGTATCTTCGCCGGGTTTGGACTTTCCATTAAGCCAAGGCTGGCAATTTCAGAAGAATCTGGGCCGCAAGGTGAAGGTTTGGATGAAAAATAAAGACGCAGAAAACGTAGAAGGGACTTTGGTTTCGAATACAGAAGAGGCGGTGGAAATCTTAACAGAGAAGACCGTCAAGCATAGAAAAATCGTTGCAAAAGAGGCCACTTGGTTTCCGTTAGCAGAGGTAGATAAAATAAAAGTACAAGTGTCATTTCAATAAACAAAGAAGAGATAGCAATGAACAGTGTTGAATTAATTTCGTCATTTTCAGACTTTGCTCGGGAGAAAAACATTGACAAGCCGACGATGATCGCGGTTTTAGAAGAGGTTTTTCGTACCATGATTCGCAAGAAATTCGGGGCAGACGAAAATTTTAATGTCATTATCAATGCCGAAAGCGGCGACTTAGAGATGTGGCGTAGCCGCGAGATCGTAGACGATAACTCAGAAGATATCTGGGATTTCGATAAAATACCTTTGAGCGAAGCGAAGTTAATCGAGCCCGATTTTGAAATCGGTGAAGAGGTAGCTGAGTTAGTGAAATTAGAGGATTTTGGTCGTCGTGTTGTTCAAACTGCTCGTCAAACATTGATTCAAAAGATCAAGGATATTGAAAAAGAAGGTTTGTACGAAAAATACAAAGACTTAGTAGGTGAATTAGTGACTTCAGAGGTATACCAAATCCTAGGTCGCGAATTGATCTTATTAGATAGCGATGATAACGAATTAGTCTTGCCTAAGACAGAGATGATCTCGAAGGATCGTTTCAAGAAAGGGGAGACAATCAAGGCCATCATCCACAAAGTGGAAATGGCCAATGGTACACCTCGTATCATTTTATCTCGTGTTTCTCCGGTATTCTTAGAGCGTTTATTCGAACAAGAAATTCCTGAGATTTATGACGGTACGATTACCATTCGTAAGATTGTTCGTGAACCAGGTGAGCGTGCGAAAGTGGCTGTAGAGTCATTTGATGACCGTATCGATCCAGTAGGTGCTTGCGTAGGTATGAAAGGTTCTCGTATTCACGGTATTGTTCGTGAATTACAAAACGAAAATATTGACGTGATTAACTTCACGGATAATTTAGAATTATTAGTAGCGCGTACGTTAAGCCCAGCGAAATTGAATTCAATGGCGATTGACAAAGAGCGTCGCCGTATTTCGGTGTATTTAAATTCAGATCAGGTTTCTATGGCAATTGGTCGTGGAGGTCAAAACATCAAGTTAGCGGGTAAATTAGTAGGTTACGAAATCGATGTATTCCGTGATGTACCTAAGGATGAGCTAGATGATGAGGATGTGGAATTGACAGAATTCTCTAACGAAATTGAGGCTTGGATTTTAGATGAGCTTCACAAAATCGGTTTAGATACAGCGAAACAAGTTTTGGCCTTATCTAAAGAAGAGTTAGAGCGTAGAACGGAGTTAGAAGAAGGTACGATCGATGAGATCCTAGCGGTATTGCGTTCTGAGTTTGAGTAGTTTATTAAAATAAAAAGAATTTAGTTTTTTGTAATTTTTATGGCAGAAGAAAAAACAATGCGGTTGAGCCTTGTAGCAAAGCAAATAAACGTGGGAACGTCTACGATCCTACAGTTTCTCTCTGCGAAAGGTCACAAAATTGACAATAACCCCAACGCCAAACTGAACTTTGAGCAGTTGACCTTGTTAGCGAAGGAATATGGTGCGAACCATATTTTGGAATCCTCTGTAGAGGCTCCCAAGCCGGCACCAGCACCAGAACCGGTCGTTGTTGCAGCACCTGCGCCTACACCAGCACCCGCTCCAGAGCCAGCGGTGGAAAAGCCAGCTCCTGTAGTGGAGGCTCCTAAAGCGGCAGAAGCACTAGCTCCTGTGGCCGAGGCTCCTGTCGAAGAGAAGCAGATGGGATTGAAGATTTTGGGAAAAATCGAATTGGATAAAAAGGGTAATCCAGTCGCTCCTAAGGCGGAAAAGGCTCCAGAGCCAACTCCTGCTCCGGCGCCTGCACCCACTCCGGCTCCAGCACCTAGCCCAGAGCCAGTGGCTGAAAAGCCGGCTCCGGCTCCTGCTCCAGCCCCAGTGGTGCCTGTAGCACCCGTGGCTCCTCCTGTTGCTGAGGTAGCAGATATTCAATTAATTGAGGCCAAAGGCGAGACCCTTAAAGGATTAACCGTTCTAGGTAAAATTGAATTGCCTGCCGCAGGTGATCGCGGAAATAACGCGAAACACAAGCGCAAGCGTATCATCAAAGAGGAGAAAAAACCAGCTCCATCTGTTCCTGGAACAGGCGGACGTCCAGGTGATAAAAAGGATTTCAATAAGAAACCAGCTCCAGGTGCTAAACCAGCACCGAAAGGAGAATTGTCAGATAAAGACATCCAAGAGCAAATCAAAGCCACGATGGCTCGCTTGCAAGGTGCGACCAATAAGCAAAGTTTCGGTGCAGATAAGCGCCGTGAGAAGCGTAAGGGTCGTGCAGAGGCAGAAGAGGCACGTATGATGGCGGAAGATGAGGAAGCAAAAGTATTGAAGGTGACGGAATTTATTTCTGCATCGGATTTGGCTTCTTTAATGGATACTTCTGTGAACGAGGTAATCTCGGCTTGTATGAGCTTAGGTATGTTCGTTTCCATTAACCAACGTTTGGATGCGGAAGCCATTACGGTGATCGCGGATGAATTTGGATTCGAGGTGAGCTTTGTTTCAGCAGAAGAGGAAATCGACGTTGTTGAGGTAGAAGTAGAGGATTCTCCAGAGGATTTAGTGCCGCGTGCGCCTATCGTTACGATTATGGGTCACGTCGATCACGGTAAAACTTCCTTACTAGATTATATTCGTCGGGCTAAAGTAGCCGCAGGTGAAGCGGGTGGTATCACCCAACACATTGGTGCTTACTCAGTAGAAACGAAATCAGGTAAGAAAGTTACTTTCTTAGATACACCTGGTCACGAAGCCTTTACAGCGATGCGTGCCCGTGGTGCGAAAGTAACCGATATTGTTATCATCGTAATCGCAGCGGACGACTCTGTGATGCCTCAAACAAAAGAGGCTATCAACCACTCCATGGTGGCTGGTGTTCCAATCGTTTTTGCTTTCTCTAAGATTGATAAAGACGGTGCAAATTCAGACAAAGTACGTGAGGAGTTAGCAGCCATGAATATGCTTGTAGAGGATTGGGGTGGTAAATACCAATGCCAAGAAATCTCGTCTAAGTCTGGTCAAGGTATCGATGATTTATTAGAAAAAGTATTATTAGAAGCGGAGATGCTTGAATTAACGGCTAACCCTAAGAAGAAAGCGGTAGGTTCGGTTATTGAAGCAGAATTAGATAAAGGACGTGGTTATGTAACTACCTTGTTAGTTCAAGCAGGTACATTAAACGTGGGTGATATGATGTTAGCGGGTGATAATTACGGTCGTGTGAAAGCGATGTTTGACCACCACGGTAACAAAATTAAAAAAGCAGGTCCATCTACTCCAGTTCAAGTGTTAGGCTTAAACGGAGCGCCACAAGCAGGTGATAAATTACTTTGCTTAGAAAACGAGCGTGAGGCACGTGAGATTGCGAACAAGCGGGAGCAAATTCTACGGGAACAAACGTTGCGTACCCGTAAACACATCACTTTGGAGGAGATTGGTCGTCGTAAGGCAATCGGTACTTTCCGTGAGTTGAACGTGATCGTAAAAGGTGACGTGGATGGTTCAGTAGAGGCTCTTTCGGATTCCTTGATGAAGTTATCGACCGAGGAGGTTCAAGTACGAATCATTCACAGAGGTGTAGGTCAGGTTTCTGAATCCGATGTGGCTTTAGCGTCTACTTCTGATGCGGTTATCATCGCGTTCCAAGTTCGTCCATCACAAAACGCTCGTCGTTTAGCTGATACAGAACAAATCGAAATCCGTAACTACTCGATCATCTACCAGGCTATCGACGAAATTAAAGCTGCGATGGAAGGTCTATTAGCTCCTTCATTCGAAGAGGTAATTACATCGAACATCGAAATTCGTGACGTATTTAAGATCACCAAAATCGGTACAGTAGCTGGTTGCTACGTATTAGACGGAACAGTGAAACGTGCTCACAAGATTCGTGTCATCCGTGATTTCGTGGTTGTACACGACGGAGAAATCTCTGCCTTGAAGCGTTTCAAAGACGATGTGGCTGAAGTTAAATTCGGTTACGAGTGCGGTCTATCTGTCAAAAACTTCAACGATTTAGAAGTAGGCGATATGTTAGAGTGCTATGAAATGAAAGAAGTAAAAAGAACATTAAAATAACAAAAGCCCCGGAAGGGGCTTTGTTATTTTAATAGAGTAGAGATAATAGAGTATAGATTAAAGCATAGAGCATAAAGCACAAAGAATAAAGTAGGTATCCCTTCGGGATGAATATATTAGGTGTTTGCGCGCAATTTTCTACGAATTGAAACCTCATTTCAGTGTCTATCTGAAAATAAGTCAAAAAAGGGAGCAAATGCTCCCTTTTTTGTATTTATAACAATAGTAATAAAACATTTCTGAATGTATCCCCGCAGGGGATTCCAACTCTATACTCTATACTCTATGCTGTTAAAACTTCGGACAAGCGAAACTTTGGCGGTAGCGTTGGAAGGATTTTCTTTGGCCAAAATCCCAGTTTAAGACATAGGAGAAGCTCAATTCGTGTGCTCCTCCGGAACCCAAACCTAAACCTGAGACCGTAAAATCATAGGAATAGCCAAAGGAGTACCGATTGTTTTGATAGCCAACTAATCCAATGAGAGATTCTCGACTCGTCGAGGATTCAGAAGTACCTTTATTCAACGGCAATCCGCGGTACCACAAACCAATAACTAAGGGGTCTACTTGCAGGTAAGTTCCTAGGTCTAGTTGGCTAAAGGCGCCTTGATTTTTAACGTAAAGTGCTGGTTTAAGGTTTTTTCCTTCAGAGATTGGTAGGCTGAGGCCTGCCATGAGCGCGTATTTAGGGGCGATTAAATCATCGCTAGAGCGGATGAGGGATTGGTTAGGTCGGTTTAAATGGTGCACAGATGCTCCGAGCCAGTAATTGGAATGGTTCAATACCAAGCCGGCTGAAATGTCCATATAACTCACGCGGTTCACAAAGGAAAGGGCAGTAGGGTCAAACGTATTTCCTAAGGTACCGTTGACTAAAAATTGGCCTAATTGATCTCCGTAGGTTAAATGGCTATAATCTAAACTGCGGAAAACGCCTGAACCTTGGATGCCCATGGAAAGTAAAGTATTCTCATTTAGGTTTGCGTGGTAGGCGTATTGAAGGCTGATGGAGTTCGTTTGGAGACTAGAAAATTGCTTGTCTGAGGAGAAAAGTAGTCCGATGCCACTGTTGATTTTTCCCAAGCTGACTTCTACTGCTCCGGCCGAATACTGGTAATTAGCCGATTGATTCGGCCATTGGTTTCGATGCGTTAAATAGACCTTGTTTTGATCTTGCAAACCGGCGAAGGCGGGGGAGTTGAGTAGGGGGTTCGCTAGGTTTTGGGATAATTGCGGATCTTGCGCTGAGAGCGAAAGGGCGCTCAGTAAAAATAAGAAAGTAGAAAAAATGGATAAACGAGTCCACATAGCTCAGCAATTTACATTCATGCAACGCAATAACCAATTTATTGACTTATTTTGTGGTTGATTCTAAAACCATGTACCGGACCTTATTATTTCTCTTCCTATCCCTAACGGCTTTCGCTCAAGTTCCCAGAACGATTGAGGTGAGAAACAATTGTATCACTCAATGTAATAATTGTACGGATGCGCCGGCCGGAACGGTTTTTGAAATTCGTGATCATTATCCGTCGTCAGCGACTTATTTATGGGATTTTGGTGAAGCCGGTGCGACCTCTACTGCGCGAACAGGAGTATATCAATATTGTAATCCGGGTGTCAAAAAAGTGTCCTTGCAAGTAACCTCTGGTGGCGTGACTACTGTTTATGGTCCTCAGGACGTTAAAATAGGGGCTTTGCCTGATTTTATTTTGGGTAAAGATTCGAACGACACGACCTTAATGATTTGTAAAGGGGATCCGGTGGTGTTGAATGCGTTTGGGTCTGTATCTAAACCGGCCTTTCCGGTGGGTGTTTCCTGGTTTCCGAAAGGTCAGACGACGGACACTATTCGCGTCTCGGAATCAGGTTGCTACTCGGTAGTCGTGACGGATTTAAGTTCGGGCTGTGCGGCAGAGGCAAAAATGGAGGTGAAGATCTGCGGCGAGCAACCGAAGGCAGGGGGAGAGGATGGATGGAATTTTGGCACAAATGCTTCCTTAAAATTTACGGGTGGATCATCCACTCCTTCAGCAGGCAGAGGACCGATGACAACGCCGGAAGGTGTGGCCAAAATGACAGATGAGAATAATGATCTCATTTTCTATACCAATGGTTCGCGTGTCTATGCGAAGGATAATTCACTCGTCGCGCAAGGACTCAATGGCGATACGACTCAAATTCAAGGAGTAGCCATTTTGCCTAAAACGACGTGCAAAGGCTGTCAGGCCGAATATTATATCTTTACCCTGCGCAAGAATGCAGCGGGAGAAAACCAGGTGTATTATAGTATCTACGATCGTAAATTGAATGGAGGTAAGGGTGGTGTCTCCATCAAAAATCAATTCCTGAGTCCAGCGCCGTCTGCGGAACGCTTTGGCGTCGCTGTCAGTGGTGGAGATTATTATTGGTTGCAAACGCAAGATGCAGATTCAACTATTTTAAGAACATTTAAAGTATCTAAAGCGGGAATTAGTGGGCCCATAGAATCCGTTGCTAATTCTCTCGTTCAAGGGCCTTCGGCATCCTCTCATTTTTCGCGGGATGGCAAAGTACTAGCCATCGCCTATGTAAGTCCGCCTTCGAATCAAGTGGATATCTATGATTTCGATGTGGCCACTGGAAAAACCACCTTTAGGTATCGAATTCCGCTTGCGAACAGTCCGTATGGCGTGGAGTTTTCGGCTGATGGTAAAATAGTGTATGCCTCAACGAATGTGGGTCCTAATGCCCAGATTTGGCAATATTCCATCTCGTCGAAAGATTCGAGTGCTATGCAAAGATCCCAAAGTCTTTTGTGGTCTGGCCTTGGTAAAATAGGGGCTCTTCAGGGAGATCCTTCCAGCGGTTCGATCATTTATGCGGCGTTTCAGGGAAGTTCGAGTCTGGGAAAAATTGTCAATCCGGATATTTCGCTGAAAGATTCAACACGGACGATTAGAGCGACCTTTGTTCGAAATGGATTGAATTTAGCGGCTGGAACGACCAGTGGTTTAGGCTTGCCTCTATCGATTGTATTAACACCCAAACCTAATTCTACGCCCAGTATTCAGCAAAGTTGTGATGGAACAACCTATCATTTTAAGGTGAGTCAAGATTTGTGCGACCCGATTAAGAATGATCGTTTGGACTGGAAGATTTACCAAAGTACGCTGGATCCGACGCGCAATGCAGACGGGCTACTCGTTCCTTTGAATCCGGCTGGAACCTTATTGTATTCGTATACGGGAACAGAAATGACCTATGATTTCAAGAAGGCTGGAGATTATGTGGTAACCGTGGCGATTTCTAATGCGTGTTTGACGAATTATATGTTGGATGCGTCTGCTTACCATGTGGAATTATTAGATCCTTTTGTGTTGCCAGCAAGTTATACGTTTATCTGTAAGGAAGAGGGTCAAATAGGACCTACATCCGTACCTCCTGTGGCGGCATTTACCTACCAATGGAGTACGGGAGAGTCCTCGCGTTTTATTACTGTGCCCAAGCCGAGCGGAAACTATACCCTAGAAATTAAGGAGGATGCCTCCGGTTGCTCTATTAAAAAGGAAACGCAAGTCAATTTTACGACGAATCCTTTAGCCGTGAAAAAGGCCGATGGAATTATTTGCAATGATAAACCGCTATCACCTTATTTAGTAACCTTAGTTCCTTCTCCTGCTAATTTGCAGGTTTCTTGGCAGGCGAATCCGGGAATTGTTTCGGGTTGGAATTCGAAAGACCTACAGATTAATCGCAGTGGACTTTATTCTTTTACCCTGCGCGATAGCGATGGATGCGAGCTACAAGATAGCGTGAAGATCGAGGATAAATGTGATGCAGTTTTGATCGCCCCTACCGTATTTACGCCTAATGGCGATGGGCAAAATGATGTTTTTGAGCCGTCCTATAACTGGAATGAACCGAATGCGACCTATCCTAAATCGAGAACGCAGGTGATTTCCTTAGAGATTTATAACCGCTGGGGAGAGCAACTGTATCGCACGAAAGGCCCTGTTTTTAGCTGGGATGGAACCTATAATGGGGCCAAAGTTCCGCAAGAAACCTACGCCTATATCATACGCTACCAAGCGATCGATTATCCTGAAAAGGGAGTGCAAGAAAAACGCGGAGCGGTCGTCGTCGTATATTAATACGCGCGAACTTCGATCCCCTTCATAAAGTTAACGAATGATTTATTCACCACTTGATTACCTCCTGGTGTGGGGAAGTTTCCGGTGAAATACCAATCGCCAAGGTGATCTGGGCAGGCTACGTTCAGGTTCGCTACGGTTTGGTAAACGATCGAAAGTTCAGCTTTTAAGCCTTTAGGACGAACTATTTCTGCGATTTTATTCGAGATTTCTTCGTCTGTGAAGGGTGCATAGATCGCTTTCACAAAGTTCTCTTCTGACGCTGTGCCATTTTCCAAAGCATTCAAGCAACGTAAATTCACTTCGTCTAAGATATTTTCTAAGCCACGTTCTTTTAAAAGGGCTAATGCCGCACGGAAAGCAACAAATTCCTTCATTTTCGACATATCGATACCGTAGCAATCTGGGTAGCGAATTTGGGGAGCAGAAGAAACGATAACGATTTTCTTAGGGGATAATTTATCCAATAATTTCAGGATACTTTTCTCTAAAGTGGTTCCACGAACGATGGAATCGTCGATGATTACCACGGAATCTACTTCTTTATTGATTACCTCATAGGTGGTGTCATATACATGCGCCACCATGTCGTCGCGCTGAGCGTCAGAGGTGATGAAGGTACGTACTTTCACGTCCTTGGAGATTAATTTCTCGACACGCGGACGGAAGGTTAATAATTCTTCGAGTTCTTGTTCGAAAAGGATGCCTTCCATGATGGCATTCTTCCGTTCTTTGGCCAAATGATCTTCAAGACCATCAATCATGCCTAGGAATGCCGTTTCTGCCGTGTTCGGAATGTAAGAGAATACCGTGTTTTTCAGGTCGTGATGTACCTCCTCTAATATTTGAGGGATTAACAACTGGCCTAATTTCTTACGCTCATGGTAGATATCTGGATCGGAACCGCGAGAGAAGTAGATGCGTTCGAATGAGCACGATTTTTGCTCTAAACGGTCGATGAAAGGCACTTCATTTACATTACCTTCGATGTCGATGATCAGGGCGTGGCCTGGAGTAATCTCCTTAATTTGATCGTAGGCGCAGTTAAAAGACGTCTTGATGGCTTGTTTTTCAGAAGCCACAACGGCCACTTCCTCATCTACATAATAGAAGGCTGGGCGAATACCCGCTGGGTCACGCGCCACAAATGAGGCACCATATCCAGTCATTCCCACCATCGCGTATCCACCGTCAAAATCCTTGCATGAACGCTCTAAAACGCGCTTCAAGTCAATTTCTTGGGCAATAATATCCGATAATTCTGGGTTCTCGTATTGGTCTTTGTATTTGCCAAATTGGCGTTGATTCTCTTCATCTAAAAAGTGGCCGATTTTTTCCATCACGGTAACCGTGTCTACTTTCTCTTTCGGGTGCTGACCTAAGGAAACTAATTTATCGAATAAATCGTCCACATTGGTCATATTGAAATTACCCGCCATCACGAGATTACGGCTTCTCCAGTTGTTTTGACGCAACATGGGGTGGCAGTTTTCGATCTCGTTTTGACCGTGTGTTCCGTATCGTAAATGGCCTAATAGTACCTCACCGGTGAAAGCGACATTTTCTTGCCACCAATCTGCGTCGTGTACGGCATCAATGCCGGTTTCGCGTTTGACGGATTTAGCTAGCTTTTGTGCTTTCGCGAATTTCTTATTGATTTTTCCAAAAATATCTGCCACCGCTTGTGGCTCTACCGAACGGTATCTGGAAATGTAGCGATGCCCTGGTTTTACGTTGATTTTGATATTCGCCACCCCGGCTCCATCTTGTCCTCTGTTGACTTGCTTCTCCATCATCAGATAAAGTTTGCTCAGTCCGTAAGTAGGGGTTTTGTATTTGTCTAAGTAGTGCTGAAAAGGCTTTCGTAGGCGGATGAGGGCAATTCCGCATTCGTGCTTAATAGAATCAGACATGGAAACGTGGGGCTATTTTGTAAATCAAGTCCAAAATTAGCCAAAATAAATGACCAATAAGCTGATTTTTTTATTTTTTTATCGACTATTTCCAAAGGTTTGTCAAGACCGCTGGGAATAAGAGAGATGCCATCAAAATCGCGGTTAAAAATCCGTAAGAGTAGATTTCGAGCGAAGTCAAATCCGCCCAAAGACGGGTTTTTTCTGTCGATTTTTTGAAATACAATTGGAAGGGAATTTTCAAATAATAAAAGAGTGAAATGGCGGTCACTAAAATAGCTACAATGAGTAAAATGAGCAGGCCGATAGCGGTCGTCGTTTCATAGTTTGACCACAACAAACTGAAGTAGGTCATCTTCGCAATAAAGGTTCCAGCTGGTGGTAATCCCACTAAGGCCACAAGTCCTGTGAGCAAGAAAAAGGAAGGTAAAGGTTTCTCAGAACCTAGCCCAGCAAAAGACGTGATCTTATCCGCTGCCGAATCGTCAATTAGATAGAAAACCAATAAACTGGCGATACTATATAAGAAGCCATAAAATAGAATTGCATCCAATGCCTGAATCGGTTGGAAGAACCAAGCCATCGCTAGAAAGCCGCCATGCGCGATGCTGGAGTAGGCGAGGAGACGTTTGGTATTGTTTTGGCCCAATGCTCCTAAATTTCCCACTAACAAAGTCAGTATCGCTAAAACAGCTAATTCATTCGCATAGGAAATGGGTAAACCGGGTAGCAAACGAACGCCCACAAAGGCTATTGCTAGTTTAGGTGCAGTCGAAATCCAAGTCATCCAGGCGGCCGGCAATTGCTCCATTACGTCTGGATTCCAGGGATGAAAAGGCGCCCAAGACATCTTGAACAATAAGCCCACCGCAAAAAGTCCTAAAGCAAAACCGCGCAAATAAGGGTCTGCCACTGAAATGCCTCGAGAGAAATCTACGCTCGTGAAATCTAAGGTCCCTGTCAGACCATACAGCAAAGAAATGCCGTAAATAAATAGGGCAGAGGACCCAAGTCCGAATAAAACATAGGGTAAACTGGCCCGCGAGGACTCTTTTCGAAGGCTTACTAGTACATAAGTACCCATCGACATCAATTCGATCGACAAGAATAAACTCAGGGCATTCGAGCTCAAGCTGCTCAATAAGGCACCCAATAAAATGGAAAGGAAGCCGGTCAGTTCTTCGAAGGTGAGGGATTTTTTATGGATTTGATTCATCAAAATGAGTAAAAATCCAATTCCTAAAATCAATGTATTGATGGCATTCGATCCTAAATTCACCTCAAATAAGCCGGAGGCAAAGGAGCCGGTTGAACCTAATTCAGATCGTTGAAAGCTGAGTGATAAGGCTAACAAAAGGGGGATTTGACAGGTAAAATAGCGCCAAGATGTACTAAATTTCTCTGTTTTGCCATGTAAAAATAATTCAATCAACAGGCTAAATAAGATCGTTCCCGCCACGATCAATTCAGGGATCGCTAGGTGTAATCCGGCCGTTATGGACTGGATTCTTTCTGCGAGCTGAGTGATGTTAGAAAACGTGGACATGTACGAATTTACAGTTTTTGGCTTAAATAATGAGCGGTTGGGTTGTTTTTCAGGCCTTTCATCTCCTCAGGAGTACCTTGGAATGTAATATAGCCCCCATTTTCGCCCCCTTCGGGTCCTAAATCAATAATGTGGTCAGCGCATTTAATCACCTCCATATTGTGCTCAATGATCACCACCGAATCCCCCTGTTCTACTAAATCGTTCATGGCTTTTAAGAGCTTTTTAATGTCGTGGAAGTGAAGACCCGTGGTAGGTTCGTCAAAGATAAACAGGGTCTTGCCTTTGTTTGGATTTCCTTTGCCTAGGAAGCTGGCGAGTTTCACGCGCTGTGCTTCTCCACCGGAAAGCGAGTTCGAGGATTGACCTAATTTGATATAGCCCAAGCCTACTTGGAAAAGGGGATCGATTTTATCGGCGATACGCGGTTGTTTCTCGCGGAAGAATCCCACGGCTTCTTCGACGGTTAAATCGAGGATTTCTGAGATATTTTTATCCTGGAATTTGACGTCCAAAATTTCCTGCTTGAATCGGGATCCACCGCAAGATTCGCAAGGCAGCTTAATATCTGCCATGAATTGCATTTCGATGGTGATTTCTCCCTCGCCTTGACATACCTCGCAGCGTCCACCTTCTACGTTGAAGGAGAAATGGGCGGGTTTGTAGCCACGGGCTTTCGCCACTGGAAGTTCAGAATACAAGGCTCTAATGGCGTCGTAGGCCTTAATGTAAGTAACTGGATTCGAGCGAGATGATTTTCCGATCGGCTGTTGATCAACCATTTCGATGCTCGCCACTTTGTTTGTGCTGCCTTTAATTTCACGGAATCGCCCCGTTTCTTCGGTGCCTTGTTGCAATAAACGAAGCATCGCAGGGTACAAAATTTTACGAATTAAGGTGGATTTTCCAGAGCCACTTACACCCGTTACAACTGTCATGATGCCTAAAGGAATCGCAACGTCCACGTTTTTTAAATTATTTTCAGAAGCTCCGGTGATTTCGATTTGAGCTAATGGTTTACGTCTAAAGTAGGGCACTTCGATGCGATCTTCGCCGCTTAGGAAGCGCAAGGTGTGGCTATCCGTGCTTTTGTCTGCCAAAGCCTCTGTTAAATTCCCCTGAAAGATCAAATTCCCGCCATGGCGACCTGCTTCTGGACCGATGTCGATAATCTGATCCGCAGCGCGCATGACTTCCTCCTCATGTTCCACGACGATGACCGTGTTTCCCATGTTTTTCAACATCTCTAACACCGAAATCAGTCGCTCTGTATCTCGAGGATGCAAACCGATGCTCGGTTCATCTAAAATATACATCGAACCTACCAAAGCACTGCCCAGCGATGTCGCTAATTTAATGCGTTGAAATTCGCCTCCAGATAAGGTGGAGCTCAATCGATTCAGCGTTAAATAGCCTAAACCCACTCGGTCCATATATTCCAAGCGATTGTTAATCTCGATCAGAATTCGTCTAGAAACCTGCTGATCGTGCTCGTTCAGCTCCAGTTTTTCAAAGAAAGCTTTCGTTTTCGATAGGGGCCAAAGCACCAAATCGACAAGCGAGGTACCTGCTATTTTTACATAACTAGCATCCATTCGCAAGCGTGAACCCTGGCATTCCGGACAATTCGTTTTGCCGCGGTAACGCGAGAGCATCACCCGGTATTGGATTTTATAAGTCTCTTTTTCGAGGTGATCAAAAAACTTTGTCAGTCCTGCGAAATACTTATTTCCAGTCCACAATATTTTCTTTTCCGTTGCACTTAAATCCTTGTAGGGGCGATGTATAGGGAAGTCAAATTGCACCCCATTTCGTAAAAGCGGACTAAGCCATTCACTCATTCGCTCGCTTCGCCACGGTGCAATGGCTCCCTCATAAACAGATAAATCGTGGTCTGGAAAAACTAAGTCCGGGTCTAAACCCAGGACTTTGCCATAACCCTCGCAATTGCGGCATGCGCCGTAGGGATTATTGAAGGAGAACAAGTTCAAACTTGGCTCCTCAAAAACCATTCCATCTAATTCGAATTTATTCGAGAAGATGTCGCGCTTTCTGCCTTCGATTTCAATCCAGCAAACGCCTTCTCCCTCGAAATAGGCTGTTTGGACGGAATCACCTACGCGGAATTGCGTTTCTTCGTCGTCTTTTTTAGAGACCAAACGGTCGATCAAAATCGCGATCTCCGCCGGTTTTTTCGCGAGCTTTTGCAAATGAGCAGGATCCTCTACTAATTCCTCCAAGGCAATAATTTCATCTTGGAATTTCAATCGAGAATAACCTTTCTGGATCAGTAATTGACATTCGTTTTCTAAGCTTCTGTCTTCGTGGTGAACGAGTGGCGCTAGGATGAGGACTTTCTTGCCGTCGTTTTGGGCAATAAAATCCACGATATGGGAGACCGAATCTTTGCGCACTTCCTTTCCAGAAACCGGGGAAATGGTGCGGCCGATGCGGGCAAAAAGTAATTTTAAATAATCGTAGATTTCTGTGGTGGTACCTACCGTGGAACGCGGGTTCTTTGTGTTGACCTTTTGTTCAATGGCAATCGCTGGCGAAACCCCTTTGATATAATCCACGGCGGGCTTTTCCATACGTCCCAAAAACTGCCGCGCGTAGCTGTTCAGACTTTCGACGTACATTCTTTGGCCCTCCGCAAACAAGGTATCAAAGGCCAAGGAAGACTTCCCTGATCCCGACAATCCCGTAATAACTACAAGCTGATTGCGTGGAATCGCCACATCCACTCCTTTTAAATTGTGCACGCGCGCACCTTTGATGATGATGTGCGTTTTCGGATCACAATTATCTATGTTATGCTTTGCCTGTGGGGAGTTCATTTTACAAAAATATCCTTTAATTTTGGTAATCAATTTAAGCCAAATGAAAAAACTGTTTTTATTCTTTTCACTCCTGACTTTTGTGGGAGTTTCAGAGGTCTTCGCCCAAGAACCGGTGGTCATTAAAGAGGAGGGTGCTGAGGGTGATTTAGATGTGGAAAAGGACGTCCGAGAATTACCTTTTCGCCAACGCTTGAATTTTGGTGGAGGAATCAGTGGCCTGAGTTTTGGAAACCCGACGAGCATCGGGGTTTCGCCCATGGTGGGTTATTCACTGACGAATAATGCGATGGTGGGTGTGGGTTTAATTTATCAGTATTATTCTGCGAATTATGGCTCATTAGGCACTTATTCGAGTAATCTTTTAGGTCAAAAAATCTTTATTCGCCAGCAAGTTCCCGCTTTGAGTCAGGTCATTGGCCAAGCGTACCTAACAGGACAAGTGGAGAACTACAACAATCTTTCTAATAACACTGGAATTTCGTATGCTAATCCAGTACTAGTAGGAGTGGGAATAGGATCTAAAATGGGTCTTAATTTTTCGATTATGTATGACTTGAATTATACGGCTGGGCGCTCTCCATATGGCTCAGCGCTGGTTGTTCAAGTAGGCGGATTTTTCTTTTAAAATTTAAAACAATTTAGGCCTGTTATTGGTCTTGTATATCAGGTAGAATTTCTTAATTTCGAGTTCAATTTAATTTATATGTCAACGATAGCAGTAGAACCCTTATTGGTTGAGGATCCCAACCGTTTTGTGCTTTTTCCGATTAAGCACGATGATATTTGGCAATTTTATAAGAAGGCGGAAGCGTCTTTCTGGACAGCTGAAGAGATCGATTTATCTCAAGATTTAGCGGACTGGAAAAAGATGAACGATGGTGAGCGTCACTTCGTTTCACACGTTTTGGCATTCTTCGCTGCATCGGATGGTATCGTAAATGAAAATTTAGCGAATAACTTCTTGAAAGAAGTGCAATACGCAGAGGCGAAATGTTTCTATGGTTTCCAAATCATGATGGAAAACATTCACTCAGAAACGTATTCCCTTTTAATTGATTCCTATATCAATGATCCGAAAGAAAAAGATCACCTTTTACGTGCGATTGAGACAATCGATTGCGTCAAGAAAAAGGCGGATTGGGCTTTGAAATGGATCGAGTCAGACAATTTCGTAGAACGTTTAATTTCGTTCGCAGCGGTAGAAGGTATTTTCTTCTCTGGTTCATTCTGCTCGATTTTCTGGTTAAAGAAACGTGGTTTAATGCCTGGTCTTTCGTTCTCGAACGAATTGATCTCGCGTGACGAAGGTTTACACTGTGATTTCGCGTGTTTATTATATGCAGATCACATTAAAAATAAATTACCTCAAGAGCGTATCTACGAAATCATTTTAGATGCGGTAGAGATCGAAAAAGAATTCGTAACCGTGGCATTACCGGTTTCATTGATCGGTATGAACGCGGAGATGATGTGTCAATACATCGATTTCGTGGCAGACCGTTTATTGGTTTCTTTGGGATGCAAGAAGCACTACAATGCGACAAATCCATTCGACTTTATGGAGATGATCTCTTTACAAGGAAAAACAAACTTCTTCGAGAAGCGTGTGGCAGAATACCAAAAATCAGGTGTCATGTCTGATAAGGAGTCTATGTCATTCTCTTTAGATGAAGACTTTTAGTCCTCTGAAATTCCAGGAAAAGGCCTCGATGAAAATCGGGGCTTTTTTTATGGCCAACGCTCTAGGATCATGGGCAAAACAAGGCCTATGGTGATGCCTGAAATGACTTGTATATAAGCCGTTTGCTTCCATTTAAACACGTAAAGCGACAGGATGGAAGACGCAAGTATTAGGGCGACTACGACTAATTGGCCTATTTCAAGTCCTACATTAAAGGCTAGGAGCGGAGTGAAAATCGAGCTTTCTGCACCTAACAAACTTTGTAAATAATTCGAGAAACCTAGGCCATGAATCAGCCCAAAAAAAGCAACCACACCGTACTTGTAGCGTTGTTCTGTCTGAATCAGATTGCTGATAGCAGTGACTAAAATCGTACAAGGGATTAAAAATTCAACCCAGGTGACATTGACCTGGATCAAGTGTAAAGTCGCTAAAGCTAAGGTAATCGAATGCCCCAGCGTAAAAGCCGTTACCAGCCAAAGCAATTTTTTATAATCTGTCACCACATATACGCAAGTCAGCGAGAGGATAAACAAAAGATGGTCTAGGGCTGCCCAATTCAGGATGTGCCCAAGACCTAAAGAAAAGTAGACAGAAAAATTGCTCACAGAGAATTGTTTATTGGTCAAAAATAGGGATATTCAAAGAGAAAATGGTAGACTTATTCTATGAAATTTGATTACATCATTGTGGGGGCCGGTACGGCGGGTTGCGTTTTGGCGCATCGTTTATCCGAAAATCCCTTAAACCAGGTATTGTTGATCGAAGCAGGAGGAGATTTTAGGGATCCCCGCATTTCGATGCCATCTGCCTATTCCTTGTTAAACCACACCTATTTAAACTGGAATTTTTTCACGGAACCACAACCGCATTTAGGGGGTCGCCGAATCTACCAGCCTCGCGGTAAAACCGTGGGCGGAAGTTCTGCGATTAACTGCATGGCGTATATTCGCGGGAACAAAGCGGATTATGACGCTTGGGCGGCTTGGGGTTGTGCAGGTTGGTCTTACCAGGATGTGTTGCCCTATTTTAAGAAGTCAGAGGATAACGAAGATTTTCAAAACGAATACCACGGAAGGGGTGGCCTACATCGTGTGGCGAAGAATCGGCATTTGACGATTTTTGGGGATGCTTTCATTGAAGGCTGTGCCATGGTAGGGATTCCAGAGAATCCCGATTTCAATGGGGCGAAGCAGGTAGGAGCCGGATTATTTCAGTTCAATATTCAAGACGGCGAAAGGGCATCCGGTGCGAAAGCTTTTATTCAACCAGCACTTTCTCGTAAAAACCTACACATCCAGACCTCTTTTCAGGTCGCTTCCTTAGTGATTCAGGGAGAAAAGGTGACTGGGTTGAAAGGCTATAAATTGGGTTCTAAGAAGCCTATCGAATTCGAATCTTCTGAAGTGATTTTATCAGCTGGTGCTTTCCAAAGCCCACAAATCTTGCAACTATCCGGCATCGGCGATGCGGCAGAATTGAAAGCACACGGAATCGACTCCCGCCTAGATCTGAAAGGGGTGGGAAAGAATTTGTCTGATCACTTGTTTGTGAATATGAACGCGCAGGCCAGTACAAAGGGTCAGTCGTATAACGTGGCTTTGGGGGTGAAAAACTACCTGGATTATACGTTTAAGAAACAGGGACCATTAGCCTCGAGTCCTTTAGAGGCCGCGGCTTTCTACGATTCCGTGAATCAATCGGATGTGCCTGATTTACAGTTTCATTTCTCTTCTGCATGGGCGGCCGATATGTACGATTATAGCAGAATGCCTTTAAGCGATGGATTTACCATTCTGCCTACCTTACTAAAGCCCAAAAGTCGTGGAACCGTTAGCCTGCGTTCTGCGGATTACCATGACGCACCGGTCATTGATCCGCGTTATTTATCCGAGAAAGAGGACCTCGAAACCTTGAAGCGTGGAGTGCGCATCGCACGAGATATCGTGTTGTCTACAGCGTTTGACGGATTAAGAAAAGGTTCGGAGCTGAATTATCCATCAGGACCTTGGAGCGAAGAACTAATCGAAAAACACATCGAGCAAGCCACGGAATGCGTGTATCATCCGGTGGGAACCTGTAAGATGGGAACGGATGCGGAGGCGGTTTGCGATCCTACCACATTGCGTGTTCGTGGTATGCAAGGTTTACGGGTGGCGGATGCGTCGATCATGCCGGATGTGATTTCAGGGAATACGAATTCCGCGGTGGTCATGATTGCGGAGAAGGCAGCGGATTTAATTTTGAGTAAATAACCCGCGCGAAAGCGTTTTAAAAAAAAAAGAAAATGAAGAAAGTATTGATTTTATTTTGTTTGTTGGCACCGATGATCGGCTTTGCGCAAAATGAGGAATCCCTTAAAGAAGCAGAATTAAGTCGATTTAAGTACCTAGTAGCGAAAGACCGTGCGGGTCTAGAATCGGTTATTCACAAGGAACTTGTCTACTTCCACTCGAGTGGTGTACAAGATTCGAAGGATAGTTACATTGCGTCCGTTTTATCTGGGAAATCGATTTATTTGTCTATCACTCCGGAAGAAATGCAACAACGGGTGTATGGCAATACGGGAATTAATACCGGTATCATTGTGATTCAGCAGCCCGCAGCTGACGGAGGCCAAACTCCTTTGCGCGTTCGTTTTACCGATGTGTACTTGTATGCGGATAAGCGTTGGCAAATGGTTTCTTGGCAAGCCACTAAATTAGCCCCTGCGCAAAAGCCTTAATTTTATCGTAGATATACGCTAAATCCTCGTCTTCAATACAATAGGGGGCGAGGATATAGATGGTGTTTCCTAATGGACGCATTAAAATGCCTTGCTCCAAGAAGTAGCGATAGATATCATCTCGGATGGAGTGTAAATAACCATCTGTCTCACCCGTTTCTACTTCCATCGCTAGGATACTGCCGTGAATTCGCACATTTTTTAGGATGGTATGATTCTTCAGCGTTTCCGCAAACGCCCGATGACGAGATTCCACGCGCGCAATAGACGCCCAGGTTTCTTCTTTTTCCATTAAATCCATACTCGCATTGGCTGCAGCGCAGGCTAATGGATTTGCCGTAAAGGAGTGAGAATGGAACATCATTTTACGGCGATCATCCGATAGAAATGATTGAAAAATTGTTTCACTGCAAAGGGTTAGCCCCATGGCCATCATGCCGCCGGTTAGGCCTTTGGAAAAGCAAACGATGTCTGGTTTTTCAACCAAATAATCCATCGCAAACCACTTTCCCGTACGACCAAATCCGGTCATGATTTCATCTGCAATACAGAACATTCCTTTTTCATGTGCCATGCAAATCAACGCATCCAAGGTCGACGCCTCGTACATTTTCATTCCTCCCGCACCCTGAATGAGGGGTTCAAAGATGAAAGCGGCATATTCGTCAGAGTTCAAAGAGGACATAGCTGCAAGGCAAGCCTCCGTGTCTTGAGGACTAGGCAGGAATTCCACCTCGAAAAGCATGTCCTGAAATGGATCATTGAAGGAGCTGGGTGCACCCAAACTCATCGCCCCAAACGTATCCCCGTGGTAAGCATCCGCAAAAGCAAGTATTTTTCTACGCTTCGTGTTTCCCTGGTTATGGAAGAATTGCAAGGCCATTTTGATGGCTACCTCCACAGCGGTGGAGCCATTGTCTGAGAAGAAAACGCGCTCAAAATTAGCGGGTAAATGGCTTAATAAACGTTCCGAAAGTCGAACCGCCGGTTCATGGGTAAATCCGGCAAAGATGACTTGTTCGAGCTGTAGGGCTTGTTCGTACACTTTTTGGGCTAAATACGGATGCCCATGGCCGTGTGTATTCACCCACCAAGACGAAATTGCATCGATGTATTTTTTACCGTCTGTATCAACTAAATACGCACCTTTTCCACTCGCAATCGGAATCGAAATAGGTTCGATTTGGTGTTGCGTAAACGGGTGCCAAATGACCGCCGCATCCCGTAAAGCTAAATTCTCCTTAGACATGGATTTTATTTGCATACGAAGCGATAACCGCTTCATTGATTTCTGATTCTGTATTCACGCGCAAAATAAGTGGCAAACCGGTATGATTCAAAATAAATTTCTCGCCTGACGGATTTTCGGGTCCATTGAACACGATTCCGGCCATTGGAATTCCGTGCTGTTTTAATAGCTCGTAACTTAACAAGGTATGATTCTGGCTGCCTAAATAGTTTTTGCTCACTAAAATGACCGGCAAATTCAGGTGTTTGATCAAGTCTAGATTCGTCTGTTGATCATTCAATGGCACCATAATTCCACCGGCTAATTCGACGATTAAGGTCTGATCAGTGGGGATTTTAAAGCTATCCAGTGAGATTGTTATCCCATCGATCTCTGCCGCTGAATGCGGGGACATGGGTTGGGTTAACGCATAGGTGGACGGGTGAACCGTGGCCGATGGAACCCAATTGCGGATCCAATAGGCGTCTCCCGTATCTAAATCCCCGGCTTGAACCGGTTTCCAATAATCAGCTTTTAAACCAGCTGTTAAAATGGCGGAAACAACGGTTTTCCCGATTTCGGTACCGATTCCGGCGACGATAAATTGTTTCATTCGAGTGCTTGGATGAGGGAAAGGATTTGTTCTGATGTATGGTTTGCGCTGAGCGTAATTCTGATGCGCTCTTTGCCTTTTGCTACCGTGGGGAAAACAATAGGTTTGATGGCGAATTCGCTGGCGGAGGCTGCTTTGGCTCGCACGGCTTCGTTTCCGGTGACGAAGAAGGTCTGGATGGCGGTTTGGCTATCCCCCCAGGCATCCGAATGGCAGTTTGCGCGGAAGAAAGCGATGTTTTCTTGCAGTTTTTGTCTGGCTTCGTTTTGGGAAGGTAAATAGTGCAAAGTGCTTAAAAGCGCGGAAACGTGTGCGGGCGTGGGTGCCGTGGAATAAATGAACGGTCTAGCGAAGTTCACGAGGTATTCTTTGAGGGCCAAAGACCCCAGGACCACCGCTCCCGCATTTCCCCAAGCTTTCCCAAAGGTGATTACGCGCGCAAATACGTCCTCGCATAATCCTAACTCATACACTAAACCTTGTCCTTCTGTACCATAAACTCCTCCAGAATGCGCCTCATCCACGATGAGCACGGCCTGGTATTTATTCTTTAATTCGACCAAAGCCCGTAATGGAGCTACGTCGCCATCCATCGAATAAACCGATTCCACGACGATCCACTTGCGTGTTTCGGCAGGGTATTGGTCTAAAAGATGAACTAAGTCATCCAGGTTATTGTGTTTGAAGATGCGACGTTCGGCTTTGGAAAGACGTAATCCATCAATCAAACTCGCATGCAATAGTTTATCACAGAAAATAACGTCCCCTTCTTGTGGTAGAGAGGAGATCAAACCGATGTTTGCATCGTAGCCTGAACTAAATAGTAAAGCGGTTTCCGATCCATGAAAGGCGGCGCATTCTTTTTCGAATTGTTCGATTAAGGATGAATGTCCTGAAATAAGACGTGAGCCAGTAGCGCCATTTTTGCGAGCCTCTGCAGGTAAGGCCTCAAAATCGCGCGCGATAGATGCTGCGAGAATGGGATCACCTGCTAAACCCAGGTAATCGTTTGAGCAGAAATCCGTGCGGCCATCCAGTACGGATAATTGCCTGAACAAGCCCTCTTTACGACGGGATTCCAAAAGGTCAATAAGCTGCTGCTGAATGTTTTCCATAGATTCTTGTGCTGCAAAACTACGAAATAATCGCTGTGGACGTGTATTTTATCATTTAATTGATTTTAAAGCCCAAATTTTGGCCTAAAACCTTGACAATTCCCCGCTAATACCGTAGTATTGTAAGTCGATTCTGACAATTCAACGAGTCAACATCCCCGAACTTTCTCATTTGACACACATTCTGACAGACATGTCTGTTGTCAATCTCAATTAATCATTCCCCCTTTATGGAAGATAAGCCTATCAAAAGAGTAAAAAAAGCACAAGAAGAAGATTCATCATCAAACGAACGACCTAAGCGTCAACGAATTAAGAAGAGCAACGAAGAGGCCCCTTTGTTACCGATGGGAAACCAGACTGAAGCATCACCTGAAGCATCACCTGAAGCGGAGGCACCTATCGAATACAAAGAAGTAGCAGCCCCTGAAGAATTCTTAGTCGATACTTCCTTTATCACCAGCACAGAAAACACAAAAGACGAGGTGTCTCCCACGGATGCACCAGTCGATGTAGATAAATTACCGAAAGAAGAGGCGCCAGCACCGGTGCATCACCACAAACCACGTTCGAATTACAACCAGGTCATCAAGGAATTAGATGGATTGATCGAGAACGAGGGTGTTTTAGAAATTATGCAAGAAGGCGGATACGGATTTATGCGTTCGTCTGATTACAATTACTTGGCTTCTCCAGATGATATTTATGTGTCGCCATCACAAATCAAAATGTTTGGTTTGAAGACGGGAGACACGATTTTAGGAAAGATTCGTCCGCCTAAAGAGGGTGAGAAATATTTCGCTTTGTTGAAAGTGGAATCAGTGAATGGAAAGACGACGGATGAGATTCGCGACCGGATCAATTTTGAATATTTGACGCCTTTATTCCCAGAGGAAAAGTTGAACTTGTCTTCTACGCCGGATAATTATTCGACGCGTATTTTGGACTTATTCGCGCCTATCGGTAAGGGCCAAAGGGGTATGATCGTTGCCCAGCCTAAAACGGGTAAAACGGTATTGTTGAAAGACATCGCCAATGCGATTTCCCGCAACCACCCAGAGGTGTATTTGATCATCTTATTGATCGATGAGCGTCCAGAGGAGGTAACGGATATGCAGCGTTCCGTGCGTGCAGAAGTAATTTCATCTACTTTCGATGAGCAAGCGGAGCGTCACGTGAAAGTGGCTAACCTGGTTTTAGAGAAGGCCAAAAGAATGGTGGAATGCGGCCACGATGTCGTTATCCTATTAGATTCAATTACACGTCTTGCACGTGCCTACAATACAGTGGTTCCATCTTCTGGTAAGATTTTATCCGGTGGTGTGGATGCCAATGCGCTTCACAAACCTAAGCGTTTCTTCGGTGCTGCGCGTAACGTCGAAAATGGCGGATCTTTAACCATCATCGCAACTGCCTTGATCGAAACAGGTTCGAAAATGGACGAAGTAATCTTTGAGGAATTCAAAGGAACGGGTAACATGGAATTACAATTAGATCGCAAGCTTGCGAACCGTCGAATCTATCCATCGATTGATGTGACGGCTTCAGGTACGCGTCGCGAGGATCTATTGATGGATCCAGCGGTGCTACAACGTGTTTGGATCTTGCGTAAGCACATGTCCGACATGAACTCGGTAGAGGCGATGGAATTCTTGCAACAGCAAATGAAAGGAACGAGGAACAACGAAGAGTTCTTAGTGTCCATGAATCGCTAAAGGAATAGATAGTATTATGTCAAACATACAGCCAGTTTGGTTCATTGGGCACGGAAGCCCGATGAACGCACTGGCAGACAATCCATTTACGGCATCATTGAATACGCTAGGGGCCTCTATTGCGCCACCTAAAGCCATTCTAGTAGTATCCGCTCATTGGTTAACGCGCGGTATTACCCAAGTGCAAGCGTCGCCGATGCCGGAGACGATCCACGATTTTGGAGGATTTCCGCGTGCCTTGCACGAATTTCAATACCCCGCACCGGGAAGCCCAGAAACTGCGAAAATGCTCGCTTCCGGCTCCCAAAAAATTCAAGAAACCACCGAATGGGGTTTAGATCATGGCGCCTGGTCGGTCCTTTGTCATCTTTTTCCGAATCACAACATTCCCTGTTTTGAGATGTCTATTGACTATTCTCAACCATTAGCCTACCACGTCACCCTCGCACAAGAATTACAATTTTTACGGGAAAGAGGCGTTTTGATCGTGGGAAGTGGGAATATCGTACACAATTTACAGGCTAGCATACCGAACCTCTCGATGGGTCAGGAGCATTTCGCCTATGACTGGGCACAGGAATTTGATGCCTGGACGATGCAGAAATTACTGGATAAGGATATTTCGAGTTTAGTGGATTATGCGCGTGCGCCAGGGGGATTAAAATCTGTTCCCACGCCGGATCACTACATTCCGATGTTGTATGCGTTGGCTTTAGCCCGCAAAGACGAGACCGTCCGCTTCACTTACGATGAACTCGTGTACGGCGGAATCTCGATGCGCTGCTTTGAAATCGCTTAATACCCCAGAAAAACTTTATCGATGATGCTGCAAGCTTGATCCATCTCTGCACCCGTAATGGTGAGGGGAGGAGCTAGTCTTATTTTATTGCCGTGTGTTGGTTTCGCTAATAAGCCCTTTTTCATCAGGTCTAAACAAATCTCCCAAGCCACATGGCTATCTTCGTCGGTGTCAATTTCGATGGCACATAAAAGCCCTTTTCCTCTGACTGATTTAATTAAGGCCGTTTTATCACGCAAACTTTCTAGGAATGTCAATAATTGCTGACCTCGAAGGGTGGCATTTTCTACTAAATCCTCGTCTTCGATGATATCGATGGCTACGTTCGTGACTGCGCAGGCTAACGGATTTCCGCCATACGTCGAACCGTGTTCGCCTGGTTTGATGGTGAGCATAATCTCGTCGTTGCAGAGCACCGCTGAGACCGGCATAAATCCGCCCGAAAGCGCTTTGCCTAGTAATAAAATATCTGGATGCACTAATTCGTGGTGGCAAGCTAACCAGGCACCAGTGCGCCCTAAGCCGGTTTGGATCTCATCTGCAATGAAAAGGACACGGTGTTTTTTGCATAAAGCTGCTGCCTTTTTTAAATAACCCGGCGACGGAATGACTACCCCAGCTTCGCCCTGAATGGGTTCCACCATGAAAGCAGCGACATGAGGGTTTTGTAATTTCTCTTCTAGAGCCGCTAAATCATTGTAGGGAATCCGACTGAAACCCGGAACAAAAGGACCGAAGTTGTGATAGGACGACGGATCATTCGAGGAGGAAACCGCCGCGATCGTTCTCCCCCAAAAATTTCCCTCCGCAAAAATAATTTCCGCTTGATTCGCCGGAACGCCTTTCACCTCATACGCCCATTTTCGGGCTAATTTGATGGCAGATTCGCCGGCCTCCACGCCCGTGTTCATTAAGAGAACTTTTTCGTAGCCGAATTTCTCCGCTAATTTCTTCTCCGTCGAACCTAATAGATTCGTATGAAAAGCGCGGGAGCTAAGGGTGAAACGCGAAGCCTGATCTGAAATGGCTTTGACTAAACGGGGATGACAATGTCCTTGATTTACCGCACTGTAGGCAGATAGAAAATCCAGGTATTTTTTCCCCGTCACATCATACACATGTACCCCGGCACCGCGTTCTAAAACGACCGGCAATGGATGGTAATTATGTGCTCCAAAATCAGACTCTAAATCAATGTACTCTTGTGGGGTCATAGCAATTCGTAAATTCCCGCTACCCCTTGACCGCCACCTACGCAGGCCGTGACCATACCGTATTTTTGGTTGCGCAGACGCATTTCATTGAATAATTGAATAGACAATTTAGCACCAGAACAGCCCAGTGGGTGGCCTAAAGCAATGGCTCCTCCGTTCACATTCACGATGTTTGGATCGATATCGAGGGTTTTCATGACAGCCAAAGACTGTGCCGCAAACGCCTCGTTCAATTCAATTTGTTGAATATCTTTCAGTGTTAAACCCGCTTTTTTCAAGGCAATTGGAATCGCCTCTACGGGTCCAATTCCCATCAAACTAGGTTCTACACCCGCAGTCGCGTAGGAAACCATCCGAGCGATAGGCTCTAAATGTAGTTCTTTGACTAATTTCTCCGAAACGACTAAAACGAAGGCGGCTCCATCAGAAGTTTGGGATGCATTACCCGCGGTAACGGTTCCGCCCATCGCGAATGCCGGTTTTAATTTACCTAAAGCTTCGATCGTTGTATCTGCACGTGGACCCTCGTCTTGTGACACGGTCCAGCTGCGGGATTGTTTCTTACCTGATTTGGCATCGAAATAATTCTCCGTTACTTCTACTGGAACGATTTGCGACGTGAATTTGCCGGCCTTTTGTGCCTCCAAAGCTTTCATATGAGAAGCAAAAGAGAACGCATCTTGCTCGTCGCGCGTCACGTTGTATTTCTTACTTACTTCCTCTGCCGTCAGACCCATTCCGATGTAATAATCCGGATGTTCGTTCGCGATTCCGTAGTTCAAGACCGTTTTGTGGCCCATCATCGGTAACATCGACATCGATTCAGTTCCACCAGCGATCACGCAATCGGCCATTCCAGAAGCAACTTTAGCGGAGGCCAAAGCAATCGCCTCTAAACCAGAACCGCAATAGCGGTTGATGATAAAACCGGGAACGTTTTTAGGGAGTGATAAAAGGGAAATGTAGCGCGCCATTTGCATCCCTTGCTCGGCTTCGGGAATGGCGTTGCCCACGATCAAATCGTCGACACGTGCCGGATCTAAATTAGGCACTTGCTTCATCAAATGTTTAATGACTTCCGCCGCTAAATCATCTGGACGCATCGTTCTGAAACCTCCTCTTTTGGCTTTTGCAACTGCTGTGCGGTAACCTGCTATGATATATGCATTCATCTTCGTACGATTTAATTTCTGAGTGGTTTACCGCCACCTAATAAACTTTGGATTCTGTCCATGGTCTTTTTCTCGCCACATAGTGAAAGGAAAGCCTCTCTTTCTAGGTCGAGTAAATACGTTTCGCTCACGACTTGCGGAGCATCTAAATCGCCACCGCAGATCGCGTAGGCTAATTTATTCGCGATTAAGGCGTCGTGTTCTGAGATGTAACGTCCCATTAACATGCCTTGGATACCTGCTTTGAATAGGGCCAAACCTTGTTTTCCCTCCACCCAGACGTCGTTGCGTCTCGCTTTTTGGACATATCCTGCGTCTGCTAAGGCCAAAGCCTCTCTTTTCGCCTCCGATATCACTTGATTGCGATTCAACACGATGCGATCCTGAGCGCGTAAATAATTCATCTCTCTCGCCTCGTGCGCCGAAGTACTCACGCGCGCCGTTGCAATATTCATAAAGGCCTCTTGCAAACGGTTCAACTCCACATCGCCAGCGCGACGGGCATCGCCCATTCTTAAAGCCATCTCTTTCGTTCCACCACCCGCAGGAATCAAACCGACTCCCACTTCGACTAGACCCATATATAATTCCGCGTGAGCGACAATCTTGTCCGCGTGTAAGTTGATCTCGCAACCGCCACCCAGCGCTAACGTATGTGGTGCAACGACTACCGGAATACCCGAGTAGCGCACACGCATCATCGTTTCTTGGAACGTCGCGATCATATTATTAATGTCATCGAATTTCTGTTCCATCGCGAACATGAACAACATCCCTAGATTCGCACCTGCAGAGAATGCCTCGTTCGACTCGTTTCCGATCACTAAACCTTGGAAATCTTTTTCCGCCGTCGCGATTGCCTCTTGAATGCCTTCCAGGACCCCTTGGCCCATCGTGTTCATTTTCGAGTGGAATTCTAAGCCTAAAATGCCATCGCCTAAATCCACGATGTGCATATCGTCGTTCGACGAAACAGTCTTCGTAGGCTTTAAGATCTGCAAATTGATTTGCTTTTCAGCTCCTGCGATCGCTTGGTATTTCTTAGTTGCAATGTCGTAGAACAAACGCTTGCCGCTTTCTACTTTGTAGAATGAGGTGTGTCCTGCTGCGACCATCTCCGTTACCCAAGCTGCCGCTGCAAGACCCTCGGCTTTCATTAATTCGATTCCATTAACAACACCGATGGCATCCCAGGTTTCGAAGATTCCCATTTCCCAGCCAAAACCCGCGCAAATCGCTTGGTCAATTTTGACTAGATCATCTGCGATTTCTGGAATACGATTCGACGCATAACGGAAACCATCAAGGATGGTTTTGCGGTAGAATTCGCCGGCTAAATCTTTTCCCGCTAATAAAAGCGCGAAGCGATCTGCTAGGTTATCGATCGCTTTCGAGCGATCTAAGGTTTCGAAATTCACGCGTTCCGCAGCGCGGTATTCAAACGTATGTAGATCCAGGCTCAGGATGACCGTTTTGCCTTTTTCGTCTTTGGTTTTCTTATAAAATCCTTGACCTGTTTTATCGCCCAGCCATTTGTTTTCCATCAAACGCTGTAAC
Organism: Aquirufa antheringensis; assembly: GCF_023921165.1. NCBI lineage: Bacteria > Pseudomonadati > Bacteroidota > Cytophagia > Cytophagales > Flectobacillaceae > Aquirufa > Aquirufa antheringensis. Next base: position 1,646,816 of record NZ_CP049835.1, read on the forward strand.
ATCACCGGCAGGTTGAAAATATCTTTGCTTTCGTCGTTTACTAAAGCGGCCTTCAAATTGTTCGCTACGTGAACCGTCGTATCTAAACCGACTACATCCGAAAGACGGAACGTACCAGATTTAGGACGACCTACGACTTTAGAAGTTAATTTATCAACTTGCTCTACTGTAAGTCCTAATTCCTCCACCACTTTCATCGTCTGCATCATCGAATAAACACCGATGCGGTTCGCGATAAAGGCAGGAGTGTCCTTGCAAAGAACGGCTGTTTTACCTAATTGAGTTTCGCCGTAGCCTAACAAGAATTCGATAATCGCTTTGTCCGTTTTAGGACCTGGAATCACTTCGAATAAACGTAGGTAGCGGGGAGGGTTGAAGAAGTGGGTTCCGCAGAAATGCTTTTGGAAATCATCACTTCTACCTTCTGACATCAAATGAATCGGAATACCCGATGTATTGGAAGTTACTAAGGTGCCCGGTGTGCGGTACTTCTCTACCTTTTCGTAGAGGGATTGTTTGATAGCTAGGTTTTCAACGACTACTTCCATGATCCAGTCCGCAGAACTGATTTCGGATAGGTTGTCATCGAAGTTGCCTAGCTTAATGTTATTTGCAAAGCCAGCTGCGTAGAGCGATGCGGGCTTTGCTTTTATAGTTTGTTGAAATGCTGCGTTGACGATTCGGTTGCGTACCGAAGGGTGTTCTAAACGAAGACCTTTGGCCTCTTCCTCTGGGCTCAAAGTCTGTGGTGCAATGTCCAATAAAAGGACCTGAACCCCAATATTTGCGAAATGACAGGCTATTCTAGAGCCCATAATTCCTGAGCCTAAAATGGCTACTTTTTTAATGGCACGATTCATATCTACGTTTTTAAATCTCGATGCGTAAATATAAATAAAAGGAATTATGTTATGCAAGCATACTAAATTTTATTTGCATTAAAAAAGGCGATCCCTAGGGATCGCCTTCCATGTAACGCGTAACGTAAAATTACATATAACTCTCCATCGGCTCGCAAGCGCAAACCAAGTTCCGATCTCCATAAGCGGAGTCGATACGAGAAACCGTAGGCCAAAACTTATTCGCCTTCACATATGCCAGCGGGAATACCGCTTTCTCGCGTGAGTAAGGACGATCCCAATCGCCTACTAAAACAGCCGATTGTGTATGAGGCGCGTGCTTTAACACGTTGTTTGCTTTGTCCGCTTTGCCTTCTTCGATCTCGCGAATCTCCGCACGAATGCTCAAAAGCGCATCACAGAAACGATCTAACTCGTCTTTGTTCTCAGACTCGGTTGGCTCAATCATTAATGTTCCAGCTACTGGGAATGAAAGGGTAGGAGCGTGGAATCCGTAATCCATTAAACGTTTCGCGATATCTTCTGCCTCTACGCCAGCGGATAATTTGAACGGACGGCAATCCACGATCATCTCGTGAGCGCAACGTCCTTGTGAACCGGTATATAGGATAGGGAATTCTTTTTCCAAACGAGCCTTGATGTAGTTCGCGTTCAAGATCGCCGTTTCTGTCGCAGTCGTCAATCCTTTGCCGCCCATCATCGCGATGTAAGCATAGGAGATGGCCAAAATACTAGCTGATCCTACTGGTGCCGCAGAAACCGCTCCCGAAGTTCCGTCATGTACGTGACCTGGTAAGAAAGGAACTAACTGTGGCGCTACGCCGATAGGTCCCATGCCTGGGCCACCACCTCCGTGAGGGATACAGAAAGTTTTGTGCAAGTTCAAGTGACAAACATCCGCTCCAATGCGCGCAGGGGAGGTTAAACCTACCTGTGCATTCATGTTCGCGCCGTCCATATAGACTTGACCGCCATTTTCGTGGATGATTTCACAAATCTCTTGGATGGTCTCCTCGAATACCCCATGGGTACTTGGGTAGGTCACCATTAAGCAAGAGAGGTTGTCTTTGTGTTCTAAAGCTTTGGCCTTCAAATCAGCCACGTCAATATTTCCGTTCGCATCGCAAGGGGAAACAATCACCTTCATGCCAGCCATAACAGCTGATGCCGGGTTCGTTCCGTGTGCAGATGACGGGATGATGGCAATGTTACGGTGGTGATCTCCGCGAGAGGCGTGGTAGGCACGGATGGTCATCAAACCAGCGTATTCACCTTGTGCTCCCGAGTTCGGTTGCATCGACATTTTCGCGAAACCAGTAATCTCACATAACCAATCATTTAATTCAGCGACCATTTGCTGGTAACCTTTCGTCTGAGAAGCCGGTGCGAAGGGGTGAATCTTGCCTAATTCTGGCCAAGTCACCGGAATCATTTCCGTCGTCGCATTCAATTTCATGGTACAAGAACCCAAGGAGATCATCGAATGAACCATCGATAAATCTTTTGATTCCAATGATTTCAAATAACGCAACATTCCGTGCTCGGAATGGTATTTATTAAAAACGCTGTGCGTTAAGAAAGTCGAGCTACGAGTTAACGCTGCTGGGATCGCCCAAGTAACGTTTTTCTCTGCTGTTTTCGCGCCTTTTAATGTCTCGAAGAACGAGATAATTTCGATTACGTCTGCTTCTTGCGTCGTCTCATCTAGAGAGATGCTTGTCGTAGTCGCCGTGTAACGTAAGTTGCGTTGTGCTTTTTCTGCCAAAACACGTAAGTCCGACGTCTGTGCTCCCGTCTGAATCGTCAGCGTATCGAAGTGGTTCGTATTTTCTAAGGTAAATCCAAGTTTGCGTAAGTTAACCGCTAGTAATTCAGTCAAGCCGTATACTTTTTCGGCGATTTTCTTCAAGCCTGTTGGGCCGTGGTAGATCGCGTAAGAAGCTGCCATGATGGAAAGCAATACTTGCGCCGTACAGATGTTAGAGGTTGCTTTTTCGCGGCGAATGTGTTGCTCACGCGTTTGAAGCGCCATACGTAAAGCACGATTCCCTTCTGCATCCACCGAAACACCGATGATACGTCCCGGAATATTACGCTTGTATTTTTCTTTCGTAGCGAAGAAACCGGCGTGCGGTCCTCCAAAGCCCATCGGTACCCCGAAGCGTTGGGAAACACCTACGACCGCATCTGCTCCCATTTCACCTGGAGGCGTTAATAAAGTCAAGGCTAATAAATCAGCTGCGACTACAACTTGTAAGCCGTTTTCCTTCGCTGCTGCGATTAGCGCGCTATAATCAAATACCTCACCGTTAGAAGCAGGGTATTGTAACATCATTCCGTAGAAACGCGCATCTGTTACGTCGAAAGTGCGGTGGTCACCCACCACGATTTCAATGCCGATAGGTTCAGCACGCGTTTTTAATAAGTCGATCGTTTGTGGAAGGCATAATTCAGACACGAAATAAGCCTCAGCTTGATTGCGTTCTGCTGGTCTTTGGCCATATAACATCGTCATGGCTTCCGCTGCCGCCGTTCCTTCATCTAAAAGGGACGCGTTCGCTAATTCCATGCCAGTTAAGTCGATGATCATGGTTTGGTAGTTCAATAACATTTCCAAACGACCTTGGGCGATCTCCGCTTGGTAAGGCGTGTAGGCCGTGTACCAAGAGGGGTTCTCTAAAATATTTCTCAAAATGACCGTAGGCACAATCGTATCAGAGTAACCTAAACCGATGTGTGATTTGAAGATCTGGTTTTGACCCATGACTTCTTTAAAGTCACGCAAGAACGCGAATTCAGATTTCGGTTCTGGCAGGCGAAGACCTTGGGCTAAGCGGATTTTTTCTGGTACAGTTTGTTGAATAAGTGTGTCTAGGCTATCCACACCGATTGTTTTTAACATGGCGGTTATATCAGCTGCTTCTGCATTGTTGTGACGTAACGAGAAGTCTTCCTGATAAGTGTAATTTGGGGTCATAAATTCTGAGAATTTGGATGATAAAATCGCCACAAATTTAATCTTTTTTTAGCGATTTATTTTTAGATTCTTAACTTCGCTTTCTTAAATTTTGTTTCAACAAATGAAAAAAACTAACATCTACGTTTTAGGGCTATTTTTAGCCGCTAAATTTATCCCGATGAGCGCCATCGCTCAGGGAGATCCAGTTCCTTACGCGTTGTCTATTCGCGCGGATGATCTGAAAAAACACTTGACTTTTATCGCCTCAGATAGCCTGAAAGGTCGTAATACGGGTTCGCCAGAGCAGAAAGTGGCGGCGAATTATATTGCAGACTCTTTTAAGAAATCAGGCATTGCGCCGGTGAATGGGTCTTATTTCCAAAAAGTGGACTTAGTCAACCGCGCTTGGACGAACGTTTTCATTTCTGCTAAAGGAAAGAAATACGAGTACCTAGGTGAAATGATGGCGAATGCACTTGCGCCTGTTGCAGCGAAATCAAAGTTTCCTTTAGTTTTTGCTGGTTTCGCGGTACAACAAGGAGGGTACACGGATTTTGACAAATTAAATGCTAAAGGTAAATACGTTTTAGCTTTCGAAGGGGAAGCAAAAGACGCATCGGGTAACTATGTATTGTCTGGTTCAAAAGATCCATCCGTTTTCGGGAAAGGTGACGGCTGGAAAGAAAAATTAAAGCGTGCACAAGCAGCTGGAGCGAAAGGTTTGATCTTGATCGCGGATCGCGATACGAAATCTTTTGGCAACCAAGTACGTCAACGTCAAGTGATGATGAAGCGTTTCGGGAATGAGCGCATGGCCTTCGCTGATGCGGCCTCTGCAGCAAACGAAGCGCCGGTCTTGTTAATCTCCTCTGAAGTGGCAGCTGAAATCTTAGGCACGACCGAAGCGGAATTATTAGCGTACAAGGCATCGTTAGCCACGGCAAAAAAATCTGTTGCCTCTAAATTCAAAGCAGCTCCTATCGAAGTGACGATCGAAAGAACGGAGAAGCCAGTGGATACCTACAATGTCGTAGGTTATTTAGAAGGAACAGATAAGAAAGAAGAATTGGTTGTTTTAACAGCACACTACGATCACATCGGTGTTTCTGCCGATGGCCAAATCAACAACGGCGCAAACGACGATGGTTCTGGTACCGTAACGGTGATGGAATTAGCGGAGGCTTTTGGTAAAGCAGCGGCAGAAGGAAAACGTCCACGTCGTAGTATCTTATTTATGACGGTGACGGGTGAGGAAAAAGGTCTTTTGGGTTCTGAGTGGTACGCAAATCACCCTTTATTCCCGTTAAAGAACACGGTTGTAGATTTAAACACGGATATGACTGGTCGTTATGATGACGAGCACAAAGGCAAGCCGGATTATATCTATGAGATCGGATCAGATAAATTGTCGTCTCAATTACGTGAGGTGTTAGTGGAGCAAAACAAGAAACACGTAGGTTTGGAATTAGACTACCGGTATAATGACGCGAACGACCCGAACCGTTTCTACTACCGTTCAGATCACTACAACTTCGCTAAACATGGTATTCCAGTGGCATTCTTCTTTAACGGAGTTCACGACGATTACCACATGCCAGGTGATGAGGTAGACAAAATCGAATTTGACCAAATCCAAAAAGTAGGCCGTTTAGTGTTCTACATGGCTTGGGAAATTGCGAATAGAGAGCAGAGGTTGGTGGTAGACTCTAACAAGCCATAAGTTTAGAGTAGAGAGAGGAGATTATAGAGTATAGATTTTGACCTTTATATTTCTAAATTATTAAAAAAGGGGCCTTGGCCCCTTTTTTAATTCCACATCTCAGCTCTCTTCTCTATACTCTCTTATCTAATTTTTTAAGCTTCTCTCTAAACACCACCTGCTTCGCCTTTGCCTCCTGAATAAACTCATTCTCCTTCACATCACCGATCACCGCATCGAGTTCTGCTGCGTTTCCGAACATGGCTAAGCGGAACGGATCCTCATAGTCTTTTGAACGAGAACGTTCGATGCCTGCCGTTAAGAAATCAGCGGTGGCGATGGCGCGATCAATCCAGGCTGGAATATTTTCGAACGCATTGGGGTTGATCTGTAATAAGCCGTTTAAGGCGTTTTCGAATTTCTGCTCTGGGTACAGCGCCGCTTGTTTTTCGTAGAATTCGTGTACCTGTTTCCAGCGAGTGATTTGGCCTGATTTAATATCCTCTTTCATCTCGTTGATGACGCCGGATGGAATCAATTGTCCACCTAGATTTTCCCAAACTTGAATGGCTGTAGCATTTTTTAAGGTCGCTTGTAAAAGCGCCGATGGAGAAGCGGTGGGGTGGCGCTCGGAAGTGGCTAACCATTCTTTGGCCGCATGATAATATAACAAATCATGGAAGATCTGGTAGGCTTTATGAGCCTTAGCGATGCGCGTTCTGCGTTTCGTGTTCTCGATGCCTGTCGCGTAAACGGCTAACGGATTCGAAGCGTTGGCTGGGTCATTTAACCAAGCTTTGCCATCTCCGCCGCCAAGTGATTCAGACACCCATTTTTCTAATAAGTTGATCCCTTGCAAGATTTCCGAGACTGTGTCTGGCGCTAAGAAATCAAACTCGAGTAACATGTCTTTGTCGGTTCTTTGATCTCTAGCTGCGAATTTCCAGGCATTGCGGGCTAGAGCATACATATTGTACTGGAACCAATAGCCTGCGATGATTAATAATCCGCCCTCGGAATCATCGTTCCCGATTAAGGAGAAGGGTAGTGGATTGTGGATTTCACCTGGGTAATTTCCTTTCGAAATGAGGTTAAAGGAGGCGAACTTCGAGTTGTGTTTTAGGGCCACGGATAAGCCAGGCCAAAATCCACGTCCGGCCTGCAATTCTCCATCCGCACCGCGCGAATTGTGGTTGGAACCGAGAGTCGCGCCGGCTGCCATATTGCTCTGGCCTTTAACGATTGCTGCACACAAAAACGAGTTGTTGTGGTGTTGTTCGTGGGCCGGGAATATGAGGGCATTTAAAACTTCACAACAAGAAATAGTCGAGTTACTTCCTAAAAAGGAGTTGATCAAACGCGCGCCGTATTTCAGTTGCGAGTGGGCTGCTAAAATAAAACGAACTGCTTTTACGCCGTAGAAAATGCGGCAACCTTCGTGGATGATACCGTTCACGATTTCGCAGCCTTCGCCTATTTGGGTGGAGGCCTCGGCGTTCGAGATGATCGTTAAGTTCTTTAATTTATTCGCGCCTTTGATATAGGTATCGGTACCCATGTTGACGTCCTTGATGATGCCGGTGTTTTTGATGACGGTGCGGTCGCCGATTTGGCCATAGAATCCGCGTTTAGACGAGAATTCTTGGATGGTCATTTCTTTGTACTTCGCTTGTAATAAGGTGTCATCGCGGTCTTGGGTCCATAAAAAAGCATCGGCAGGTTTCATTCCCACGAATGGAATGACCTTGCGTCCGCCATTTTCGTTGCCTAATTCCATCCAAATTCGGATGCGCTCTTCTTCGCCTTTCTTTACGATACCATTACCAAATTTCGCCGTCGCCGTGGTAGCTAATTCGTTCACTTGGAGGATCATTACTTCGTTTCCGATTTGGTAATGAGACAATAAGTTCACGCGATCGATGGCTACGTTATCGCCAAAATCACACGAGATCAAGGTGCTGTTATAAAGACCCACCGGCATGCGCAGGTTTTTGAATTCTAAATAGCAACTTTCTAAAATACCGATACGGTTAATGCCAAAAAAGCGGCAATTCTTCACCAAGTACGGATTAAAACCCTCTTTCACCCACACGTCTTTCCAGTTCTCTGCCTCGTTCAAGTTCGCTTCTAGGATACTAATCTCACGCGGCGCTAGCGGACGGTAAGCCCCTAAGTTGATGTTGGAGTTGCGGTGGTCGAATTCGCTTTGGCCCTCTTCTAAGAAAGCGGGTGTTACGAAATCGAATCCTAGTTTTGAAAGTGGTTTTTTATCTATTCTATTCATAATTCATAAAATTCAAGGGGCAAATCATCCGGATCCGCGATAAAGGTAAATCGCTTCCCAGTGAACTCATCGATGCGAATGGGCTCCGATGTGATGCCTTTTTTGGTTAATTCCTGCACCGTCAAGTCCAGGTTATTTACTTGAAATGCCAAATGTCGCAAACCACAACTTTCCGGCCTCGAAGGTCGAGCGGGCGGGTTAGGGAAAGAGAACAATTCAATCACATAGTGATCGTTCAGCGCTAAATCCAATTTATACGAATCGCGTTCAGCCCGATACACTTCTCGGATCATTTCAAGTCCTAAATCCTGCGTATAAAAGGCCTTAGAACGCACATAATCCGAGCAGATGATGGCGATGTGGTGGACGCTATGTAATCCTAGTGAGCTCATTTTTTGATAGAAACAGCGATTTTAGAGTCTGCGGTTCCATAATAGAGGAACCATTTTCCTATAAAGGGTACTAAACCCTCCACGAAACATACTTCATTCACTTCGCCTACTTTTTCATAGGGCTGATTAGGCCAAATAAAGGGCTCATTTGTTCGCGCCAAAACTTTATATGGTTTCTGTTCGTCGAACAATACTTGGCCGGCGGCATACGTGAATTTGGGGAAGCGCGCTTCATTGTAATTCGCCGCATTCGAGCTGTTGTAGATTAATACAATTCCTTCTTTGCGAAGTAGGGCATAAGGCCCTGGCTCTACTAATCGGCTATCGAAATAGCCTGCCCGAGGTTTTAAAACAGATAAACGAACATTCGTTTCTGCATTTTCTAGGATGTCCCAATGACGTAAGTCTTTCGAAGTCGCTAGGAATAAATCAGTGTCGCCAAAATACATATAATAGAGCCCTCCGATCTTTTTGGCCACGATTCTCGAACCGTTTTGTTCTGAAACTAGGGCACCTGATTTCGACCAGGTATTCAAATATTTTTCTGAGGTAAAAAGGGGGCCTATTTTCTCCCAGGTTTGTAAATCTTTCGAAAAGGCACCGCAAAGACGGGCCACTTTGCCATCATAAGAGGTATACGTGAGAAAATAGCCGCCCTCTGAAGTTTCTACAATTCGAGGGTCTTCAATACCACCTGGCCATTCAAAGCCACGGAAGGCATCATTTGCCGGAAATAAAATGGGTTCAGGGCTTTTTTTGAAATGGATGCCATCTGCGCTGGTGGCTAAACCAATGCGGGAAGTTCCAAGTGAATCTTGTGCGCGATAAAGCAAATGAACGAGGCCATCGCGAACAAGGGCCGTGGGATTTAAGACGTTTTTGTTTTCCCAGCCTACTTTTTTCCCGGTGATGGGATCGAGGAAACGCGCTTCAAGGGAGGGGGAGAGAATCGGATTTTCAGCGTCAGCCTTTGTAAATCCGGTCAACTGCCAGTTTTGTGCGTTGCTTGTTAATGACAAACATAAAAGCACCCAACTTATGATTCCTTTCATTTTCGAGTCTATTTAGAAATCTAAATTACGAAAAAAGAACGAAAGCTACCGGTAATATAGTACAAGGAAGGAGTGTTAGTCCTTGAAGATTTTGTCTTCTATTCCTTGGTTAATGACGTAGTTCGTAAGAGACAGGCGAATTTGGCCGGTTTTGCGCGTATTTACCGGTGCGACCGCGGTGCGGTTGATATCGACTACGACGCCTTTCGGGATCTTGAATTTTTTTACGTCGACCGTGATATTCAATTCGGATGGAAGTCCGTAGGCTTTTTCAGCACCATATACATAAGTGGAAAGTACGGTTCCGTTGCTACGAGAGGTGATTTGAGATTTTAAAATCAAATCTAACGTAGGGTCGACCCAGATTTTCGCTAATACTATTTCACCTGAATCGTCTGTGGGCAATAAAGTAATTGACTCTGTTTTTACGCCATCAATAACCTCGAAACCGGTGAACAAGGCATTGTAAGCCGCTTTATTTCGCAATAAGGCAGTTAAGTCGGTGAAACCTTTTTTGGGCAAAATCGCAATTCCTTTTGTAATCATCCGAAATTTTTCCGGCTGTTTGAAATAAATCGTCGCCTTTGCCGGCATAATTCTGACCAGCGGAATATCGGATTTAATCAGAGACTCGACTTTGTAGTCACGCACCTTGTTCATGCGGGCTAACACCTGCATCACCGTCTTGTTCGCATCTTGTGCGAAGAGTGAAAAAGAAAGAAATAGTAAGATTACGCGCATCATGATTGAATATCTTTTCGGTGGAAAGTGTAAAGTGAAACGGAAATCAACACCACATTATGCGCCACTAAAACAGCAATGGATCTCCAAATCGCCGAAAGCGGCAGCGGGTCTTCGAAAAACGAACGCCAAGAAGCCATGTGAGTGGTGAATAGATACGGTTTGATGGGGTCAAAAACACGCACATCTAGGGTCCCGATAATGGTAAATAATAAGATAACAGACATCGTCGCCACGATAGGGCCTATGGAGTTATCCGTAAAACACGACAGACAAATGGACAAAGAACTCACCGTAAACAGCGCTAAAAATGCCACCGCAAATCCGCCCAAATACCGCCAATTCACATCCGCCTCCTGCAAAATCACTAATCCATCGGAATTCAGCACCATCATATCGCCCGTCCCAAACAGTAATTTCCCAACTACCACTGACATCACACCCATCCATAAAATGACGATTAAGGTATAAATGCCTCCGGCAATAAATTTGGATAACAGCAGTTGAACCCGAGAAATCGGTTTCGTGGCTAGCATACGAATGGTGCCCATGGCCGCCTCGCCAGAGACTAAATCGCCGGTTACTAAGGCGACTAGGAGGGGGATTTGGACTAATAACATTTGTAAAATAATGAAAGCGACCAAGTTTCCATTCAAGACGTTGCCTTCGAAAGTCAAAGTCTGCTCGAAGGAAGCGGTCACAAAAGAGATGATGGACATACCATCCGCTTTCAACGCAAATTGGATGACGGCCACTAAAACGGTGATAGCAGCTAGTCCTAAATAACTTCGGGGCTTCAGCGCAATCTTGATAATTTCGTTATAAATGCTGTTGAAAAGGATCATTGTGATACGATTTTAATGAAATAATCCTCCAGCGTGCGTTTCGCCTCTAGGCTGTATATTTCGATATTTTGTGCGACGAGAAGTTTCGTCAAATGGGGGATTTCTGATTTTTCGATGGGGAATTGGATAGAAGAGTCTCCTACGTTATCCCATAAAAGAGTAGGTTTCCAGGCTAATAACACATTTTTTGCAGCGGGCATAGGACTCGCTTCCAGGCGCAAAATGAGGTTTTCGCCGTTCATTAGATCACTCACATTGCCTTCCACGATCGATCGACCTTTATTGATGATGACCATTCGATTGCAAATCAGTTCGATTTCTGCCAAATTATGTGACGACAACAACACCGTTTTATTTTGCTCATTTTTCAGTCGCAAAATCAAGTTTCGAATATCGATAATCCCTTGAGGATCTAAGCCTGTGGTGGGTTCGTCTAAAATGATGAGGTCGGGATTGTGCAAGAGCGTTTGGGCGATGCCTAGACGTTGCTTCATCCCGTGAGAGAATCCTGCAAATTTATCTCGCTCGCGACCGCCTAAGCCTACGAAGTCTAACATTTTGTAGATTTCTTGCTTGCTAGAAGGTTTTCCGGAGATGCGGGAGAAGATTTCTAAATTCCGGTAAGCCGATAAATATTTATAAAAATCAGGTTTTTCGATAATGCTTCCAATACGTCCTAAAATGGATTCCCGGTGAGTCGTAATCGATTGCCCAAAAACTTCAACCGTCCCACTGTCTGGTTTGATTAGTGAATTCAGGCAGCGTATGCTTGTGCTTTTTCCGGCGCCATTCGGTCCTAGAAAGCCAAAAACATCGCCTTTGTAAACAGAAAAGCTAACGTCTGAGACGGCTTGGAACGATCCAAATTTTTTCGACAGGTGGCGGACCTCAATAATTTTTTCAGGCATACGTTTCTAACATCCAAAAACTGAAAAAGGTTTTATTTTTTAATTAATGAATGAGAGGTTCGGATGAATTCCAATACTTTATTCTGCGGTAAATAGCGATTTAAATACATCGTATTCCAGTGTTTCTTGTTCATGTGGTATCCCGGGAAGACAGAATCAGGGAATTCCTCTCTTTGGGCCAAAATATCCTCCGGAACCGCCTTGTAATTAATCGTCGGGGGCGAAGAAACTAGGTCTAACAATAAAAACATTTTCCCTTTCGTCTTAAAAACCAAGTGGTTAGGGCCAAAAGGTTGACATTCCTCTGAATCCGGAAGACTTAAGGCAAAATCGCGAAGATCTAAAATGTCCATTTACTCAACTGTCACACTTTTAGCGAGGTTCCTCGGCTTATCCACATCCAATCCTCTCAAGACCCCAATGTAGTAAGAAAGAATCTGTGTAGGAATCACCGAAACAAGTGGGGCTAATAATTCGTCTACTTCTGGAACCACCATCACGTGATCCGCCATTCCGCGAATTAAGGTGTCGCCTTCAGAAATTACCGCGATCACCATTCCCTTGCGGGCTTTGATCTCTTGAATGTTTGAAACGATTTTTTCGTAGTAGGCATCTTTTGTGGCGATGAATAATACGGGTAAGTTTTCATCCACTAAGGCGATAGGACCGTGCTTCATTTCTGCTGCAGGATAACCTTCCGCGTGGATGTAGGAAATCTCTTTTAATTTCAAGGCGCCTTCTAAAGCTACTGGGAAATTGTATCCACGACCTAGGAATAAGAAGTCACGTGCGTCAGCATAATGCTTTGCCACTTCTTTGATGGATTCGTGGGTTTCCAAAACCGCTTTTACCTTTTCTGGGATTAGGGCTAATTCTGCCAAATAGCGGTTGTATTCTGCTTCGGTAATGGTCTTCTTCTCGCGACCAATTTTGATGGCCATCATCGCTAACACCGTTAATTGTGCAGTGAAAGCTTTTGTACTCGCTACGCCAATTTCTGGACCAGCGTGAGTGTAAGCACCTGAGTGAGATAAACGGGCGATAGATGATCCTACTGCGTTTACCACCCCAAAAATAAAGGCGCCTGCTTCTTTCGCTTTTTCAATAGCCACTAGGGTATCGGCTGTTTCACCACTTTGGGAAATGGCAATTAACACATCGCCTTCGCCTACGACTGGATTTCTGTAACGGAATTCAGACGCATATTCTACCTCTACTGGAATGCGGCAAAGGGTTTCGATCATGTATTCCGCGACTAAACCGGCGTGCCAGCTCGTTCCGCAAGCCACGATGATAATGCGTTTTGCTTGTGAGAAAACGGACATGTGTTCTTCGACGCCCGCAAGCGTTAACGTTAGATTTTCCATGTCCAAACGGCCACGTAAACAATCTGTTAAGCTGCCCGGTTGGTCAAAAATTTCTTTCAACATGAAATGGTCGAAACCGCCCTTTTCGATTTGGGCTAATTCCATGTCTAACTGTTGTATATAGGGTGTAATAGTTTCGTTACCTAAGTTCTTTAGAATGATCTCATCCGGCGTAATGATGGCTAATTCGTAGTCGTTTACGTAAATAACTTTCTTCGTGTATTCGATAATCGGGGAAGCATCTGAGGCTAAGAAATGCTCGCCTTCGCCTACTCCGATAACTAAAGGAGAACCTTTTCGAGCTGCGATCAAGCGATTAGGGAAGCCTTCTTCCATCACGATGATCACGTAAGCGCCCACCACGCGTTTTAACGCGATACGCATGGCTTCTTCAAGGGAAGAATTGTTGTTGATTTGGATGTCTTCGATGAAGTTTACTAAAACCTCTGTATCTGTCTCACTCTTGAAAGTGTAGCCTTTTTGGATTAATTCTTGCTTTAGTGAAGCGTAGTTTTCGATGATACCGTTATGGACCAAAGTCAAACGACCACTGTTCGAGCTATGTGGATGCGCATTCGCATCAGACGGTTCGCCGTGGGTTGCCCAACGCGTGTGACCGATACCGACTGTCGCTTCTGAAATGATTTCTTCATCCCAAGCTTCTAGTTCTGCTACACGGCCTTTTTTCTTGAATGTGTTCACCATATCACCGAATAATGCAATACCTGAACTGTCATATCCACGGTATTCTAAGCGCTTTAAACCCTTTAAAATAACGGGAAATGCTGGCTGTTTTCCGATGTACGCTACGATTCCACACATAAAAGATAAAATTTATATTTGTATTATTTAAATAATCGACTCTGGGAGGCTTTGAGCCTAATTTACCGAGCAAATATCTCCAATTACGGGTATAATACCAAATAAATCGGGTATATTTTACTTATCGGTCAATCTTGTTTATAGGATTCTTCCGGGATGCTTCCGGAGAGTCACGTTTTTTGCCTATTTTCGTTCTACAGCTCACAAAGCTATTCAATCATTCACTACTTTATACATTTATGAAAAAAGTCCTTTTTCTAGGCCTCTTCTTTTGTGCCTCCTTTTCCCTTATTGCTCAAGATTTACGTGTCGAACCCCTGAACTGGTGGGTAGGGATGAAGAACCCGAATTTACAATTATTGATCAAAGGTAAAGACCTGGGCGGAGGCGTAGTAACGTCATCGAAGAAGGGGTTGAGCGTGAGAAAAGTAACGAACGCCGATAGTCCTAATTACCTATTTGTAGATTTGATCGTGGAGGCGGGAGCCCAAGCTGGAACGTATCCATTAGTGATTAAGAAGAATGGCACAGTGATCCATACGGTGAATTACTCACTGGAAGCTCGTGCGAATAATTCAGCGAATCGTCCATCGTATTCCACGAAAGATGTCATCTATTTAATCACGCCAGATCGTTTTGCGAATGGTAATCCAGCAAATGACAAAGTCGCTGGAATGCGAGATATGTCCTTGAACAGGGGCGCGTTGTATGATCGCCATGGTGGGGATTTACGCGGGATTTTAGACCATTTGGACTACATTAAAAATATGGGTTTTACCGCTATCTGGAATATGCCGGAGGTGGAAAATGACCAAACATTAGAAAGCTACCACGGTTACGGGATTACAGATCACTATAAGATTGATCGCCGTTTTGGGACGAATGAAGACTACCGTGAACTGGGGATGAAGACCCAGGCGAATGGGATGTATTTAATCAAAGATATTATTTTGAATCACTGTGGAAATGGCCATTGGTGGATGGAAGATATGCCATTCAAGGATTGGATTAATTTTGGTGGGAAATTCACCTCCACTACGCACCGCCGAGAGACTGTTCAAGATCCACACGTGTCGAAATACGATGCGAAATTACAGACAGAAGGCTGGTTCGTACCAGCGATGCCGGATTTGAACCAAAAGAATCCGTTTATGCAGCAGTACATTATTCAAAATACCATTTGGTGGATTGAGTACGCACATTTAGGTGGTCTACGCATCGATACCTATCCGTATTCAACGAAGGAATTCGCGACGATGTGGTCTGATGCCGTAATAAATGAGTACCCGAATTTAAATATGGTAGGAGAGGAATGGTCTTCTAATCCAATCATTACTTCGTATTGGCAGCGCGGAAAAGTGAACCGCGATGGCTATAAGTCCTCTTTACCTGCATTAATGGACTTCCCATTACAAAATGCGATTTCGGAGGCGATGAATGAAAACGATAAGGAATGGGGCAAAGGTTTGAATAAAATTTACAGCGTCATTTCGAATGATTTGGTGTACGCGGATCCGGATAATTTGGTCGTTTTTGGAGATAACCATGACATGTCGCGTATCTACACGCAGGTGAAGCATGATCAGGCTTTGTTGAAGATGGCAATGACCTACATTTTTACGACTCGTGGAATTCCGCAGGTATTCTATGGTACGGAAATTTTGATGTCAAATCCGAAATCATCTGAACATGGTGAGATTCGCGGGGACTTCCCCGGTGGCTGGGCTGGCGATGCGAAAAACGCGTTTACAGGTGCGAATATGACAGCAGATGAGAAGGCGATGCAAGCGTTCTTCCAGAAAATTTTAACGTGGAGAAAAGGTGCTGAGGCGATTCATAAGGGCAAATTGTTGCATTTTGGTCCAGAAAATTCAGGCGAAGGAAACGGTGTTTATGTGTATTTCAGATATACAGATAAGGCCAAAGTAATGGTGGTTCTAAACAAGAATGCGGAGGCTCGTGCGATCGACTTAAGCCATTACGAAGAAGTTTTACCGGCAGGATCGAAAGCGCATAATGTGATGGAATCGACGGATGTCGTTTTTGGAAAAACACTCAGCGTTCCAGGTAAATCAGCTCAAATTTTTGAAATCCGATGAGAATTTTATTCTTCCTTTTATTCGGTTTTTCTGCCTTTGCGCAAGTAACGACAGAAGAGATTTTTCCCTCGGGAGATAAAGAGATTACCTTAATTTTTGATTTGAAGCTCGCGAAAGATTCGCGGGCTTCTGGTCTTTTAGGGAAAACGAGTGACGTGTTTTTATGGTCCGGAGCCGGCGATGCGGATCCCGGAGATGCGTTTAAATACCAGCCCGTTGGCCAAACCAACTTCAGCGCTCCCTTCGACAAAGGAAAGATGACTTCCTTAGGCAATGACAAATGGTCTATCAAACTAAACCCGCGCACCTATTTCAATGTACCCGCTGGAAATCCCATCGTTAAGCTAGGCTTGTTATTAAAAAGTGGTGATGGAAAAGCGCAGACAGAGGATTTTGTTCTCAAACTGTACGCAGGTTCTTATGCCTTGAAATGGCTTTCTCCTGCGGAGTCTTTTACCTTAGCGGAGGCGGGATCTTCAGTGAATGTCCGCGCGAAATTTTCCGCGACTTCATCGATTAGTTTGAAATCGGCTGGGACTGTTTTAGCTTCCACCGCTTCGTCGGACTCTCTTACGTATGCGTATTCTTTGGGTACCGAAAAAGGCAAGTTGCATACGCTAATTTTAGAGGGAACTTCGGGATCTTCGAGTTTAAAAGATTCAGTTAGAATCCTTACAAAACCCGCGGTAGTAACGGAAGCTTTGCCTGCTGGAATGAAAGATGGAGTGAATTATGTAGGGAATAAGGTGGTATTGTGCTTCTATGCGCCTTCGACCTCGTTCGTTTATGCGATTGGGGAATTTTCGAATTGGTCGGCCTTGCCTGCTTATTTGATGAAAAGAACCGCAGACGGCTTGCGCTATTGGATTGATTTAGGGGTGCAAGAGGCGGGGAAAGAGGTGGCCTATCAGTTTTGGGTGGATGGAAAATTAGCCGTGGCGGATCCGTTGACGGAGAAGATTTTGGATCCAAACAATGACACCTACATTTCAGCTACCACCTATCCCTCGCTGAAAACCTATCCTGTAGGCGCAAAAGGAATTGTCTCGGTTTTTGAATCAGGGGCGACGCCTTACGTTTGGAAGACGACTTCGTTTACGCGTCCAGCGTCTTCGAACTTACAGGTGTATGAGCTGTTAGTGCGTGATTTTGTGGCGGATCGACGCTATAAAACCGTGGCGGATTCGCTAGGTTATTTGAAGAAATTAGGGATTAATGCGCTGGAATTAATGCCGGTGGCGGAGTTCTCTGGGAACGATTCTTGGGGCTATAATCCAATCTTTTATACGGCGCCCGACAAGGCTTATGGGACGAAGAACGACTTGAAATATTTAATCGATAAATGCCACGAAAATGGGATTGCGGTCATTATGGACATCGTGTTGAACCAGGCGGATTACGAGAATCCCTATGTGAAAATGTATTGGGATGGGGCGAAGCCTACCGCGACGAGTCCGTTTTTTAATCCCTCCGCGACGCACCCGTACAGTGTGTTCTTTGACTTTAATCACGAGAGCACCCATACACAATGGCTGGTGGATGTAGTGACGAAGTTTTGGCTAGAAGAATATAAAATCGATGGTTATCGTTTCGATTTGTCCAAAGGCTTTACCCAAACTCCCTCCGGTTCAAATGTCGATCTGTGGGGGCAATACGACGCGTCCCGCGTGAAGATTTGGAAAAGAATTTATGATAAAATTCGATCTTATGATGCTTCCGCTTATGTGGTTCTAGAGCATTTCGCGGCAAACAATGAGGAGAATGAATTAGGTAATTACGGAATGCTTTTGTGGGGGAATAGCAAATTTGATATGGCTCGTGTGGCACAGGGTTACACCCAAGATTTGAGTAACGCCTCGTATAAAATGCGTGGTTTTACTAACCCGAGTGTGATGAATTACATTGAGTCCCACGATGAAGAACGCCTGATGGTCGAAGTGACGAATGGAGGCAAAAAAGTCTTCACGGCACAAGAAAAACTGGAGCGTATGAAGATGGCTGCGGCCACTTTTTTTACGATTCCGGGACCTAAAATGATCTGGCAATTTGGCGAATTAGGCTACGATGTTTCGATTAATGAGAATGGTAGAACAGGTACTAAACCATTAAAATGGACTTATGTACAGGATTCTGAACGCGCTAAATTGTTGAAAGTGTACCAACAATTAGGGGCATTGAAAACGACTAAACCTATTTTTACGACGACCGATTTCACGGTGGGTTCTCTATCTGCGGTGAAGCGGAATCTGTTGACGAAAGGCTCGGACTACTTGTTAGTTTTAGCTAATCCGGATGTTAATTCTCAAGTTGTTTCTGCGAGTTTTCCTAAAACCGGTGTTTGGTACGATTATTTTAGTGGCAAGTCCTTTGAGGTGAAAGAGGCGGAAGCGAAGATGAATTTATTGCCAGGGGAATTCCATTTGCTGACGAATGTGGCGTGGAATACAACGAATTTAGGCCTAGTGCCTTGGTCGATCCCTGATTTTAATATTATGGGGGTGGAGTCAGCATCGATAAACGTAAAAGTATATCCGAATCCTTCGCACGATGTAGTTCAAGTAGATTGGGAAGCTGAAATGACTTCCGAAACACAATTGCGTGTGGTGGATGCTGTAGGTCGCGAAGTACTACAGAAAACCTTGCCTCAAACGAAGGGCTCTAATTCCACGACTTTATCTACCCAAAACATCCCTAAAGGACTTTATTATATTCAAATTGACCATTCCAAAGCTAAACTTCTGAAACAGTAATATGAAAAAAATCGCCTTCTTACTGCTATTCGCCAGCCCACTATTTGCTCAAACGAAATCGGATCTTTCTGGGGCGGCAAACTTGTTTGACATTCAATTCACCACTCAAGAATTAGATACCTTGTATTCAGATGTCGTCGATAATCTGGCGAATTACAAGGCGATGCACAGTCTTTCGTTGAACAATAATGTGCCGTTGAGTCTTTGGCAAAATCCGAAACTACCGGGAATGAAATTTGACCAGACCCAGCGTCCGGTGGTTTGGCCGTCTGTGAAAGCGACGCTACCTGCGAGAAAATCTGATTTAGCTTTCTACTCCATCGATCAGCTCGCTCATTTGATTAAGACGAAACAAATAAGCTCAGTTGAATTAACGCAATTTTTCATCGAGCGGATTAAGACGCACGGTCCTACCTTGCAATGCGTGATTAGTATCCAAGAGGATTTAGCTTTAGCCCAAGCGCGTCAGGCGGACAAAGAAATTGCGGCGGGTAAATACCGTGGTATGCTGCACGGAATCCCTTATGGTTTGAAGGATTTGTTTGCGGTGAAAGGCACGAAGACGACTTGGGGCGCGGCTCCGTACAAGGATCAGGTGATCGATGAGGATGCGTATGTATATGCCAAATTGAAAGAGTCAGGTGCGGTTTTAGTCGCTAAATTCACGTTAGGCGCCTTGGCGATGGGGGATTATTGGTACGGCGGAAGAACGAAAAATCCGTGGAATCTAAATTATGGATCTTCTGGCTCCTCCGCGGGATCTGCTTCTGCGACAGTAGCTGGTTTAGTTCCTTTTGCAATTGGGACAGAAACCTGGGGAAGTATCGTTTCACCCGCCACTACCTGTGGTGCGACGGGTTTGCGTCCTACCTTTGGGAGTATTTCTCGTTCGGGAGCGATGGCCTTGAGTTATTCCTTGGACAAAGTAGGTCCTATTTGTCGTTCTGCAAACGATGCGGCAATCGTGTTTCATTACTTGCATGGGACGGATGGGAAGGATTTGGCAGCCGTAAATATGCCCTTTAATTACCAGGCAAATCGCCCCATGAAAGGAATGAAGATTGCCTATGCCAAAAACTATTTTGACAAAATCAAAGACACCACTCGCAGCGAATGGAAGGTGTTAGCGGACCTGAAAAAGCAAGGTGTGCAATTGATTCCGGTAGAATTCCCAGACGAAAAAGCCTATCCCTTTAACATCATGGACGTCGTGATCGGGGCAGAATGCGCCGCGCAATTCGACGAGATGACGCGTAAAAACATCGACGATCAACTCACCCGCCAAACCAAATACGACTGGCCCAATCAATTCAGAACCGCTCGTTTTGTACCCGCAGTAGAATACATTAACGCACAGCGCCACCGCTATTTATTGATGCAAAAAGTAAACGAAGTCGTTTCCCAATACGATGCGATTATTTGTCCATCGCGCGGAGGCGGAAATCAATCCGCGATTACGAATTTAACAGGTCACCCTGTGGTCTGTGTGCCCACAGGTCTTGATGCAAAAAGTGGATTGCCTACCGGAATTTCTTTCGTAGGAAAACTCTACGACGAAGGTACCTTGTTGCGTATCGCGCAATTTTACCAGGATCACACGGCCCACGAAGAAGTTCATCCTAAGCCCTTTTTATAGTGAGATATCTTTTCCTACTGCTGTCTTTTACCGCTTTCGCGCAGGAGCCCGATTTCCATTACAAAGGGATTTCTTTGACGCTTGATTCTGTCGAGGCTGGATGGGAAGTGCGCAAAGTGCAAGCACAATTAGCGGTGGAAAAGGATCCAATCAAACGCGCCGTACTTCAAAAATCTGCTAGCAATTATGCCTGGTTAGATGCCTTACGCAAGGGCCGAAAGGTGATTTTAGTGAACATTCCTTCCGCTAGGATGCGCGTTTTTTCTGGAGCAGAGGAAGTCCTGAAAATGAAGGTAATCGTGGGCAAAAAGGAGAATCAGACGCGCACTTTACTGAGCAAGGTGGATCAACTGACGATCAATCCTTATTGGTTCATTACCCGTCGGATGGCCACACTTGAATTATTGCCCAAAATTCAGAAAAACCACCAATTCTTAGAGGACAATCAAATCCGGGTGCTAGATGCAAAATACCGTCTGGTGGACGCGCACTCCATCGATTGGTCGAGTCTGCATAAAAATAATTTCCCCTATATTTTACGCCAAAACAGCGGGGAAAACAACGCCCTCGGAGCCTTAAAATTTCATTTCAACAATCCCTTCAGCCTCTATTTACACGATACAGATTCGAAGAAATTATTTGCTGTACCAGAACGCTTCTTCAGCCACGGCTGCATTCGTTTAGAAAAACCTAAGGAACTCGCCTTGTTGCTATTAGGAGAAAATCGCATCGCCCTTGATACCGTAAAGTTTAACCACCACATCAAGAATCCGAAACCTTTGGCTTTAAAAGCAAAGGAAGAATATATCTTGGTGATTTGGTATTCGTTGCTGGATTTTGATGAGAAAGGGGAGGTGGTGTACTTCAAAGATGTGTACAAGTAGTCGTTCGCCGGAGGCGAAGTCGTCCTGCGGACTTAGTCACGACTGCGTCGTTTGGTCGTTCGCCGGAGGCGAAGTCGTCCTACGGACTTAGTCAAGAAGTCGGGTTTTGCCTAAATTCGCGATAATATCCGAGGCTACTAAACTCGATTTCGACTGTGTTTCGACGGCTATATCCGCTGCCAAACCATGTACATATACCGCTAAGCACGCTGCATCCGCATTTGCATACCCCTGCGCACAAAGTGCTGCCGTAATTCCCGTCAAAACATCACCTGAACCCGCCGTCGCCATTCCATCATTCCCTGTCGTATTCACAAACTGTTGACCCGATGGTAAGGAAACCAAGGTAGGAGAAGATTTTAAAATCAAATTAGTCGAATGTGCGTGCGAAAAGGCAAAACTCTGCTGCTCACTGTTGCCGGAGAATTTTTGGATCCGGGCAAACTCTCCAATGTGGGGAGTCAAAATATGTCGCTCATTCAATAAATGCAATAAGTCAGGATTCAAGCCCAGAATACTTAATGCATCCGCATCGATCACTAATGGGCCTAGATAGGTCTCTAGTAAATAACGCACATTGTCCACCGCCTCATCCGAAAAACCAATTCCAGGTCCAATCGCAATCGCATCAAAACTGCTGAGGTCTAATTCACGTAGAGAACCCGTGCTATACATAATTTCTGGATTTCCTGCGAGCAAAGCGGCAATGCCTTCCGAAGGAATCATCGCCGTAACTAAACCACATCCTGCGTGCAAAGCCGCACGCGCGCAAAGAATACCTGACCCTACTTTCCCTGGACTACCCGCAATGACGAGCACATGCCCAAACGTTTTCTTGTGTCCTTTCGTTAAACGGTGTTTTGTGTGGGCGGCTACCCAGTTAGCGTCGATTTGATTCATTTGATAGGTTGGCTACGTCTTTGTAAGTCCAAATGAAAGTAAAAATAATGGGAAAGCGATGGCTTTAGTAGAAACGCGTAGTGAATAATTTTAACAAATAAATCTATCTTGAGGTTATGTTTTGGATGAATGTAAGATTAAGATTTCTTTTTTTAGGGTGTTTGCTTTTCGTATTTTCCATCTATGTGGTTGATGCTCAAGTGGTCTCGCGTCAGAAGCAAGGTCAAATGAGAGAATTAAATGCGTTAGCAAACAGTCAAACAAGAGAAGCTTCTTTGAGAATGTTAGCCATTTGGGATAGTTTAAATACGAATCACCACAATCTGATTTATCATTTAGTTCCTATTTCTTTTTGGGAAAAATCACTTGAAAAAAAAATCCGGCTATCTATCCAAGACAAAGAGGAGGATATTCGTTTGAAAGCAGCCTATGCCTTAGCCCATGTGTATTACGTGCAATTGAAAATTAAGGAGACAGCTCCCCTGATTGACTTTTTATATTCCCACAAGAAGCAATTGACCCGAAAACAATATGGTTCTGTCTTAATAAAAAAAGAGGAGATACATCGGTTTTATAAAGATATTGCCAAAGCGGTAAAGGTTCGTAATGAGCGCGTAGAGAATGGATTCATCAAAACGTATTGGGAGTTGTATTTTGCTGCCGGATTGTATAATGAAGCGATTCAGGATTTTAAATCATTTGAAAAGCTTCCTGAGCGGCCCTTTAGGAATCGAATGATGTATTTCGTTCATTTAGGGGATATGTACTTTGAGTCTAAACAATTAGATAGTGCCTTTCACTACTACCGTATTGGGTTAAAAGAGGTTGATATTTATTTGGACAAAATAAAGCGGAAGGAAATAATCGAGGAGGGAAATTTTCCTTATTGGCGTGGTTGGTTCACCGGATTAATGGCTAATTGCCTAGTGGAAAAAGAGCAGTATGCGCGAGCGAGGCCGATGTTAGACTATTATTTGAAGATGAGCCCAGCGGATCAACGCATTAATAGCCTGATCCCTTTAAGTATTTGCTATTTTCATCTAGGGGAAATTGAGAAGGGGAAAGTGTATTTAGACAGTGCACAAGTTCTTTTGCAGCCTACCATGTACGGCCCTAATGAATTCAAATTTCTAAAAGCGAAGTCAGACTATTTTAAGGCCAAAAATGAAATGGATTCTGCCTATTTGTTTTTGGAAGCCTACAATAAGAAAAAGGAATTGTATGAAGCAGGACTTTTGAAAAATCAATCGCTGTTACTTCTAGGAAGAATGGAAATTGATAAAAGGCGGACGGAACTAAAGTTAACCCAAAAAGACCTGATCAAAACGAAGGAAGATTCGAGTCTTCAGAAAAAGCAATTATTTCTATCTCTGGTAGGCTTGGTTTTATTAGCCATTTCTACAGCGCTTATCTTAATCAATTACCGTCAAAAGAGTAGAAGTAAAAATATCATTGAGAAAAAAAATATTGAACTAGCTGCCTTCGCTGAGATTAATTTGCGTAAAAGTCAGCACAATGAGCAATTAGTGAAGGAATTGCATCACAGGGTAAAGAATAATCTACAAAATATCTACAGCTTGCTGAATATCCAGAAGCGAAGAATTGTAGATGAGGAAACGAAAGATTTTGTCACCTCGATTCAAAACAGAATAAACTCCATGGCTGTTGTTCATGAAAGTTTATATTCTGATGATACCCGCGATTCGGTTAATTTTGAACACTATGTGAAAAATTTAGTCGACCATATTAAACTTACTTACGAAAAAGAAGATCAACGAATCTCCCTTTCCTATACCATAGATTCGGTTCAATTGTCCCTCGAAAAAATCATTTTACTGGGGTTGATTCTTAACGAATCGGTTTCAAATGCCTATAAATATTTGACTAGTGAACAGGGGAATCAATTGTTTATTTCCTTGGAAGTGGCAGCAGATACGTGCACCTTAACTATATGGGATGATGGTCCTGGTTTTGACCCTAAAGCGGTCAATCGAACGAGTTTAGGATTAAAGCTTATCCAAATGATGGTTGTGCAATTAGAGGCATCCTATTCCATGTCTTCAGAAAAAGGAGTAGAACATCGTATTCAATTTAAAGTGTAGCAAGATGGCAGAAAAGAGAATTTTAATTTTAGAAGACGAAATGTTACAGGCGCTCGATTTAAGTGAACTGTTGCAAAGTGAAGGCTATATAACTGAAGTTGCCGATAGTTTTGAAATTGGCATTAAAGCCGTAAAGGAGTTTAAGCCGCAATTAATCATTTGTGATATTAATTTGAAAGCCTCACATACGGGGATTGATTTTGCCAAAGAAGTCAATGCGTTTTACCCTTTGGCAGAAATTATTTTCATCACGGCCATTACGAAACAATCCATTGTGGAGGAAGCGCAAGAAACGGAACCCTTAAACTACATTGTGAAGCCCTGGAAAGAGGAACAAATAAAGGTCACTGTTCACTTAGCATTTCAATACATTGAGAGTAAAAATAACGATGTAAAGGAGCTGTTGACTATGTCAGAGTACAAAATTTTAAAACTCGTAGCTAAACAATACTCCAGCAAAGAGATTGCGAACCTGTTATTTGTCTCCGAGAAAACGGTGAAGAATCACCGCCATAATATTATCCAAAAATTGAATTTGACTAATGAGCCCAATAGTTTGTTGAAGTGGGCGATTCATCAGTCGGAGATTTAGATGTAGGGCTAGTTCTACCCGAGTAGCCGCGCTTTATTTCATACAAGTCCATAAAAAAGGCTTCCCGTTAAAAGGAAGCCTTTTTTATTTTGTGGCCTCGGAAGGAATCGAGTCGTACGCGACCCCGGCCTCATCTTAGGTACCGGAAACCTACATTATTACAAAACATGTCTTTATTTGATTTAAAGACCATTCATGAGTCTTTTTGTGTGGCGAAATGGTAGTTTTTGTGAAGTTTGCTTCACAAGTGCTGCACAAGTTCCAATATCAAAAACTTTGTTTTAATTTTTGGATGATATAAAATTATGGATGCCAAAGACAATACTTTATCCAAATTGGAAGTTGTAATGTTAAGAATTTTTCAAAAAAACATTAACTTATCTTAAATTCAAAATAAGACCGACCCTTTTTTACTACAACGGAATTTATATTTATTAAAAGTCTTCAATATACTTTTTAAAGCTTATTTTTAATCAAGTTTTGGTTGTTCGAGAGGGCAAAGGTTGAATTTTGGCTTAATTTCATTTGTAACGGACTTAAGTAATGTTAAGAAATAAAATATGGGCAATTTTTGGACCAAGCTTTTAATACAATTCCGAGACAAACAATTCTCGGAGAGAAAAAGAGTCATAACCTTTCAGCTTTTTAAAAAATATAAAGATATTTTTATAAATACTAAACGACAATTCAAAGATTTAATACTGATTACAGTAGGGATTTTCTCGGCATCGTTTGGTTTTAAGGGCTTTTTGCTAACAAACCATTTTATTGATGGAGGAGCAACAGGAATTTCTTTATTGATTTCTGAACTTACTGAAATTCCACTTTACATTCTGATTATTTGCGTTAATATTCCATTTATCATTCTCGCATACAATGTAATCGGTAAGCAATTTGCTATCAAGTCCGCTATTGCCATAGCAGGTCTTTCATTTGTTCTGGCTAAAGTTACATTTCCCAATGTAACCAATGACAATTTATTGGTAGCAATTTTTGGTGGTTTTTTTCTAGGTGCGGGTATTGGCTTTGCGATTCGGGGGAGTGCAGTTATTGATGGGACAGAAGTGCTCGCAATCTTTTTGAGTCGTAAATTTGGGACAACAATTGGGGATATCATTATCGCGATTAACGTTATCATTTTTGGAGCCGCATCATACTTTTTAGGGGTTGAAATAGCTCTATATTCCATGATAACTTACTTGGCTGCATCAAAAACGTTAGACTTTATTGTAGAAGGTATTGAAGAATATATCGCTGTTACTATAGTTTCCTCTCATAGTGAAGAAATACGTCAAATGATTATTAATAAAATGGGACGTGGAGTTACAATTTATAGTGGAAAACGAGGTTATGGCAAACGAGGTGAAATCAAAGAAGTTGAAATTCTTTATACCGTGATTACAAGGCTGGAAGTAAGTAAAATAACGACTGAAATTGAAAAAATTGAACCGACAGCTTTTGTGGTAATGAATAGTGTGAAAGACACGAAAGGTGGAATGATAAAAAAAAGAGCATTAATGCATTAAAAATGCTTCACAAGTTCAAATTTCTTTCGAAATACAAAAGGACATCTCTTTCGAAATGTCCTTTTTTTATGGAGTAGCCTCGGAAGGAATCGAACCTTCATCTTAGGTACCGGAAACCTACATTCTATCCATTGAACTACGAAGCCAGGGCTGCAAAATTACGAATACTTCTCCAAAGTCTTTACCAGCACATTGAAATCTTTTGGATAGGGTGCCTCAACTGTAATTGGATCGCCATTCATCAAGTTGAAGGACAAACTGTGTGCGTGAAGAGCTACGCGGCGCATAACGGGTAATTCTTCCGTATCTTTTTTCAAATGGAAATTGCGTTTTAAATCGGATAAGTATATTTCCGGGCCACCATACATCGCGTCGGAAACGATAGGCGCTTTAAGGCAAGTAAGGTGAATACGGATTTGGTGCATGCGTCCTGTGATGGGCATACATTCGACTAACGTATAGCCACGGTATACTTTCAGCGTTCTAAACCAGGTTTCGGCGTGCTTTCCTTTGGCCCGATCAATCACCACTTTTCCGTCTTTCAATGGCAAAATGGGCAAGTTGACTAAAAATCCATCCCAGTCATGCATCCCCTCCACGACCGCGTGGTAACGTTTCGCCGTTTCGCGGTGCTCGAATTGCATGGAGATGTGGCGGTAGGCCTCCGGATTTTTGGCGATCACTAAAGCCCCAGATGTTTCTTTGTCCAAACGATGTCCCACCTGCGCATCAGACGAATACTCCTTCGCTAAACGCAAAATCGCCGGCGCTAAATCATCCTTCCGCTCATCCAGCGTCGAAATGCCCGAGGGCTTGTTAATCACAATAAAATCAGCATCCTCGAAAAGGATGGAATCGGTAAATTTGTATTTCATGTTTTGCGCTTCTTCGCAGCTTAAAAGTCGTTGCTTCGCAACTTAGTCAATGAGTCGCCGCTGCGCGGCTTAGTCCGGAGGACTTTCTCTCTACTCTATTTTTATTCTTTATGCTTTGTGCACTATTCTTTAAATCTATTCTCTCTGCTCTATAATCTTTAATCTAAAAATTTTGGAAAAATATCGTTATAACGATATTTTTCCAAAATTTTCCCACGGCGAATCCCCCAATCTCTCCGCTCCCGGTGAATCCGCCAACGTTTCGTTCGCTAACAAAGCAAATAAAACGGCCTCTTTCGCCGCCGAAGGCATACCCAGCTCATCACTTTCACAAACGCGGAAAGGAAGAAGCTCGGCTAAACGGGCCATGATCACGGGGTTTTTGCTGCCGCCACCACTGACATAAACCGTGCCTTCAATGCCAGATGGAATATAGGTTTTCATGGCGAGGGCGATGCTTTGGGCGGTGAATTCCGTAAGGGTCGCGACTAAATCAGCTGGGCTGATGGAGGCGTGAACCAGGTCTAAATTAAAGTATTCGGGGCCGGTGCTTTTTGGGAATGAATCCTTGAAAAAGCTCAGGCTCATGAGTTCTGCTAAAATGCCAGCGTCGATTTTTCCGGAAAGGGCGATGACTCCATTTTCATCATAGGCTTGATTGAAATAGCGGCGAACTGCAGCGTCGATCAAGGTATTTCCGGGGCCGGTATCAGTCACTAAAATGCCAGCTGGGTCACCCGAAGCAGGCAAATAGGTGAAGTTTCCGATGCCGCCTATGTTTAATAAAATCCGATGTTCGCCTTTCATGGAGAACAAGAAATAATCGCCAAACATCGCCAAAGGTGCTCCCTCGCCGCCGGCTGCCACGTGTTTTTGGCGGAAGTCCGAGAGGGTAATGATGCCAGTTAGTTGGGCGATGTGATCGCCGTCGCCTATTTGCAAGGTTGAATGCGGGAGTTTGCCTGTTCTGTCGGGACGGTGCATCACGGTTTGGCCATGGGAGGCAATCGCGTCTACCTCGGACGGTGAAACACCCCAGCTTGCTAAAACTTCTAAAATGAGCGAAGCGTGCAAACGTCCAATTTGCGCGTTAAGCGTGGACAGGGTGGGGAAATGAATATTCTCTTTGGCAAAAACCGAACGAATCGACTCCTTAAATTCTGCCGGATAAGGGCGGGTGTCGTAATGCAAAATCTCGTAAGACGTGTCCAGCCCAAAACCCGTGAAGTGAACCAAAGCTAAATCCAAACCATCCAAGGACGTACCCGACATGAGACCTAAAATGGTCCGAGTAGGGGCTTTGGAAATCTGGTAAAGTTGCTCAATCCGCGGGTTCATAGGTCAAAGCTACGAATAATTCTTTTTACCACCGTTTAGCCGTATATTTGTTGTTCAAATTTCATTTTATGGCATTAGACGTAATCATCGTAGGCGGCGGCATCGTGGGCCTCGCAACGGCGCATCGCTTATTAGAGGCGAGACCTGATCTTCATATCGCTTTGTTTGAGAAAGAAAGTATGGTCTCCATGCACCAAACAGGCAATAATTCTGGCGTGATCCACTCGGGCTTGTACTACAAACCGGGTTCTTTGAAAGCCAAGAATTGCATTGAGGGTTACCATCAATTGATCGATTATTGCACGAAAGAGAACATTCCATTTGAATTAACGGGTAAAATTGTCGTCGCAACGACGAACGATCAGCGCGTGCAATTGGAGAATTTGTACCAAAGAGGTCAACAAAATGGCCTGGATGGATTGAAGAAATTGAGTTTAGCGGAAATGCGCGAATACGAACCGCACGTGACGGGGGTAGAAGGGATGTGGGTGCCACAAACAGGTATCGTGGATTACCGAGCAGTCGCAGCGAAATTAGCCGTAGGAACCCAAATCAAGGGTTGCGAGATGCATTTAGGCGAGCAAGTGATTGATATCAAGAAAGGTTTGACTTTCTCGATCGTGGAGACGACGAAGTCAGTCTACGAAGCAAAATTAGTGATCAACTGTGCCGGCCTTTACTCGGATAAAGTAGCGCAGATGACCCAAAAAGAACCTCTGGACGTGCGCATCGTGCCGTTCCGCGGGGAATATTTTAAGCTGAGAAAAGACAAAGAATACTTAGTGAAGAACCTGATTTATCCAGTACCAGATCCAAACTTCCCGTTCTTAGGCGTTCACTTCACCCGCATGATGCGCGGTGGTGTGGAGGCGGGACCGAATGCGGTTTTGGCCTTTAAGAAAGAGGGTTACAAGAAATTAGGGATTAATGCGAAGGAACTTTGGGATACCTTAACGTGGCCTGGATTCCAAAAAGTAGCCATGAAATACTGGGAAACCGGTTTAGGTGAAATGTACCGCAGCTTCTCGAAAGAGGCATTCACGAAAGCCCTACAAGAATTGATTCCAGAGATTCAAATCAACGATTTAGTCGAAGGCGGCGCGGGCGTAAGAGCCCAAGCTTGCGATAGAAACGGCGGTCTATTAGACGATTTCTCGATCGTAGAAGATGCGAAAGTGATCAATATTTTAAATGCGCCTAGTCCAGCGGCGACCTCGTCCTTATCTATCGGTAAGACGGTGGCGGAAATGGCCCTAAGTAGATTTTAATCAACAAACATGAAATTATTACTGAATTATTTACAAGTATACCGCTGGCGCGTGGTGGGGGCCTTAGCCTTGGCAGCCACGAACCAGATCTTCTCGTTGATGGATCCCTATATTTTCAGGAAGATCATCGACGATGTGGCGGCGGTGTACCGCTCGGATACTCACACGATGGACCAGTTCGTGGCGGCGATTTGGCCTCTGGCCTTAGCGTCTGTGGGCGTTGCTTTCGTGAGCCGGGTAGCGAAAAACTTTCAGGATTATTTCATCAATACAGTAACCCAAAAAGTAGGGGCAAACCTCTATTCAGACGGTATTCGCCACTCCTTGGAGTTGCCGTATGAGACGTTTGAGGACCAAAGATCAGGCGAGACCTTGGGTAAACTCCAAAAAGTCCGCACCGACGTTGAAAAACTGATTACCCTGGGAATCAACATTTTATTCCAATCCATCATCGCCTTGATCTTCATCTCGGTCTATGCCTTTTCGGTGCATTGGATGGTGATGCCCCTTTTCTTAATCACGGGTCCACTAATCGGCTATGTATCTTCTGTATTAAGTAAGAAGATCAAAGTGATTCAGATCGAAATCGTAAAGGAATCGACGGGTCTAGCCGGATCTACGACGGAATCCTTGCGCAACATCGAGCTGGTGAAATCTTTGGGTTTAGCAGAACAAGAGATCGCCCACTTAAATGCGACGACGGAGAAAATCCTGAAATTAGAGTTAAAGAAAGTGCGTTACGTGCGTTCGATGGCCTTTGTTCAAGGAACCTGCGTGAACTTGTTGCGTATGCTCATGGTGGTCGTTTTGATTTACTTGATTTACGAGGGAAAGATAACGATAGGTCAATTCTATTCATTGAACATCTATTCGTTCTTCCTCTTTAACCCCTTGCAAGAGATTGGTAATGTGGTGAATACCTACCGTGAGGCAGAGGTATCGCTCCAAAATTTCGAGCAGGTATTAAGCATTCCTTCGGAGAAGAAACCTACAAACCCGAAGGCGATTTCGTCTATTCAGGAATTGAAGTTCGATCACGTTTCATTCAAACACCAATCCGCAACGACGGAAGCATTGGACGGAATCACGTTCTCCGTTAAAGGCGGCGAGACGATTGCCTTCGTGGGACCATCGGGTGCAGGAAAATCGACTTTAGTAAAATTATTGGTTGGTCTTTATCGTCCCAAAAAAGGTCAGGTATACTACAACGGCGAACCGAGTGATGCGATTGATTTCGATGAATTGCGCAAGAAGATTGGTTTTGTGACCCAAGACACGCAATTGTTCTCCGGTTCCATACGCGAGAACTTGTTGTTCGTTAACCCGAACGCGACAGACGCACAATGTATGGCCGTGTTAGAAAAGGCTGCTTGCCAAACGTTACTAGCCAGAGCCGACAAAGGCCTTGATTCATTAATCGGTGAAGGTGGTGTGAAAGTATCCGGCGGTGAGAAGCAGCGTTTAAGTATCGCGCGCGCCTTGCTGCGTGATCCTAATTTATTGGTTTTTGATGAGGCGACATCGGCCTTGGATTCTTTGACTGAAGAAGAAATTTCCGAGACGATTCGTTCTTTATCCGTTGATACGGAGCATCTTACGATCCTAATTGCCCACCGTTTATCGACGGTGATGCATGCGACGCGGATCTATGTGCTAGAGAAAGGGCAGATTGTGGAACAGGGCTCGCACGACGATTTAGTGGCGAGCAAAGGATTGTATTTTGCGATGTGGAGACAGCAGGTAGGAGAAAACAAATAATTAATTTTGCTTTTTCTATAATTGCCAAAGATTCTTTGGCATATACTACTCGTCTACAAATCGAATTGCGTATATTTATCGTTTGAAAAAATTTCTTACACCCTATGTCATTAAATAAGTATTCACGGACATTAACTCAGGAAGTATCTAATCCCGCTGCGAAAGCGATGCTCTACGGTATCGGCTTAACATCAGAGGATATGAACAAAGCCCAAATCGGTATCGCATCTACCGGTTACGAAGGCAATACCTGCAACATGCACTTGAATGGCTTGTCTGTTCATGTGAAAAAAGGGATCCAAGAGAACGGAATGGTCGGTTTGATCTTCCACACGATCGGGGTTTCAGATGGAATGACGAACGGAAATGACGGGATGAGCTATTCATTGCCATCACGTGATATCATCGCGGATTCAATTGAAAACGTGGTAGGGGCACAATGGTACGACGGCGTCATCGCAGTCGTAGGTTGTGATAAGAATATGCCAGGTGCCATGATGGCGATGGCGCGTTTGAATCGCCCAGGGATGCTAGTTTACGGCGGAACAATTCGCAGTGGTTCTTACAAAGGAGAAAAATTAGACATCGTTTCGGCCTTCGAAGCTTTGGGAAAAAAATATGCAGGAACCATCTCAGACGAGGATTATGAAGGCGTTATTCGCAATTCAATCCCGGGAGCAGGAGCCTGCGGCGGTATGTACACAGCGAATACGATGGCTTCTTCGATGGAAGCGATGGGCTTAGTACTACCTAATTCATCGACGTATCCAGCCACGCACGAAGGCAAGAAAGAGGAGTGCTTAGCGATAGGCGCGGCGATGAAAGTGTTATTAGAGAAAAACATCTGTACGCGTGACATCATGACGCGCAAGGCATTCGAGAATGCGATGACGGTGGTGATGGCCTTAGGAGGTTCCACAAACGCGGTGCTTCACTATTTAGCGATTGCACACGCCGCTGGAATCACGTTTACATTAGAAGATATTCAAGCTATTTCAGATCGCACGCCTTTGATTGCAGACTTGAAGCCAAGTGGTAAATACTACATGGAAGACGTGTTAGCGATCGGTGGAATGCCAGCGATTTTGAAATATTTACACAGTGTGGGCTTGTTACACGGAGAGTGTTTGACTGTCACTGGAAAGACGATGGCGGAGAACCTTGCGGAGGCTCCTGACTTGAATTTCGAGACACAAAAAATCATTTTCCCTATCACACAACCATTGAAACCTACAGGCCACTTGCAGATCTTGTACGGTAATTTAGCTCCAGGAGGTGCTGTGGCGAAGATTACTGGTAAGGAAGGCGAGCGTTTTGAGGGGATTGCCAAAGTTTGTGAGCGCGAAGAAGAGGTCATCGAATACATCTCTAAAGGAGAAATCAAAGCGGGTCACGTCATCGTGATTCGTAATGAAGGACCTAAAGGGGGGCCAGGTATGCCAGAAATGTTAAAACCTACTTCGGCCGTTATCGGTGCAGGATTAGGAAACTCGGTAGCGATGATCACGGATGGTCGTTTCTCTGGAGGTACACACGGATTTGTGGTAGGTCACGTGACGCCAGAAGCACAAGAAGGTGGTCCGATTGGCCTAGTGAAAGACGGTGATAAAATTACGATTGATGCGGTGAATAATACCTTGGTGTTGCACGTGTCGGATGAAGAATTAGCAGAACGCAAGAAGAATTGGAAGCCGATTGAGTCTCCATTCAAGCAAGGTGTTCTACGCAAATACATTAAAAACGTATCCTCTGCTAGCCAAGGATGCGTGACGGATTTATAAGAAAATTGTTTTTTTATCTATCCAGAAGGCTTAAATTGAGCTTTCGAAACCATTGAAACAGAATTTTTGAATAATTGTTAACCATGGGACAAACCCAAACTCAAACCGAAGCAGCTAATCAACCTGGCCAAAAGAAATTTTTGTCCGGCGCTCAAGCTATCATGCAATCATTGGTAGAGCAGGGTGTGGATACGATTTTTGGTTACCCTGGTGGGGCCATTATGCCTACCTATGATGCGCTTTACGATTACCAAGATCGCCTAAAACATATTCTCGTACGTCACGAACAAGGAGCTGGTCACGCCGCTCAAGGCTATGCACGTATGCTGAACAAGGCAGGAGTTTGCATGGTGACTTCTGGTCCGGGTGCTACGAACTTAATCACGCCTATCGCAGATGCGATGTTGGATTCTACTCCCTTGGTGTGTATCGTAGGGCAAGTAAAAGGAAATTTATTAGGAACCGATGCGTTCCAAGAATGCGATTTGATCGGTATTTCCATGCCGGTAACGAAGTGGAATTACCAAGTGCTAGATGCCAATGAGATCCCTGAGATCATGGCGAAAGCTTTCTACATCGCGGAAACTGGTCGCCCTGGCCCCGTTTTAATTGATATTACGCGTACGGCTCAAACTGATTTGATGACCGTGCCTTTTGAATACAAACCATGTACTTCGATTATTTCTTACAAACCTCGCGTTGAGCCTAAAGCAGAACACGTGGAGGCGGCCGCGAAATTGATCAACAGTGCAAAACGCCCGTACATCTTAGCAGGTCACGGTATCTTGATTTCTGGGGCGGAGAAAGAATTAAATGATTTTGTGGATAAAACGGGTATTCCAGTGGCAACGACCTTGTTAGGTATGTCAGCCATGGATGCAGATCACCCGCTTTATGTGGGTTGGCCAGGCATGCACGGAAATTATGGTGCGAACGTATTAACGAACTCTTGCGATGTTTTAATCGCGATCGGAATGCGTTTTGATGACCGTATCACGGGAGATTTATCGACTTATGCGAAACAAGCGAAGGTGGTTCACATTGAAATCGACCCGAGTGAAGTAGATAAAAATGTGAAGGCAGATGCTCCAGTGGTGGGGGATGCGAAGGCGGCGCTTCAGGCTTTATTGCCTTTAGTGAACAAGGCAGACCACAGCGAATGGAGAGCTGAATTTAAGAAATACGACGACGAAGAATACGAAAAAATCACGAAGAAGGACTTGTTCCACGAAGGGGATAAGATCAAGATGGGCGAGGCCGTCAATCTGTTGTCGAATAAAACCAAAGGAGAAGCTGTCGTCGTAACAGACGTAGGGCAACACCAAATGATTACGAATCGCTATTACCGTTTCAAAAAGCGTAATTCGATTGTTACTTCCGGTGGCGCTGGAACGATGGGCTTTGCCTTGCCGGCGGCTTTTGGAGCGAAGGTGGCGGTACCAGAGCGTGAAGTAGTGGCGGTGATTGGTGATGGTGGTTTCCAAATGACCTTACAAGAGCTAGGTACCATCGCGCAGAGCGGTTTGCCGGTTAAAATTATCATCCTGAATAACAATTTCTTAGGCATGGTGCGCCAATGGCAGCAATTGTTCTTTGAGAACCGTTATTCCTTCGTTGAATTGCAGAATCCTGATTTCATTACGATTGCGAAGGGTTTTGGTATTGCGGGTCACACCGTTTCAGACCGATCGGAATTAAGCGAATCACTCGATACTTTATTGAATTCAGATAAGCCTTATCTGTTAGAAATCGTTTGTGAAAAAGAGGAAAATGTATTCCCCATGGTACCTGCGGGTGGCTGTGTAACAAGTATCAGGCTAGAATAATCTTATGTTGACGAATTATACCATATCCATTTTTACAATGAACACGGTCGGTTTATTAAATCGAATCACGATCATTTTTACGCGTCGCCGGGTAAATATTGAGAGTTTGACGGTTTCTGAGACAGAACGTAAGGGCGTATCTCGTTTTACGATTGTGATTAAGCAGGAGAACAGGGAATTCGTGGAGAAATTAGTTCGCCAAATCCGTAAAGTAACCGACGTTCTCGCAGTGTTTGGTTACCTAGATGACGAAATCGTGTTTAACGAAATCGGCTTATTTAAGATTGCCACTCCACTAGGAGGAATTCCAGTGGATGTGAAGACGATTAATTTAGACTGGAATGCGAAAATTGTGCACTTTGGCCTAGATTATGTAGTCGTAGAAAAGAATGGCTCGGAAGAAGAAATTCAAGAGTTTTATACCTATTTGAAAAAATGGGAAATATTAGAGTACGTTAAGTCTGGTCGTGTTGCCGTGGGTAAAACGGAGAAAGGCTTAGTAGAGTTTTTGCCGGAAGAAGGCAATTGGGAAATCGTATAATCGAACAAAGAATATAAATTAAATAACAAAAAAATGGCAAAGATTAATTTCGGTGGAGTTGTTGAAGACATCGTAACAAGAGAAGAGTTTCCATTAGAGAAAGCTAGACAAGTATTAGCAGACCAAACGATCGCTGTGATCGGATATGGAGTTCAAGGTCCAGGACAAGCGTTAAACATGAAAGACAATGGTCTAAATGTAATCGTAGGTCAACGTAAAGGTAAAACTTATGACAAAGCTGTCGCTGACGGTTGGGTTCCAGGTGTAACTTTATTTGAAATCGAAGAAGCTTTGGAAAAAGGAACGATCATTTGTTACCTACTTTCAGATGCCGCTCAAATCGAATTATGGCCTACAGTGAAGAAATATTTGACGGCTGGAAAGTCTCTTTATTTCTCACATGGTTTTGGTATCACGTACAAAGAGAAAACAGGAATCGTTCCTCCAGCAGATGTGGACGTATTCTTAGCTGCACCTAAAGGTTCAGGTACTTCATTACGTCGTTTATTCGTAGCTGGTAAAGGTTTGAACTCTTCGTTCGCTGTTTACCAAGATGCAACAGGAAAAGCGCGTGAGAAATGTATCGCGATGGCTATCGGTGTGGGTTCAGGCTATTTATTCGAAACTGATTTCTACAAAGAAGTAACGTCTGACTTAACGGGTGAGCGTGGAACATTAATGGGAGCTATCCAAGGTATCTTCGCTGCACAATACGACGTATTACGCGCGAACGGTCACTCTCCATCTGAAGCATTCAACGAAACTGTGGAGGAATTAACGCAATCGTTAATGCCATTAGTTGCTGAGAACGGAATGGACTGGATGTATGCTAACTGTTCTACAACGGCACAACGTGGTGCATTGGATTGGTGGAAGCCTTTCCGCGATGCTACTAAGCCTGTATTTGAGCAATTATACAACTCAGTGAAAACACAAGCAGAAGCAGAGCGTTCGATTACGTTGAATTCTCAACCGGATTACCGTGTGAAATTAGATGCTGAATTGAAAGAAATGGCAGATATGGAAATGTGGAGAGCAGGTGCTGCGGTACGTAGCTTACGTCCAGAGAATAACTAATTTTTTATAGTGTTTGAAAAAGGGTAGACAAGCGATTGTCTACCCTTTTTTTGTTAATTTTGGGGCGCATGGAATTCAACAAACTACAACACGTTCCTAGCGTCACAGAAATAAAACAAGTAGCGGAGCAGCTAAAGGGGGTCATCTCAGAGACGCCTTTAGAATTCTCGGCCTCGCTTTCTGCGCGCTATGGGGCAAATATCTATTTAAAACGCGAAGATTTGCAGGTCGTTCGCTCCTATAAAATTAGGGGTGCCTACCACAAAATCTCTAACATCCCTTCGGAGTTAAGATCGAAAGGGGTGGTAGCTGCGTCTGCCGGAAACCATGCCCAAGGTGTTGCTTTAGCCTGTGCTTTGCTCGGAATTCAAGCGCACATTTTCATGCCTAAGTCGACGCCTTTGCAGAAGGTGGAGGCGGTTCGGTTTTTCGGAAAGGAAAAGGTGCGTATTTACTTAGTGGGAGAGACCTATGATGAGGCCTTCGCGGCATCACGTAAATTCTGCGAGACGAATGGCGCCATTTATATTCCGCCATTTGATGATTTTGACATTATTGCGGGTCAAGCCACGGTTACTTTAGAGATTTTAGATGCAATGCCTGCTGCTCCTGACTTTCTGTTTGTGGCGATAGGTGGAGGCGGCTTGGCTGCGGGAGCTTCGTTAGTTTTGCCTCCCTCGACATTCCTCATAGGGGTGGAGCCGGCTGGGGCGCCATCCATGCAGCGGAGTTTGACGGCTTCGGAAGTGGTGGTGTTGGAGGAGATTGATCGCTTTGTGGATGGAGCATCTGTGAAGCAGGTAGGTTTGAAGACCTTTGCTATCTGCCAAAAAGGCTTGTCGCGCATGTTGACTGTTTCGAAGAAGGATTTATGCCAAACCATGTTAGATCTCTATGCCCTAGGCAGTATGATCGTAGAACCAGCTGGTGCTTTAAGTGTGGCTGGTCTCGAGGAAATGGCGGAGGAAATTAAGGGGAAAACGGTAGTTTGTGTCATCTCGGGTGGAAATTTCGATCCCAAACGCTTTCCAGAGATCAAATCTCTTGCCTCGGCTTAAAAAAATCCAAAATTTTATATTCTGACGCACTTTTGTATTTTAGATTAATTATCTTTTTTATTCGATTATTAAGGATTATTAATAGTTAAATAATCTTTTTCACCTAAATATTAAGATTTTTAATCTATGCTCTATACTCTGTCATCTCTAATTTCCTTGTTTACAAGGGTAATTAGCCGTAATTTCACAACGAAATAAAACACCTAAAACAAGATGAGTAACCGCATTCAGATTTTTGATACTACCTTACGTGATGGCGAACAAGTTCCCGGCTGTCAATTAAACCGAGAGGAAAAAGTAGAAGTTGCTTTACAGCTCGAGTTGTTAGGTGTAGATATCATCGAAGCGGGTTTTCCCATCTCATCTCCGGGTGATTTTGCCTCGGTTCAAGCCATTTGTGACGCCGTAAAGGAGCCTACAATTTGTGCTCTGACTCGTGCCAAAAAAGAAGATATCGACGCAGCCGTCGCTGCCTTAAAAACGGCTCGTAAGCCTCGTATTCATACAGGTATCGGTTCTTCAGATGTTCATATTAAGCATAAATTCAATTCGACACGCGAAGAAATTATCGAGCGGGGTGTGTGGGCTGTGAAGTATGCCAAATCCTTTGTCGAAGACGTCGAGTTCTTCGCCGAAGACGCAGGTCGGGCTGATTTAGCCTTTTTGGCACAATTAACACGCGAAGTAATCAAGGCGGGCGCAACAGTCGTCAACTTACCAGATACAACGGGCTATCTATTGCCGCACGTCATGCACGAGCGTATCAAGTATTTGTACGAAAACGTAGATAACATTCACCAGGCTACGATTTCCATGCACAATCACAACGATTTAGGTTTAGCTACGGCGAACACCATCGCAGGTATCCAAGCAGGTGCTCGCCAAGTCGAAGTAACGATCAATGGAATAGGGGAGCGGGCTGGAAATACGTCTTTGGAAGAAATTGCGATGATCCTAAACGTGCACAAAGACTTAGGATTTACAACGGGAATTAAGCCCAAATATTTATACCCTACCAGTACTTTAGTGTCTAACTTAATGGGCATGCACGTACAGCCTAACAAGGCAGTTGTAGGCGCAAATGCATTCGCGCACTCATCAGGAATCCACCAAGATGGTTTCTTAAAGCACGCACAAAACTATGAGATCATGAACCCGGAAGACGTAGGTGTTTCCTCGTCTGCGATTTTATTAACTTCTCGTTCAGGCCGTGCCGCCTTACGTCACCGATTGACTTTACTAGGATTCGATTTCGAAAAACCAGAATTAGACAAGATCTACACGCGCTTCTTGTTGATGGCGGATGAGCGGAAGATGATTCATGATGCTGATCTTCGTGAGTTGATTGGATAAAACAAAATTCTAAATCGTGCTGCGCAATGATTTTTGAATTTTATTTTTTCCAATCTCCTCTCTCCACTCTCTTGCGGCCGTTACGACCTCGCCATCACCACCTTCTCCTTCTCCAGCACCTTCAAAATCCCTAAATTAATGGCCTGCTTCGTTGCCTGGAACTTAGCGAAGTCTTTCGTTTGTACGAAATAGGTGACTGAAATATCAATAGAATAGGCTCCAAAGCCTTCAAAAATCACTTTAGGTGCTTTTTTCTTACACAAGTGTTCCTCTTGAATGAATGTTTCAATCGCAGCAATGGCTGCCTCAATTTGCGCAGGCTTTGTGTTTAACTCGCATTGAATTGTGTATTTTGCCCGTCTATAATCTCGTTCGCTCATATTTTCGAGGGATTGAGACGTTAAGAGGCGATTAGGTACTAAAATTAAATTTCCATCGGCACCTCTCAAGCGTGTGCTTCTGAAACCAATTTTTTCGATATCGCCACTGATAGAACCTATTTGGATGCTATCGCCTACGACAAAGGGGAGATCTAAGAAGATGGTGAAAGAGGCAAACAGGTTTTCTAAGGTTTCCCGAGCAGCTAAGGCAAGGGCTAAGCCCCCAATTCCTAAACCTGTAATGAGGGCAACGACATCCACTTCAAAAATGCGACCTAGGAAAACAAATCCAGCGGCCGTGATAATAAAGACCATGGATAGGTCGTTTAGGAAAGGAATGAATTGCTGTTTGGATTTTTGGTCAGCGCCGTTCCACTTTTCTTGAGCCACTAAAATAACGACCTTCATTAGGCGAATGATGACCCAGGTGACGGTGAAAATGACTGCGGATTCGAAGGCTTTTTCGATGAGGTATAATAGTCCGAAATGATCCTTTGGCTGAATATTCCAGGTCGATGGGACGTGTAGGTTTTGGACTGCAAAATAAAGGAAAATCCAAAAAATGAGTAGTTCAAAAGGTTTTCGAATCAGTTGAACACAATCTTGAATGGAAATGGATTCTTCTGGAATAAAGCGAAAAACGATTTTTGAAAACGAGTTCGAGAAAAAGCGTCTTAGGATAAAACTGATTAAAATGATCCCTCCGAAAAGGAGTAAATCCCATGCTGAATTGTCTAAGTAGATCCCGTTTTTCAATTCCTCCATCGTGTGCTTTATTATTTTTGAGCTCAAATATAGCTAATAACTTAGTCGAATGTGAAATAAAATTACGACCTTTACACACTAGTATTCCCAAAAGGGAGGATTTTAATTGTATGAATTTTATTTCTTTGAATCAGCCTATAACCCTTCTGAAAACGCTTCGTTCTCTACTAACCGTCTTCTTATTAACCGCAGCCCCTGCCGTTTTTGCGCAAACTATTTTGAATTCGCCCTACTCGTATCTAGGAATGGGAGAGATTCAAAAAAGTGAGAACGTAACTAATATGATGATGGGTGGCATAGGTGTGTCGAACTCGAATGGAATCTATACGAATGTGGTGAATCCCGCTTTATTAGCGCGTAACCGCTGGACAAATTTAGAAGTGGGGATCAATACGGAATACAAAACCTTACAGGATTACCGCCAGCAACAAAAGGTTTTTGGAGGTAATTATCAATCGTTGAATTTAACGTTACCTATTACGTCTCGTTGGACGATGGCTGTGGGAATTCGTCCTCATTCGGCAGTAGAATATGAAACAAGATCTTATCGACGTTTGAATTTATTAGGGGTGGATAGCTTGATTTACAGTTACAAAGGAAGCGGTGGTGTAAGTAAAGTTTCCATTTCGAATGGTGTGCGTATTTACAAGGAGTTCTATGTAGGCTTGCAAATGGATTATTTGTTTGGACAAGTAAACCGCAATGTAGCGACGCAAAACATGTCTGATGGACAGTATTACAAGGTGCAATTAGAGGATTTGACGTCCTATTCTGATTTCCAATTTAAGGCGGGATTTGCCTACAGAGCTAATTTGAAGCCAGATCTGTTTTTGAATCTAGGGGCTACTTTAGATATAAATTCGACATTGAATGCATCGCAAGTGAAGCGATTTGCAACGATGGATCTTTCCGGATTGACGGTGATTAACGCTGATACTTTGGAAAAATCTACCGCTTTTGTTCAGCAAATTCCCGTAGCGAAACGTTTTGGACTTAGTCTAGAAAAGGCGGCTAAATGGATGGTTGGGGTGGATTATTCGTATACTGATTGGAGTAAGGTGAATAATAATTTAGGTCGTTCGGCGACTTTGCCAGCCTCACACAAAGTAGCGGTGGGCGGCGAATATACACCTGATATCGAGTCTATTTCAAGTTTTATCAAACGAACTACCTATCGTATGGGTGCGTCTTACGAGAAAACACCCTATGACTATTTAGGTAATGGCAATTATGCTGTGGATAAGAATTTGAGTTTTGGAGTTGCGCTGCCTCTTCGTAATTTATCTTTCTTAAATATCGCCTACCAAGTAGGTCGACGTGGCTTGGTCTCAGAAAATGGGATGGAGGAGCAATATCACCGCCTGACTTTAGGTTTGACCTTTAGTGATCTGTGGTTCCAAAAGCAGAAAATCAACTAATTTTTCCCAATGCGCAATTCGAGCTTTCTCTTTTTGCTCTTTAGTAGTCTCACTATTTTTTCTTGTCGCGAAAAAGCGGATGATTCAAAGGCGGTCTATGTAGGACCTAAGTCGGAATTATACGGTATCGATATGGTCTATTCTGATTCCGCCAGAAAAGTAGTTCGAATGGTGACGGAAACCCAGTTGACCTTAGCTTCCGAGGATCGGGTCTATCCGAAAGAGATGAAACTTTGGTTCTACGATAAAACGGGAAAGATAACTTCCGAAGTTCGGGGTGATTCTGCCCATTTTTACCGCCAAAAAAATACCTATAAACTCATCGGTCACGTAGTGATCCACAACATTGAAAAAGGGGAAACCTTAAAGACGGACGAATTCAATTGGTTACCAGTCGAAAAGCGTATTTTTACAGACAAGGCGGTTCAATTACGCACGCGAACGGAATTAGTGAATGGGGTCGGACTTGATGCCGCTCAAGATTTCTCCTCTTATTCCTTGCGTCAAATTCGAAATTCGGTCGTAGCTGTTGAGGGTATGCCCACTAATTAGCGGCAATTTTGCAAGGCCATTTTTACACTATCTACTGGATAGATTTGCTTCTTGCCTCCCCATTTTTCTCGCATATACGTAACTAACTCTGCGATATCTAAAGCCTGTAGTTTCGCATTAGCTGGCATAAAACCATTTCCCTTCTTTCCGTTTTTGAATAAGCAGGCCAAAGCCTCGGGGCTCAATTTCGTTTGTTGAATTGACGGATATAAATCTCGTAACCCTGCTCCATCTGCCTGATGGCAATTTTCGCAATGTGTTTTATACAAGGCCATGCCCTCCACGAAATATTGTTGTTGGGTGATTTCCTCTTTGCTTGAGCAAGAGAACAAAACTGGTACAAATAGTAGAAGTAAGTATTTCATATTTTTTTAAGATTAGAGAGAGGAGAGTATAGAGCATAGATAAAAAATACTATCTACTCTATGCTCTATAATCTCTACTCTCTTTTAAATGAAAGGTAAAATTCCCCACGGGAATTTTACCTTTCATTTAAAAGAATTTCCATATCCTCCAGCAAATGATTCACCTCTGTTTCCACGGTGCCATCATAAATGCCTCGAACATGTCGGTTTTTGTCTACTAAAATAAAGGCGCCACTGTGGACAAATCCACCAGCCTCGATCGGGTCTTCTTGTGCAGAAACCATATAACTTTTCTGGCCTAGTTTATAAATGGCCGCTTTGTCACCAGTCAACAAATTCCATTTAGGGGCTTTCACCTGTAATCGAGTAGCATAGTCATGCAGAACTGAAGTGTTGTCGAAATCTGGGTCTATGCTGTGTGAAATGATTCGAACTTCGTCGCGCTCTTTATAGCGCTCATAAATGCGAAGCATTTGTGTTTTCATTTTAGGGCAAATAG
This sequence comes from Aquirufa antheringensis, assembly GCF_023921165.1. Taxonomy (NCBI): domain Bacteria; kingdom Pseudomonadati; phylum Bacteroidota; class Cytophagia; order Cytophagales; family Flectobacillaceae; genus Aquirufa; species Aquirufa antheringensis. The sequence continues at coordinate 1,690,088 of NZ_CP049835.1, forward strand.
TAGGGCAAGTGGTAAAGAAAAAATCAGCTACATAGACTTTCCCTTCGATGTCTTTCTGAGAAACGAGTACCGAATCTTGATTTAGAAATTGAAAATCAGGAATCTGATGATACACGGTATCACCCGTTGCATTGACTGTTTTAGGGCCTAGAAACGGCAGTTTCTTCTCTTGGGAGCAGGAAAATGCGACTACAGCAAATAATAAACTAAGGACGGTATTTTTGTGCAACATGTAAAGTAGAATCTGTCAGTTGTTGAAGTTCAGTTAATTGGGTGTATTGGTTCTTGAGGTAAATTACCTTAGAGCTTACATCCATTTTGCCCAAGCTATCGATGGAGAACTGGTGCATCCAATCCATCATTGATTTATCAGCTTTATCTAAGGAACTAATTAGTTTACGAACGTGCGTGGAATCGGCACCCGTTGAAAGGCTGTCTAATTTTGTTTTCAGAGAGATGATTTGTTCTGTTTTAGGCATTAATACATCGTGTAATCCGAGGACTTTCGCTTGTAATTCTTCGCTGAGTTTTTCTTCTGCTTGTGAACAGCCTAGCAATAGAAGGCTGAGCGCGATATACTTTTTCATTCGTGTGATTGGATTAAATTTCGAACATTATCGAGTAAATCACGGTAGCCTTGTTGACCACCGATCATTTTGGCGATTTCTTCTACACGTTCCTCTTCTCTTAACTCACGAAGGTTAGAAACAGTTTTCGATCCCGCGTGATCTTTGTAGACAAACCAGTGTTTGGATCCGGCTGCCGCGATCTGGGGAAGGTGGGTGATGGCGATGATTTGGTGTCCTTGACTCATTTGACTGAGCATTTGTCCCATTTTAATGGCGATTTCTCCGGAAACACCGGTATCGATTTCGTCCAAAATCAACGTTGGCAAGGCTCTTTTCTCCGCCAACAAATGCTTAATCGAAAGCATTAAGCGACTCATCTCGCCTCCTGAAGCAATTTGCTTGAATGGTTTAGGGGCTAAACCTTTGTTCGCAGAGAAAAGTAGCTGAATTTTATCTGAGCCGTTCGCGGCTAGTTCTTTGGCCATCATCTCCCAGGCCAAATTCGCATTCGGAATACCTAAGGATTGTAGGGAAACGACGAGCGAAGTGGATATCGCATCTAAAACGGCAGAGCGAGACGCGGATAAGGCAGTTGCTGCAGATGTAGCGATCCTAAAATCGGCGTCCACACGCTCCCGTGCGTCTGCTATCAGCGTGTCCATCGATGAAAATTGAGATAATCGCAAATCGAGTGAATCAACTAATGCCACTAATTCACCCACGTTAGCCACTTGGTATTTTTGCAATAAGCGATTGAGCAAATCTAATCGTTTCTGTTTTTGTTCTAATTCTAACGGATCGTACACGAAATCTTCCGCCTCGCCTTCGACTTCAGCACCTAAATCTTTTAATTCGATCCAGATGGATTCAATACGTGTTTTCCAATCCGCAAAATTCTCACCCCATTTACTCAGCGCGGTGGCTTGTTGCAGCGCTATGCGACTTTGATGAAGGGCGGAAACCTCTGAGACGCTAAGTGCCTGAGCTAAAACGGCCAATTTCTCCTGGATTTGTTCGGCGTTTTGCAGTTTTTGGACAGCGGTATCTAAAGCTTCATATTCACCCTCTTTTAGCTGTGCCTTACTTAACTCATCAAATTGAAATTGGATGAAATCTAATTCTTGGGTCCCTTTAGTGGATTCTTGTTCCAAGGCACGCAAGGCGGAAACACTAGAAGACCAAGCGGAATAGGCAGTAATGTAGGCCTTTCTCAACGCTTCATTTTGCGCATAAGCGTCCACCATATCCAGCGTGAAATCCGGATGGGACATCCACCACGTATCTTGCTGGGAATGAATATCGACTAATTCGTTTCCGATTCGCTTTAAGGTTTCGAGTGTAACTGGCGTGTCATTGACGAAACTGCGGGATTTTCCTTGTGGGTTGATTTCTCGGCGGATCAAGCAAGGTTCCTCGAAATCGATTTCTTCTTCCTCGAATAGGGTTTGTAAATGCGGGAAGCTCTCTAGCGAAAATTGGCCTTCGATGATGCATTTTTTGGTGGCATCGAAGAGGCTTTTGCTGTCCGCTCTTTGGCCTAATAATAAGGAAATGGCACCTAATAAGATGGATTTTCCGGCACCCGTTTCCCCGGTAATCACCGTCAATCCACCTGTCAAATGCAGGTCGAGCTGTTCGATCAACGAGTAGTTTTGGATATGAAGGTGCTTCAACATAGGAAAGGCATCAAAGTTCGAATTTACGCAAAAAAAATTGTTCGCATTTTTATTTCGTCTATCAATCAGGATTTTGATAATTTTTATCAATATTTTGTACCTTTGGAAAAATTTTTCGCCTACGTTATTATAACCCCTACGAAATGAGTGTTTTAGTAAATAAGAATTCAAAAATTATTGTTCAAGGTTTCACCGGAACTGAAGGATCTTTCCACGCGGAGCAAATGATCGCTTACGGAACCCAAGTGGTAGGTGGTGTTACACCCGGAAAAGGTGGCGCTAAGCACTTAGATCGCCCTATTTTTAATACAGTAGCAGATGCAGTTGCTTCTACAGGAGCTGATACATCAATCATTTTCGTTCCACCAGCATTTGCTGCGGATGCGATTATGGAAGCTGCGGATGCAGGAATTAAAGTCATTATTTGTATCACGGAGGGTATCCCTACGAAAGATATGATCGTGGCGAAAGAATATATCTCGAACTTCGAGACTCGTTTGATCGGACCTAACTGCCCAGGCGTTATGACGGCTGACGAATGTAAAGTAGGTATCATGCCAGGCTTTATCTTCCAAAAAGGTCGTGTAGGTATCGTTTCTAAATCAGGAACATTAACATACGAAGCGGTAGATCAATTAACAAAAGCAGGTTTAGGCCAAACAACGGCGATCGGTATTGGTGGTGACCCTATCATTGGGACAACCACGAAAGAAGCGGTTGAATTATTAATGAACGACCCAGAAACAGAAGGTATCGTGATGATCGGTGAGATCGGTGGCGGTATGGAAGCAGAAGCGGCTCGTTGGATTAAAGCAGATGGTAACCGCAAGCCAGTCGTTGGTTTTATTGCAGGCCAAACAGCTCCCAAAGGACGTCGTATGGGTCACGCAGGTGCGATCATCGGTGGTGCTGATGATACAGCAGAAGCGAAGATGAAGATCATGCAAGAGTGTGGAATCCACGTGGTTTACTCTCCAGCTGATATTGGCGAGACGATGATCAAAGCTTTGGCATCTAAATAAATCGAAATAAATCAAGGAATGATTCCTTTCTTTTTAAAATCTGCTCATCTGATTCCTTCGCGGAAAACGATGAGCAGATTTTTTTTATGGGCTTTATTACTCCTTGCGGGAACCAGTCAGGCCGCTTGGAAGAAGGTGTATTCCTTTGAGCGCGATTGGTTAGTGTACCAGGAGGCTTGGAAAAGTTTCTTGCCCTACATCACCTCGAAGCATTATACGTACCATTCGAAGTCCTTAGAATTAGATCCGCAGGCTTTTCCCAAAGCCTATCTAGCCATTTACCCCCAAGAAAATTACCACCTCTTTCTGCAAGGCACCTTATTTAAGGCCATCAAGAAAGGGGAGACGTATCGTTTGCCGCTGGATAGTTTGAAGAGCCAGGTTATTTTAACGGTGTACTCCGAGAATCTGGAGGGATTGCCAAGCGAATTTGTCTTAGAGCGGGATGAGCCTGTTAGCACGCAAGGGAAAGCGGATTTTTTCTCGCTTGAAACGCGCTCCGGTTCGGTCTATTCGAATTTTTTTCTCTTGAGTTTTTTAGTGCTTCTTTTTTGCTTAGGTCTGCTCTATGCGGCTTATCCTCGTATTTTTGCCTCTTTTTTCCGCTATTCCGATTGGATTCGTTGGGAAGTGAAGGATGAAGTATGGATGCGGCGGCCCTTTGCCTTGCCTAATTTATTAGTCTTATTTACCCTCAGTTTGCTAATCAGTTGCCTCGCCTTTTTAACCGGAATGAAGTCGAATGTGAAAGAGGAGTTTTTTAGCAACTTGGAGAATTTTATCCATATAGGTCCGAGTCTATTTTTTATTTTTTCGACATTAGGTCTTTCCTTTTTACTTTTCCTTTCTCGCTTCTTTGTTTATTACCTTTTTACGGACTTGTTTAAATTGAAAGGTCTAGCCAATGTCCACTATTTTAAATCGCTGCAAACGAATCTGCAATTCTTTGTGGGTTTATTTGTCTTTTTGAGTTTTTACGCCATCTATTTAGGGCCTGCGGCTCCTATTGATTTTACTTACGTGCGCTATTTAGTAGACGCGTATTTTGTGATACGATTCTTTTATTTTTTCCAATCTTTTCGTCGGAGTTTTTCCTACAACGCTTTGTTCTTATTTACCTACTTGGTGATCATCGAAGGACAGATTATCTTGTTTGGTATCAGGGAATTAATTTTTCCAAGTTAACATTTAACGCAGGATAATCTTCTGTGAAAAAATGTCGTATATTTGCATTCTGAATTTTAAGGCTGGTGTTTTTCCGGTCCAAATTGAATGATTATGAGTAAAACTGCAACCGAAGAAACGAGTCGTTTAAAGAAAGTAAAGAGTATTTTAGTCACGCAATCTGCCCCTGCAGATGCGAAATCACCTTACTTTGAGATTGAAAAAAAGTATAATGTAAAGGTTGATTTCAGACCTTTCATCGAAGTACAAGGTATTGCCTATAAGGATTTTAGAAAGCAAAAAATTGAAATCCTTCAACACACAGCTATCATTTTTACGAGTCGTCACGCGATTGATCACTTCTTCCGTATGTGCAAGGAGGCGAAAATCGAGGTGCCTACCGATATGAAATACTTCTGTATTACGGAGCAAACGGCTAATTATTTGCAAAAATACATCGTTATCCGTAAGCGTAAGGTGTTTACAGGTACGAAGACAGCTTTAGATTTATTAGAAATTATTAAGAAGCACAAGACAGAGAAATTCTTGTTCCCTTGCTCTAATAAACGCCAAAAAGACCTTCCTGACTACATGGGCACCAATGACTTCCAATTAACGGAGGCGGTGATGTACGAAACGGTTTCTGCGGATCTATCTGATTTAGAAGAGGTTTTCTATGATGTGATTGCTTTCTTTAGCCCATCTGGAATTACGTCTCTTTTCCATAACTTTCCAGACTTCAAGCAAAATAACACGCGTTTAGCTGCTTTTGGTCCTACTACTGCACAAGCGGTCGTGGATGCAGGTTTAGTCGTGGACATTCAGGCTCCTATGCCGAATGCACCTTCTATGACCGGTGCCCTCGAGCATTACATCAAGCAAGTAAATAAATAATAAAAAAGCCTCCTTCGTTGAGGCTTTTTTATTATTTTTAGACATCCTATTTTTCATCCAACGAATGACGCGTAAAATGAGCCAAAAAAAGCGGTGCTTTTCTCTACCTGTAGGGCTGCTCTTACTATTCATTTCTGTTACGTCATTTGCTCAGCAAAGTCCTCAATTCAGTATTTTTTCGGCGAATTCGAATATCGTCAATCCGGCTTTCTCGGGTTGGAAGTCGAATAATTATGTGGCTCTTCAGTTCAGAGACCAATGGTCAGGTTATACCACTTCCACGGATGGATCTGGTACATTAGGGACCACTTGGTTGTCAGGATCTTTCGGTATCACCTCGAAAGGGGGATTAGGAGTTCAATTTTACAGTGATAAGACACCTTCAGGTGTTTCACAACAATTAATTCAATTTCAAGGAGCCTACCACCTGACTAAAGGCAATGGACTTTGGTCTTTTGGTCTGTCACTTGGATTACAAACAAAATCCTTTGATGGTCGTAGCTTCCGGGTGAGAGATCCGAATGATCCTTTGGCCAATCTTGTTTCAGGATCTGCCGTAAATCAAACGCAACCAGATTTTGGTTTAGGCGCCGTTTATTCTACGGATAGTTGGCAAGTAGGCCTCACCGCGGATCATATAACAGCGCCAAGATTCGATTTCAATGGGGGAACGGCTTCGATGCCACTAGATCGCATATTTGCCCTGCATGGAAGTGCTGAAATTCCGTTAAGTGATTATTTTGACATGGTGCCTTATGCTTTAGTTCGCTATTACAGCGGTCAAATTGTGCCTGAAGGAGGCGCTAGGGTCTACTACAATAAACTAATTTATGCGGGCGCGGCTTATCGGAATGGGGATGCTGCGATGGGTTTGGTAGGAGTTTCAGTACTCCAAAACAAGGTGGATATCGGATATGCCATTGATATTACAACGGCTAATGCCTTGAATAAGAAGCCCTTGTCGCATGAGGTATTTGTAAGGTTTCGAATTCCAGAAAGAACGATTCGCCAGAAGCCAGCTCCTATAAGAACACCACGGTTTAGGATTTTGTAGCGGGTCGATTGAAAATTATTTTGAAACCTATCCGAATGTTAGAATATTCCTTTAAATTTGAGGAATTTGTTAATTCTGTGAGGGGATTATTTTTGATTATCGGCAATTTTTAGAGGGCCATAACGTTTAGAAAAACAGAAATTTAAAAAGGTATATGAATTTTCATAATCTGAATAAGAAAGTAGTCTGGCTTTTATCCCTGGTTTTAATAACCAGTCTTTTAGCTAGCTGCGGTTCTAAAAGCAATACAGGTGGGAAGACGTTAAGTTCTTCTAAGTCAACGAAGTCGAAGGGTTTAAAAGGTTTATTCTTTAAGCCTGCAACCGAAGATCCAGGTGTTTTCAATGGTGAAATCGTCGCGGTTAATCGCAAGGGTTGGTCTCAACCCACGCCATTTGGAATGGTCTTAGTGCCTTCTGGTAGTTATTTAATGGGACAAGGCGATGAAGATCCCTCGCGTTCAGCTATCAATTTTCCACGTAGAGTGACCGTTTCAGCTTTTTTCATGGATGATACGGAGATTACAAACTATGAATACCGTCAATTTGTGGAGTCCATTTTACGGGATTCCTTGTCTGTATTAGGTGAGACGAAAATTATGTCAGATTATTACCCTGATACGACGCGTTGGGCAGAAGATTTAAAAATGCCAGGTTATCAGACGCGTGACTTTACTTATGGGGATCCGATGACGGAGAATTATTTTTCTAGTCCTGCTTTTGACATGTATCCAGTAGTGGGTGTTAATTGGTCTGCAGCGAAGTATTTCTGTGATTGGCGTTCTAAATTGATGAATAGCTACCGCAAAACACAAGGTTTAGCTAATTTGCCTCGTTTCACTTTGCCTACCGAATCCGAGTGGGAGTGGGCGGCTCGTGGAGGACGCGCCTCAGCGAAATACCCTTGGGGAAATCCTTATTTATCGAATGCGAAAGGCTGTTTGCTAGCGAATTTCAAGCCACATCGGGGTAATTACGATGCGGATGGTTACGAATACACGGCTCCTGCAAATGCTTACAGTCCGAATGATTATGGCTTGTACAATATGGCCGGTAATGTGGCGGAGTGGTGCGAAGATGCATTTGAAGAAAATGCGTCAGCAGTTACCTGGGATTTGAACTCCATTAACCGAGACGCGAATAATCCACGTAAAGTAGTGCGTGGTGGTTCTTGGAAGGACATTGGCTACTATTTAGAAACAGGTACACGTACCTTTGAATTTGAGAAAAACAAAAGATCCTACGTAGGATTTAGATGTGTAATGCGTTACTTAGGACGCCCTGCATCCAGATAATTAAACCGAAATCTACTATTAAGAATTAACAAAATGGAAAAGTCGATTAATGTAATTGCCAGTTTTGGTGCCGCTATCGTTATTGTAGGAGCACTTTTTAAAATTTTGCACTGGACTGGTGCGAATGAGATGTTGATGGTGGGGATGTTTACGGAGGCCGCTATCTTTATTTTGTTTGGTGTTCTTTATTTGAAATCAAAAGAGGAAAAGCATTACGACTGGGAAAAAGTATATCCTGAATTGATGGGTGAAGCACCTCGTCCCGCTGCGGCACGTCACACGGGTGATGTTCCTGGCTTAGATGCAGAGGCGGTGGCTCATTTAACGAAGAGCTTGAAATCTTTAACGGACACAGCGAACAGCTTGTCTGAAATTTCTAAAGCGACAGGTGCGACACAAGATTTTGTTAAATCATTAACGACTTCAGCAGAATCATTAGGTGGCTTAAACAAGTCGGTTTCTGAAGCATCTCAATCATTAGCGACCATTTCAGCTTCTTCTACTGAAGCAGCTAAGTATACACAGAATTATGCGAAGGCTGGAGAATCTTTGGAAAAATTAAACGCAGTGTACGAGGCGGAAATTCAAGAAGCCAGCAAGCACATGAAAGCGATCAACGGATTCTACTGTAACGTGAATGCGAGCGTAGAGCACATTGCTGCGACTCAGAAAGATGCAGAATTATTCAAGGCTGAATTAGCGAAATTAAACGCGAATATTCAATCCTTGAACCAAGTATATGGTAGTATGTTAACAGCTATGAAAGGCTAATTATGGCAAGTTTAAAAGAGACCCCCCGGCAGAAAATGATCGGGATGATGTATTTGGTATTAACGGCCTTGCTCGCGTTGCAGGTTAGTGATGCCTTATTACAGAAATTTGCCCTTTTGAATAGTAGTTTGGAAATGGCAAATCAATCATCCTTGAACAAAAGTAAAGGTATGGTGCAAGGAATTGAGGAGCGTATTAAAGACCTTCCGAATCCGGCAGCCTATGCAGATGTATTGAAAAAAGCCAATGAAGTGCGTCGTTTAACGGATGCTTTAGTAGGACATATCGAGAATGTAAAAGGTCAAGTGCTTGAAGCGGCTGGAGGTATTGATCCTGAAACGGGTAATATTAAGAATCCGAAAGAAGAGGAAAAGATTTATGAAATTATGGTAGGTGGCGCTAAACAAGGTGAAGCTTACAAATTAATTCCGATGTTCGATAGCTATGTGAAGCAATTGACGGCATCTGCTGATCCTGGAACAAAGTTTGCCTCTTTGGCCTTGGAAGCGAAAGATATTCCTTCTGCTCAGAAAGATCCAAATCAAGCGAATAAGGATTTCGCCGAATTTAATTTTGAGCATACACCAGTGGCTGCGGCTTTAGCCACCTTATCTCAAAAGCAATCAGAAATTCGCCGCTATGAGGCGGAAGTTCTCAATCAATTAGCGGCTAAAGTAGGAGCGAAAGAAATTAAGTTTGACAAAGTATTTGCCCAAGTTTCTGCTAATGCGAATACGGTGGTAGCCGGCATGGAATACCAAGCGGAGGTATTTATTGCGGCGACTTCCAGTGGTTTTACCCCGCGCATGAGCTATAACGGTTCTCCGCTACAAGTAGTGGATGGTCGTGGTCAAATCAAATTCAAGACTTCAGGTGGTGGATACGATGCGAATGGTTTAGCGAAGAAGACCTATACGGCATCTGTTTCTTACATGAGCCCAGCGGGTCCTAAGACAGAATCAATTACGAAAGAATACTTTGTTTTAAAACCTACTTATAACATCGAAACGGGAACGTTGCCAGCGCTTTATTTAGGCTGTGCAAACCGTTTAAGTGTTGCGAGTGCGGGTTTAGGAGCGCTTTGGAACCCAAGCTTTACGGCTGAAGGTGGAGAAGCAATTGCTGGTGCTAATAAAGGTAAAGTGACCATTGTTCCTACCGCAGCTTCGGTAACCTTGAATGTGAATAATGCGGGGACCTTATTAGGTAAGGAGACTTTCCGTGTGCGTCGTGTGCCTAGACCAGATATTAAAATCGTAGGAAGTAGCGGTGCGGAGTTGAATGATAAGAGTGGGGAGAATTCTGCCAGTCTGCGTTTTGTGAATGCAAAGGCTATTGCGGATGAGTCATTTGCTGCGACGAATCCAGAAGATGCGAATTACCGTGTTTCTGAAATTGAAGTGGCACTAGCCCGTGGAACGAAGCGTGTGGCATCTATCACGTTGCCAGGTGGAGGATCTATTTCTTCTTTAGCAGGTCAAGCGCAAGCGGGTGATCGCTATCGCATTGAAGTAAAAGGAGTACAACGTAAGAATTTCAAAGGAAGTGTGGAGACGATACCATTCTCATTCGTTAAAGTTATTCCATTGAATTAATCGGATTGATTTATGAAGTTGAAGCCTATTTTATTTGTCGTATTTTGTCTGATGTCATTCGGTGCTTGGGCACAAGAAACATCACCTAATCCGAACCCTAATTCTGCGCATCCAATCGATGAGGCAGATATTCAATACCGTGCGCAAATTTGGCGTAGAATGGATTTGAATGAAAAGATTAACCAGCCCTTCTTTGCGGAGAATAACCAAATCTCTAAATTTCTAATTGATGGAGTGAAGGCCGGTGTGTTAACCCCCTATTCAAATGACTCTCTAAATACGAAATTAAGTCTGGAGCAGTTTTTGGAGCGCTTGAAGCTGAAAGGTAAATTAGAAAATGGCGGATTGACAGCAGAGGAAATTGCGGCCGGTTTTGGCGGTGATGCAAAACCAGCGGCAGCTCCTGCCTCAGGAGGTGGCGCAGATGATGGCTGGGGAACGAAAAAGACCGAGACATCTAACGCCGAGAAGTCAGCTGTCGATGATTTTGATAAAGGACCTATTGTCGCAGGAGTCGAATACTATATTCCGAAGCAGTTGTCTATCTTAGAAATTAAAGAGGACGCGATCATTGACCGGAAACGTTCTCGTTTGTATTTTGATATCCAGGCCATTACGTTGAAAATACCAGCTTCACAGTCTGATGCCGGTTTAGAGGATATTGTAGCCTCTTTCCGTTTTAAAGACGTGTATAAGTTCTTTAAGAACAATCCTAATTGCATTTGGTTTAACTCTACCAATGAAATGCAACACCGTAACATGGCGGATGCCTTTGATTTACGCTTTTTTAGCGCACGTATTATCAAAAAAGGAAATGCGGCAAACAAAGACATTTTCGACCAATTTGGAGATGGAAAAGAAGCATTAAAGAAATCGCAAAAATTAGAGCAGCAGCTGCAAGATAAAGAGGCTGAAATGTGGGAGAATTAAACCCCATAATCTTATTTTAATACAATTTAAACCACCTTTTGGTGGTTTTTTTTGTGTAATAGATGTAACTTGCAATGTTAATAGAATCTAATCCATATTATGTCGTATCAACGCAAGACAAAAATTGTAGCCACAGTAGGTCCCACATCAGAATCAAGAGAAGCATTAATCCAATTAGCTCAGGCAGGCGTTAACGTTTTCCGTTTAAACTTTTCTCATGGAACACATGAGGATCATTTAGAGCGGTTAAAAACAATTCGTTCTATTTCTGAGGAGATGGGTCTAAACCTAACAATCCTTCAGGATTTGCAAGGTCCTAAAATTCGTACGCAACTAGTGGAGAACAATGGTGTGCCTTTAGTAGCTGGCCAACAATTAATCTTTGCAATGGACGAAAACCTATTAGGTACATCAGAAAAAGTGGGAACAACCTACACGTCCATGTACTTAGATGTCAATCCAGGTGAGCGTATTTTGATGGATGATGGTAACCTAGAGGTGAAGGTGCTTACGGTAGATAAGGTGAAGAAAGAGGTAGTGACAGAGGTGATCTACGGCGGTATTTTAAAATCGAAAAAAGGAATTAACCTTCCAGGTACGAAGGTTTCTTTACCTTGTTTGACACCGAAGGATGAGGCTGATTTATATTTTGGCCTTGATCATGGCGTGGATTGGGTAGCGTTATCTTTCGTTCGTAAGGCGAGCGATATTTGGGATATTAAAGAGAAAATTAAAGCATACGGTAAGAATACACGCGTTATCGCGAAAATCGAAAAGCCGGAAGCGATTGATAATTTAGATGAGATTATCGCAGCAACAGATGCCATTATGGTAGCTCGTGGTGATTTAGGTGTGGAAATGGACGGTGCGGTTGTGCCTTACTTACAAAAAGTAATGGTAGAGAAGTGTACGGCGGCAGGTAAACCTGTTATCGTAGCGACTCAGATGTTAGAGTCAATGATCACGAATCCTGTTCCTACACGTGCAGAAACGTCTGACGTTGCTAATGCGGTATTGCAAGGTGCTTCAGCGACGATGTTGAGTGGTGAATCTGCTTCTGGAGCTTATCCAGTGAAAGCCGTAGAAACGATGGCGCACATCCACGAAGTAGTGGAGCAACAACAGAATGAAATTGAAATTGTACAAGGAAATGAAGCGGCGATTTACTTTAAGAATCACTCGTTAAGTGCATCTACCTCTGAAAATGTAGCTTTACAAGATCGCTTGATTGCCGGTGCATGTCGTTTAGCGCGTGACTCGAAAGCAAAAGCGATTTTGTGTATCACGAATTCGGGTTATACAGCGTTCCGTTTATCCGCTCACCGTCCTAAGGCAGATTTATTCGTGTTCACATCGAACAAAGAATTGATGTCTACGATGGGCTTATTGTGGGGAGCGCGTGTGTTCTTCTACGATCCAGGTACGGGTAACGCAGAGAAAACAGTAGCAGCGATGGTGGACAAATTAAAGCAAGATAACTTGTTGTCTAAAGGAGATATCTTCGTGACGACATTATCTGTTCCAGCGAATCAAGACAAGAAAACAAATACAGTTCAATTAGGTGTAGTAGAGTAATTCCTATTTTTAGGGCGCTCGTTTAGATTATGAAAAACAAAAGTTCTTTGCTTTCATCTCTTTTAAAAGGGCTATACACTTTTTGGGCAGGATTGGTTTTTGTACTGATCTTTTTGTTATTATATCCTTTGATCTTTGTCTTTTTACAAAGACGATCTTGGAAAAGAGTTGCTCATCGGCTTGTCGGGCTGTGGGGGCAACTCTTTTTTCTTTTTGCGGGGATTCGCATCAAAGTGACGCATCACTTTAAGCCAGACCCTAAGCAGACCTATGTGTTCTGTGCGAATCACTTTTCGTATGTCGACATTGCGGTGGTGGTAGTGATTATTCGCCATTATTTCTCCTTTGTGGGAAAGAATGCGATGAAGAAGATTCCGCTATTTGGCTACCTCTATGCTCGATTGAATATCCTGGTGGATAGAGGTGATAAGAATAGTCGTGCGAGTTCATTAAGTCGTTCGATTCGCGCACTTCAGTCTGGCAGAAGTATTATCATCTTTCCGGAAGGAGGAATCATTTCGAAGCAATTCCCCTACATGGCGAATCCCTTGAAGGATGGTGCCTTTATCATGGCCATTCAACAGCAGGTGCCTATTGTTCCCATGAGCTTTCATAATAACCACCAAATCATGGACGAGAATACCCTAATGATGCGTCCAGGTACCTTGCATGTGGAGATGCATCCACCCTTTGATACGAAGGGGTTGACGATGGAAGATTTACCTGTTTTACGGGAAAAAGTGTTTGAATCCATACAAAATCCTATCTTAGCGTATTACGGTTTAAAATAAGCGAATATGCGTCTTTTTCTCCTAGGTTTTATCTTGACCTTGTTTTCCTGTGGAACGGCCTCAGAGGAGGAGAATACGGCTATGCCTCGCCCTAAAGGATTCCCTGTGATGGATATTCCATCCCATCAATACCAGTCTTTGGAAAAAGGGCATCCGTTCAGCTTTGAATTATCGAAGCAAGCAGTAATCAAAAAAGATACGTTTGCGTTGGCCGAACCCCATTGGATGTATATCTATTATCCACGTTGGGATGCATTTATCCAGTTAACGTATAAATCGGTGGAAGGTGATCGGAAACGATTGGATAAGATGATCCGAGATTCCTATGTTTTGGCCTCTAAGCACCAGATGAAGGCGAACCGCATAGAAGATGCGATTTTGACCACACGTGATGGTCGTAAAGCTACCGTCATCGAATTAGAGGGTGAAGTGGCTACTCCTTTTCAGTTTTTTGCCACGGATAGTACGACGCATTTTTTACGTGGCGCAGTCTATTTAAACACGGCGACGAAAAATGATTCATTGGCTCCCGTTATTCGATATTTAAAGCAAGATGCGATTCACCTGATTCAGACTTTGCGATGGAAATAGGAGAGGAGAGAACGGTTTTTGTGGATGCTTTGCTTCCGCTTCCCATCCCTCGGTATTTTACGTACCGGGTGCCTCGGGAATGGGCAGGTTTTGTCCAAGCTGGATTGCGGGTGGTGGTGCCTTTTGGGACGAAGAAAGTCTTGACGGGTGTGATCGTCACGGTTCATCACAATCCACCCAAGCAATACCAAGCGAAATATGTATTGGAGATTTTAGACGATGCTCCCCTGGTTACGTCTTCTCAAATCGCTCTTTTTCAATGGGTAGCGGATTATTATATGTGCTATCCGGGAGAAGTATTTCAAGTCGCTTTACCGGCGGGTTTGAAGATTTCAAGCCAATCAAAGGTACAAGCGAATCCAGAATTTTCGAGCCCTGAAACGTTGACAGAAAAAGAGTTAGCTCTGTATGTCGAGATCCGCGATAAAGGTGCTATGAGCTATGATGAGCTGGCTAAATTTGCCGAAGTTAAAAGCCCCTATCATCTTATCAAAGCCTTAGTGGGCAAGGATGCGGTGATTATTTTTGATGAACTAAAAGACCGCTACACGCCTAAAGTGCAGCGCAAGGTGCGGCTTGCCTCTGCTTTTGAGGATAAATTAGTAGTGACGGATCTAATCCAGTCGCTGGAGGAGAAACCGAAGCAGATGGCGATATTATTGCATTATTTGCAATATATCCCGGTGCTCAGAAGCCCAGAAATGAATCAAAAAGGCCTTGCTAAAAACAGTTTTAGTCAAGCCGGATTATCAGAGAGTTCCTTGCAGACCTTAGTCAAGAACGAGGTCTTCGAAATTTTCGATGTGGTGGTTTCGCGCTTCGATGAAACGGATGAAAACTTTGTTCCTTCGAGTTTTACTTTGAACGCTCCACAAGAAAAGGCCTACCAGTCTATTTTGAGTCAATTTCAAGAGAAAGATGTCGTATTGCTTCACGGAATCACAGGTTCGGGAAAGACCGAGATTTACATCAAACTGATTCAGGAAGCCTTGGCGAATGGAGATCAAGTCTTGTATTTGCTTCCTGAGATTGCGTTAACAACCCAAATAGTCGTTCGATTGAAGCGGATTTTTGGAGAGCAAGTAGGGATTTATCATTCCAAATTCTCGGATAACGAGCGAGTGGAAGTATGGAAATCCATCGTGGAAGGAAAATATCCGTTCGTGGTGGGAGTTCGTTCCTCCGTTTTCCTGCCTTTCAAGAATTTAGGGCTGATCATTATCGATGAGGAACACGAAACTTCCTTTAAGCAGGCGGATCCGGCTCCTCGCTACCATGCGCGAGATGTGGCGATTGTCTTAGCGCACCAGCAAAAGGCAAAAGTCTTGCTTGGTTCTGCGACGCCATCGATGGAGACCTATTATCAGGCCAAACAAGATAAGTACGGTCTCGTAGTCTTGAAAGAGCGTTTTGGGGCAGCACAATTGCCTGCGATGCATTTGATTGATACGAAATATGCAAACCGGATGAAGCAGATGAAAGGCGGATTTTCGGTGGATTTGATAGAAGTGTTGGCGGAGAATTTAAAGCAAGGAAAACAGAGTTTATTGTTCCAAAACCGCCGCGGCTATTCCCCTTATCTCCAATGCCAGGACTGCGATTGGATTGCGACCTGTCACCAGTGTGATGTGTCCTTAACTTACCACGCCCGCGAGCAAGAATTACGTTGCCATTATTGTGGTCACCACGAATCCTTGCTTCATCGTTGTGGGGCTTGCGGTTCAGCCCAGTTGAAAACGATGGGCTACGGAACGGAAAAACTCGAAGAAGAATTGCAATTACACCTTCCGGATGCGCGCGTAGCCCGGATGGATTTAGACACGACGCGTTCGAAGACTGCCTTCACGAGTTTGATCACCGAAATCCAGAAAGGTCAGGTAGATGTTTTAGTGGGAACGCAAATGGTGGCTAAAGGCCTCGATTTCGACGGACTATCCTTGGTCGCTATCTTTGATGCAGATAAGATTATCAACTTTCCAGACTTCAGGGCCCATGAACGTGGATTTCAATTAATCACCCAAGTGGCTGGTCGTGCTGGCCGCCGTGAAGTGCAGGGACAAGTGTACATTCAAACGAATCAACCCACGCATCGCCTGTTTACCTATATTCAGGAGGGAAATTACGAGCAATTGTATGCAGACGAGATGATTGAGCGGGAGGGTTATCATTATCCCCCATTTACGCGCTTAATTAAGTTAGTGATGCGCCATTTCGAAGCGCGCAATGTGGAAACCGCGGCAAAGGATTTAGGTCAATTGTTGAAGGCCAAATTTGGTAATGGGCGTGTCCTAGGACCAGAAAAGCCCTTGATTGAACGCATTCGGAATCAATATGCCATGGAGATTCTGATCAAGCTAGAGAAAGGTGTGGCCTTAGCCGCCTTCAAAAAGCAGCTCCGCGAAGAGTTGGATACCCTTAGCACGAAGCCAGCTTTCAAAGGCGTTCAAATTATTGTAGACGTTGACTGCAATTAACGCACGTGTACCACTTCCTCGTAAGGAACTCTGAAGCGAGGTCCCCACACGCCTTCTTCTGTTCCCTTACCCACCGAAATGATCATGTTGATTTCTGCTCCAGCAGGGAGATGTAAGTGTTTCTTCACACGCTGTGCGTCAAATCCTTCCATTGGACAAGATTCGAAACCTTCAGCGGCGATTGATAACATAAAGGTTTGCGCGGCTAAAGCACAAGATTTGTGGACCATCACGCGTTGATCAGCTTTTCCTCCAAAACGCATCATCGGTTTTCTTAATCCCATCCAGAAACAGATGTTCCAACGAATGAACGTAGAAATACCCAAGATATCGTTGCGGTATAAAAGCGGAATAAGCTTGCCATAATACTCTAGGCCTCTCTTTTGCATCTTCGTGGGCTCTCCTTCGATGGAATCTTGCACTAATTTTAAGTTCCAAGCTGCTCTTTGTTTCCAAAGGTCCTGCCGCGTCACAAATACGACCAGATGGGCGGTGTCTTTTGCGGCTGATTGTCCTAGACAAAGCTGATGGAATGCTTTCTTTTCTTCTTCACTTTTGATCCAATAGAACTCCCAAAGCTGCATATTGCTACTATTAGGGGATAAAATGGAACGTCGTAAGCTGCGTTCAATGATGGCGTCGTCCACTTTTACGGAGGGGTCAAAGCGTCTATTGGAGCGTCTTTTCTGTATTATTTCTTCAAATTGGGTTGAAAGCATTTCTCTTTTTTATGCCAAATATAGCAGAAAATCCCTGCTTTTGCCTCTGATTTGATTACCTTTGTGGTTCGAAATAATTAACCCACATTTATATGCTTAATCTTGTTTTATTTGGGCCTCCAGGGGCAGGCAAAGGCACTCAGTCCGCAAAATTAATTGCGAAATACGGTTTAATCCATTTGTCTACAGGTGATTTATTACGTGCTGAAATTTCTGCAGGTACGACTTTAGGCTTAGAAGCAAAGAAATTAATGGATCAGGGAATCTTGGTGCCGGATGCAGTTGTGATCGGAATGATCGAGAATAAATTGAACGAGAATAAGGAGGCAGCGGGTTTTATTTTTGATGGTTTTCCTAGAACGGAGGCGCAAGCACAAGCTTTGGATAACTTATTAGCGGGTCATCAACTGGCGATTAATCACATGATTGCGTTAGAGGTGAGCGAAGAAGAATTAACACAACGCTTGTTAGAGCGCGGTAAGACTTCTGGACGTCCAGATGATCAGAACGAAGAATTAATACGCAAACGCGTACAAGAATACGGCGAAAAAACAGCTCCAGTGGCTGGTTATTACGCTGCACAAAACAAATTCTCAGGAATTAATGGTATTGGCGAAATTGAGGAGATTTTCTCTCAAATCATCGCTATTATCGAAGCTTAATTAATACAATAGAATGACATCTAACTTCATTGACTACGTCAAAATCAATTTACGTTCCGGCCGAGGAGGAAGCGGTTCATCCCATTTTCGGAGGGAAAAACACGTGCCTAAAGGGGGACCAGATGGCGGTGATGGCGGTCGTGGAGGTCATATCTACTTGGTTGGAAGTACGCAACTTTGGACATTGATTCACTTGAAATACCAGAAGCATATTATTGCTGATAGTGGAAACGGTGGCGAAGGTGGACGTCGTTCCGGTGCTGAGGGTGAAGATGTATTCATCCAAGTGCCTTTAGGAACCATCGTGAAAAATGCGGAAACGAACGAGTTTATTGCGGAAGTAACCGAAGAAGGCCAAAAGATTTTAGTCCTTCCTGGTGGTCGTGGAGGTCTAGGTAATCACAATTTTAAGTCATCCACTAATCAATCCCCACGCCATGCCCAGCCGGGTGAAGCGGGTTTAGATGTGTGGGTAGTGATGGAATTGAAAGTATTAGCGGATGTAGGTTTAGTGGGCTTCCCAAATGCGGGAAAGTCAACGCTTTTATCCGTTCTTTCTGCTGCCACTCCTGAAATTGCAGACTATCCTTTCACCACGTTAGTTCCTCAATTAGGAGTTGTCGAATACCGGGACGAAAAGTCCTTTGTGGTGGCTGACATTCCTGGTATTATTGAGGGGGCTTCTGAAGGTAAGGGTTTGGGATTGAGATTCTTACGACATATTGAGCGTAACTCGATTTTATGCTTTTTGATCCCTTCGGACGCGGAGAATTGGGGTGAAGAATACCGAATTTTGACAGGCGAATTAGAGAAATACAATCCAGAATTATTAGGAAAACGTCGCGTGATCGTGGTCTCTAAGATGGACCTTTCGATTCCGGAAATGGAAGAGGAAATGCGCGAAAGTTTGCCTAAAGATATCCCGGTTTTATTGATTTCTTCGGTGACTCAGGAAGGAATTCAAGAATTGAAAGACTTGCTTTGGGCGACCTTATTAGATGAAAATAAAGATTTTGGAAAGATAAAGGAGGCACCTCTTCTTTTAGATCTGCCCGTGGTAAATCCGATGGCAGATGAAATGATGGAAGATCCTGAAGCTTTAGACTAAATCAGCTACTTGCTGCGCCATTAAGGCGATACCTTCTTGAAAAGTTCTAGGTGCATAACCTAGGACTTTTTTTGCTTTATCGAGCACAAAACCCGTTCTAGCGGGTCTTTTTGCCGTTTGTTGGAAGGTGGAAGAATCTGCTTTTTGCAATAAGGATTTGTCCAAACCATAATAATCTGCCGTCATCACTGCCATTTCATAGGGAGTTAAGAAATCAGATCCGGAGATGTTAAAAATGCCTTCCACTTCGTCTTTTGCTAGTAACCAGCAGCCTATTGCTAAATCTTCCGCTAGGGTAGGCGTACGGAACTGATCTGTCACGACTTGGATTGTTTTCCCTTCTTCGAGAGATTTTTTCACCCAAAGCACAATATTAGAACGGCTCATGTCCGGCACAATGCCATACACTAAAACGGTACGCGCAATGCTCCAGCGAATGGAAGAGGCTAATAATAATTGTTCGGCTTTCAACTTACTTTCGCCATAATAGGAGATGGGATTTGCAATGCCCTCTTCCGTATAGGGGCCGGCTGCTCCGTCGAAAATGAAGTCAGTCGATAGATGGCATAAATAACTGTTATGCTTTTCGCAGGCCTTAATTAAAAAAGCCACCGCATCTACGTTTAATAAATCACAACCTTCCTGATCCGTTTCGCAGGTGTCGACATTCGTCATGGCAGCCGTGTGAATCACTATTTCTGGCTTGAATTGATCGAAAACGGCGTTTACCTCCTCTTGAACGGTAATGTCTAGGGACGCATAGGTATAGCCATCCGTAACAGGCAAACGATTAACTCCACGAGCGGTAGCGATTAAATCGACATTCGCTTGTTTGCGTAGAAGTTCGACGAGTTTTTGGCCTAATAAACCATTAGAACCTGTGATTAATAGGCGTTTTTTCATGACCCTAATTGCTGTCTGATTTTTCGTAATAATTGATGAGCTCCTAAATGGATTAACTCCATTGCGACTTCTTTTCCTAGTAAAGTAGGATCTATTCCTGCTGCGGAATGGAAAATATTTTCGATTCCATCGAGGCTAAGTACGCCCGCATGCAAGCTTAGTTTATCTCCCACCAGCTGTGCGTGTCCATACACTGGAACGCTACAACCGCCTTCTAAATGCGCTAATAAATGCCTTTCAGCTAATAAGGCAGCCTCTGTTGCGGGGTGGTTGCAAGCTTTACGTACGAGAGCTTTAATGCTAGCGTCTAATGACACGGCACATTGAATCGCCACCGACCCTTGCCCCACTGCCGGGACAAATTGATCTAAGCTCAGGTGTTGTGTGATATACGATTCCATTTCCATTCGATGGACTCCGGCGTATGCCAAAAGCATCGCATCGCAATCCCCGTTTTTTAATTTCTCCAAACGCGTCTGCAGATTGCCCCTCATTTCTACTGCGGTATGCTGTGGGTAGAAATGGCTCAAGAAGGCGCGTCTGCGCGTGGAAGAAGTGCCTATGCGCAAAGGTTCGCTTGAGGCTAAGGTTTTTGCTGGATCTAGGCTTAAAACGACATCCTGGGCCGCCTCGCGCTCCGTGAAGGCGATTAACTCCAGTTCTGCTGGTAGATGCGAAGGCAAATCCTTCGCGGAATGCTGTGCGATATCGATTTCACCCGCGCAAAGCATGGCTTCTAATTCCTCCGTGAAGACGCCTTTTGAACCGATTTTAGACAGTGAGCGATCCAAAATCTGATCCCCTTTCGTCGTAATTGCCACGATCTCATAGCCCAATCCTTGCGTAGCGAGTAAGGCACCCACATGGTGTGCCTGCCAAAGCGCCAAAGCCGAATTTCGAGTACCAATGCGAATCGTTTTCATATTAGGAGTTTTTCGCGTGGAAAACGCGTAATAAATAAAGGGATAGATCGAGATGCACCATCTTAGCCCGCGCATTGCGTTCTAAATGGTAGTGCACTTCGGATATTTTTTCAGTCATCGCCGCAATCTTATCCGTACTCAAGGTCTTGGAGAAATTATCCACAAAGGCCTTTTCTTTTTCTAATGACTTGATCAGGCTGCTCGCATCCGAAATTTGGTACAAACATTGTCTGAAAATATGGAGGCTATAACTTAAGATGCCTTTCTGGTTTTCCTTGGCTAAACCGTCGAATTGGTCCGCTAATTGCACTAATTTGGATAGATTTCGGGCATAAATGGCGCGCATCCACTCCGCAAACCAGGTCGTGGTACTTAAGTTGTCGGAGTTCGATTTCTCCAAAGCCTCAGAGATATTTCCCTCGCAATTCACGGCAATTTGATGGGCTTTTTCGGCGTCAATGT
Source organism: Aquirufa antheringensis (assembly GCF_023921165.1). Classification (NCBI taxonomy): domain Bacteria; kingdom Pseudomonadati; phylum Bacteroidota; class Cytophagia; order Cytophagales; family Flectobacillaceae; genus Aquirufa; species Aquirufa antheringensis. Next base: position 1,711,265 of record NZ_CP049835.1, read on the forward strand.
CCGCTTTTTGAACTAAATAATCCGTTAAATCTTCTATGTCCACGGCACCCACGCTGACGCGCTGCGTTCTGGAGATAATGGTGGTCAATAATTTATCCGGTTCCGCGCAAACTAAGATAAACAAGGTCGAACTAGGGGGCTCTTCCAAGGTCTTCAATAAGGCATTTCCGGCTGAAGCATTTAGGGTCTCTGGGTTCCAAAGCATCACCACCTTAAAGGGCGCTTCAAAGGGTTTTAAGCTAATTTTTTGGACTAATTTCCGGGTCTCCTCCACCGGAATATTTCCTTGGCGATTCCCCTCTGCTCCCATATAGGCGAGCCATTCAGGCAAGGTTCTAAAGTAAGATTCTTGAATAAATTTCCGCCAATCGGGCAAGTAAGCATCCGATTCGGCCTCTTTGATTTTTTTCGTGATGACGGTGGGGTAGACGTACACTAGGTCGGGGTGAACGCCGCGTTGCAATTTCTGGCAACTGGGACAAACGCCACAGGAATCGGTGTCTGTTCGGTTCGTACAGAATAAATAGGTAACAAAAGCATGCGCCATCGCGAGCTGAGCTCCTCCCGGAGGACCAACGAATAATTGCGCATGGGCGATGTGTTGATTTTGCACCGCTTGCGATAAAGTTTTCTTGGTTTTTTGAAGACCTGGAATGTCTTGAAATCGCATGAATAGGGCTTTTGTAAAAGAAAGAACTAATTTCGGAAAGATGTGTCCGCTTTCCAAATTTCTTCCATGCTTTGGCGGAGATTTTCAGGGATTTCCTGATTTTTCAATTTGATCCAGGCGCAAGCAGAAGCAAAGGCTTTTTCGAAATCAAAAGCACGTAACGCAGGATACTCTCCAAAGCTAAACGACGGAACGTAACGCGGCGGAAAACCGATGCTGGAAAGATTGCAATGACTTCCGATAACGGTTCCGGTGTTCAGATTTGTCCCTACGCCGGTGGTGACATAGTCGCCGATGATTTGGCCTACAGATTTAATTCCTGTATTTCGCGGCGCTTTCAACAAATAGTCATACAAAGAAACCGGTAGGATATCATTGCGCAGGTTAGAGCCGTTCGTTAGAGCCCCTAGATTTGAGAAGGATCCCACGATTGAATTACCTAAATACCCATCGTGTGCCTTATTGCTGAAGGGAAAGAAAATGCTATGGTTAATTTCTCCCCCTACCTTGCAGCCAGGGCCTATTGTGGTGTTCGGGCGGATCTTTGCGCCTATGTTTGTTGTTGCGCCTTTTAGAAGCGCCGCAGGGCCCTGAATAAGCGTCCCTATTTGTATGTTTACGTCTTCTCCTATGTGTATGGGTCCTTGGCTGGCATCTAAGATACTTCCCTGCACCTGAGCAGTCGGATGAATGTAGATGTGTTCCGCAGAGATAAAGGTGTTGTTTCCGGGAGCGGGGTTATTCCCATTTATTTCTGCTCGCAAAAAATCGGCTTGGTACGTGAGTAATTCTTCTGGATGCTGTAGGAAAGGGAGCGGTTGTTCTATGGGTAGGGTGCCTTTTCCTTTTTTGGCCAAAATACGACCCGCTGACACATAGCAACTATCCTGCGGCAATTGGTCTAAAAGGGCAAAAGTGGAAGGTAAAGGAAGGACAGCGCAGAGCACCTCAATTTCCGCTTGATCAGCGTTTGAAACACGTGTAGGCCATTTGCTTTCTAGGCTACTAATGCCCACCCACAATTCAGCGACCGGACGGTGTTGTGTGAGTGGCTGGAGCGCCTGTTTTAAGGCTACATCTTCGAATAAATAGACCTTGAGCTGCATAGGACAAATCTAGGATAAAAAAAGCCTTCCCCCAAAAATGGAAGAAGGCTTTTCGTATGGGCGCTGGGAAAATTACTTCGCGTAACGCTTGTTGAATTTGTCCACACGTCCTGTTGTATCTAACAATACGTTCTTGCCTGTATAGAATGGGTGAGATTGAGATGAAACCTCTAATTTGTATACTGGGTACGTAGCTCCTTCGAATTCTGTGGTCTCCGTAGTGGCAACACATGAACGAGTTAAAAACTTGTAATCAGCTGATAGATCGTGAAATACAACTTCTTTGTATTCTGGGTGGATATCTTTTTTCATGATAATGGATAATAGACGATTCCCTGCCGTCTTGTTTACATTTGTTTTCCAAAGGGGATATTTGGACCTTACAATAAGGGATGCAAAATTACAAAATGAATTCTATTTTCCAAGTATTTACCTTAACAAAATTTTAGAGATTTCCATCGCCTTTTTTGCGAGATAAAATTTTACAAAATATTTTTTTAGTACTTTTCTAAGAAGCAATCCCGCTAATGAATTGAGAGGCGGGGGTTTGCATGTGGTATTTCAAATACGTCCTTTTTTTATATTTTTTTTGGGCTAAAAATAGTTTGCAAGACGGCTGCTTTTTTTCTAATTTTACCAAGAGCACAATCAGCCAAAGATGCTTCAATTTTTGGTTTAGGAAAGCATAAAAACAAAACCGCCACGCACTCAATTTGTTAGCACAAAAAGAGGCATAAAGCTAAGAAAAAACTTCTCTTAACACGGGAGATCTTTTGCCTTAATTTTAACTGGCTGTTTTTTATATACTAGTTCTGAAAGTTTTTAAAATATAATAGCATAGTTTTTAAAATATAATAGATAGATACACATGTACGTAGTAAAAAGAGACGGTCGTCGCGAATCAGTAAAGTTTGACAAAATCACCGCCAGAATAGAAAAGCTGAGTTACAGCTTAGATCCATTTTTTGTTCAGCCTTTAGAGGTTGCCAGAAAAGTGATCACTGGTTTGTTTGATGGCGTTAAAACCACTGAATTAGATAATTTAGCGGCTGAAACGGCTGCCTCTTTGACGACAAAACATCCAGATTATGCAGTCCTAGCGGCTCGTATCGCGGTTTCTAACTTACACAAGAACACATTGAAGTCCTTTTCGGCTACGATGAAGCGCTTGTATACGTATGTAGATCCTAAGACGGGTTTGAATGCGGCCCTCCTTTCGAAAGAGGTGTACGACATCATCAAAAACAATGCCGTTGAATTAGATGAAGCAATTATCTATGATCGCGACTTTGGCTACGATTATTTCGGTTTCAAAACCTTAGAGAAATCCTATCTATTAAAACTGGACGGTCAGATCGCAGAACGCCCTCAACACATGCTGATGCGTGTGGCGGTAGGTATCCACGGAGCTGATATTGCAGCGGCGATTGAGACCTATAATTTACTATCTGAGCGTTGGTTCACTCACGCAACTCCGACCCTCTTTAATGCGGGTACTCCTAAGCCTCAATTATCGTCTTGTTTCTTGCTTACTATGCAGGATGATTCGATCGAAGGAATCTATGATACCTTGAAGCAAACAGCTAAGATATCACAGTCTGCAGGAGGTATTGGATTAAGCATCCATAACATCCGTGCAACAGGCTCTTATATCAAGGGTACGAATGGTACTTCAAATGGTATTATCCCAATGTTACGCGTATTTAACGATACAGCTCGTTATGTGGATCAAGGGGGTGGAAAACGCAAAGGAAGCTTCGCTATTTACTTAGAGCCATGGCACGCAGACGTGTTTGAATTCCTAGAATTGAAGAAGAATCATGGTAAAGAAGAAATGCGTGCGCGTGATTTGTTCTACGCCCTTTGGATTCCCGATTTATTCATGAAGCGTGTAGAGAATAACGAAGAGTGGTCTCTATTCTGCCCTCACGAGTGTCCAGGTTTAGCGGATACACACGGAGCTGAATTCGAAGCTTTATATGAGAAATACGAATTAGCTGGTAAAGCTCGTACAGTTGTAAAAGCACAAGAATTATGGTTTAAGGTATTAGAATCTCAAACAGAGACAGGAACGCCCTACATGTTGTTTAAAGACCATGCGAACAACAAGTCAAACCAAAAGAACTTAGGTACTATTAAGTCTTCGAACTTATGTACAGAGATCATAGAGTATACAGCGAAAGATGAAGTAGCGGTTTGTAACTTAGCTTCTTTAGCACTACCTAAATATGTCAACGCTGACGAAAACGGTGTTTTACGTTTTGATCACAAGAAATTATACGATGTGACGAAGATTGCAACACGCAATTTGAACAAGATCATCGATGTGAACTACTACCCAGTAAAAGAGGCGGAGAACTCGAATATGCGTCACCGTCCGATTGGTTTAGGTGTTCAAGGTTTAGCAGACGTATTCATTTTGTTACGTATGCCATTTGAATCAGCTGAAGCGCAACAATTAAATAAAGATATCTTCGAAACTATCTATTTCGCAGCGATGGAAACATCGATGGAATTAGCGAAAGTAGAAGGTCCGTATTCTACTTGGGAGGGTTCACCAATCTCGAAAGGAGTATTCCAATTCGATATGTGGAATGTAACTCCATCTTCAGGAAACTGGGATTGGGAAGATTTACGTTCGAAAGTAGTAGAGCATGGTGTGCGTAATTCCCTTTTAGTGGCTCCGATGCCTACGGCTTCTACTAGCCAGATTTTAGGAAACAACGAATGTTTCGAGCCTTATACATCGAACATTTATGCGCGTCGTGTATTGTCAGGTGAATTTGCGATCGTGAACAAGCACTTATTGAAAGACTTGATCAAATTGAACTTATGGAACGATTCCATGAAGAATAAGTTGATCATAGCAAACGGGTCAGTTCAAAATATTCCAGAAATTCCTCAAAACTTGAAAGAGTTATACAAGACGGTTTGGGAGATTAAGCAAAAGACCATTTTAGAGATGGCAGCTGATCGTGGAGCGTATATTTGCCAATCGCAAAGTTTAAATATCCACATCCAAGATGTGAACTTCGGTAAATTAACTTCGATGCACTTCCATGCTTGGAAGTTAGGCTTGAAAACAGGTATGTATTACCTACGTACGAAAGCTGCAACGGATGCGATCAAGTTCACTGTGGAGAAGCAAGCAGAACCAGCTATTGAGCAAACTAATTTAGTGAACGAGACGGAATTAGTGTACTCAGAAGCAGCAGCGAAAGCGGCGGCCGCTAGTTTTGATAATAGCGTAGATCAAAATAAAGCAGATATGACATGCTCTTTGGATAATCCAGATGCTTGTGAGGCTTGTGGATCTTGATCCACAACCGATCTGAACGAAAAAAATCACTTGACCATTTGTGTTGAGTGATTTTTTTTTGCCACCTAAAATCGTTGATGATGAAAAATATGTTTTTGAAATTGTTCTGGCTTGATGCAATTGTTGAGTTACTATCTCCCTTGCTTTTTGCCTCTCACCCCGAGGTACGTCTGGTCACCAAGCCCCTGCTGATGATCTTATTAATGGGTCATATCGCACAAGAAAATCCGAAGCCTGCTCTCTTTTTTACGGCCTTTTTCGCTCTGTTAGGCGATGTGTTATTGATGCTTCCAGATAGCCCGCTGTATTTTCAGCTTGGTTTAGTTTCTTTTTTAATTATGCAGTTAAGCTATATTCGCCTATTCGCTAAAGAAGCCTCAGATGAGACTTGGGTGCCGGCCCATGCGCGAAAGCCTTTAGCTGGCATACTTATTTATGTGTTCTCGTTTTTAGCCTTTTTAAATCCTTATTTAGCCGGTGGAATGAAGATTCCGGTGACCTTGTACGCGTTTGCGTTAGGTTCCATGATGTACTTTGCGGTACGTATGCGAAACCAAACGATTGTCTTAGGGGCCTTTTTGTTTGTGGTTTCTGATAGCGTTTTGGCTTTTGGAAAGTTTTATTATTCTTTTCCTGGGATTTCCGTCGTGGTAATGGGTACTTATATAGTGGCTCAATTGCTACTAATCAGTGCTTTGTGTAAATTGCAACTTAAGAAATAAACCATGGCAACCCAAATCACCGACTCAATTCTCTCTTCTCTAGGTAGCACCTTACAAGGAACGCTTCATACGGATACCGTGATGAAGACTTTGTATGCGACGGATGCGTCAGCTTATCGCGAGATGCCTTTAGGGGTGGCGATTCCGGAGACTCAGGAAGATATAGAGAAAATTATTCGCTTTGCGGATAAGCACGCTATTCCTTTGATTCCACGTACAGCCGGAACCTCCTTAGCAGGCCAAGTGGTGGGAAAGGCCTTAGTGGTCGATGTGTCCAAGTTTTTTAACCGTATTTTAGAAGTAAATGCGGCCGAATCCTATGTGTGGGTAGAACCTGGGGTAGTGCGGGATGTCTTGAATGTGGAGCTGAAGAAACAGGGTTTGTTTTTTGGTCCAGAAACTTCTACGGCTAATCGTGCCATGATAGGTGGAATGGTAGGGAATAATTCCTGTGGGTCAAATTCTGTCGTCTATGGTTCCACCAGAGACCACGTATTAGAGGTGGAAGGCTATTTGTCTGATGGTACACCTGTTCACTTTAAGTCGGAAGATCCCTTTGAGACGATAAAAACACTTACGCCAGGTTCTCGTTTGCATGGTATTTATGAGAAGACCCTAGCTGCCTTATCTGATCCGAAGCATCAGAAAAATATCACGGAGGAGTTTCCGAAACCAAGCATTGATCGTCGTAATACAGGTTATGCCGTGGATATGTTGTTGCATACGAATGCTTTTGAGCAGACAGATGCACCATTTAATTTCTGTTCGCTTTTGGCGGGCTCTGAAGGTACGCTTTGCTTTGCCACACGCATTAAGTTGCATGTCGATGCCTTGCCTCCCGCACATTTAGGCTTAGTTTGTGGTCACTTTAATACCATTGATGAAGCTTTACGTGCGAATTTAATTGCCTTGCAATTCAATCCATCTGCCTCTGAGTTGATGGATCATTATATTTTAGAGTGTACGAAAGCGAATCCAGAACAACGCCAAAACCGCTTCTTCGTGGAGGGCGATCCAGGAGCCATTCTGGTCGTGGAATTGCGTTCTGATTCAGCCGAAGATTTAGCCTCACAAGCGCAAGCCTGCGAGGCAGCGATGCGAAAAGCGGGTTTGGGCTATCATTTTCCGTTCGTGACAGGTGGGGATGTGAAGAAGGTTTGGGATTTGAGAAAAGCAGGTTTAGGTCTACTCTCTAATTTGCCGGGCGACGAAAAAGCGGTAGCTGTGATTGAAGATACGGCGGTAGACGTAAACGATTTGCCGGCCTTTATTGCTGAATTCAACGAGATTTTACAAGCGAATAACCTGTATTGTGTGCACTATGCGCATGCGGGATCAGGGGAGTTGCACTTGCGCCCCATTATTAATTTAAAAACCAAAGAAGGGCATCAGCAATTCCGCCATATTGCAGAGGAGATCGCTCGTTTAGTGAAGAAGTTTAAGGGTTCTCTTTCAGGGGAACACGGCGATGGACGTCTGAGAGGAGAGTTTATCCCTTGGATGGTAGGAGAGGAGAATTACCAATTGATGCGGGAATTGAAGTCTTGGTGGGATCCGAAGGAGATTTTTAATCCGAACAAGATCGTGGATACACCTCCGATGGACACGTTTTTGCGTTACGAAGCCGGTCAACAAACGCCTGAGTTTAAAACTGCTTTTCGGTTTAAAGATCAGGATGTATTGCAACATGCGGAGCAATGCAATGGTTCAGGAGACTGCCGCAAAACGCCTATTTCAGGAGGGACGATGTGTCCATCCTTTATGGCGACCAGAAACGAAAAAGAGACAACACGTGCCCGCGCAAATATTCTTCGCGAGTTTTTAACACGCTCAGAACAGCCTAATCGCTTTGCTCACGAGGAGATAAAGGAAGTGATGGACCTATGTTTGGCCTGCAAAGGTTGCAAGGCTGAGTGTCCATCTAATGTCGATGTGGCGAAATTAAAGATGGAGTTCTTATACCAGTACCAAAAAGAAAAGGGGCTTCCATTGCGTTCTTGGCTGGTGGGGAACTTTGCTAAGCTTTCAAACATTGCCTCTTATGTGCCTTTCTTGTATAATGTGGTGATGGGAACACCCGCGATACGCCGTATTTCTAATGCCCTCGTGGGTTTTCACCCAGATCGGACGATGCCATTGATGGCTAAACAAACACTTTGGTCTTGGTTAAAGACGCGTACGTCGCCGCTACAATCTAAGTCGCTTTACTTGTTTGTGGATGAGTTTACGAATTTCAATGATGCTGAAATAGGTCGCACAGCCGTTTTGTTGTTAGAGCGTTTAGGTTACGAAGTGAAGACTGTTCCTCATCCGATTTCGGGAAGAGCCTATTTGTCCAAAGGTATGCTGGACGAGGCGCGTGTACTTGCCATGCAAAATGTGCGCTTATGGTCCACGTTGATCTCTGAAAATACACCTTTAGTGGGTATTGAACCTTCTGCCATCTTGACCTTCCGCGATGAATATCCGGATTTAGTGTCGGATGAATGGGTAGAAAAGGCACAAGAATTGGCTAAAAATACCTTATTGCTCGAAGAATTTATCGCTAGAGAGGCGGATGCGAAACGCATTACGTCTGCGGCATTTAGCTCAGAGAAGAAGCGGATGAAATTGCATGGTCACTGCCAACAAAAGGCAATTTCGTCTCTTGTAGCTGCTAAAAAGGTTCTTTCTTTGCCAGAGAACTTCGAGGTGCAATTAATTCCTTCAGGATGTTGTGGGATGGCCGGATCTTTCGGTTATGAGAAAGAACATTACGATTTATCGATGCAGATAGGGGAATTAGTTTTATTTCCTACCGTGCGTGCTCAACCAGAAGAGGTAGATATCGTGGCATCTGGAACCAGTTGTCGCCATCAAATTCATGATGGAACTAAGCGGCATGCGAAGCATGCCGCAGAGATCCTGTATGCCGCGTTAAAATAAGGTTAGAATTTCCAGCGTACGAAGGCTTCCATGGCCTCGTATTCCGCTAGGCCTAGCGCGTTGTAGATAGAAGCCGTTGCCCGGTTTCTCTCTTCAGCGCGTTGCCAAAACTCCCGGGAATCATCCCCTTGGAACACGACTCCATCTTTTTGGGACTGATGTTTGAATATACCCATTCTCTTTTTGAACACTTGGTCAGGGGACATGGGCACGGCCATTTCGATTTGGTCAATATCCCACTCTGCCCAGGCGCCTTTGTAAAGCCATACCCAGCAGTTTTTCATATATTCGCGGTGCTTCAATCGCGTAACAGCCTCCATAATGGCGTCCAAACACACTTTGTGTGTCCCGTGTGGATCAGCTAGATCCCCCGCTGCATAAATTTGGTGGGGTTGAATTTCTTCGATGAGATCCATGACGATTTGGATGTCCTTTTCACCAATCGGTTTTTTGCGAATGGTCCCCGTTTCATAGAAAGGTAATTCTAGGAAATGAGCATTTTCTTTTTTAATTCCGACAAAGCGGCACGTATTTTTCGCTTCCCCTTTACGTATCAAGCCTTTGATTTCTCTAACGGCAGGAATATCGATTTCGGAATCTGGCTTATTACGTAAAAATTTGATGGCTTCTTTGTAGATGCGGTTCGCTTTCGCGTTTGGACTTTCAAATTTTTCGTTGAAATCAACGACAAATTCGGCAAAACGAAGTGCCTCGTCATCCGCTACGGCAATGTTTCCTGTTGTTTGATAGGCAACATGAACTTCGTGTCCTTGGTCATGCAAGCGTTGGAAAGTTCCACCCATGGAGATGATATCATCATCCGGGTGTGGGCTAAAGATGAGTACTTTCTTTTTTGCTGGAAAGGCACGTTCAGGACGATGGGTGTCATCGGCATTGGGTTTTCCACCTGGCCAGCCCGTAATCGTATGTTGTAAATAGTTAAATACTTCGATGTTGATTTCATAGGCCTGTCCATACAACGAGAGTAGTTCGGATAAGCCATGCTCATTATAGTCTTTTGAGGTTAACTTTAAAACGGGTTTTTGTAGAGATAAGGACAGGTGAGTTACGGCCTTTTTGATCATATTGCGATCCCATTTGACAGAGTCGACCACCCAGGGGGTTTTGATACGCGTAAGCATCGAAGCAGCTGTCTCATCTAAAATAAAGGACGCGTTCGGATGTAACTGTAGGTAGGAAGCGGGGATGTCTGAAGTAACAGAGCCTTCCACCGCTTTAGCCACACTAGCTGCTTTATGTTCCCCCCAAGCGAGCAAGACAATCTTCTTCGACTTCATGATGCTGTCGATTCCAAGTGTGATCGCTTTTTTAGGGACCTTTTGTAATCCTCCAAAATCAGGCGATGCATCGATTTTGGTCGCAATATCTAAGGTCATCAAGCGCGTTTTGGAATTGATGGTCGATCCAGGTTCGTTGAATCCAATATGTCCATTGCGGCCAATACCTAATAGATAATAATCGAAGCCACCTAGTCGCTCAATCTTTGCTTCATAGTCTCGGCAAAACTCTGGAATTTTGTCTAAAGCCAAGGTTCCATCTGGTAAATGGTAATTTGTTACCGGTATATCAATATGGTCAAAGAGTTGTTCCTTCATGAAACGAACATAACTCTGGATCGAATCGGGTTCCATCGGATGGTATTCATCGAGATTAAAGGTGATGACATCTTTAAAACTCAAGCCTTCTTCTCGGTGAATTCTGATTAATTCCTGGTAGACTTTTTTAGGCGAGGAGCCTGTCGCAAGACCCAAAATGGTGGGTTTGCTAGCTTGGTTATTTTTGCGAATTAAATCGGCAATTTCCTTTGCAACAGACTTAGAGGCTGAATCGGAGTCTGAAAAAATATGTGTTGGAATGCGTTCAAAGCTGATTTCTTGTTCCATAATCTTATTTTTTTGCGATTTTGCCTGCTACAATCAGGAGGTCGAGTGAGAGGGCATCGAAAATGCGAAGGATGGTTTTGATGGCTGGGTTGCCTTTTCCTAATTCGATGCTGTGAATCGTTTTGATGGCTACGCCACTTCTTTGGCTTAATTCTTCTTGTTTTAATCCGATGGCATTTCTTTTTTCTCTTACGATTTGCCCGAATACTATTAAATCCATTGTTGCTAGGTTTTTGACAAATGTAAAGAAAATTATAATATAAAAAACAAATCGGAATTATATTACTGATGTATAAAAAATTACCCCAAATATCCGTTTATCATAATTTAACAGTTAGAAAAAACAATTCCCGTATCTTTGGGTTTTTAATATGATGCGCAAACTATTATTCCTTATTTTTCTGCTTTCATCTGGGCTATTAAATGCACAGAAATCAACGATTAGTGGCTACGTGAAAGAAGCTTCGAGTGGCGAAGGCCTCATCGGGGCGAGTGTCTATGTGAAAGAGCTGAAGACCGGAAATGTAACAAACACCTATGGTTTTTATAGCTTAACGCTTCCCGCAGGTAAGTATACCCTTGTTTTTTCTTCGTCTGGATTTAAAAAATGGGAGCAAGCCGTTGATGTTGCGGCTAAATCTCAAGAGATTTCTGTGGAATTAGTTGCAGATTCTCAAGAATTAGCTGAAGTAATCGTTAAAGCGCGCGCAAACGATGAGAATGTTAGAGGAATAGAGATGTCCGTTAATAAGGTGGATATCAAAACGATTCGAAAAATTCCAGCCTTATTGGGGGAAGTTGATTTAGTTCGAGCTATTCAATTGTTGCCAGGCGTCTCTACGGTGGGGGAGGGTGCCTCCGGGTTTAATGTACGTGGAGGTGGTGTTGATCAAAATTTAGTGTTATTAGATGATGCTCCGGTGTATAATTCCTCCCATCTTTTTGGTTTCTTTTCAGTGTTCAATCCGGATGCGGTAAAAGATGTGAAATTATTTAAGGGCGGAATTCCTTCCATGTATGGTGGTCGGGCCTCGTCTATTTTGGATGTGAAGATGAAGGAGGGAAATGCGAAGAAATTGGAAGTGAATGGGGGTGTAGGGGTGATTTTCTCTCGCTTATCCATTGAAGCGCCTATTGTGAAAGACAAAGCTTCTTTTATTGTAGCAGCGCGTCGTTCTTATATTGATGTTTTAGCAAAGCCTTTTTTAACAGGGAATAATGCAAACTCAAAATTTAGTTTCTATGATTTGACGGCCAAAGTTAATTATACCATCAATCAAAAGAACACCGTTTTTATGTCAGGTTATTTTGGGCGGGATGTGTTTGGGACAGGTTTTGGTTTTGATTGGGGGAATACGACTTTAACCACGCGTTGGAATCACGTCTTTTCTAATAAATTGTTTTTAAATGCCACCGCATTCTATAGTAATTACGATTACATGTTAGATTCCGATATTGAAAACAAACGTCCCAATGATGCCTTCAAATGGACTTCAAATATCGAAAACCTAAGTATCAAGCCCGACTTTACCTATTATTGGAGGCCGGATAATACCATCACTTTTGGAGGTCAACTACTTACCTATGACTTTACTCCGGGAAAAGCGAACGCGACTTCGAATGGCGAGAAAAGAGAGTTTGGCCAAGCAAATAAACAAGGGGTAGAGGCCTCAGCCTATGTGGGTCACGATTGGAAAATTAATTCCCGCTTGACCATTCAATACGGAGTACGTTACTCTCATTATGACTATAAGAGTTTGAATGGAGAATATTATGATCGAATTCCGGTACCCGAGAGCACGGAAAATCCATCCGGTTATGTGTTAAAAATTAACCAAACAGACCCGAATGCAGTTGTTGCTTCCTATGGTAACTGGGAACCACGATTTGCCTTAAATGTGACGGCTAATGAATCGTCCTCCTTAAAATTAAGTTATAATCGCCTCGTACAGTACATTCACTTAATGTCGAATACGGCTGCTTCTACACCGCTAGATGTGTGGACGTCTTCGACGAATAATATCAAGCCACAGATAGTAGATCAGGTGGCTTTGGGTTTGTTTAAGAATTTTGGCCCAGATGGAAATAATTACGAATCTTCCATTGAGATCTATTACAAGGATATGCAAAATCAAATCGATTACGCAGACCGGGCGAATCTCTTCTTGAATCCCTATTTTGAAAAAGATTTGCTTTTCGGAAAGGGGCGTGCCTATGGAATTGAATTCTTCTTAAAGAAGAATGTGGGCAAACTGACGGGTTGGGCAAGTTATACCTTGGCTAGAACGGAACGTAAAATAGAAGGCTTAAATAACAATGAGTGGTACGCGAATCGCTACGATCGAACACATACTTTGAATTTAGTGGGTCAATATTCGCTATCTGACAAATGGTCATTTGGAGCTAATTTCGCCTACATCACGGGAGTTCCGTACACGGTACCTTCCCAAAAATATATTTTTGATGGAATCGCCTATCCACAAACGGTTCCAGGTACGCGGGGAAATATTCGGGTGCCTGATTACCATCGCTTGGATATCTCGGCTACGAAGAAAAATAAGAAAGCTTTGTTTGGGAAAGGAAGTTCAGAGTGGGTATTCTCCGTGTATAATGTATACAACCGGAAAAATCCTTTCTCCATTTACACGCGACCTAATGAAGATAATTCAGTCCAAACAGAGGCCGTTCAACTATCTATCATCGGCTCCTTTGTTCCTGCCATCACCTATAATTTCTCCTTTTAAGATGAAGCCGATCTATTTATTCTTACTTCTTGTGGCCTTATCTTCTTGCGAAGAAGTGGTTACTTTACCTAGTCCAGCCTCGGATCATTACATCGTGGTAGAGGCGAACTTGACGAATCAGAACAAAGCTCAACAAATTATTTTGTCTCGTTCTCAGGATTATTTTGACCAAACGGCTGCGCCTAAACTTTCAGGAGCACAGGTTTCTGTATCAGATAGTCTAGGTAATCAGTTTATGTTTACAGAAAAAGTAGCGGCTAGTGGTCTGTATAGTTGGGAGCCCACGCCGCAACAGCCTAGCATCGGGAAAGTAGGAACCACCTTTACCTTACAGGTGAAGTGGCAGAATGAAATAATTACCGCGAAAGCTAAAATGAATCGGGTTCCAGCTATTGATTCTGTTTTATATCAATACGATGAGGCATCTAATCGACAGGCAGCGGATGGACAACCAAAAAATGGGTATGATGCGCAGTTTTATGCACGAGATATACTAGGTGCGGGAGATTGTTATCGGGTGAAGACTTACCGAAACGGCGTACTATTTAATGACCCCATCAATTTAACGCTAGCCTATGACGCCGGTTTTCAAAAAGGAGCTATGACGGATGGACTTATGTTTATCTTACCCTTACGCCGTTCTATTTCTCCTTCCCTGTACCAGGAAAATGATAAAATTCGGGTGGAAATTTGGTCAATTTCAGAGGATGAATTTAATTTTTACTCACAAGCTCGATTAGAGCTCAATAATGCGGGTCTGTTTTCTCGTCCTGCAGCTAATATTCCTACCAATATCAAGAACACGAATCCTGCCTCGAAATTACAAGGAACAGGCTGGTTCGGAGTTTCCGCTGTGAGCGCTTTCGAAACAGTAGTAGATCCTAAGAAAGCAAAAACAGGGTTGAAATAATTATTCGAAATTGAAGATTAAGCTAATTGTGTGCGAATTCAATTGACTCAATTTTGAATAGCTATTGGTTGATCCTGGCGGAACAAATAGGTTATTCAATCCGTGAGAGATACGAATCTCTGGGGAAAATTTGAAGAAACGGTAGAAGCGTTCGAACCCAATTCCATATTCTAACGAGAGTTCGGAAGTATTAGCCGTAACAGCTGTATTCTTTTTCTTGACGTTCGCCTCTAAGCCTAATTTTAGACCTGAGATTAAGTACATACGGTGATTTTGGCGACGAACTGAACGGAACTTTAATAGCATGGGAATCTCTAACCAAGTAGATTCTCTCGAAATCAACTCTTCGTTTGCGAATTGAATTTGACGATCGTACAAGGCGATGTTTAGGCCTGATTTCACCTCTACGTGCTTACTAAGTGCGTAATTAACGATTCCTCCGATCTGAAATCCGAAGCTACGAGGTGAGCTAAGCGATAGCGGTTCCCCTGTCACGTCATTGACAAGAACACTTGGGAAGCCATTCGCATAATAATTGCTGGAGGTTAAGCCGAACATGAAACCAAAATGCAGCGGTTTCTCGTCGTAAAACTCATCGTGCAACTGAATGTATTTCTTTCCTTGTCCTAAGGCAGTGAAGCCTAGCAAGAATGCGATAGCAAAACCAATTAAGTAACCTTTTTTCACGCGTTTTTCGCTTTTTTATGTCCTAAATAAATAGAGCAAATACCTCCCGTCATAGGGATCCATTGCGTATTAATAAAACCACATTCCCCATAAATTTTCAAGAAATCTTCTCCATCTGGAAAAGCTTGAACAGATTCAGGAAGGTAGGTGTAAGCCGCGGGGTCTTTGGAAATTAATTTTCCTAGAACGGGCAGGCAAAATTTCGAATAGAAGCTATAAAGCTGCTTCATGGGAAAGCTTTTCGGATTCGAAAACTCCAAAATCAAGCAATGTCCGCCCGGTTTTAACACGCGGTACATTTCTTTCAAGCCTTTGTCTAACGTTTCATAGTTTCTCACACCAAAACTAACGGTGATTGCATCGAAACTATTATCCGAAAAAGGAATTTTTTCTGAATCCCCTTTTTGTAAGGTTATGATATTGTCTAAGCCTAATTTCTTTATTTTCTCTACACCGAAGGCTAACATTCCTTCTGATATGTCGATTCCTACAATCTTTTCTGGCTTGATTTTTAAGGCTTCAATGGCAAAATCTCCCGTTCCGGTTGCAATGTCTAAAACGGACTTGATACCCTTATTTTGTAATAATTTGATGGCTTTTTTACGCCAAATAATATCAATCCCCCCACTTAACAAATGATTGAGGAAATCATATTTGTGGGAGATGGAGTTGAACATGTCTGCGACTTGTTCTTTTTTTCCTTTAGACTGATTTTTGTAAGGGACTACCATAATTTGAGCGAATTGGTTACGAACTAAACCAGTTCAGTAAGCCAATGTTTCATAAAATTACCAAAAAAAATCGTTTAAATCGCGCTCATGTGGAAAACACTCACCATGATCCACATAATGGCGAAGCTGATGACGAGGGAAATGTTTACTAGTGACGCGGCAAGAGGTGTATTTAAATTTAATTCGTCCGAATAAGTGATCACTGTCATTCCTACTGGTAAAATGAGGCAGAGCATCAACAGGTTGCGAAAACCGAGGTCAAAGGGCAATAAATAAAAACAAATTCCACCCACTAAAAATCCCATCGCATAACGCAAACTTAATACCTGAAATACACGGTAATAGGATTTTTTAGATAGACGCACGCTGAAATAAATACCCATTAATAGCAGAACAATCGGCTTATTCCCTGTGGCAATCGTAGAAATGATATCTAGCGCGAAAACAGGAAATTTTATCTGAAGCACGTTTACCATCACACCTAATACCATTGCCTGCAGCGGTGGAAGTGAAATAATCCGTTTGAAAATGTGAGCAGCAATGTTGTCTTTCTTTGGCCCTCGACTAAAATAATTGCCCATCCCGTAATTCACGAAGAAGTTCACCACTGAATTGCCTAGGTCAAACATAATCGCATAGGTCAACCCTTGAATTCCAAAAATTCCTTCAATTAAGGGATAAGCAAAGATGCCCAGGTTAAATCCGGCACTCCCCAGGGTCATCACACCCCGGTTTTCAGGCTCGGTGTTTTTAAACAGATGAAAGGCAGAGAAGGATAAAAACATCCCGAAAAACATCGCAATCAAGGGTAGGTAGATGAGGTCCCAGGTTATGTTTACCCGAATCATGGTCGAAAATACCAAGGCAGGGAAAGTCGTATGCATGAGGAATTTCGATAAGGATTTTCCGTCGTGTTCCTGAATAAATCCCGCACTTTTCAGGGTATAGCCGATCGCAATAACACATAAGGCAGAACCAAAAACGATATTAGGATCAGTCATCTAGGCAGGTTTAGGAAGGGTAATGCGGAAGGTAGAACCTTTGTTAATTTCGGTAGCCTTCAAGATCAGTTTACCTTGGTGGTAATTTTCGATGATCCGTTTTGCCAAAGTTAAGCCTAATCCCCAACCGCGCTTTTTAGTAGAAAAGCCTGGGGAGAAGATTTTGGAGGTATTACTTGGTAAAATACCTTTTCCCGTATCAGATATATCAATATGAATGACATTATTCTTTCCCTCTTTTAACTCTATCCGCAATTGTCCGTGACCTCCCATCGCATCCACTCCATTCTTACAGATATTCTCAATGACCCATTCAAATAGGTATTTATTGAGATTAGCGGTTTGATTCGCTGCTAAGGAGGAATGTATTTCGATGGTTACTTTGGACGAAATACGAATTTTTAGGTAGCTGATAAAGCTTTGAATGACCGCTTCAATGTCTTCTAGCTTTAGCACTGGAGTGGATCCAATATTCGAAAAACGTGTTGTAATCGTTTCTAAGCGTTGAATATCTTTCGATAATTCGACTACGATATCGGGATTGATATGAGGCTCATTGCGCAATAATTCGACCCAGGCTGTCAACGAAGAAAGCGGGGTGCCTAACTGATGAGCCGTTTCTTTCGCTAAACCCACCCAAACCCGGTTCTGCTCCGCCCTCCGCGAATACGAAAGAAATATGTAGCCGAGGAAACCAATAATCAAAACCACTAATAATTGCGATAAAGGATAATAACGCAATAATTTCAACAATTTAGAATTCCCATAATAGATGTACTCTTTCTGGAAACCCATATCCATTTCGATGGGTTTGTTGTTCTCCGCAATAATTTCTAACAATTTTTGCTGCAAGATCTCTTGTTTCTTATCGGTAGGTAAACTCTCCTGAATGGGAATATTGATTGAATTCAAATGACCCGAACCATCTTTCCAAATCACGGGAATCGTATTATTCTCATTGATTTTCTTAATTCGCTCGAAAAAGAAATTGATATCTGCGTTATTATCACTCGTCAGCGCATAGCGAATCGTTTCTGCATATAATTCAATTTGCTGTTTTTCCCGCTCCTCTAGCTTCGTCACTAATCCATCGGTAAAGTAGAGGGAGAATCCTGCCATCACCACGCTGACCGCGAAAAAGGCGACTTTCAACCAAGTATCTCGGTTGTAAAAGGCTAAGGGCAAGGAAAAATCTTTAAACATCATTCGTTTCTTACCCTCAAAAGGGTACGTTTATCACAAATTACCTACCGTTTATCCAAATTCACAAATAAATTTTCTAAGGTACTTTGTATTACATAGTACCTTGTCTATATTTGCATCATCAAATTAAACAAACAACCGATGGATATTGAAAATGCCAAGGTGCAAATGAGAAAAGGAATACTGGAATTCTGTATTCTAAAAATTATCTCAAAGGGCGAGGTTTATGCTTCGACCATGTTATCTGAATTAACTTCCGCTAAAATTATGGTAGTGGAGGGAACTTTGTACCCTTTATTAACCCGCCTGAAAAATGCGGGTTTTTTAGACTATCGCTGGGTAGAATCAGTGTCAGGGCCGCCTAGAAAATATTATTTATTAACAGAAAAAGGACAAGAGTTCTTAACAGAAATGTCCTTGACTTGGGATGAATTACAAGCATCCGTTAATCAAATCTCTAACGCTTCTCCGCAGGCTTAACCCATACCCCATATGAAAAAGACTTTATCAATTAATATCGCAGGATTTGTCTTCCACATCGAAGAGGATGCCTATGCTACTTTAGACACCTATTTAAAATCCATTCACGCTTATTTCGCGTCTTTCGAAGGTTCGAAAGAGATTATTGCAGATATCGAATCGAGTATTGCAGAGAAATTTTGGAACATCAGAGAAACAGAAAAAACGGAAGCTATTTCGCAGGAGCACGTGGATGCTTTAATCGCTTCTTTAGGTACCATTGCTGATTTCAAGCAAGTGGAAGAGGAGGAAGATAAGAAAGAGGGTTATACCGCTCCTAAGACAGAAGGTGCTACTAAAATTTTCCGTCGTGACATTACCCGTAAGAAATTAGGGGGAGTTGCGGCAGGTATCGCTCGTTATTTTGAGGTAGATCCTATCTGGGTTCGATTAGTATTATTAGCCTTATTAAGTGCTAGTTTCCCTTTGTTTCATTTAGGAAACATCGTTTTTTGGGCCTACATCATTATTTGGGCGGCCATTCCGGGTGAAATGACTCCAGATGATGATAAATCATACCGCAAATTTTACCGCGATCCAGAGAAAAAAGTGATCGGAGGAGTGATGGCTGGTATAGCCGCTTATACGGGTTGGGATGTAGGTTTGTTACGTGTATTAGCCGTTTTGTCTGTGGGGCTATTTGGATCAGGTGTGATTGCTTATATCGTGATCTTAGCGATTACCCCAGAGGCTAAAACGATGAAGGATAAGATGGAGATGACGGGGGAACCGATCACTTTGGAAAATATTGAGAATAATATTAAGAAAAGTGTTCAACCGAATGAAACCGAAGAAAAAGCATTAACGAAAGTATTGCTATTCCCTTTTAGAATTTTTGCCACGGTTTTCTCTGCCTTGAAAGGACCTTTAAATATCATTCGCTGGTTCATTCAAATACTACTTGGGGTCATCTTATTGATCTTGGGTATTGCGTTTATTATCGTCATAGGAGCTTTATGTACGCTTGGATTTACCGGAATTGATCAAGGACAGCTTGTTCATATGGGTCCTTTACCACTTTATTTGATCGCGAAAGACTTCCCATTCTGGACGGTGCCGGCTTTGGTTTTGGCCTTCTTACCGATGTTTGTTTCGATTGTCATCGCAGGTATTTCCTTGTTAGCGAATCGTAAATTCTATAATAAGACCTATAAGATTGTTTCCACAACCATGGTCATCGTGGGATGGATCGGATTATTTGCTGCAGTTCCCTTTGTAGGACGTAACTTCCAACGTTCAGCCTCCTACAATCAGATGAAAGAAATTGCGGTTTCCGATTCGACAACTTATGTGTTAGATATCGACAAAAAAGACAACGAGACAATCTGGCAAATGATGCTGGGGGAAAAAGTCGAAGAATTTACCTTTGATTTTGAGGAGGATGAGGATAACCACGATTACAACGAGGAGCGTTTTAATCGTACGAATATTGAAGTTGAAGGCTATGATGGGAAGACCATTCAGGTAATTACCTACGCAAAATCGCAGGGTCTGACGCGTAAAGAGGCGGAGACGAATGCCAAAATGATTCAGTACAATTACCTTCAAAAGGGCAAAGATCTTCGTTTTGATACCCATTTTGGTCTACGAAATTCCAAATTTCGTGCGCAACGTCTAAAGGTGAAGATTATGATTCCCTATGGCAAATCGTTTAGCATGACCCGTGATTTCGCTTACTACATGGACAATGTATTAGAATCAGGCTACTTTCACGAAGAAGGTCAGGATTTGTTCATTGGGTCGCTTTGGACTTTCTCAGCTGACAAGGGTTTGATCTGTTTAAATAGAACGCCTCATAACGACGAAGAATCGAATAATGAGGATTTTTCAGACGAAAAGATTGGATTTACGATTACAAAAGACTTAGTTAATTTCAGCTCTATTTCGGGTTTAAACACCGAATCTTCTCAGATCAAAATTACCAGAGGAGATCTTCCTAAAATCACTTACCGAGGTAATCAAGCTTTAGAGAGCTCCGCTCACGTAGAGAACAATGTGTTAGTATTGGATAAAATTCAGCCAGGGATTCAGGTGGAAATTGTCGTACCTGAATTGACTAAAGTGGAATTAGGTGGCAATGCGAGCACTGCAATGGAAGGTTTTACTTCGGCTAAAATGGATGTGATTTTACGAGGCTTTCACTCCCTTTCCTTGAAAGGTGCTGGAAATCAATTGAACGCGAGTGTATTTGATTCTGCGGAATTAAATGCGGGAGATTTTTCGGTAGAGAAAGCCTTTATTGCCATTGATAAGTATGCTTCAATAGAGGTAAATGTCTCTAAAATGGTACAAGGAAAGAAATATGAGAGTTCGAAATTCTCCAACAAAATGAGCAGTGGAGTGAGTTATAAATGGAATGTGATAAAATAACATGCAACCTTTTTTAAAACGTCAGCATCTAGCAACAAATTAAAAAATCTATGAAAAAAATCTTGTCTTTATTCGCCGCCTTTTTAGTCGCTTTTAGTTCCTTCGCAGATCCTGCGGTAGTTACCAAAAAATTCAAAGTAGCTAATTTCAAATCCATCGAGTTAGGGAGTGCCTTCGAAGTACATGTTCACAAAGGGAATACGTATGCTGTTTCCATTACAGGACGAGAAAAAGATATCGAAGACGTAGAGGTAAATACCTCTGCTGGAAAATTAGAAATAGGGTATGAGGAGGGTTGGAATTGGAGTTGGAATAATAGCCGTTCTAGAGTTATCGTAAACATCACCCTGCCACGCCTAGAAAGCGGTGAATTCACCGGTGCTTGCAAGGTTGACTTGCAAGGCTTTACTAACGAAGAGGAAATGCGCTTGTTGTTTTCTGGAGCTGCTAAAGGATTCGCTGAAGGTCTAAGAACAGATAAATTACGGATTGAATTAAGTGGTGCATCTGATTGTAGAATCACTGGTCAATCCGATTATTTAAAGGTGGATGCTTCGGGTGCAAGTCACTTGAAGGCTTTGGAATTTTTATCACGTCATGCAGATATAGAAGCCTCTGGAGCCAGTAGCGCTTCAGTGCACGTTCAGAAATCCTTGAAAGTAGACGCCTCTGGCGCATCTCACGTGAAATACAAAGGGAGTCCAATAATTAATAAAGACCTGTCTGGTGCGGCATCGCTACATCAGGTTAATTAAAACGTTTTTCACCTGCCTCGATGCGAATCGGGAGGGTGTTTTCCGCGGGAGGAATGGGACAGGCGAAATCTTCGTTGTATGCACAATAAGGATTGTATGCTAGATTAAAGTCCACCCGCAATCGATTGTTTTTTACATTTGTTAGGGGTAAATCTAAAAAACGCCCGCCTCCATAGGTTTCTGTGGGGGCGGTTTTGTCTTTAAAGGGTAGGAAGAATTCCCCATTATCATGTTGATACAAGGTTAAAGAAATGCTGAATCCTCCGATTTCCCCTTTTATCTTTCCGAATAAAATTAATTTCTCCGTCGTCCCATCCGTCATTTTTAATTCTACCGTTTTCGCTTTCTCCGCTTTTTCTAAGACGAAATCGACGATATAATCTTTGTTGAAAGAGTAGTACTTCAGACCCTTGAAGGTCGCTTTATCTTTAATGGGGGATTCTTCGTCGTCCTGTAAGGCAGAGTCTTTATCGCGGCGAATTTTCAGCACATCTGCTCCCGTTTCTTCGACTGGTTTCGCCGTAGGAATGCTAAAATAGGCGAGAATTGCGATGATGGGAATCAGAAAGAGGAACCATTTGTTGAATTTCATGGGAATGGGTGTAATTTTGGGTACGTAAAATTAGCAAATAAATCAGATGTTTACAGGTATTGTGGAGGCGATGGGATCGCTGGTAAAGACAGAAGCAAAGGGGACGAATGTGGAATTTTGGTTCACATGTCCATTCACGCAAGAATTGAAAGTGGATCAATCGCTCGCACACAACGGGGTTTGTTTGACTGTCGTAGAGATTCAAAGAGAGCAATACCGCGTAACGGCGATAGATGAGACCTTGCAGAAGACGAATTTGGGTGATTTAAAGATAGACCAAAAAGTAAACTTAGAACGTTGCATGGCAGCGAACGCCCGTTTTGATGGGCATATCGTGCAAGGTCACGTCGATTTAACCGGAATTTGTACGGAAATAACGGATCAGAATGGAAGTTGGGAATACCGCTTTAGCTATCCGAAAAGCAGTGGTCACGTCACGGTCGAAAAAGGCTCCATTTGTGTGAATGGCACTAGTCTAACCGTGGTAGATTCGCAGGATGATTCCTTTACCGTTTGCATCATTCCGTATACCTACGAACACACCGTTTTTCATCAACTAAGTGTAGGTGATCGGGTGAACTTAGAATTCGATATTCTAGGAAAGTATATTAAGAAATTAATGCAGCGATAGCCTTGTTGACTTTTTCAAAACCGAAACGCTTCCAAGCGATTTCTTTTTGGTCTTGAATTTCTGCCAAACCTAAATTACCAATACTGCCTAAGTGGGAGTGATTGATCTCGCGCGTGCTGCCATCGAAAGCGCCGTCCTCGATCTTTTTTCCCACTATTTGATAGGCTTCTCTGAAGGGAACCCCTTGCACGACTAATTTATTCACCTCTTCTACCGAGAACAATAAATCGTATTTCGAGTCCACTAACAGGTCTTTCTTCACTTTAAGATGGCTCACCATATAGTGTGTGATCTCTAATCCGTCCAAAATTTCCTCAATCGCCGGCATCAACAATTCTTTTGTTAATTGGAATTCCCGGTGGTATCCTGAAGGTAAGTTGCTCGTTAATAACTGTAATTGATTGGGTAATGCCTTCAATTTGTTGGCTTTCCCTCTTAGCAATTCGGCTACGTCTGGGTTTTTCTTGTGCGGCATGATCGAACTTCCCGTCGTTAATGAGTTAGGGAGTTCGATGAAGCCGAAGTTTTGGGAATTGTACAAGCACACATCCATCGCTAATTTGCTCAGCGTCGTGGCGATCTGTGCAATGGCCGTTAAGACAAATAATTCGGTCTTTCCGCGCGATAATTG
Organism: Aquirufa antheringensis; assembly: GCF_023921165.1. Taxonomy (NCBI): domain Bacteria; kingdom Pseudomonadati; phylum Bacteroidota; class Cytophagia; order Cytophagales; family Flectobacillaceae; genus Aquirufa; species Aquirufa antheringensis. Next base: position 1,734,685 of record NZ_CP049835.1, read on the forward strand.
CGCGTTCACGACGTTCACGTGCGGCGATTCGAAGCCTAATAATTCAGTCGTGTATTTTCTGTCCAAAGGAAAGGACGATCCGTATCCCGCACCAGAACCCAGCGGGTTCTTGTTTGCCAGGCGAAAGGCCGCTTCTAATAATTCAATATCCTCCACCAGGCTTTCTGCATAAGCTCCGAACCAAAGTCCGAAAGACGAAGGCATCGCAATCTGTAAGTGCGTGTAGCCGGGTAATAAATCGTTTTTATGGGCTTCGCTTTTGGCAATCAATAAATCAAATAAACGCTCCACTGCATCAGCGATGTGCTGGATTTCAGCGCGCATAAACAATTTCAAATCCACTAAAACTTGGTCGTTTCTAGAACGTCCCGCATGTATTTTCTTACCCTGATCGCCTAATTTCTGCGTTAATAAGTATTCGATTTGGGAATGTACATCTTCCATTCCGTCTTCGATAGTGAAATCGCCGGCTTCGATTTGGGCATAAATAGCTTTCAATTCAATACACAATGGACTTAATTCGTCCGCACCCAGCAAACCGACTTTCTCTAACATCGTGATGTGAGCCAGGGAACCCAGCACATCATAGCGCGCTAATTGCAAGTCATACACGGGGTCATTCCCAATCGTGAATTTCTCGATTTTAGCGTCTGTCGTCTGATTTTCTTTTTGCCAAAGTTTTGCCACAATCTTAAATGCTTAGGTTGATTAAGAGATTTTGATAGGTTTGGATGCCCTGTTTCAGTTCATCCAAGAAAATATATTCGTCTGCCGTATGTGATCTGCCGGAGTGTCCGGGACCGATTTTGACAGAGGGTATTGTCAATAAAGCTTGATCGGAAAGGGTAGGAGAGCCGAATAAGTTGATGCCTAAACCTTTTGCCGCTTGCACTAGCGGATGTGATTCCTCCATTCTGCTGGAGTTTAAACGCATCGATCTAGGCGTTAATTCGGCCTGAACGATGGTTTTTAATTCTGCCAGAACTTCTTCTAGAGAATAACATTCATTCACCCGGCAATCGATCACGTAATCGCAAGTATCTGGAACCACGTTATGTTGTTTACCTGCGTTGATGACGGTTACTGTTGTTTTTACCGGTCCTAATAGGTCCGAAACCTTCTGGAAAGTATGATTTTGGATGTGTTGGATATCTTCCAAAGCCAAGTAAATGGCATTCACTCCCTCATTTCTCGCCGCGTGGCCCGCAATCCCTTTTACTTTCGCATCTACGACCATCAGGCCTTTTTCCGCAATCGCCATCGCGCAATCCGTGGGTTCGCCCACGATCGCAAAATCGATACGAGGTAAATGGCCTGAATTTAAAAGAGCTTCAATTCCACCCGTTCCCGATATTTCTTCCTCCGCGCTAGCTGCTATCAAAAGGTTGAAGCCTAGGTTTTCGACAGCGTAAAAAGAAACAAAGGTCGCCATCAAACAAACCAAACTAGCGCCTGCATCATTCGAACCTAAGCCGATCAATTTCCCCTCTTGTTCTGTCGCTTTGAAGGGATCAAAGGTCCAGGAAGCATTCGCCTTTACGGTGTCGTGGTGGGAATTCAGTAGAATGGTAGGCTTAGACGCATCGAAATGCAAATTAGTTGCCCACACATTATTTCCTAAGCGATTTGGTTGAATGCCCTGCGCCATGAAAAAGTCCACCAAAATCTGCGCCGTCCCTTGCTCCTCCTTACTCATGGATGGGCAAGCTATTAGCTGAGCTAATAGGTCTTTTGCGGCTAGAAATTGACTTTCTTGGTACATGTTAGGCACTAATTTTCGTTCCTATTTCGGTTTTCTGCAAGTTATCCGCGTGGCATAATCTGACCACGGAAACGCCTGCTGAGATGGCCTTCAGGGCATTCTCTAATTTTGGGATCATCCCCGCAGAGACAATTCCTTTTTCTTTTAAGTCGATAAACGAGGCGGGATTGATGGAGCTAATGACCGAATCGTCGTCATTGGGGTCCAATAAGACGCCTTTCTTTTCAAAGCAATACGTTAAGGTAACGTCGTATGACGAGCTGAGGGCTATGGCCAAAGCCTGTGCCATCGTATCCGCATTCGTATTCAATAGTTGACCTGCCGCATCTGCCGTAATAGGCGCAAATACAGGAGAAAAACCGGCTTGCACTAATCCGGAAAGCGATTCAGCATTCACTGTTACGATATCTCCTACAAAACCATAATCGATGGGTGTCGCGGCTCTCTTTTTTGATAGCACGATCCTACCATCTGGCCCTGTTAATCCCAAAGCATTACAAGATAATCCTTGCAATTCGGCCACAATCGATTTATTAATCCAACCCGCATAAACCATGGTCACAATACGAAGGCTTTCTTCGTCTGTTACACGTCTTCCCTCGATCATTTGACTCTCGATTCCCATCGAAGCTGCCATTTGAGTGGCAATCTTACCGCCTCCATGCACCAGCAATTTAGGGCCAGGTAAGGACGCAAAGTCCTGCAAAAAGCTAGCTAGGGCAGAAGGATTGTCGATGACATTCCCGCCTATTTTAACTACTTGAAGGGTGGGTTTAGAAGTCATTAGAATAAATACGGGCTCTCCGTTCTCATGAGGGTTAAAATCATTTCTTTTAAAACAGCCTGCGCCGCCCAAACCCGGTTACCCGCTTGTTGAATCACAATCGAATTAGGGGAATCGATCACCTCGTCAGCGACCACTAAATTCCGTCTAACGGGAAGGCAGTGCATGAATTTGGCATTGTTTGTAAGGCTCATTTTCGCGGCATCCACCATCCAAGCGGGATCGGAAGAAAGTATTTTTCCGTAGTCTTGGTAGGATGACCAGTTTTTAGCATAAATAAAATCTGCACCCTCATACGCCTCTTTAGGATCGTAGCAAATCTTCGCATTTCCAGCGAATTCAGGGGCTAATTCATAGCCTTTAGGATGTGCAATCGTAAAATCCACGTCTGCTCGATTCATCCATTCGGAGAAAGAATTTGGCACACATTGGGGTAAAGCCTTGACGTGCGGAGCCCAGGTTAACACCACTTTAGGGCGCTCTACGGTCTTGAATTCGTTAATCGTAATTAAGTCAGTCAAGGACTGTAAGGGATGGCGGGTAGCCGATTCCAAACTTAGGAATGGACGTCCGGTATATTTTAAAAATTGGTTTAATACTTGTTCGCTGTAATCGAGCTCCCGGTCCACTAAACCAGGAAAACTTCGAACACCCACGATATCGCAATACGAACCTACCACAGCGGCAGCCTCTGAGATGTGTTCTGCCTTATCGCCATTCATGATGACGCCTTCGTTCATTTCTAATTGCCATGAATCTGCCCCCACATTCATAATCATTACCTCCATTCCGAGGTTTTGAGCTGCTTTTTGGGTGGAAAGGCGCGTCCGAAGACTGGAGTTGAAGAATAATAAACCGAGCGTCCGGTTTTTCCCAATGTGCTTGTCCGCATACGGGGTTTTCTTCATTAACAAAGCCTCATTGACTAAGTTTTGAATATTGTAAGCGTCTTTAACCGAAGTGAAATTTTGCATGCGTTTAGCTGTCTAACATTGGCAATTCAGTAAAATTACTGAAAAAGATCAGTATCGAAGGCGTTCCCAGGTGAAAACTTGCATGGGGTTTTCGAGCGCCAGTGTTTTCTCCCCTGTTTTTTGGAAGCGGTTTTTCTCCAAAACCCGTTGCGATGCCGCATTGTCCACCGGTGTTTCTGCGCGTATGATCTGTAAGCCAGTGTCTTGAAAAGCCCATTCACTCAAGGCCTTGACCGCTTCGGTGGCAATTCCTTGTCCTCTGTATTTCTGATCTAGCGCATAACCAATCTCTGTGCTTCCCTGATCATCTGGCAACCCCGCAAAACCAATTCCCCCCACAGAGCAGGACGTGGCGCTAAGAATTATTTCCCAATTTGTGTACCAATAGTAGTCCAAAGGAAATTTACTTGTCTGAGGAATCCAATAATCGCGTAAAGCCTGCTGGGTTTCTTGTTCGTAGAACAATTCCATTTCCCAGCGGTTAGGCTGTAGATCTAGTGTTTTTTCCAGATCTTTGCGCCCTAATTGATGCCAAACTTGCAAATGCTGGTTCGTTAGCGGGATTAAAGTAAGCCGAGAAGTCTGGATCGAGAATGTCATATTGGACTACAAATTACCCTTTTTGGTCGCAAAAAAGAAGACCTTTAGATAGAATGTACAAATTTTGCATTCGTTAAATGAAGATGTTTAAACAACAAACAATGAAAAAATTAATTACGCTATTCGCCCTAATGAGTTTATCATTTGCCGGTATTTCCCAGATTCCTGGTGGAATGGGCGGTTTTGGTGCAACGCCTAAGAAAGAAGCAGTGATTCCTGGAACGGCTCAAGCCGCGCCTAAAGGAAGTGCAAAAATTATCGGATTCTTATTAGATTCAACCGATTCCAAGCCAGTGGAATTCGCCACTTTGGCCCTCATCAATACAAAAACAAATAAACCAGTAGATGGTACCGTGGCAGACGGCGTCGGTAAATTTACGTTGAACAAAGTCGCTGTGGGATCTTATAAAATCGTAGCTTCCTTCATCGGTTATGAAAGTAAAACGGTTTTAGTAACCGTTTCGGATAAGAATGATGACCACGATTTAGGGGTTATTAAATTACAACCAAGTTCTAAAATGCTTTCTGAAGTGACGGTGGAAGGTCAACGGGCACTCATTGAGGAGCGCGTAGATCGTACCGTTTACAATGCAGAAAAAGATGCCTCTAATAGAGGGGGCGATGCAACGGATGTCTTGAAAAAGGTTCCGATGTTATCAGTGGATTTAGATGGAAATCCCTCGTTACGTGGTTCTACGAGTGTGAGGGTCTTGATTAACAACAAGCCATCTACGATTATGGCCTCTAATATTGCGGATGCCTTACGTCAAATTCCAGCAGATATGATCAAAACAGTGGAGGTAATTACTTCTCCATCTGCTAAGTACGATGCGGAAGGATCAGCGGGTATCATTAACATTGTGACGAAGAAAAACACCCTGCAAGGTTTGACCTTGTCTTTTGACTCTTCAGCTGGAGTTCGTGGATCTAATTTATCTTTGAACGGAAATTTTAGAAACAAGAATTGGGGCTTATCTTTAGGTGGTTTTGGTCGTTCAGAATACAATGTGAACGGAAAGTTTGAGAGTACACAAATCACTACCAATAATGGCTTGCAGACCACTAACGTTCAAACCGCAGAATCACGTCGGGAGGGTTTATTTGGTAACTACCAATTAGGTTTTGATTGGGATATAAACAAGTTTAATTCGATTACTTCTAGTGTACGTTTCGGTCTTCGCAACGGTAACAACTGGCAAGATGGGTTGCAACAAATCAGAAATGGAGTGGTTTCCTCTCTACGTAATACAAATTCCTTAGATGAATCAGCTAACGTGGACGTGAATATTGACTACACGCATACGTTCGAAAAAGCACAGCGCGAGTTCTCCATCTTATCGATGTACAGCCGCAATAACCGCGCGAATGACTTCTATAATTTGATTTTAAATCCTAAGTCGACGATGAGCGAAATTATGAGCTCGATTAAGAATGAGAATACGTCGTATAACGAGGAGGCTACGTTCCAAATGGATTACCAAACACCCCTAGGCAAGAATCAATTATTGGAGTTTGGAGGTAAAGGAATTCTTCGTAATGTGACATCGGATTACAAGTCATTTACAGGCACTTCAGGAGGTATTTATACGCAAGTGAACTCGGCTATCTTGCCATCTAACGTGTTTGATTACAATCAGAATATCTACAGCACGTATGGTTCTTACACATTAACCACTAAGAATAAGTGGAGTATTAAGACGGGTGCGAGATATGAATACACGGATATTTCGGCTAGTTTCTTAAAGAAAGAAGGTCAAAATACGGTAATCCCAGCGTATGGTGTGTTAGTTCCGAGTTTCAATATGTCTAAAACCTTTAAATCAGGTACTTGGAGATTTAGTTATAATCGCCGTATTCAACGTCCAGGAATTCAAAATTTGAATCCAAACGTGAATGCAACGAACCCTTTAAATATCTCAACGGGTAACCCGAACTTAGCGCCGGAATACACGAATAACTACGAGGTTTCGTACAGTAAATTTGTGAAACAAACCTACATTTCTACTTCCTTCTTTGTTCGCAATACGACGGGTGCGATTAATCAAATTAGAGAGGTGTTTGGCGATACGGTAAAAACAACGTCTAGAAATATCGGTAATGAAGATGCTTATGGAATGAATGTGAACTTGAATGTGAACCTTTCTAACAAGTTGATGATTGGTGGTGGCGGTGATCTTTCTTACTTGGTATTAGCAAACAATGTGGCTGATCCATTATTGAATGCGAAGAATGAAGGCTTGCAAAAGAACTTCCGTGTTTTTGGTAACTATAACATCGGAAATGGCTGGGGAGCGCAAATTTTCTCCTTTTACCGGGTGAATCAAATTCAATTACAGGGATCTCAAGGAGGCTTTGGAATTTATAGTTTAAGCTTTAAGAAAGACTTTAAGAATAAAAAGGGAAGTATTGGATTCGGTGCGGAGAATTTCTTCACTCCAAATGGTTTTGTTATTCGCAGCGAAACGAAAACTCCTACCATTAATCAGGTGAGTGAGAATACCTTACGCAACATGAACTTTAAGATCAACTTCTCTTACCGCATCGGTAAAATGAGCTTTGGTCCTACGAAGAAAAAGAAATCAGTGAATAACGACGATACGAAAGGCGAAGGCGATGCGGCTCCAGCTGCTCCACAACAACCAATGGGTATGCCAGGCATGCGTATGGGTGGTGGCGGCGGAGGCTTCGGTGGCCCACGTTAATCTGAAAATTGAAAAGAGAAAGGGAATCAGAAATGGTTCCCTTTTTTTATTTATTGCGTTCTATCGTGTAGCTGATTAGGTCGCCTAACGAGTTGCGGTATACTGAGGCGGGAAAAGTCGCTAGGATCGCACGAGCTTCCTCTGCGATTTCATTCATTTTTTGGTTTGCGTAAGCCAAGCCTCCGGTCGATTTAACGAAATCAATCACCTCGCGCACTTTATTAGTATCCTCTGACTCTTTTTTGATCATCTGAATGATACGCTTTTTAGTCGAAGTGTCTGTGTTTTGAAGGGCAAAAATCAGCGGCAAGGTCATCTTTTTCTCTTTGATATCGATTCCCAAAGGTTTCCCAATTTCGGCATCCCCGTAATCAAAAAGGTCATCTTTGATTTGGAAAGCGATACCTACTTTCTCGCCAAACAAACGCGCCTTCTCCACCATCTCCGCATCAGCGCCGGCAGATTGAAATCCGACTGCACAGCAAGCAGCGATTAGCGTCGCCGTTTTCTTCGTAATAATATCAAAATAGACATCTTCAGTAATGTCTAGTTTTCGTGCTTTTTCGATTTGCAATAATTCACCTTCTGACATTTCGCGAACGGCCGTAGACACCGATTTTAAAAGATCGAAATCCTCGTTTTCTACGGAAAGTAAAAGTCCTTTAGAAAGTAAGTAATCACCCACTAAAACGGCAATCTTATTCTTCCAAATCGCATTAATGGAAAAGAAACCGCGTCTATAATTCGAATCATCAACGACGTCGTCGTGGACTAGAGTGGCGGTGTGCAATAGCTCAATGAGAGCTGCTCCCCTAAATGTTTTCTCCGTGATCTCTCCCATACATCCTGCCGTCAAGAAGACGAACATGGGTCGCATCTGTTTTCCCTTTCTTTGGACAATATAATGCATGATGGTGTCGAGCAACATCACTTTAGTCTTCATGAAAGTTTTGAACTTCCCTTCGAATGCCTTCATCGAATCATCGATGGGGGCTTGAATAGAAGAGATAGAGTAGGGCATGGGGATTGTTTGAATCAGTAAATTGCGTAAATTTAATCAGAATTGTGGATAAAAAGGTATTATGAGTCAGATTTTAGTCTTGGCGGGCGGTTCCGTCAAAGGGGCGTTTCAAGCGGGAGTTATCAAGGCGCTTTTTGAGAAAGGTTACCAGCCAGATGCGATTTATGGGGTATCTGCTGGAAGCTTAAATGCAGCCTATTTAGTGAACCAGTTTGGCCAACAAGCGAATAGCGGAACTCCTATTTCCTATCCACAGGCAGCGCAGGATTTATGGGATTTCTGGGAACTGCGAATTACTTGTCCAGCCTGCCTATCTAAACCATTCAACATTTTTCAATTAGGGTGGACAGCTCTGACGAAGAAGTTCAAAGGTTTAGTGGATACGAGTCCTTTGCGCAATCTGTTGAGTGAAGTGTTGCAGGATCGGAATTTACAGGCAAGTCCCGTCGGTTTAAAAGTAGGTGCTGTGAATATTATGGAGGGATCAATGCATTACGTGGATCCTAGTTTTGAAAATTTCCAGGACTACCTGATGGCGTCCTCTGCTGTGCCCATTTTGATGCCCGTGGTGCAGATTCAATCGGAGAAACGTAAATCCTACTTAGATGGCGGTTTACGTGATGTAGCGCCTTTACAGAAGGCTATTAATGATGGGGCCAAAGAAATTGTGGTCATTGCCTGTCACACCGAGATGATTGAGGGAGGGGACTTTGATTCCGGAGATTTATTAGCCTTAGTCGATCGGGTGATGGATATCGCGGTAAATGAGATTTTGAATGCGGACCTTCGAATGCAGCGTTCGGAAGTGAAATTAACGATTATTCGACCGAAGCAACCTCTCAGCATCGATATCCAACGTTTTACGAAAATGGACATTCGCAGAATGCTTGAAACGGGTTATGCCTTGGGTTTAGAACTATAAAAAAAGCCTCGAATTTCGAGGCTTTCTATTTATACTGACATGATGTCTTTCTCCTTTTCGTTAAAGACCTGGTCGATCTTCGCGATGTAGGCATCCGTTTTCTTTTGGATCTTATCTTCTGCCTCTTTGATCGCATCTTCTGAAACGCCATCTCCTTTTAACTTCTTGATGCTATTGTTTCCGTCTTGACGGGCATTGCGGATATTGATCTTAGCCACTTCAATTTCTTGCTTGCAACGCTTCACTAGATCACGGCGACGCTCTTCTGTTAATGGAGGGATTGATAAACGAATGATTTCCCCATCATTCATTGGATTCAAACCTAAGCTGGAGTTACGGATAGACTTCTCAATCTCCGCGAAAATTCCTTTCTCAAAAGGCTTAATCGCAATCGTACGCGCATCTGGAGTGGTGACTGAAGCAGCACCTGAAATAGCCGTCTGCATACCATAATAATCGATGGTCAAACCATCTAACATGGATGGGCTCGCTTTACCAGCTCTAATCTTCGATAACTCAATGTTTAAGTGCTTGATCGCACCGTCCATGGTTTCGACAGTGGCGTCAATATAGAATTCGATTTCTTCCATTTTATCAATTAACTAATTAATGTTCCTACATCCTCACCCGATACTAAGGCGGCTAAGTTACCCTCCTTGTTCATGTCGAACACGATGATGGGTACGTTATTTTCTTGGCATAAAGTGAATGCCGTGGTATCCATAATTTTCAAGCCTTTAGAGATTGCCTCTGAAAAGCTCAAATGCGTATAGCGAGTCGCCGTCGCATCTTTCTCTGGATCAGCGGTGTAGACTCCATCCACGCGAGTTCCTTTTAATACCACATCGGCTTCGATTTCGATGGCCCGAAGAGAGGCAGTAGAATCTGTTGTGAAATACGGGTTACCTGTCCCTGCACCAAAAATCACGATACGGCCTTTTTCTAAGTGACGCATCGCACGGCGGCGGATGAAGGGTTCGCAAACGGCTTCTACTTTGATGGCTGTCATCATGCGTGTGTACAATCCTTGTTTTTCCAAAGAAGCCTGAACCGCCATTCCGTTAATTACAGTCGCTAACATGCCCATGTAATCGCCTTGCACGCGGTCAATGCCTGCTTTAGCAGCACTCGCACCGCGGAATATATTGCCACCACCAATCACGATAGCTACTTCAACTCCTAAATCATGCACCTTTTTGATTTCAGCGGCATATTGACCAAGAATGGTTGGGTCAATCACTTCTCCATCTGTCGAAAGAGATTCGCCTGAAAGTTTCAATAAAATGCGTTTGTATTTAGGTTCTTTCATGAGGAGCTCGTTTATGTCGATTTTGTGCGATGCAAATTTAGGAAAAATCTAGGTCTAGGCAAGGCTTTCGTCCTTGGCTTTGGGTAATTTATACCAAGGCAAATAGGGATGCGCATGGTGTTCAAAATGATAGCCAAAAAAGTAGCAGGAAATAAACGCCCAAATATGGTTTTTACTTTGGCTTCTTGATTGCTGTTTGTTGTCCGCTGCGTGTTCACCTCGGTGCGGCAAATAGGTTCCGAAAATAAATAATTGCAGCGTACTCAAGATCGCGGGCACTTCCCAAAACAAGATCAAATTCCACATGGGGAACCAGATCTTCAACACATTATAGGTAATGGCCATCGCCAGCACTTGTTTCCAAGTCACATATTGCCAAATAAATTTGAACCACCAGAACAAAAAGGGACCCTGGTGTACATCTGGATCATTATCCGTATTGACATGAGCGTGGTGCAAATGGTGTTTGGCACGTAAAGTGCTGTAATCGTTAAAAGCGAAAAGGATGGTGCATAAACGTCCGATGGCGTGATTTAGGCGAGGATTTTCTGCATAAACTACTCCATGAATGGCATCATGTGAAGTAATGAATAAGCCCGTGTACAAATGCGTTTGAATAAGAATGGCGACGTAAATCCAAGGGTCAGACCAGCTGAAATCTGCGTTGATCCAATAGGCTAAATTCGCGCTCCACAACGTAATCAATACTATCGCCCAAATAATTCCCTGAAATTTATTTAATTTGCTCATCGATTAGGCCGGATTTGACTGGCACCTATATGACCTCAAAACTATGAAAATTGTTCCAGCATTGCTGCTTTTTATTTTGTCTTTTACTTTTTCAGCTAGCGCGCAAACCGTTTCGTCGCCTTCTACTTATTGTAACCCGATGAACTTGGATTATGGTTTTACACCTATCCCTAATTTCTCAGAACAGGGGCGTCACCGAGCCACAGCTGATCCCGTGATTTCGTATTTTAAAGGGAAATACTACTTGTTTTCCACGAACCAATGGGGCTATTGGTGGAGCAAGGATATGCTACAATGGAACTTTGTGTCGCGCCGCTTCTTGCAACCTTACCATAAAGTCTATGATGAATTGTGTGCACCAGCGACGCTTACGCTAGGGGACAGTTTATTAGTGATCGGATCCACGTATGCAAAGGATTTTACGCTTTGGTATTCCCAAAAACCGGAAACGGATACCTGGAAAGAAGCTGTGCACGCTTTTACGGCAGGTGCCTGGGATCCCGCTTTTTTTTTAGATGACGACAATCGACTGTATTTATACCACGGTTCAAGTAATTTTTATCCGATGTATGGACAGGAGTTGGATCGGAAGACTTTGCAGCCCATCGGGGAACGCAAGGACTTGATTAAATTAAATGATGAGTTGCATGGCTGGGAGCGTTTTGGCGAATACCAGGACAATACCTTCTTGAAGCCCTTTATGGAGGGAGCCTGGATGAATAAATACAAGGGGAAATATTATTTACAATATGGGGCGCCGGGGACTGAATTTTCGGCCTACGGTGATGGGGTGTATACGGCAGATCATCCGATGGGGCCGTTTACCTACCAAGCACACAACCCATTTTCGTTCAAACCGGGTGGATTTACACGAGGTGCGGGGCACGGTGCGACTTTTGAGGGCCAATATGGCAATTGGTGGCACGTTTCCACAATTACCATTGCGGTGAAGAATAGTTTTGAACGTCGGTTAGGACTTTGGCCTACGTATTTTGATCAAGACGGAATTATGTACACGAATACGGCCTATGGGGATTATCCCTACTATATGCCTACCAAAAAAGTGGATACTCCGTCGGATTTATTCACGGGCTGGATGCTGTTGAATTACAATAAACCGGTGCGCGTATCATCGAGTTTGCCGGGGTATTCCGCAAATTTTGCGGTAGATGAGCAAATGAAAACTTATTGGTCTGCGGCCTCTTCAAAGAAAGGGGAGTGGATTGAGACGGATTTAGGAGAGGTTTCTACGTTGAAAGCCTTGCAATTGAATTATGCGGATCAAGATGTTGATTCGAGTTTCTTAGGGAAAATGAATGGTATTTACCATCAATACCAAGTATTAGGTAGCAAAGATGGCCAGAAATGGGAGTTGATTATCGATAAGTCTACGAATAAAACAGACATTCCGCATGATTATGTTGAGCTTCAGCAGCCTGTGGAAGTGAGGTATTTAAAGTTAGTAAATCACCACATGGCGGCGGGTAAATTCGCGATTTCGGGGATTCGGGCCTTTGGTTTTGGACATGGCCAAAAGCCGGGTGTCATTAAGGATCTATTGGTCTTGCGGGGCGAACATGATTCGCGCAGCGCCTGGTTAAAATGGGGTCACAAGCCGAATGCGACGGGTTATGTCATCTACTCTGGAATTGCACCGGACAAAATGTACACGTCAGTGCAGGTTTTTGGGGCGAATGAATATTATTTCAAATCCATGGACCGCGGCAAGACCTATTATTTCCAAATTGAAGCTTTCAACGAGAATGGAATTGGAGAACGTGGGCCCATTATTGAATCAAAAATAATCGAATTAAAATCAAGCCTTTGATCGGTTGATTTCGTAAACCCCGATTAATAGCACAATCATCGCAACCACTTGCGAAATGTATACTTGTTCGCCATCGAAAACGCCCCAACCTACGGCCACTATTGGAATGATGTAGGTAACGGAACTGGCCACAATCGCGTTCGTCCATTTGATCAATTGATTAAATAACACCATCGCGATGGCTGAGCCGAAAACGCCTAAAGAACAAGCGGCTAAAAACGGCCACCATTCGATGGCTTGAGAGAAGAATCCCGTGGAGGCTAATAGGATCAATGAAAGCGGTCCAATCGCCATAAAGATGCCCGCCGTAGACGTAAAGGGATTTAATCCAGATAATTTGGTCTTCACGATATGTAGGTTAAAACCATACAAGAAGGTAGCTAACACCACCCAAAGTGCGTGGTAATTAAAATCAATGTTGAATCCTTCACCACCTACGATCAAGCCGAAACAGCCTGCGATTCCTAGTACGATACCTAGCATTTGGCGCCATTGAAAACCCTGCTTGAACAAAAGAATACCTACAATTAACGTAAACAAAGGAGTGAAGGCATTTAGCATCCCTGATAAGGCAGAAGTCAAGTGCTTTCCGGCAATAGAAAATAGGATCGCTGGGATTAAATTTCCCGTTAAACCGGCCAATAAAAAACTCTTCCAATGTTCCTTTTTTATCTCGTGTCTTTGTCTTAAAAACACAGGAATAAAGAAAATAAAGGCTGCAAATATGCGCAAAGCACCCACTTGCGGTGAGCTGTAATAGACTAAACTTTTCTTCACCAAGATGAAAGAGCTTCCCCAGATTAAGGATAGGGCCGTAAAGGCTAAGATGACGAGTAATACAGGGGATTTTGGCTTGTTTTCCATTAGGCGTGTAAGGGTTCTCCAGCGTAATGCGCTGCGATTTCGTTTAGAATCCCTTTGATTTCTTCGAATTCATAGGTAGTGACTAAACGAGTTCTGAAAGGTTTGAAATGGTCCATTCCGCGGAAATAATTCGCGTAATGGCGGCGCATTTCGACGATTCCCCCGTGATTTCCTTTCCAGCGGATCGAGAAGTCGAGGTGATCGAGGCAAACTTGTAAACGTTGTTGAAGGGTAGGAGGGGCCAAATGTTCTCCCGTGGCTAAATAATGTTTGATCTCATTGAAAATCCAAGGGTATCCGATGGACGCCCGTCCGATCATAATGCCATCCACTTCGTAGCGATCACGGTATTCTTTGGCTTTTTCAGGCGAATCAATGTCGCCGTTTCCGAAAATAGGAATTTTGATCCGTGGGTTATTCTTCACTTTTGAGATCAATTCCCAGTCGGCAGCACCTTTGTACATCTGTACGCGCGTTCTGCCGTGAATGGTTAACGCTTGAATCCCGATGTCCTGAAGTCTTTCGGCCACATCCTCAATATTTTTTGTAGAATCGTCCCAGCCTAATCGTGTTTTAACGGTCACTGGTAAGTGGGTGGCATCGACAACAGCTTTGGTCATCGCCACCATTTTAGGGATATCTTGTAATAAAGCGGCTCCAGCACCTCTGCAGGCCACCTGTTTCACGGGGCAGCCGTAATTAATGTCAATTAAATCTGGACCAGCTTTCGTGGCGATTTCTGCGCAAGAGGCCATCGTTTCGATGGAACTACCAAAAAGTTGAATCCCAATCGGGCGTTCGTATTCGAAAATATCGAGTTTTTGAACACTTTTTGCAGCGTCCCGAATCAGTCCTTCGGAGGAAATAAATTCCGTATACATCAAATCAGCGCCGTTTGCTTTACATACCGCGCGGAACGGCGGATCTGATACGTCCTCCATGGGCGCTAAAAGCAATGGGAATGAGCCTAGCTCGATGTTACCTATCTTTACCATTCTGATTAAAAATTCCGTAAATTTACGAGCATTATGGTAGATAACAATTTTCAAGGCCCCGAACGTTACATCGGTTTGCTGTCTAAAATCTTAATATTATTCGGATTTTTCCTTTTGGGTGGTTTTATCGGTCAATTTATCGGTTTATTATCCGTCGTTTTAATTGTGGGTTTCCCTACACAGGACGTCAATCAATTTCAAAAATCTGTGCTAGATTTTATGGCTCATCCCCAAAACTACGAGGGAGCCTTCCGCGCCATGATGGCCTTGCAGTGGTTTTCTGCCCTCTTTACTTTCGTAGCAAGTTCTTGGGCCTATTTACGCTGGTCTGAAAAGCGTGATTTAAATTCTTTATCGAGCAATCCTAGCCCCGATTACCGCGTCTTTTTGTGGTCCATCATCACGATATTAGTGGGAATGCCATTTTTAGAGTACATCATTCAATGGAATGAATCGTTAGTGTTGCCAGCGGGCTTTGAAGAGACGGAGAAATGGATGCGTGCCTCAGAAACACAATTAGCCGAATTGACGAAATTTTTAATTAATTTTCATAGTCCGATGGACTTTGCGATTGGTCTAGCAGTCATTGCTGGTTTAGCGGCTTTAGGAGAAGAATTGTTCTTTAGAGGCGTTTTGCAGTCGCTTTTTGAACGTTATACGGGAAATCATCACGTGGCGATTTGGGTGTCCGCTGGCATTTTTAGCTTTATTCACTTTCAGTTTTTTGGCTTCTTTCCGCGCTTATTTTTAGGGGCCTTTTTTGGGTATTTGTATGTGTGGAATCGCAATATCTGGATTCCCATTGTGGCCCATTTGTTCAATAATGGCTGGACACTGACCATGCAGTATATGTATCAGCAGAAACAAATCGCGGTAGATCCGGAGAAATTAGGAGAATTGACGCCTTGGTGGTCAGTGGTGATCTCTTTCGGCTTAGTGGTGTTTTACATACGACGCTTGCATAGCATGCGTTTAGAAAAATAAGATTTATGGGTTTACGTGAGATGTCTAATTTGCAACAACGGGTGATCGCAGCTATCATAGCGGTGCCTTTTTTGCTTTTTTGTGTATTGTTTAGCGACTATACTTTTTTAGGTTTATTCCTGTTAATCGGAGTAGCTGCGCAGCTAGAATTTTACAAATTAGTAGGTAGTATTAGCGATAATTTACCACTTACTTTTTACGGAACTTTTTGCGGTGTAGTGCTCCATCTGTTGACCTTTTTTATTGAGAAAGGAGAGATCGCTTACTCGAATTATTATATTTTATCGCCTCTGTTAGCCTTGATTTTCTTCATTAAGCTTTACAATGCGAAAGACGAAAAGCCCTTTAAAAACATTGCTTATACCTTTTTAGGGATTATTTATGTGGCCTTGCCATTCGCCTTGTTAACCGTTTTGGCTTTTATTAAAAACGAAACCTATGACCCTCAAATCATCTTAGGCTGTCTCTTCCTTTTATGGGCTAGTGATTCTGGGGCCTATTTTGCGGGCACGAAATTTGGCAAGACGAAACTATTCGAACGTGTTTCCCCTAAAAAATCCTGGGAGGGAAGTATAGGTGGATTAATTGCCGCTATGATTGTCGCTTATGTGTTGTCGATGTATTACACGAATTATGCGTCTTGGCAATGGTTTGGTATCGGAATCATCATTGTAGTAGCTGGTACCTACGGAGATTTAGTGGAATCTTTGTTTAAGCGAAGTATCAAGATCAAAGACTCTGCAGATACTATTCCGGGTCATGGTGGCTTTTTAGATCGTTTTGATGGCTTGTTACTTTCGATTCCGTTCATCATTACGTTCTTGAAATTATTTCCAAACGGAAAGCTTTAACAGGCTTTAACAGTTCCGAATTCAATTTTTGCTTAATTTCGGCCTTATGAAAAAACGATTGGCTGTTCGTGTGATAGGTGCACTGGCTTTCTGCTTGGTATCGCTTACTGCTTTTTCCCAAGGGCAGGACAAAACAGTCTTATTTCAAGGTCGTGTGGTTGCTTCGAGTAATGCGGAGTTCCTACCTTTGGCCTATATCTTCAATCCCCAAGCCGGTCGAGGTGCCTTAAGTGATAATTTTGGTCAAGTAGATATGTACGTTTTTCCCGGGGATAGTCTGGTGATTTCCTACATTGGTTACAAGAAAAAATACTATATCGTGCCGCGTGATACGGACTTAGTGCACCAAGTGATCATTCCGATGGAAGAGATGACGACGATGTTGCGGGAGGTCAAAGTTTTCCCTCATTCAAGCGAGGAAGAGTTTAAGCAAGCTTTTTTAGCCATGGAATTACGTGATTCAAAAGAGCGAGAGACGGTTAGAAGAAATTTAGAACAGTCTAAATTGAACGTATTCGCCTTGCAAGCCGGTATGGGAGCCTCTTCGAATTTTAGAAATTTCTCAGATCTGATGATTTCTTCTCAGGCTAACAAGAATTTCTTTAATGATCCGATGTTAGCATTCACGAATCCTTTCGCTTGGATCAATTTCATTAAATCGGTGAAGAATGGAGATTTAAAGAAGAAGGATTACAAAAAAGCCTATGAATTTTTGCCAAAGGAGAATTTGAACCGCCAAATGTTCTTACGAAACCTGAAATCCAATTAGGGCGAGCATTCTGCCCGTCACACCCTTTTCTGTTCGGTGTGAAAAGAAGTCTGCATTATTTGCTACCGTGCAGGAAGGATCTATCTCAATTTGTTGAATACCTATTGCGCGTAATTGTGCTTCATTCGCTGCTTTTAAATCGACGTGCCACTTGGCTCCTTTTCGCGTTTTGAATTCTTCCGAAAATTGCGCTGCCACTTCGTCTCCTACTTCGAAATGAGCGAAACTGATGCAAGGTCCAATGTAGACTAATAGGTCCGCAGGATTAGACCCTCGGTTCTCAATCATGCGTTTGGCAGTTTTCTCAACAATCCTAGCGACTGTTCCTTTCCATCCCGCATGTATGGCCGCACAAACGCGTGTAACCGGATCTGCTACTAAAATAGGGGTGCAATCAGCGATTCCCACGCCCGCAAAAACTCCCGGTTGAACTGAAATCATCGCATCGAATCCGGATAGATATCCAGCTCTACCTGTTACCCAAATTTTATCGCCGTGCACCTGGTAGGAACGAGCTAAATCGGCTGGCGCAATACCTACATCAGCGCAAAGAAGAGAAAGATTCTGTTCAATGACTTCGGGCGCATCATCGGTGTGGACGCCTACGTTTAAAGAGGAATAAGGACCTTCACTCAAGCCGCCGTGGCGAGTGCTAACACCCGCCACGAGGCCTGGAATGGATTGAAAAATGGTGGGTCTAACGAAACGACTAGGCGTCATAACTTAAACCATATTGTTTTAATACTTCGTCTGGAACTCCGTTCCATTGATTCGGTGTATTTCCTTTGTATTCGAGGTCTTCTATGCCGATTTTAGAGGTATAGAATCCGGTTGCCGTTAAATTGCGCATCAAGGTAAAAAATGATTCTCCTTGCGTTAAATGTTTAGGCGTTTTACCAGGATAAGCGATATCATCTACGATGTTAATCCGCTGTTTGGGCGTAATATCGATGAAGTTTTTAGAAAAACGCTTATTCGATTCTACATCTAACCAACGTAATCCACCGCGCATAGGCGTCTTAAATTCCGTTTTGTCTTTGACGATGAACTCAATAAAGGCGGTTACGCCGGATTGAGAGGCACTGCCAGATTTCTTGTCTGCCGGAATGATGATATCAGATAGCACCGTAATCGTCGCTAACTCGTGCGCGTTCAAGAATACTTCTGCTTTTAACGCCGCTTCTTGCTCCGCCTCGTCTTGCGTACGTCCGTTCGGTCTTTTGACCGGAACTTTACCCAAATTTAAATTCTCAATCGCTTTTTCATCCGGATTGAAAACGGCTAAGCCCAGTGAACTTAAGCCCATATTTTTTAAATAGTCTCTTCTTTTCATCTTACAGGTTGCCTTTTTTGCGTTGATCGATAATGTATTCAGATGTACGTAAGGATAATGCCAAAATCGTCCATGTCGCATTTTTGTCTCCTTGAGATACGAATGGAGCCGCATCTGCTACGAACAAGTTCTTCACGTCATGCGCTTGGCAGTTCGAATTAAGAACCGACGTATTCTTGTCGTTACCCATACGTGCCGTTCCTACTTCGTGGATGATTCGTCCTGGATCTGCTAAACCATAATTGTCTTGCGCACCTGGTTTCTTGCCCAAAGCCTCGCCACCCATCGAGTGAATAATCTCTTCAAAGGTGTCTTGCATGTGTTTGGCCTGCTTCACCTCGTAATCGCTCCATTTGTAATTAAAACGAAGCACAGGGATACCAAATTTGTCTACGACGTTCGGATCAATTTCACAATAGTTGTCCTCGCGTGGCACAGGTTCCCCGCGACCCGCAAAACCGACATAAGCACCATAGAATCGGCGGTAATCCTCTTTCAAGGTCGCACCATACCCTCCAGCCGCTTTCTTAATTCCATCGCGGTTGAAATTCTCTCTACCGTTCAGACCTTCGATTCCCCAGCCGAAACCGTAGTTTGGCATTCCCATACCACCACCATATTCGATGTGGTAGCCACGAGGGAAGTCTAATTTTTTGTTATCTAACCACCAAGGCGTATACACGTGCATCCCGCCCACACCATCTTCGTTATAGCGTTTACGGTCAAATAAAGACGGGATAATCGCGGAACGAGAGGCTCCAGTGGAGTCATTGATGTATTTTCCTACGACACCGCTTGAATTAGCGATACCATTCGGGAAGCGCGCGCTTTTTGAATTCAATAATAAACGAGCTGTTTCGCCAGCAGAGGCTGCTAAAACAACGATTTTTCCTTTAACAGAATATTCCATCATCGTGCCAGTGTGCACATAAGAAACACCTGTTGCTAAGCCAGTCACGGGATCAGTCATTACTTCTCGCGCCATGGCGAAAGGAAGTAAAGTCGTATTTCCGGTTTGGACAGCTGGTTTTACTAATACGGATGAGGACGAGAAATCGGCGTAGGCAGAGCAACCACGGTTACATTGTCCGCAATAAAAGCAAGAACCACGCTCGTTGTTAATCGGTTTTGTTAACATCGACATACGCGACGGATAGGTCGGAATGCCTAAGGCTTTGTTCGCCTTTTTGATCATTAATTCGTGTAAACGTGGCTTGGGAGGAGGCAAGAAATAGCCATCTGGATCATTTCTTAGGCCTTCATTTGTTCCAAAAACCCCAATCATTTGGTCTACCTTATCGTAATAAGGCTTCATATCGTCATATCCGATCGGCCAGTCATCGCCTAAGCCATCGATACTTTTTCTTTTAAAATCATCTGGACCAAAACGTAAGGAAATACGTCCCCAGTGGTTCGTACGACCACCCACCATCCGAGAGCGGAACCAATCAAACTTTGTTCCATTTTTACGGGTGTAAGGCTCGCCCTCAATGTCCCAGCCACCGTAAGCCGCATCGAAATCGCCAAAATTACGTAGCGATGAACTCGCTCCACGGCGAAGCGATTCGTAGGGCCATTTCATTTGGGTCATGTCTTTCGGATCGGCAGGGTCAAAAGGCTGTCCAGCCTCCAGAATGCACACTTTTGCTCCGGCTTTTGCCAGCGTGTGCGCGGCCATACCGCCACCCGCACCGGAACCTACGATCACTACATCGAAAACCTCTTGCTGAGATTTAATGTAAATAGAGGAGTTAATCATTTTGTTAATCTGGTTTAGAGAAATCAAAAATAGAAAAATTGGTTTATTTTTGTCATTAATAGAAAAGAAATATTTGGCACGGAAAGCAGACAACGGAGAGGAGCCATTGAAAAAAGGGGAAACCCCACTTTCAAGGCAGTTTAATCAAATCAAGGCGAAATACCCAGGGGCCATTTTATTGTTCCGGGTGGGGGACTTTTATGAGACCTTTGGCCAAGATGCGGTAAAAGCCTCGAAAATTTTAGGGATTGTTTTGACGCGCCGTAATAATGGCAACGCCGACGCCGAATTAGCGGGCTTTCCACACCATTCTTTGGACACCTATTTGCCTAAATTAGTCCGTGCAGGCGAACGCGTAGCCATTTGTGATCAATTAGAAGATCCCGCGACCGTCAAGGGAATTGTGAAGCGGGGGGTAACGGAATTAGTGACGCCGGGCGTTTCGTTTAATGACCAAGTTTTAGATAATAAGCGCAATAATTACGTGGCGGCGATTTCTCTAGAGGAAAAATCGGCCACCTACGGAATTGCCTTACTGGATATCTCGACAGGGGAGTTTATGTGCTCGCAGGGTCCTTTGGCCTATATCCAGAAGTTAGTCCAAAGTTTTCTGCCGGCCGAGATCTTGTATCCGAAGAAACACCGCAACGCCTTCATCGATGCCTTTGGAGAGCAATTTCACAGCTTTACGATGGAAGAGTGGATATTTACCCACGAATTCACGTACCCGCTTTTAACACAACATTTTAAGACCAAAAACCTGAAGGGCTTTGGGATTGAAAATAGTCCTCTAGGTATCATTTCTGCCGGAGTTATCTTACATTATTTAGCCGAAACAGAGCACCGTGCGATCGGTCATATTTCTTCGATTCAACGCATTGAGGAGGATAAATACGTTTGGTTAGATCGTTTTACCATCCGAAATCTAGAATTAATTCATCCGACTCAAGAGGGCGGAGTTCCCTTAATTGCACTCATCGACCAAACCTTGACGGCGATGGGTGGTCGTTTACTGCGTAAATGGCTGGTCTTGCCTTTGAAAGATTTAAAAACGATCGAACAACGTCAAGAAGGCGTGGCGGGTTTACTCGCCTCTTCGAGTTTATTAGATCAAGTTTCTGACTTATTGAAACCTATCGGAGATGTAGAGCGGATGATTTCCAAAGTCGCCGCAGGTCGCATCAATCCCCGCGAATTAAATGCCTTGAAGAAGGCCTTGCAACAGATTCCCGAGATTAAAACCTTGCTATCGGCTTCTACATCACCGAGCCTTTCAGGTCTTGCGAATAGCCTTGATACTTGCGGGGATTTAGTCGAAAAAATTGACACGATTTTGCGCGAAGATCCGCCCGTTTTAATGCACCAAGGAGGCATGATCAAAAGCGGTTATTTAGCGGAATTAGATGAATTGCACGGACTATCTAGCTCCGGCAAGAACTTCTTAGCCGATATCCAAAAGCGCGAAATTGAACGCACCGGAATTACTTCTTTGAAGGTTTCTTATAACAAGGTTTTTGGCTATTATTTAGAAGTCACCAATGCGCACAAAGACCGCGTCCCTCCGGAGTGGATTCGCAAGCAGACTTTAGTCAATGCAGAGCGTTATATCACGGAAGAATTAAAGATTTACGAGGAGAAAATTCTGAGCGCGGAGGATAAAATATCCGTTATAGAATTCCGTCTATTCCAAGAATTGGTTCAAGATACTTTGGGTTATATCACTCAGATTCAGCAAAATGCGCTGGGGATTGCTACGCTTGATGTGTTAGCTTCCTTTGCTACGGTGGCGAAGAAGAACAATTATGTGCGTCCGTCTTTGAACGAAACGGAGATTATCGATATTAAGGGTGGTCGTCACCCGGTGATTGAAAAGCAGTTGCCTGCCGGCGAAAATTATGTTCCTAACGACATCTATTTAGACGATAAAACGCAGCAGATTATGATGATTACCGGTCCCAATATGGCGGGTAAATCGGCTCTATTGCGTCAAACAGCCTTGATCGTCTTGCTTGCTCAAATGGGATCTTATGTTCCGGCTCAATCCGCGACGTTGGGTTTAGTAGACAAGGTTTTCACGCGCGTGGGAGCCTCAGATAACTTATCCAAAGGCGAATCCACCTTCATGGTCGAGATGACGGAAACGGCGGCGATTTTGAATAATTTATCGTCTCGCTCCCTCGTTTTGTTGGACGAAATTGGTCGCGGAACCTCGACGTATGATGGCGTTTCGATGGCTTGGGCGATCGCGGAACACTTGCACAATCATCCTTCTTACAAGGCCAAAACCTTATTTGCTACCCACTACCACGAATTAAACGAATTAACACAAGACTTCCCGCGCATCCAAAACTTCCACGTTTCGGTGAAAGAAGTAGGCAATAAAATCATCTTCTTGCGCAAATTATTGCCAGGCGGAAGTGCCCATAGTTTTGGTATTCACGTTGCCCAATTAGCCGGAATGCCTACTTCCCTTGTTCTACGTGCACATGAAATTCTCCAAAACTTGGAGAAAGATCACGTGTTAGAGGATAACATCGATAAGCTGAAAGAGATGCCGAAGGCTAATTACCAGATGAGTCTTTTTGGCGCGGAAATTCCGGAGGGTCTTCAGAAAATCGAAGATCAATTAAAGGAATTAGATGTGAATTCGTTGTCGCCGATTGAGGCGTTGCTTAAACTTAATGAACTGAAGCGTTTATTGTAAAGCACAAAGCATAAAGCACAAAGAATAAAGTTGGAATCCCCTGCGGGGATGGATTAATGAAATGTTGTTTTTGTTTTCTAATTCTAAAATTGTGCTGCGCAATAATTTTGTGAATTAGAAACCTAAAACAACTCTAAACAGTAGTGAGAGTAATTGGTTTTATTCATTTGAAAAATATCGCGCAGCGCATTTTTAAATGAATAAAATCAATTTCTGACATCTAACCCCCAATTCAACTTACTCCTCAACGTCTGCAAGAAATCATCTCCCGGAATTTTGATCAATTTCGCAGAGAAAGGAGCCTTTTTGACTTCGATTTTGAAGTGGCTGTCGATGACTTTAGAGCGAGAATCCAACGAGATTAAGAAGTTTTTGCTTCGAGAACTTACTTCAAAAGATAAAACAGCTGAACTAGAAACGAGGAGTGGTCGCACGTTTAGATTATGCGGGCTCATAGGTGCAATGATGAATATATCGGAACTTGGGATCACTAAGGGACCGCCCACCGCTAACGAGTAACCGGTGGATCCAGTGGCTGTGGAAACAATTAATCCGTCTGCCCAATAGGAATTCAAGTAATTGCCGTCTACGAAGGCTTTAATAGTAATCATGGAAGACGTATCTGTCTTCATGATGCCCACTTCGTTCAGGCCAAAGCCTTTTCCATCAAAAAAGTCAACATCGGATTCTACAGAGACTAAACTTCTATTTTCGATTCGGTAATTTCCTTGTAAAACGGTGTCTAATGCGGCGCTGATTTCTGGGGGTGACAGGGTGGCTAAAAAGCCCAATCGACCCGTGTTGATCCCTAAAATGGGGATTTCCTTAGCGCCTATTTGAGTCAACGTTTCTAAGAGTGTTCCATCTCCGCCAATACTCCAAGCCATGTCCGCGGATTCTAAACCTTTCTCAGTGGAATAGCTGGGTACTTCTGCCACGGAGAAGCCGTGTTCGAGGAGGTGATTTTTGAAGAAATCGGAGAGGAGGGGCTGGCAGTTTTTAGCACAAATATCCGCCCACATTTTCTCCATTAAGGGCTTGGTTTCAGCCGAAAAGGTTTTTCCGTGAATGGCTAATTGTACACTCATTATAGATCAATAAAACGCATTAAATGATCAAAACGATCTTGGTCAACTTCAAGTTGCTCGCCAAAAACAAAGGCTTTTTCTATGAAAATACCATGTCTTTCTAGATTAGAAATAATCTTGCCAAAAGTCTCTGTTTGTACTTGTAATACTACATTAGGCTCTTGGAAAAAACTGCGGACGACAAATCCTTTTTCCTCCTCAATGATGCGAATGATCGTACTGAGACTGTCTCGAGAAGCTTGGAAAGGGATTCGGATAATCCCGCCGTTTTTGTTTTCTAACCCTGAATTTAGTAGGAGATTTCCGGCCGTATTTTTGGTCAAATAACCTCTAAATAAACCCTCCGAATTAGTAATGGCGATGAGATCAAAACTTGGTTCATCAAACCAAGGCAAACTAGCTAACACATCCTCTTCCTCTTCCATGTGAAAGGGGTGGAAATGAGCTTTCAGATCTGATAGGCTTTGGTCAGGAGATAAGGCCTGTGCAAGTATTTCATCGGAAACGAGTCCTATGAATTGTTTGTTTTCTACCACCGCTAAAGCATTGACTCCCTGTGTGCGCAACGATTTCAGCGCTTTTGCTACTGAATCTGTCAATCGCAACACCGGTAAATCATAATTCAGGTGTGATAGCATTAACATATTATACTGGGTTCTGGTTTAACCAATCGGTTAAAATTTCGTTGAATTCAGTGGGTCTTTCCATCATAGGTGCGTGGCAGCATTTGTCAATGAATCGAAGGGTAGAACCTTGAATTAATTGATTGAATTCATGTCCCACTTCTGGCGGAGTAATGGTGTCATTTAACCCCCAAATTAGGAGGGTAGGAGCTTTGATACGGACAATATCTTTAGCCATATTATTACGTTGCGCAGATTTTGCTATGGCGATAATGCGCATCACTTTAGGAATGCTATTCGTGATTTCAAACACCTCATCCACTAATTCTTTACTAGCCGTTTTAGGGTCATAAAAGGTATATTCTACGCGCTCTTTTATATATTCATAATTCCCGCGCTTCGGATAAGAGCCGCCCATCGAGTTTTCAAATAGGCCAGAGGAACCAGTTAAAATTAAGCGTTGGATCTTTTCAGGATGGCGTAAGGTGTAAATTAATGCCACGTGCCCGCCTAATGAGTTTCCAATCGCGCTGAACTTATCCAGCCCTTTAAATGCAACAAAGCCCTCGATAAATTCCGTCAATCCCTCACATCCAGCTTCTTTAATGGGCATTTCGTGGATGGGCATCAGTGGAATAATGACTCTGTAATTTGATTTGAAGTGATTAATCACTCCAGCCCAATTGCTTAATGCGCCAAACAATCCGTGAAGTAATAAAAGGGTCTCACCCTGTCCTTCGTCGATGTAACGGTACTCTCCTTCTGCCTTAATTAGGTACTCCATTCAGGAATTTTGTATTTATAAACTGCAATTTAATAAAAAGAATGTTAAACAATTTTAATTTTGCAGTGTTTTAAAAAATATAATTTATCTATGAAACCTATCTTGATTATTGGTGGTGGAATTGCCGGTTTGCAAGCCGCTACTATTTTACACCAAAACGGCAGAGACTTCATTTTGTTCGAAAAGCAGGCCAAGGTAGGTGGACGCGTTTCTTCCATAGAAAAAGATGGATTTATTTTAGACCGAGGGTTTCAGGTTTTGCAAACCTCTTATCCGGAAGTACAACGTTCCTTAGACTTGACGGCACTTCACCTGCATTTTTTTGAATCGGGCGCCTGGGTTAAAGATCAACTGTTTTTTAATCCCCTTCGCCGACCATTTGATTTGTTTTCATCCGATATGCTGACATTCAAAGATGTTTTTTCGTTGGCTAGAATTTGGTTTAGATTGCAAGGTGACGTGCCCGCTTTAGATGGAAATAAGCAGACAACGCAGGAACTTATTGCATCCTATTCTTTTTCTAATCGGTTCAAGAACGAATTCTTAATCCCGTTTTTTCAAGGCGTATTTTTGCAAGAGAGCTTGACTCAACCTGCTTCTTTGTTTTTCTATTATTTACATCAATTTCTCTATGGAAATGCAGCGATTCCTGCCAAAGGAATGCAGGCTATTCCAGATCAGATGGCTGCCAGTTTACCAGCTGATAAACTTCAGTTAAATCAAGAAATTGTCGCTTTAAATGCCACAAGTATTACATTGAAATCAGGTGAAAACATAGCAGGTGACGCCGTTATTTTAGCGGTGGATTTGCCAGTGGCTGCGAAGATTTTGGGTTTACCAACGCCGGAAACCTTAGCCTCTCGAACGTTTTATTTTTCAGCGAAAAAGGCCTCGAATGAACCTGCCTTATTGCGCTTAGTAGGGGAGCAACACTTGCTCCATTTTACGTGTTTGACGGATATAAATCCTGGTCTTGCCCCTAGTGGCAAGGCTTTGTATTCTGCGACAAGTCTTAGCAATAGTTCCGAAAAAGAGGTGAAAGAGGCGTTGCAAAAGCAATTGCCGGGGCAAAAATTGACCCTTGTTGATAGCTTTGATATTCCTCATTCCCTGCAAAAAGTGGATGACTACGAAGCGATTAAAAGAGCGGCTAATGGCATCATTTTAGCCGGGGATTATTTGGAATTTCCATCGCTGCAAGGTGCGCTTTCATCAGGTAGGAAAGCGGCTGAAGAAATTTTGGCCAGATCCTGATTTACGTCAGCGAAATGTATGGACGTTTTTCGTACCTTTGTGAGGTTAATCAAACCCTACATGAAAAAAATTATCTTACTTTTCGCTGTATTGTTCGTAGCAGCCTGTTCTAGCTCGAACAAAGACTATCAAAAAGCGGCTTCCAATCCTGAATTTTTAATTCGCGCGGAAGTGATGTTGACGGAAAGTATCATTCACGATATTTTCGCTCCCCCTGTATCATCCCGTATTTACATGTATGCGAGCATCGCAGGATACGAGGCGGCCATTCATGGAGAGAAAGGATATAAGTCGTTGGTAGGCCAACTCAATGGTTTCGAACAGGTGGCACAGCCTGAAAAGGGGAAAGAATATTGTTACCCGCTTGCCTCTACTCGCGCATTTTTGTCTGTAGGCAAGAAATTGACCTTCGCACAAGAATTGTATGAGGAGTTTGATAAAAAAATGGAAGAAGATTACCAGGCAACGGGGATTCCTGATGACGTTTATGAGCGTTCGATTGCACTTGGTGACTCGATTGCAGAGTCTGTGATGAAGTATGCGGCGAAAGATAATTACAAGCAAACGCGAGGATTCCGTTTTACAGTGACAAATGACCCGGGTACCTGGACTCCGACTCCTCCAGCTTACATGGATGCGGTTGAGCCTTTTTGGACAAAGATTCGTCCCGTTGGTTTAGACTCATCTGCGCAATTTCAGGCCCCAGTTCCGTCTACATTTGATTTGACTCCAGGTTCTGCCTATTACAAAGAAGTAATGGAGGTATACACTACCGTGAATAATTTAACGAATGAGCAGCGGGATATAGCTAATTTTTGGGATTGTAATCCTTTCAAAATGAATATCACAGGTCATGCCATGTTTGCTACGAAGAAGATGTCTCCGGGTGGTCACTGGTTAGGTATTGTGGGCCAAGTTTCTCGTCAAACAAAAAAATCCCACGTACAAGTGGCAGAGGCGTTTGCAATGACTTCAATGGCTATTTTTGATGGTTTTATTTCCTGCTGGGATGAGAAATACCGTTCGGTGAGAATTCGTCCTGAGACGGTGATTAATAATAGCATTGATAAAAAATGGATACCGATTTTGCAGACACCTCCGTTCCCTGAATATACATCAGGACATAGTACTATTTCAAGTGCGGCTGCTACGGTATTGACCGAATTATATGGTGACAAAATTGCCTTTAATGATTCTACGGAGATTCCTTATGGCTTGCCACCTCGTAAGTTTACTTCTTTTAAGCAGGCGGCAGATGAGGCATCCATAAGTCGTTTATACGGCGGGATTCACTTCCGTCCGGCCTTAGATTTAGGCGTGGTTCAAGGAGCCAAAGTGGCGCAGCATTTGATGGCCAAAGTGAAGACAAAGTAATGAAAAACGACATCACCTCGAAAGCCGATATCAAAACATTTGTGGATGCATTTTATGCAAAAATGCCCTCAGATGATTTAGTGGGAAAGGTTTTTATGGAAGTGATGCACGTAGATTTTTCGACGCATCTCCCTAAAATGTATGATTTTTGGGAGATGTTGTTGTTTCAAGGGACATCCTACAAAGGGGCTCCGATGAGACCCCATTTGCAGATTAATCAGATTCACCCCATTACGCCAGCTCACTTCGAGCGTTGGTTAGCGATGTTCAGAGAAACGCTTCGCGATTTGTTTGAAGGGCCTAAGACGGAAGAGGCGATTACTAAGGCTGAAAACATCGCGGCCACCTGGGCTTATAAATTGGATTATTTAACGAAACACCCTGCTTAAGATGATCGTATCAACCCCGGGTCGTATTTGTCTTTTTGGCGAACACCAAGATTATTTGGGCTTGCCTGTGATTGCAGCGGCGATTTCGAAGCGTATTCAGATTGAAGGTGATTTCAGGTTAGATAATGTGGTACATTTTTCCTTACCAGATGTAGGAGCGGAAGAATCATTCGAGCTAAGCTTTCCCTTAGTCTACACGAAAGAGCGTGATTATTTCAAAAGTGTGTTAAACGTATTGCACCGGAAGGGACATCGCTTAGCCAAAGGTTTGGATTTAACGGTAAGCGGAAATATTCCTATCAATTCCGGGACGTCCAGTTCGTCCGCTTTGCTGGTATCGTGGGTGAATTTCTTGAACGAAATATACGGTTTAGGCTATACCCAAAAGCAGGTAGGTGAGATTACTTACGAAGCAGAAGTACTTGAGTTTTCTGAGCCAGGCGGGATGATGGACCAGTACTCGACAGCAGTGGGGAATGTGATTTATTTAGCCTCTGTGCCGGAGATTCACATTGAAACATACGCTAGAGAGCTAGGAACTTTTGTTTTAGGAGATTCAGAAGAGCCTAAAGATACCTTGGGTATTTTGAGTCACGTGAAGTTTGGGATGTTGGGTGGAATGCAGAAAATCCAGGCGAAATTCCCGGAATTTGATTTAGCGACAGAAAATGATCCCGCGAAATACCGCGACTTGTTAACTGATGATGAATGGGTGCTTTTGCAAGCAAATATCAGTGATCGTGATTTGTTATTAGAGGCAAAGGCGATGTTTGAGGGGAAAAACCCCTGGTCAGATGAAAAATTAGGTTCCTTATTAACGGAACATCAAGTAAATTTGCGAGAACACAAGCGGATTTCTACGCCCAAGATTGACCGAATGATCCAGGCAGCTTTGGAGGCGGGAGCTTTGGGAGGAAAAATAAACGGATCAGGCGGCGGTGGATGTATGTTTGCTTACGCGCCCAAGAATCCTGAAAAAGTGGTCGAGGCGATAGAAGCAGTGGGAGGGAAGGCTTACATTATAACGGTAGATAAAGGAACAACGAAAATAAGATGAAAAAGAGATTATTGATTTTGGCGGGCGGTATGGCTTCTCGCATGAAGAAAGCCTTAGCAGAAGAGAACAGTGATTTAGATCCGAAATTAGTGGCACAGGCGAATGCAGTGACCAAAGGGATGATCCAAGTGGGAAAGAATGGCAAGACCTTGATTGATTACCAATTGTACAACGCACATTTAGCGGGTATCGAAGAAGTGATGTTATTATTACATCCGACGGATAGCGTTTCGCAAGAATATTGTGAGTCCTTAATGGCTAAAGACGCGACTTGGGGAATGAAAATCGTCTTCGCTCGCCAGCAAATTGCGGCGGATCGCGAGAAACCAGCGGGTACTGCAGATGCGGTGTACCAAGCTTTATCACAACACGCAGATTGGCAAACAGGTCGCGTAATCGTGTGTAACTCGGATAACTTGTATTCGGTGAATGCGTTGAAGACACTTTGGGCATCTGAGGTTCCTCAAGCCTTGATTTCGTATCACCGCGATAGTTTATTGTATCCAGAGGAGCGTATTTCTGCTTTTGCCTTGATTCGCACGGATGCAGAAGGGTATTTATTAGAAATTATCGAAAAGCCGACGAAAGAGCAAGCGGAAGAATTAATGGCGAAGCAAGGTCGATTAGGCGTGAGCATGAATGTGTTTGTGTTTGAGGCGAGCACTTTCTTACCTTATTTGGCTAAAACTCCATTCCATCCAGTGCGTAATGAAAAAGAATTGCCTACGTCTGTTGTGATGTTTGGAGAAGGGGAAGGTAAAGGATTCTTCGCGATTCCATTAGCAGAGAATGTGCCGGATTTAACTTCTAAAGAAGATATCTTAGTGATGCAGAAATATTTAGAGGAAACCTATGGTGATTTCTAAAGCTTAATGCTAAATTGTGAGTGATAACCTATTCACTCTATGACTTTATTGATTGTAATTGCTAGTCTTGGCCTTTTAGTACTGTTAATCACGTACTGGAAGGTCAATTCGTTTATATCCTTTTTGCTCGTCAGTATTTTCGCGGGCGTTTGTTTCGGCTTACCGCTTCCTGATATTGCCAAATCCATCCAAAAAGGGCTTGGAGATACGCTTGGGTCTTTAGTTGTTATTCTTGTGCTAGGAGCGATGCTGGGGAAATTGGTGGCGGCATCTGGTGCTGCGAAACAGATTTCGGGGACTTTAATTGACTTGTTTGGGTTAAAAAACATTACCTGGGGCTTGATGCTGACGGGCTTCGTGATCGGAATTCCCTTGTTTTATAATGTGGGATTTGTCTTGATGATTCCCTTGATTTTTTCTTTAGTGCAGCAATACAAGATTCCCCCGCTAATGGCTGGGGTACCTATGATGGCCTCTTTGTCTGTGGCGCATGGATTTTTACCGCCCCATCCATCTCCAGCGGCCTTAGTGGCGCAGTTTCACGCGAATATGGGAGAAACCTTAATCCTGGGAATTATGGTAGCGATTCCGGCGATTATTTTAGCAGGTCCTATTTTTGCCAAAACCTTAGCCCATCTCCCCGTCAAACCCTTAAAATCTTTCGCAGCAGCCGAAGTAGAGGAAACGAATCTGCCGAGTAAAACGGCCAGCTTTATTGCTGCTCTTTTTCCTGTGTTTTTATTAGTAGGAACGACGATTGCCGAAGTGCAAATGCCGGATTCTTCCGTGGTGAAATTTATAGCCGATCCAGCGATGGTGATGTTGGTGGCTATTTTAGTGGCTACTTATGTGTTAGGAATTCGCAGAGGGAAGAAAATTGAAGAAGTGATGAACGTGTATGGCGAGGCTGTGAAAGAGGTGGCGATGATTTTATTGATTATTGCAGGTGCTGGAACCTTGAAAGAGATTTTGTTAATTTCGGGGGTAAGCCAGGAAATTGCTTCGTATTTAGGTGGTTTGCCTATTCATCCTTTGGTTTTAGGCTGGATGATGGCAGCCATCATTCGCGTTTGCCTGGGGTCTGCCACGATTGCAGGCTTGACGGCAGCAGGGATGATCTATCCTTTAGTGGCTGCGGGTGGTGTAAATGCGAATTTAATGGTGCTAAGTATCGGTGCAGGTAGTCTGATGTTTTCCCATGTGAATGATACGGGTTTTTGGCTATTTAAAGAATATTTCAATTTAACGGTAAAAGAAACATTGAGATCTTGGTCCTTGATGGAGACGATTGTTTCCTTAACAGGTTTGGCCGGAGTGATGCTGTTGGATCAATTCTTGTAAATGTGCTATTTTATCAAAAAAATACAAAATTCCTTATTGTGTGCGTTTTTGCATTTTTCCAAATATTATATGCTCAATAAGCTGTTTTGCAATACAATTAACTGATTATTCTCAGTTAATCTCGTATTTATTCGTCAATCTTTTACTTTTTTATTGTTTGTTTATTAACATTTTGTTAATTTACCAGCGATAGATTTATCAACAAATTTTTTCAACCCTAACTAAATGTTCATGAAAAAAAACTTACTCATGACTTTGCTGTTTACCTTACTATCGGTTGCGAGCTTGTTTGCTCAAGATAGAAAAGTAACAGGAAAGGTGACCTCAGCCGAGGACGGTTCTGGTCTTCCAGGTGTTACTGTTCAAATTAAAGGAACAGGCAAAGGAACACAGTCAGACGCAAACGGAAACTATGCTGTCTCAGTTCCAAGTTCAGCCACATTAGTATTCTCTTTTGTAGGCCTGAATCCACAGTCTGTTTCTGTGGGAAATCAATCCGTGATTGATGTTAAATTGTCTACAGACTCTCGCCAGCTTTCTGAGGTGGTTGTTACGGGTACAGGTACGGCAATCGACAAACGCTCTACTGCGATTGATGTTCAAGCGATCACAGCGAAAAATTTACCTTCTGTGCCGTCTGCTTCAGTAGACCAAGCGTTAATTGGTAAAATTGCGGGTGCTCAAATTTCTGCTGCGAATGGTATGCCAGGTCAACCGGTAAATATCGTTTTACGTGGTATTAATACGATTAACCGGGGTACTTCACCGATGATCTTATTAGATGGAGTTGAATTAGGTTCTACTGATCTTAATTCAATCGATTTAAATATCATTGAGCGTGTGGAGGTAATTCAAGGTGCAGCTGCTGCAACAATCTATGGTGCGCAAGGAGCAAATGGAGTTATTCAATTATTCTCTAAGAAAGGTAAAGCGGGTAAAATCTCGATTGATATCAACTCTTCGGTGATTAATTCTACTCCTTTAAATGTGGGTAATTTGAGAAAAGCAGATAAGCATGGTTTCAAAACGAACGCAAATAATGAGGTAATTGGTGGTTCAGGAAATCCTTTGGCTTTAGATCCAATCTATGGAGCATATGGTGAAAACGTCATCTTAGCAAGTACGGATCCTACGACTAATATTAATAAGGCGTATGACAAGAACTTAAAATACTACGATCACTTTAAGATGTTCTTTACTCCTACAACGAACTACAACAATTCTGTGGCTATCTCAGGAGGATCGGACAAAAGTGATTTTAGCTTAGCTTTATCTAATTCAGATAACGCAGGTCCGTTTAAAAATGTGGGTGGTTTAAATCGTACGAACTTAACAGCGAACTTAGGTTTTGAATTAGTGAAAGGTTTGAAATTACGTTCGATTACGCAATTAGTTCACACGAAGAACACGATTAATGATGGAACGGGTCGTTCAATCATTTTCTCTGTATTTAACTCACGTCCATTTGTGGATTATGACTTTAAAGACGCTGACGGTAATTACCCAGGGTATTTTGGTGATGCGGTAGGTGTAAACGGTTATAACCCGAATGCAGTGAACTACTATACTACGACAGATACAAAGCGAATTGATATTAACCAAAGTTTGAACTTAAACTATGAGGTGAATAAATTCCTTTCATTAGATGCGAAGTATGGTGTTAACTACCAAACAGACAAGACAAAATATACTTATTTAAACCAAACGGGAAATAAGAATATTATGGACCAACAGTATTGGTACTATAACTACAATGGTAATGATGCAACGGGTGAGATCAATAATTACGAATACACTAGTGCATTCCAAAACTTATTGGCATCTGCCTTTATTACGACGGATTTACAAAAAGACTTTGGTGTAAATATTCCATTAAGAACTTCTACGCAATTATCGTTTGATTACCGTAACAGAGAGACTACATCATACATTTCTTATGGTATCGGTTTACCTAACTATACTCCTTACAACACTTCACAAGCGGCTTCTACGTATGTAGCTCGTGATTACCGTGAGCCGTTCATTACGTATGGTTATTTAGTGAATCAGCGTTTTGACTATGGTACTTATGGGGGTATCTCAGGTGGTTTCCGTACGGATTACTCTTCTGCCTTCGGTGCAGCTTCTACGCCACAAACGTTCCCTCGTGGAGATGCTTACTTACGTGTATCTGAATTAGGAATTTTCAAAAATTCAGCGATCAGCACAACGTTAGAAGATTTTAAATTACGTGCAGCGTATGGTGAGGCAGGTATTCAACCGCGTCCATTTGATCGTTATATCACCCTAAATACAGGTGTTATTGGTGCAGGTAACGCATTCTTCTTCCCGTTAACGCAATCAAATCCAAACTTGAACGTGGAGATTTCTAAGGAATTAGAGATTGGTACGGATATCGGATTAAACTTAGGAAAGAATTCAGCTTGGTTGAATAACTTAAACTTATCTGCTACGTACTGGAAGCGTTCTACTGATAATGCGATCTTTAACGTAGATGCTATTCCTTCATCAGGTGTAGGTACGGTAAAGGATAATGCCTTCTCTCTTGCTTCTAATGGTATCCAAGCAAGTTTAAATGCGCAGATCTATAAAGATGCGGATTGGACTTGGAACTTTACGGTAAACTTTGGAAAGCAATCTTCAGAAATCACAGCGGTTCGTGGTGGTGCTGAAGTAGTATTAACTTCTGCTGCTGGTTCTACTGGTTATATTTTGAAGGCTGGTGAGAAAATCGGTCAATTGTACGGTTACTATGGTATCCATAGCTTAGATGCTAAATTACCAGATGGTACAGTCGCTATTCCAGAAGCTAACCGTGGTTTATATACGGTTGCAAGTAATGGTTGGGTAGTGAACAAGGCGACTAAAGCTCCTTTCTTCTCAGCTAAGCGTTATGCTCTAGGGGATCCTAATCCAGATTTCAATGCTTCTTTCATCACGGATTTAGCTTATAAAGGAATTATCACCTTTAATATGCAAGTGGATTTAGTTCAAGGAGCAGGTATTTACAACCAAACTAAAGGTTGGATGTACCGTGATGGTATTCACTCGGATTACGCACAGCCTATCACGATCGATGGTCAAACAGGTGCTTGGTCTGCATTCTACCGCGGTGTGTATGCTGCTAGCTCATTTAATGGAACGAAAAATTACTTCTACGAAGATGGTTCTTTTGCTCGTTTGAGAAACGTATCTATCGGTGTTGATTTAGTGAGAGCGTTAGGAATTAAAGGATTCAGAAAGTTACAATTAGTGGCGTCTGGACGTAACCTTTACACGTTAACGAACTATTCAGGTATGGATCCTGAAATCGCTTCAGGTGGTAATAACTCTGCTTGGGATCGTGGTATCGATCACAACACCATGCCTAACTTACGCTCTTACCAGGTACAGTTAAACATTGGTTTCTAATACAGAATTGAGAAAAAGGTATCATTTAAATTTGAAAAAAATGAAAAATATAAAAATAACCGCGCTTTCCTTTCTGCTTTTAGCTGGATCGGTTATGTCGTGTAAGGATCAATTGGATATCCAAAATCCTAATCAGCCTACGCCTGCGACGGCTGCTTCTGAGGCTGGAATTATCGCGCTTGCGCAAGGATCAGTGTATAAAAATGGTTTCACATCGTCTGGTTATAAGTACTATGATGGTGTTGTAGGCGCGTTTTATAATGGCGTATTAGGTATTCATGATTTAATGGGTGATGTAGTAGGCGCTGAGGCTGCTAATGCTTACATGAATAATCTTTCTGCACCAGACATGGTGACTTTAGATAATGGCACGCAAGTGGCTAATCCGAATAGTCCATCTACGCAGAAGGCCTTAATTCGTGCGGTGAATACTAATTCACAACAAGGAGGTAATCCTACTTTCTTAGAGTGGGCTTTAATGTATCAATTAAACAATGCGTGTAATACGATCTTAGATGCGGTAGATAAAACTACTTTTTCAGGAGACGCAGCGGCTAAGAAAAATGCGATCAAAGCGTGGGCTTATACTTGGAAAGGTTTAGCTTATTCTCGCATTGGTTCGATTTATTATGCTGGTTTAATTGTCAATACTCCTTCAGCTACTAATAATGCGTATGTAACAAAAGAGGCTATGATTGCGGAGGCAACAGCTAATTTTGATAAAGCGGCGACTGCTGTCAATGCATCTGGTTCTTCAGCTGATTTTGCAGAGATCATCACGAACTTGATTCCTGATTTCTTCCAAACAGAGAAAGGCGCTGTACCTACAGCTGCACAATGGATTAAGAACTTGAATACGATGAAAGCGCGTAATATTCTAGTAAATAATTCGACGGCTACGATGACCGCTGCTCAGTGGGATGCCATCTTGTCTTTAGCGAATGCTGGGGTAGGAGCATCTGATCCAGTTTTCGCTGGTAACACGAACGCGAATGGGGATGTGTTCTCTTCCTCTAACTACAATGTAGCGGCGCGTGCGGTAGGTTCTAACGCTTCTGGTAATACGTATAAAATTTCGGAGCGTTTGATTCAAGAATTTAATGCAGGCGACCAGCGTTTAGCGCAGAACTTTAAGTTATTCCCTGTTTGGGTAGGTAACTCTGACCGTGGTAACGCGTTCAATACGCGTTATGCCATTAAAGATGGTGGTAATGGTTTAGCAGGTGTTTACACCTATGTAAACCGTACAGCGGGTAGTGCTGAAATTTTCTTGTTAGGTTCTTATGAAGAAAACGAGTTAATGAAAGCAGAAGCGAAGTTGTGGAAAGGTGATGTAGCAGGTGCAGCGGCAAGTATTGATGCTGTTCGTGCTTACCAAGGTGCAGGTTTAGCGCCTATTACATCTACAAATGCAGCGGTAGTAAAAGAAGAATTACGTAAAGAGCGTCGTGTGGCGTTAGCTTTCCGTGGTTTATCATTCTACGATGCACGTCGTTGGGGCGTGTTAGAAGGCGGTCGCACAGGTGCGGTAGTTATCTCTAAAGATGGTTCTTCTATCTCAACTAACGCAACGATTAAGTATGGTTATTTAGATTATTGGGATGTTCCAGATAATGAGTTAGCTAATAATCCAGCTGGCGCAGGTTCTGCAACTACTAAAAATCCTAAATAAGGATAGATTAATTTATTTTGAAAGAGGCACTATCACAAGATGGTGCCTCTTTTTTTTGCTTAAATTGTTTGCATTTATATTGGAAAACTCCTAATTTGCCAAACTTATTCTATTATTTTTTCATTAATTAAACTCAACAACATGAAAAAACTATTACTCATTGGGGTATTGATGATGACTGTTTTCAGTTCATTAATAGCTCAAACAAGGCAAGTAACCGGTAAGGTTACGGCTTCAGAGGATGGTGCGGCTCTTCCGGGAGTTAGTGTCAGCCTAAAAGGTTCATCTCGTGGTACAACCACGGCAGCAGATGGTACTTACAAAATTACAGTAGGAGACGGAGCTGCCATCGTCTTCAGTTTTGTGGGCTATAAAGCTCAAACGGTTTCAGTAGGAAGCCAAAGTTCAATCAACGTAGTTTTAGCTTCAGATGCGTCTGAGTTAAATGAGGTTGTTGTAACGGCTTTGGGACTTACACGTACAAAAAACTCTTTACCTTATGCTGCTCAGCAAGTAAAGGGCGAGGAATTAACTCGTGTTCGTTCTGGTAACGCATTCTCACAACTTTCTGGTAAAGTATCAGGTGTGCAAATCACACAAGGTAACGCAATCGGTGGTTCTACTAACGTAGTAATCCGTGGTTCTAAGTCCTTGACTGGTAATAACCAAGCTTTATTCGTTGTAGATGGTGTGCCAGTAGATAACTCTGTGAACAACTCATCTAACCAACGTACAGGTCGTGGTGGTTATGACTATGGTAATGCAGCTGCGGATATTAACCCAGATGATATCGAGTCAATGACTGTATTGAAAGGTGCTGCGGCAACTGCTCTTTATGGTTCACGTGCTTCGAATGGTGTGATCATGATCACTTCTAAGAAAGCGAAGAAAGGTTTAGGTTTGACAATCAACTCAGGTTTATCTGTAGGAACGATTGATCGCTCTACTTTCCCTAAATACCAAAACCAATATGGTGCTGGTTACTCTGATCCATACCAAAAAGATGGTTTCTTCTATTTTGATGCAAATGGTGATGGACAAGATGATTTAGTAGTACCTACATCTGAAGATGCTTCTTACGGTACGAAATTTGACCCTAGCTTACAGGTATACCACTGGGATGCTTTTGATCCTGCTGGTCCTAACTACCAAAAATCAAAGCCATGGGTTGCTGCGGCAAATACACCAGATAAATTCTATGAGACTGCTATTTCTAATAACACAAACATCTCTTTAGATGGTGCTACAGATAAGGGTACTTTCAAATTAGGATTTACACGTAACGAAGATCGTGGAACTTTACCTAACTCTAAGGTTTCTAAGAATATCATGAACCTTTCAGGAACGTATGCTATCTCTCCTAAGTTAACGGCATCAGCAACGGCTAACTTCTCAGTAGTAGAAGGTTTAGGTCGTTACGGTACAGGTTATGATGGATTGAACGTGAATCAAAACTTCCGTCAGTGGTATCAAACAAACGTAGATATCTTGGAGCAAAAAGAAGCTTATTTCCGTAACAACAAGAACGTTACTTGGAACTGGTCTGATCCTTCTACTGCAGCAGGATTGAAGCCTATCTATACAGATAACTACTATTGGACTCGTTACCAAAACAAGGAGAACGATACTCGTACTCGTATGTTCGGTAACGCGATGTTGAACTACAAAGCAACGGATTACTTAAACGTAATGGGTCGTATCACAATGGATACCTATGATGAGTTCCAAGAGGAGCGTATCGCTGTAGGTTCTACGGATATCGCTGAGTATTCTCGTTATGATCGTCACTTTGAGGAGATCAACTATGATTTAATCACGAATTTTGACAAAAACTTAACGAAAGATTTAAACTTAAAGGCATTAGCTGGTTTGAACTTACGTAAGTCTTTAAACCGTTCTGTTTACGCTATCACAAATGGTGGTTTGATCGTTCCAGGTTTATATTCAATTGCTAACTCAAAAGGAACAGTTTCTGCTCCATCTGAGTCGTATAACCCACGTGAAGTATTTGGTTTATTCGGTGGTGCTACGTTAACATACAAAGACTTCTTAACGTTAGACGGAACTGTTCGTCAAGACAAGTCGTCTACGTTACCTGTGGCTAACAATGCGTACTTATACTATGCAGGTTCAGCTTCTTGGTTGTTCTCTCACCACATCGAAGATTTACCTTGGTTAACTTCAGGTAAGTTACGTGCTAACTATGCAACGGTAGGTAATGATGCTCCTTGGGGATCTATCTCTAACGTATATGATCAACCAGCGCCGTTTGGTTCAACGATCTTATTCTCAGTTCCAGGAACTCAAAACAATCCGAACTTGAAGCCAGAGCAAACTATCTCTAAGGAGTTTGGTTTAGAAATGGCTTTCTTGCAAAACCGTTTAGGTTTTGACGCGACGTATTACCACACTAATACATTAGATCAAATTTTACCTGCTTCTGTTACGACATCAACAGGTTATAACTCGACTTATGTAAATGCAGGTAACATCGAAAACAGCGGTATCGAATTCAGTCTTTATGGTTCTCCTATCAAGACAGCAGATTTCGCTTGGAATGTAAACGTGAACTTTACACGTAACCGTAACAAAGTATTAAGCCTATATAATGAAAGCCAAAACTTACAGTTAGCTTCATTCCAAGGTGGTGTTACATTGAACGCAACAGTAGGTGAGCCTTACGGTATCTTGAAAGGTAGAACTTGGAAGTATGTAAATGGCGAGAAATTAGTGAAAGCTAACGGACGTTATGACATGACGACAACAACTACGAATAATATCGGTAACGTAAATCCTAACTGGATTGGTGGTATCAACAACTCATTCCGTTACAAGAACGTTACATTTAGCTTCTTGATCGATGTGAAGTCTGGTGGTTCTGTATTCTCATTAGATCAGTACTATGGTGCTGCTACGGGTGTATTAGAAGAGTCAGCTTTATTGAATGATAAAGGAAACCCATCTCGTAGCGAAATTTCTGCTGGTGGTGGTGTGATTATGCCAGGTGTGAAAGCAGATGGTACGCCTAATGATATCCGCGTAGAGAACTACTATGGAACATATGGTTATGCATTCAACCCACAACATGCTTTCGTTTACGATGCTAGTTATGTAAAGTTACGTGAAGCAAACCTTACTTATTCTTTACCTCGTGCGCTTGTAGCTAAATTAGGTGGAGTAAAAGGAGTTGATTTATCATTGTACGGACGTAATTTGTGGATCATTCACAAAAACCTTCCTCACTCTGATCCTGAAGAGAATCTTTCTGCTGGTAACGTGCAGGGATATCAATCAGGTGCGTATCCTACGACACGTTCGATTGGATTTAACGTGAAATTATTGTTTTAATCATCCTTAATTTGATACAGATGAAAAGAATATTTTTAGTATTTGTACCGCTTTTGTTTCTTGCATCAGCTTGTACAGAGGATCTTGCATCCTTAAACGTAGAGACTAAGAAGCCAGCAGCTATTCCTGCACCTACTTTGTTCTCGAATGCAGTTAAGTCTCTTGCAGGGAACTTAGCTACTGCGAGTGTGAACACAAACGTGTTCCGTTTTACGACTAGCCAATGGGCTATGGCCGTATACCAAGATGAAGCTCAATATGATTTCCAAACACGTGCTATTCCTAACCAATGGTGGAATGGTATGTACCGTGATGTATTAGCTGATTTACGTGAATCATCTCGTTTAATCAATGCAGATGCGTCTTTACTTCCTAAAGAGAAAGCGAATAAATTAGCGATCTTGGATATCATGGAAGTATATACTTTCGGAATTTTAGTGAACTCTTTTGGAAATATTCCTTACTCAGAGGCACTAGATGCAACTAAGTTGTTCCCTAAGTACGATGATGCGAAAACAGTTTCTGCTGATTTAATCACTCGTTTGAATGCTGATATCACTAAGTTAGATGCATCTGCAGCTGGATTTACTTCTGGAGAAGATGTGGTTTACAAAGGTTCAGTAACGAAGTGGGTGAAATTTGCAAACACCTTGCGTATGAAATTAGCTATGATTGTAGCGGATGAAAACGCAAGTGCTGCAAAAACTGCTGTTGAAGCTTCTGATGCAGGTGCTATCTCAGCATCTTCAGATAACGGTTTATTCACGTATTTAACTGCTTCTCCTAATCAAAATCCATTACACGTGGATATCGTATTAGGTGGTCGTCAAGATTATATCGCAGCGAAAGACTTAATGGATAAATTAACTGGTTGGAATGATCCACGTAAAACAGCTTACTTCTCTACAAACAACGCAGGTAACTATGCGGGTGGTATCGTAGGAAAAGTAAACACATACGTAGATTTCTCTCGTGCAGGTGCTAAAGTAATTGCAGCAGATGCTCCTTACGTATTAGCGGATTACGTTGAAACTGAATTCTTACGCGCTGAAGCAAAAGAAAGAGGATTCAATGTAGCTGGTACAGCTGAGCAACACTATAATAACGCGATCACTGCTTCTATCCTATATTGGGGTGGAACACAAGCAGATGCTGACGCTTATTTAGCTCAACCTGATGTAGCTTACACGACAGCTGCAGGAAACTGGAAGCAAAAAATTGGTACACAAAAGTGGATCGCTCTTTACAATCGTTCTTTCGAGACTTGGACTGAGTTACGTCGTTTAGACTATCCAGTGATTACTGCACCAGTCAATGCAAAATCTGGATTCCCTACACGTTTAACGTATCCTAACACAGAGCAAACTTTGAATGGAACTGCTTACACAGCGGCTGCAGCAGCAATCGGTGGAGACGTAGTAACTACGAAGTTATTCTGGGATAAGAACTAATTCTAGTTTTTAGAAAGGAAAAAAAAGGGCGACCCGTAGGGTCGCCCTTTTTTTGTTTTATTTTTTTATGAAGTAGATAAAAACAATTTATTGTTAAATCTTGTTTATTAATCTGTTAAGCAATAATTTGCCTTACTATTATTATCTCATCATTTGTTTAAACTAAAGACATTATGAAAAAAACAGTACTATTAAGTATGTTCATGTGGCTAACAGCAATGATTCCATTGTTTGCCCAGGACAGATCAATTACAGGTAAGGTGACCGGAGATGATGGTTTGGCTTTACCGGGAGTTAACATTGCCATTAAAGGCACGAGTAAAGGGACTAACACGGATGTGGATGGTGCTTTTAAATTAAGTGTTTCAGCTAATGCTGTGTTAATTGTGAGTTCAGTTGGTTAT
This sequence comes from Aquirufa antheringensis, assembly GCF_023921165.1. Lineage (NCBI taxonomy): Bacteria > Pseudomonadati > Bacteroidota > Cytophagia > Cytophagales > Flectobacillaceae > Aquirufa > Aquirufa antheringensis. Next base: position 1,776,658 of record NZ_CP049835.1, read on the forward strand.
TCACCTCAAGAGGTCAAAGTAGGTAACAGAACCGTGATTAATGTTTCTCTTGCTTCGGCTACTTCTACCTTGGATGAAGTCGTGATCACGACGTTCGGTACAGCCAAGAAAGCTTCCTTTACGGGTTCCTCTGCGAAGGTTAGTGCAGAGAAACTAGGAGTTAGACCGATTACAAATATCGGTCAAGCGCTAGAAGGTATCGCTCCGGGTATTACAACTACGTCCACTTCTGGTCAGCCGGGTTCTGCTCCAGCGGTACGTATTCGTGGATTTGGTTCGATTTCCTCTTCTAATGATCCATTGTATGTAGTGGATGGCGTACCTTACTCAGCGAGTATTGCTAATTTAAATAATGACGATATTGAGTCGATTACCGTATTGAAAGATGCAGCTTCTACTGCACTTTATGGTGCGCGTGCGGCGAATGGTGTTGTGATGGTAACGACTAAAAAAGGTACGAAAGGAAAAAATTCGATTAATGTAAAATACACGAAAGGTTTTAATACACGCGCTTTGCCAGAATACGATCGCGTAGGTGCTGCGGATTACTATCCATTAATGTGGGAGTCGAATCGTAATAACTTAGCTTACCGTGCAACGAACCCTGTAGCCATTGCGACAGCGAATGCGACGGCTTCTGCCGGTTTAGGTGCTATTGTAGGTACAGGTTATAATGTGTACAATGTTCCGTTTGCTCAATTAGTAGGTACAGACGGTAAATTAAATGCGTCTGCTCAAATGATTTATAACCCAGATGATTTAAACTGGGAAAAAGCAGTAATGCGTCAGGGTATCCGTGATGAGGTAAGTGCAAACTTCTCTGGGTCGAATGGTAAGTCAGACTATTTCTTGTCTGTGTCTTATTTAAATGACAAGGGATATCAGATTAAATCTGATTACGATCGTTTTACGGCTCGTTTAAATGTGAACAGCCAAATGAACAATTGGTTCAAAGTGGGTGCTAACATGAATACAACAGTGACGACTTCAAACCAATCTACGGCTGATGGAGGAACTTCTTTTGTGAATCCATTCTTCTTTACTCGTGGTATGGCTCCTATTTATCCCGTGTATGCGTATGATCCGGCAAGCCCAGGTTCATTCTTGACATTGGAAAATGGAAGACGCCGTTATGACTATGGTAACTTAAGTGCTTTAGGCTTATCAAACCGTCCTCAATATGGTGGTCGTCACGTCATTGCTGAAACGGAATTGAACGAAAACTTCTTCCGTAGAAATTTATTAGGCGGTCGTGCGTATGGTGAGATTTCTTTCTTGAAAGACTTCAAATTCACGAACAGCGTGGGTGTGGATATCACAAACGCAAATACCGTTATTTTTGGAAACCCAGAAATTGGTGACGGTGCTCCGGCAGGTCGTGCTTCAAACACATTTGAGAATATTACGAATTACAACTTATCACAGTTGTTAACGTATAACCACTCGTTTGGAAAGCATAATGTAGATGCCCTAGTAGGACATGAGAATTATAATTTAGTTTCTAATAGCTTAGACGGTTCTCGTTCGCAGCAAATTTTAGATGGTAATTATGAGTTAATTAACTTCACTACGACGACGAATTTAACATCTCAGTATGATATCCGTCGCGTAGAAGGTTTCTTCTCTCGTTTGAACTACGATTATGATTCGAAGTATTTCGTGTCGGTATCAGCTCGTCGGGATGGTTCTTCTAAGTTCTATCAAGAGAAGCGTTGGGGTACTTTCTACTCTGCTTCTGCTGCTTGGCGTTTAGATCAAGAGGACTTTATTAAGGAATTGACGTTTATCGATAACTTAAAATTGAGAACTTCTTGGGGTCAAACAGGTAACGATGGTGGTATTAGCAACTATGCTTGGCAGCCATTGTACGCTTTGGGTTGGAATAATGCAACAGAGCCAGGTATTTTACAATCCTCTTTAGGAAGCAAATCTTTAGAGTGGGAGACAAATACGGCATATGATGTGGCTTTAGAATTCGGTTTGTTCAAGAACAGAATCTCTGGTACCATTGAATATTTCGATCGTCAGTCGACTAACTTGATTTTTGCTGTGCCTCTTCCTTTATCAGTAGGTATTGGAACGGAAACGCGTAATATCGGTTCGATGTACAACCGTGGTATCGAGTTACAGTTAGCTGGGGATTTAGTTCGTACTAAGGATTTTGTTTGGAACGTAGATTTGAATGCCACTAAACTAGAGAACAAAATCACGAAGATGCCTGCAGAAAGCAAGGAGATCATCGATGGTACGAAGAAATTAAAAGAAGGTAGCTCATTATATGACTACTGGTTACGCGAATACAAAGGCGTTAATCCGGAGACGGGTGTGGCGGAATACCGTGCCATCTCTTATGTAGCTTCTAATTCGAGAATTACGGCGAATGGTGATACCTTGACGAATAACATCGCTAACGCGCGTTATGCTTACAACGGTACGTCTATTCCAGATTTGACAGGATCGGTGAATACTTCTCTTCGTTACAAAGGATTCACTCTTTCTGCTTTGATGGTGTATCAATTAGGAGGAAAGGTGTATGACGCAGCTTATGCTGGTTTAATGGGAGCAGGATACCACAATGCGAAGCACGTAGATATCTTGAAGCGTTGGGTTAATCCTGGTGATATTACGGATGTACCACGTATGGACAATGGTCGTACAGCTGATTTTGATGCAGCGTCTGACCGTTGGTTAATTGATGCAAGCTTTATGAACATTCGTACGGTTACTTTATCTTACCGTTTACCTAAGTCAATCATGAATCGCTTGAAAATTGACAATGCTCAGGTGTACGTAAGTGGGGAGAACTTCTTAATGTTATCACGCAGAAGCGGAATGAACGTTCAGCAGAACTTTGGAGGAACAACAAGTAATGTTTACAGCCCTGCGAAGTCATTAGTTTTAGGTCTATCATTCTCTTTATAATATAGAATCATGAAAAAGAAATATTTAGGTTATTTTTCGCTTGTATTCGCACTGTTACTTTCATCTTGCGAGGAAGCTTATTTAGATACTACCCCTACGGCTAGTATTGATGCTGGATCAGCATATGCCACTACAAAGAATGCAGCGGCGGCTGTTAACGGTATTTACCGTTCGTTTATTGTTCGTTATTTAAGCTCTCAAGGTCACTCGGGTCACCCTGCTATGATGATTATTCTTGATCACATGGGAGAAGATATGGTCTTAGGAACTACGGCTGCTTCTTGGCACGTGGGAGAGACGCGTTGGACGGCTCACCGTTCTGATGTAAACACGATGGTGCAATTTCCTTATGAGATGTATTACCGCATCATTGGTAATGCGAACATTGGTATTGCTAATTTAGACAAGGCGGTAGGTCCTGCGGCTGATCGTAATTCATTGAAAGGGGAAGCTTTAGCATTGCGTGCTTTTAGTTATTTCAACTTAGTGCAATTATACGGTAAGCGCTATGACGCAACAGCTAAGCCTAATGCACAGTTAGGTGTGCCTTTGGTTTTAGAGCCTACCACAGAAGGAAAGCCACGTAACACGGTAGAAGAGGTATACGCTCAGATCAACAAAGATTTAGCGGATGCAGCAGCCTTGTTAACAACTTCCCGTTTGAACAAATCACACATTAATTTAAGTGTGGTGAAGGGTTTACAAGCACGTGTTGCCTTAGTACAACAAGATTGGACAAATGCGGCTAAGTTTGCAGCGGAAGCGCGTGCGGGTTACACACCTATGACGGCAACGCAATACCAAGATGGATTCCAAGATTTGACAAACTCAGAGTGGATGTGGGGTTTTGATCACTTAGAAGACCAAACAGAATATTTCGGAGCGTATCACTCGTACATTTCTTGTAACTATAACTCTACGGTTATTAGAACCTATCCTAAGGTAATTAATAGCTTATTGTACAAGCAAATTCCAGCTACAGACGTAAGAGCTAAAATGTGGGTTGAGACACCTACGGCAGCTAACTCCATCGTGCCTCCAGGAGGTGTTCGTCCTAAATTCTTGAATCAGAAATTCAGATTGCCAGGTACGCCATCTACTTCAGCGCAAGGAGATGTTCCCTACATGCGTGCAGCGGAAATGTATTTGATCGAGGCTGAGGCAAAAGCTCGTTTAAATGATGCTGCAGGTGCTTCGCAAGTATTGTTTGATTTAGTAAAAACACGTGACGCTAGTTATGTGAAGTCAACTAAAACAGGTGTTGCTTTAATTGATGAAATCTTGTTACAACGCCGTATTGAATTATGGGGTGAAGGACATCGTTTCTTAGACTTGAAGCGTACAAACGCAGCATTGAATAGAAATGGTACAAATGCTATTGCATCTGTCGCTTTATTGTTTGATGTGCCAGCAGGAGATGTGCGTTGGGAATTCTTAATTCCTCGTCGTGAGATTAATGCAAATCCAGCGATCGTACAAAATCCATTATAATTTATTTTGTAATTTAAAGGTGGCTAATTTATTAGCCACCTTTTTTTGTTTAAATCTATCCTATGAAAAAATCATTCTTAACCTTGGCGCTTAGCGTCTTATCTTTTTCTGCTTCGTATGCGCAGGACGATGCCTATCAAATACCTCCTAAAGCCATTGCAGACTTATTGCTTGCGAAGCCTACGCCACTTGTGCGTATTGATTCGAAGGCTGAATACCTGTTGTTATTAGGTCGTAATTCCTATCCTACCGTGGAGGAACTAGGCCAGCCAGAAATGAAAATTGCGGGTCTTCGCTTGAATCCCTTGAATTTTTCTCCGTCTCGCCAAAGTCCCATCAGCAGCATTACCTTGCAAACGATTCGTACCGGTGCGAAAGTAGAGATCGCCGGTTTACCTAAAAACCTAGCTGCCGGATCAATCGCTTGGAATCCGTCGGAAACGAAAATCGCATTTGCACAAACCGAGGTAAACGGTGTGGATTTATATGTGATTGATATCGCTTCAAAGAAAGCTATTCGCATCAATAGTGTTCCTTTAAATCAAGTTTTGGGGAATGCCTTTACTTGGGTGGACGACCAAACTATTCTATACAAGGTGACCACGCATGATGCGGCCGGAGCTCCTAAACGTCCGATTTCGCCTAAAGGACCGACCATTCAACAGAATGTAGGAAAAGCGGCACCAAGACCGACGTTCCAGGATTTGATTAAATCTCCTTACGATGAGAGTTTATTTTCCTATTATGCAGAAGCCCAATTAGTGGTGTATAAAAATGGTGTGAACAAGAAAATAGGGGAGCCTGCCTTGTATAATTCATTCCAACTATCGCCGGATCGTCGCTACATTCTAACGCGTTCAGTCGCGAAGCCTTTCTCATATGCCGTACCGGCCTATGGTTTCCCTACGACGGTGAAAGTCTTAGATTTGGATGGAAAAACAATCAAAGAAATTGCGAAACTGCCATCAGCGGAGAGTGCTCCAGCTGGAAATGATAATGTGCAAAATGTGCCGCGTGGATTTGATTGGCGTGATGATGAGCCAGCTTCCTTAGTGTATGCGATGCCATTAGATAGTGGATTCATTAAAAAGCAAGTAGAATTTCACGATGCCGTTTATTCCTTGTCTGCTCCCTTTACGCAAGAGGCCAAAGAATTATTTAAGACGAAGACCCGGTATGCTGGGGTGATTTGGGGAAATTCTAAAGTGGCTTTAGTGACGGAAGTATTACGTGGAAAGCAGACATCCAAAGTAAGTCGTTATTCTTCTGCGGATGGATCAATGGAAGTTTTGTACGAGCGTAATCTAACGGATGCCTACAAAAACCCAGGCAGTCCGGTGTTAATGAAAAATGCTTTAGGTCGCGAGGTGATTCAAATGACGGATAACGGGACTAAGATTTTGATGAACAACCCGGTGGGTTCTTCTGATCAAGGGGATCTTCCCTTTATCTCGAAGTTTGATTTAGCGACGAAGAAGAATGAGATTATTTGGCGCGCAAAACCGGGCTACTTTGAACAAGTAGAGGAAGTGATTGATGCAGACAAACTGATCGTTTTAAGCAGAAAGGAATCCCAAACGGAGGTGCCGAACTACTTTATCAAGCACTTGTTAAATCCATCGCAGGATAAAGCTTTGACCCAATTTGAAAATCCTTATCCGAATTTAGTGGGTATCACTAAGGAGAAAATCAAATACAAGCGTGCGGATGGCGTGGACTTAACAGGCGATTTATATCTGCCTAAAGGCTATAACAAAGAAAAAGATGGTCCTTTGCCGGTATTGATTTGGGCTTATCCACGTGAATTTAATTCAGCGGCAGATGCAGCGCAGGTTCGTGGTAGCAAAGATCGTTTCACTGTCTTGAGCTGGGCTTCACCTATCTATTATGCGACTCAGGGTTATGCGATTTTAGACAATGCGGAGATGCCGATTGTGTCTACGGATGCTTCTAAAAAGCCGAATGACAACTTCGTTGATCAATTACGTTTAAATGCTTCAGCGGCGATTGACCATTTAGTTCAATTAGGCGTGGGCGATCGCAAGCGGATGGCCGTGGGTGGTCACAGTTACGGTGCTTTTATGACGGCGAATTTATTAGCACATACCGATTTATTTAAAGCAGGTATCGCACGTAGTGGGGCATACAATCGTACCTTGACCCCTTTTGGGTTCCAAAACGAAGACCGTACTTACTGGCAAGCTCCGCAATTGTACTATGAAATGAGTCCATTCAGCTACGCAGATAAAATCAAAGAACCGATTTTATTAGTGCACGGTGAGCAAGATGATAACACGGGTACATTCCCAATTAACTCGGAGCGTTTATACGCTGCTTTGAAAGGAAACGGAGGAACGACTCGTTTTGTCTACTTACCTTACGAAGCACATAGCTATCGTGGGAAAGAAAACGTGTTACACTTGCTATGGGAGCAATTCCAATGGTTAGAAAAATACGTCAAGTAAGGCGAAAAAAAAGGAAGCAAAAGAGGGCGACCCGTAGGGTCGCCCTCTTTTTTTAAACACACGCAGCATTTTTGTGCTTTATTAATTATGCTCTAAAAAGAACGGCGGCCCGCAGGGCCGCCATTTTTTTTATCTCTACTCTCTACTCTATAATCTCGACTCTCCAAAGATTACCAAATCTTAATCCGATCTTCCGGCTTCTTATACAGCTTATCGCCTGGTTTCACATCAAAAGCTTTGTACCAAGCATCCATATTTACTGGAGCACCGATGGTCCGGTATTGACCAGGTGAGTGTGGATCTGTTAATACTTGTTGAGCCTCTGTCTCAGGAAGAGAAGAACCTCTCCAAACTTGTGCCCAAGCTAAGAAGAAACGTTGGTCTGGTGAGAAGCCATCGATTTTCTTCGTTGACTTGCCTTGCTTCGTCATTTTGAACGCTTCGTAAGCCATATTCAAGCCACCTAAGTCACCGATGTTTTCGCCCATCGTTAATTTACCATTGACGTGGATCGTGTCTTGAACAGTGTACGCATCAAATTGCTTGCCTAAAAGTTCCGTTCTCGCTTTGAACTTCGCTAAGTCGTCTTTAGTCCACCAGTTACGTAAGGTTCCGTCTTTGTCGTATTGGCTACCTGAATCGTCGAAACCGTGAGACATCTCGTGTCCGATAACAGCGCCGATTCCACCATAGTTGATCGCATCATCTGCGTCAGCTGCGAAGAATGGGAATTGCAAAATACCGGCAGGGAATACGATTTCGTTCATCACTGGGCTGTAGTAAGCGTTTACCGTTGGTGGCGTCATACCCCATTTGCTTCTGTCTACCGGTTTTCCTAATTGCGCTAAGTTTTCTTGGAAGCCCCAAGCACCAGCGCGGCGGATGTTTCCGTAGTATTCAGACGCTGAAATTTCTAAGCCATCGTAGTTTTTCCATTTGTCAGGATATCCGATTTTAGGAGTGAAGGCATTTAATTTGGCCAAAGCCTTTTCCTTCGTCTCCGCGCTCATCCAATCTAATTTGTTGATGCGAACAGCGAAAGCCTTACGTAGGTTAGCCACTAATTCTACCATTCTCGCTTTCGCTTCTGGCTTGAAGTATTTAGCTACATACAATTGACCTAATAATTCACCTAAGGTTCCATCCGTCATCGCTGACATGCGTTGCCATCTTGGAGCTTGTACTTTTTGTCCTGATAATACTTGTGAATACGCAAAGCTCGCTTTCACGAATGGAGAGCTTAAATAGCCAGCGCTACTACGCAATACATTCCATGTTAAATAGGTCTTCCACGTTTCTACGGGTGTTTCGATCAATAATTTGTTCGCTGCCTCGAAGAATTTAGGTGCACCTACTAGAATTGAATCTGGAGCAGATGTGCCAAAGTCTTGGAAAGTCAATGCCCAGTTAAAGGCAGGTGTCTTTTGATTGAAATCAGCAAAGGCAAACTTGTTATAAGTCTTGTACGGATCACGCATTTCGACACGAGCCATCTGCGCTTCAGCTAATTTCTTTTCTAATTGGAATACGGTTTCAGCATTCGCTTTCGCTTGAGCCTCAGGAGTTCCAGTTAACGTAAACAAGGTCGCTACGTATTTTTTGAATGCCTCCTGAATCTTTAGGCTACGTGCATCACTCTTTAAGTAGTAATCGCGATCAGGAAGTGATGTTCCACCTTGTCCTAATTGCGGTACCATTTTCTCTACGTTCTTGCGGTCTTGACCGATGTAGAAACCAAATAAAGGAGAAGCAATCCCTGAAGAGCGTAAACGCGCGATTTCAGTAACCACTTGTGACTTGAATTGCAAACCTGCAATATGTTGTAAGTCCGCTTGGATAGGCGTGTAGCCTAATTTTTCGATAGCTATACTGTCCATTGCTGCCGCATAGAAGTCAGCGACTCTTCTTTCGACTGAACCTGCGGCCGCTTTCGTGCCTTTGGTCTCATCTAAAATCGTTTTAATCGCATTGATGTTGAAATCGCGTAATTGGTTGAAGGCACCCCAACGTGTTTCTTTGGCTGGGATCGGGTTTTTTCTAACCCAAGGTCCATTAGAATATTCCACGAAGTCATCCCCCGCTTTTACGCTCAGGTTCATGTTGTCGCGGTCAATAAATTTCCCCGGTTTTTCTTGCGCATATAGGCTGCCGCTGAATAGCAATGAGCCTGCAAGGACGAGTTGTAAGTAATTATTTTTCATTTGAAAAAGGTTGATGTGACATTAAATTAATTAATTTACTGAATCTAAACTACCCATATGAAGAAATTGTTACTACTACTGTCCTGCTTTTTAGCATTTAGCCTCTCTGTCCACGCTCAAAAGCCCATGTCACATGAGATCATGATCAAGCTGAAGAAAGTGGGGGCTCCTAAAATTTCACCAGATGGTCGCCACGTCATCTATTCCCGCATCGAAACGTCTTACAATCTAGAAGAACAAACATCAGACCTTTGGATTGCTGCCACGGATGGTTCTTCACAGCCTAGAAAATTAACCAATTCAAAAGGCGGTGAAGACAATTACCACTGGTCTGCCACTTCCGATAAGATTTATTTCATTGCCAAACGCGATGGCGACGAAGCCCCGCAACTGTACGTTTTACCTTTAGCTGGCGGTGAGGCACAACGATTAACCACACTTTCTACCGGAGTAAGTGACGTTAAATTCTCATCAGACGGCTCGCGCATTATTTTCTCCAGCCGCGTTTTTCCTACCGCTTTCACGGATTCGGTTAGTAAGAAATTAGCGGAAGAAAAGAAGAAAATTAAGACCAAAGCACGTGTCTATCAATCGTTCCCTGTTCGTTATTGGGACTCTTGGCTAGATGAAAAACAAGGTCATATCTTCACAATGGACCTAAAGTCTGGCTCAAAGCCGGTGAATTTAATGGCGAGCATATCACTCGTGAATTCTCCAGGTTTCCGTTTAGGTTCTTATAACTTCAGTGCTGACGGCAAATCAGTTGTGTTTACGGCAACTACGGAATACAATACCACCGCTTATCAATCGGCAAAATCGAATATCTATTCGGTGAGTTTGTCTGGTAGCAAAGAAACGGTGTTAGTGAGTGATGAGACTTCTTATACTTCAGCGGAATTTACGGCAGATGGGAAATACCTCATTACATCGGGTTCTGCTATCGGCAATAAATTGTATTACTTAAATCGGATTTACCGCTTTGATGCGTCTTCTTTTTCTGCCAAAAAAGAGCTAGCCGCCACCCTCGATCGTCCCATCAACGATATGGAAATAACGGGTTCTGCCATCTTCGCGAGCATTGAAGACCAAGGAGTAGATCGCATCGTTGAGATTTCCCTGGCCGATGGCTCCGTCAAACCGGTTTTAGGCGCAGATGCAGGATCTTTTACCGGGCTAAGCTTATCGACTGATCCCCGTATTTTTGCCTACCAATACCAAAACATTGCAACTCCGCCAGAAGTGTGGGTCTCGGCAAATGGTTCATTGAAAGCCATTTCAAAAGCGAATGATGCGGTTTTAGCTGGGTTGGATTTACAAAAACCGGAGGTGATTTGGACTAAATCATCTAGAGGTAAAATGATTCGTTCGGTCGTTTTGAAACCAACCGGTTTTGATGCCTTTAAGAAATACCCTCTCTTCGTTTTAATGCACGGCGGTCCAGCTAGTTCATTCAAAGATGTGTTTGGATACCGTTGGAACCCCTACATTTTAGGTTCGCCGGGCTACGTAATCGTGATGACCGACTACACAGGATCTGTGGGATATGGTGAGAAATTCGCTCAAGATATTCAGTTTGACCCGTTCAAAGGTCCAGGGCAAGAAATCCAAGAAGCGGCGGCAGATGCCATCAAACGCTTCTCGTTTATTGATGGAACCAAACAAGCCGCGGGTGGTGCTTCCTATGGAGGACACTTAGCCAATTGGATGCAGGCGACTACGTCTCATTACAAATGCTTAATCTCACACGCGGGTTTAGTGAACTCGGAGGCGCAATGGGGAACATCGGATGTGATTTGGGGTAGAGAATTGATGAATGGGGGAGCACCTTGGGTACCTACTAAAACGTGGAAAGAACAAAACCCGATGCGCTTCGCCGCGAACTTCAAAACCCCAATGCTATTAACCGTAGGTGAAAACGATTACCGTGTCCCTATCAATAATACGTTGGAAAACTGGAGCATTCACCAACGTCTTCAAATTCCGAGCAAGTTAATTGTTTTTCCTGGGGAGAACCACTGGATCCTGAATCCAGATAATTCGAAGTTCCACTATTCGGAAATACAGGGTTGGTTAGCGACGTATTTAAAGTAGCCAGTATCCGGTAACCAGTAGTCAGTATTCGGTAATCAGTAGTCAGTATCAAGTAGTCGGTATATTATCCACTGACTACTGATTACTGCCCCCTGTCTACTGACTACTGATTACTGGATACTGTCTACTGACTACTGTCTACTGATTACAGCTTCACCATCTCCCCCGTCCTCACCGACTCATCACACGCAAAAGCGATGCGCAAACTATTTACCGCATCCTCCACGTGATCTGTCAGGTCTATATTTTCGGTTATGGCTTGTAGGAAATAGGCCTGCTCGCGATCGCAAAGACCTTGGTGATCCGGTTCATCCGTTAGGTTAACCCATTCGTCTTCTTTCGTGAATTCGTTTTTTGAATCAATGTCTGCATGGTGTACACGCAGGGATTCTGTTTTCGTGTGTGATTCCACGTCATCGGATTTGCCCTCGCCGCCGGCATTTTTTGCGACGATAGAAACGGAACCTTTTGGCCCAAAAACATCTTTCACAAAATACGCATTCTGTGAGATCATGGGACCCCAGCCGGCCTCGTACCAACCTACGGAACCATCTTCAAAGTGAATCTGTAATTGACCGTAATTATAATTGCCTGCCGGAATATCTTCTGTCATTCGCGCGCCGATGGCCGAAACACGCATTGGTTTCGAGCGCGTCATTTGGCACATGACATCAATATAGTGTACCCCACAATCGACGATAGGGCTTAAAGATTTCATCAAATTACGGTGCACATCCCACATGTAGCCATGGGATTGTTGATTTAAGTTCATGCGCATGACTAATGGTTTCCCCATCGTCTTAGCAATCTCGATGAATTTGATCCAGGACGGATGGTGGCGTAAAATGTAGCCCACTACGAGTTTTTTGCCGCTTTTCTTTACAGCTTCAGCTACCCGAATAGCGCCTGCCAATGAATCAGCTATCGGTTTCTCTAAGAAAACGTGGCAACCTGCTTCTAATGCGGCGATGGCATAGGCTTCGTGGGTATCTGGGTAAGTGGAGATGCAAACTGCATCTGGTTTGGAGTCTGCTAAGGCGGTGAAATAGTCGCTGTAGAGTTTTTGGCCCCCACCTAATGCTTCGTTCAATGCTTCCTTGCTATTTCCTGGAGAAACGAGTCCGCAGATTTCAAATCCGGCTACATTCTGGTAGGCTTTCGCATGAGAGGCTCCCATGTTTCCGCAACCCACCACGAGCACGCGTATATTTTTCATGTTAATCGATTTAGAATCGTAAATTAGGAAGAATGATTAGAATAATCGAAACTTCGCCTTTACAAATTATGCGCATCCTCCTTATTTTCTTGCTTATTGGTTCCTTGAGTCTTCAAGCCCAAAATAAATCAGGCATCACCGGTAAACCTGACACGTCCTTTACGAATTATGCTGCCTTGCAAATGGTAGTGAAACAGGATCCCACGATTCGCTTAGCCGAAGTTCAAAGTTCAAAGAGCAAAGTTCAAAGTTCAGTGTACAAAGTGATAGGATCAAGGAAACTCGTGGTGGATGAATATGCGGTCTCAGCCACTCGCAAGCTACCTACGCTCGTATTTTTCCATGGAGGTGGCTGGAGAACGGGGCATCGTTCACAGCATATTCCTTTAGCAAAAGCACTAGCAGATCGCGGATACCGGGTCTTTTTAGTTGAGTATCGTTTGTCTACAGAAGCTCTTTACCCTGGTGCGATGCTGGATGCTCAAGCTGCCTTGCAATGGGTTTCGAAACGCCAGAATGTGGGAGAAATCTACGTGGGTGGTTATTCAGCTGGGGGCCAAATGGCTGCGCTCCTAGGTTCCGTTCAAGATGAAAATACCTACGGCAAAGGGGTCAAATTAGCTGGGGCCATCGATATCGATGGGATATTGGCTTTTATTCACCCGGAATCAGGGGAGGGAGACGATAGTAAACGTATCTCAGCGGCGACTCATTATTTTGGGTATAATAAGGTAGAGGGCGAGGCAATCTGGAAGGAGGCTTCCGCCTTGAGTCATGTGACGAAAGGCGATCCGCCGGTATTATTCTTAAATTCGAGTGATGAGCGGATGCATGCAGGGCGTGACGATTTTAGGCAGAAAATGGCCGGTTTGGGAATACATACGGAGTTTCACACGTTCGAAAATTCTCATCATACCTTCGTATTAATGAATCACTGGTTCAATCAGGTGATGGACCGAATGGATCGTTTTATGCGCAAACGTTTAGTGGTGGGAACCGATTTCAAGACGATACAATCCGCAGTAGATGTGGCTCGTCCTGGTCAGGAGATTTTCATTAAAAATGGCAATTACCAAGAAAAGGTATTCATCGATTCATTGAAACACCATTTGTCTTTTGTGGGAGAAAGCAGGGATGGCGTGGTGTTGCGGGAGACGATTGCGCGGGATATTTGGCGTTGTTCTAATCCAGATGATTATGGTGCGGGAGTGTTGAATATCAAAGGGCACGATTTGTCATTTCGGAATATGACTATTATGAATGAATATGGATTCACGGCGACGAAAGATATATCGATTCCTTGTTTGAACGAGGCAGGAAAGGAGACGACCACGACCGTCCAAAAATATGCCTTACCAAGGGAAAAGGGAGAGAAAGAAGGGGAGAAGATCGTCCGTGTAGATGGGCATCAATTTGCAGTTCGTACGATGCCCGGTGCCACCCGATTGTCTTTCGAGCATTGTACCATCCGATCAGGTGGCGGTGATACGGTAAGTCCTTGGGACGTGAATGCGGGAATGTATTATTTGAATGACTGTTTGATCGAAGGGGGAGTGGATTTGTATTGTCCGCGTGGCTATGCCTTGGCTGAGAATTGCACTTTTGTCTGCCATAATACGAGTGCGGCGATTTGGCACGATGGTTCAGGAGAACAAGGGGCGAAGACCGTTTTGAAAAATTGTCGTTTTATTGGGGATCCGGGGTATAAATTAGGTCGCTATCATAGGGAGGCACAATTTTATCTTTTGAACTGTTCTTTTGATAAAAATATGGCGGACGCACCTATCTACCAATCGGGCGATCGAGTGCTCAATTGGGGCCATCGCGTGTATTATGTGGATTGCCATAAGGATGGAGGCGACTTCGTTTGGCATAAAAATAATACGTCGGTGAAAGCTGGTGACCTGACCTTCAAGACTATTTTTGGCAGAAATTGGAAAAAATAATTTATTGTATCATTAAAATACATTAACTTTGTTCTGTTACCTCTAAACTTATCAACTATGAACTCGAGAAGAAGATTTCTTCAGCAGTCTAGCGCTTTTCTGGCGGCTAGCGTTTTAGCCCCTCGTTTCTTGTCTGCACAATCGTTTACCAATCGTCCGGTCGGTATTCAGTTGTTTACCTTTTTTGGAAAATTTGACCAAGATGTAAAAGGGAATTTGCAGAAGATTGCGGAACTAGGCTATACGGAGATTGAATCTGCTTTCTCGATGTTACCCGGTTTTTATGGGATGAAAGGCAAAGAGTTTATGGCCTTGAATAAGGATTTAGGATTGAATTGGGTTTCGCACCACGTGGTGGGAGCACCCTTGAAACCTCGTCCCGGAATGGATATGTCGCGTTTCCCTAAGATGATTAATTTGCGCGATGATGCGCAGCAAGCGGTGGATAATGCAGCGGAGGCAGGTGTAAAATACCTCGTGTGTGCCAATATCCCGATTGATACAAAGGAGGAAGTTGCTCAGGCAGTGGAAACCTTAAACAAGGCAGGAGAATTAGCGAAAAAGGCAGGACTTACGTTCTGCTACCATAACCATGATGCAGAATTTAAAGCGGTAGAAGGCCAAAAACCTTTCGACATATTCGCCTCTCAAGTACCTGCAGACTTATTGAAATTTGAATTGGATTTGGGTTGGGCTTCAAAGGCTGGAGTGGATGTCGTGGAATTGTTTAAACAACATCCTGGACGTTTCCCATTATGTCATATTAAAGACTTCGACTCAGAATTTAAAAATATTCTCCCAGTGGGAGAGGGTGTAGTGAACTACAAGCGCATTTTTGATGCAGCTAAATCAGGAGGCCTAGAGCACTTCTTTGTAGAGCATGATTTCCCGAAAGACGCTTTCGAAAGCCTTCGCATCAGCAAGAAGGCTTTGGACGCCATTTTATAATCCGCCTAACGGTTTTTTAGTGTTTAATGATTGAATTTTGATTCTGGAAAAACATCCCTTTTTAGGGGATGTTTTTTTATTTTAAGACATAAAACTGATAGGGTGCGAAAGCCAAATGATCGTGATCCATCCCGATCTGAACCGTTTTGCCTGACCATAGGTCTTTCATGGCAGTGGCCCGTTCTCCGAAGGCTCCTAACATATAATAAGTCACCTCTTGTGGCTGCGCACTAAAGTTGAATAAGAAAAACACTTTCTCTCCATTCAGGTAGCGCTCAAAACCGATGATCGAATTATTGTGCACCTCTAACCAGTGAATATTTTTCAAGTCTGCCACCACTTTCAGTGATTTACGCAGCTTGATCAATTTTTGTAGATTCGTGAATACTTTATTTTCGATTGAATCCGCTTTATCAACCGTCGCATTCTTTTTCCAATCAATGATCGGGCGGTGCATCCAGCGGTTATCGTATGATTTGCCCGGATCTTGTAAATACGTATAATCGTTTGTGTAAGCGGCTTCATCGCCATAGAACAACATCGGTACACCACCTACAAATAGACTTTGCGCTTGCATCATCGTGATTTTGTCGATGGAAGTCTGGATATCTGCCGCATTTTTAGACGCGATGGCTTTCT
The DNA here is from genome assembly GCF_023921165.1 of Aquirufa antheringensis. NCBI lineage: Bacteria > Pseudomonadati > Bacteroidota > Cytophagia > Cytophagales > Flectobacillaceae > Aquirufa > Aquirufa antheringensis. Next base: position 1,792,577 of record NZ_CP049835.1, read on the forward strand.
CTAAACCACATAAGGAGGCTAACGAACCTGAAAGACGCGCATCCTGTGTTTTGGGATTTACGGCAAACAGGGCTCCAGTCGCAGGAGACTCGATGCCGCCGCTGTAATAGTTTTTGATATAAGAGCGGTGATCGTAGGGATTAAATCCCGCTTGTTCGATCATCCAATCGTCATAACCTAAGCCGATATCATCGTGGCAACGGGTGTAAGTTAACCAGGTCGCGCCTTTCGGTTTGCGCAATAATTCGTTTTGAGCGGTGCGCATCACGCGGATATCACCGGTAGCCAAGGCATCCCATTGAACGGCCATTTGAGTGGCGTTATAGGCGAAGTCACACTCGTGTGTAGAGAAACGACCCGTTCCGAAGTATTCCATTATCTGGGCTGGAGCCACAATGGCTTCGCCTAAAATGGCCATTCCAGGAGTAGCCACCTCTACGCACATCTTAATTAATTGTAATAATTGGTGTGCTTCGGGAAGGTTTTGGCAGGCGGTTCCCATTTGTTTCCAAATGAAAGCCGGCGCATCTATGCGCACCACGTCTACCCCTAAGTTGGCGTAGTAAAAGACGTTTGCGAGCATTTCTACGAAGACTTTGGGATTCGTATAATTCAAATCCCATTGGTAATGGTGGAAAACCGTCATCACCCATTTATCCATTTTTTCGTCGTAGGTGAAACTACCAGGTGAACTTTCTGGGAAGATTTCTGGCATGGTTTCCTCCATCGCATCTGGAATGCGGCGGTCGTCGTACATGTAGAAATAGTCTTGGTATTCTTTGATGCCTGCTTTCGCGAGCTTAGCCCATTCGTGGTGATGCGACGTGTGGTTTAACACGATGTCGATCATCAAGTACATATCTTTTTGTTGCAGGGCCTTTTGGAACTCGCGTAAATCTTCGATCGTCCCTAATTTCTCTTCCACCACACGGAAATCTTCTACTGCGTACCCGCCATCACTTTCACCCTCTGGGCTTTTGAATAAAGGCATTAAGTGAAGAAAATTCACGCCTAACTTCTCTAAATAGGGAAGCTTAGCGGGTAAATCGGTGATTTTTCCAGCAAAACGATCCACATATAAACTCATTCCCACCAGATCTTGGCTCAAAAACCAATTCTCCTCTTTCTTCGCCTTGGCTTCATCTCGCTTTTTTAACTCTGGGTTGCGATCCGTATAGGCTTGAAAAATAGTTTGGATTAAATCAGTAAACAAAGGACTATCCCCGTAGATCGCTCTGAAATGATTTTGAATATCATCCAAATTAGCTGTCAAACGTTCTTGAAAGCCAGCGTCCTTAATTTTATATGATTTCACAAGCGCATTCGCCTGTTTTTGAAGAGCGGAATTGTACACAGTCTATTAATTAAAAATACTATTGTTTAAGTTCTTGAAGGCTTCCATGGCTCCCAGGTATTCACAAGTTCTGGCACCGGCCTTATTCGCGTTTTCGACAATCTTTTTCCATTCAGCAAAATCAAGGTCTTGGATGTTTAATCCATCTAATTGATAAAGCACAGCTCCTACAAAGGCATCACCAGCCCCTGTCGTATCGACCGGTTTCACCGGAATACTAGGTATAATGTAGGTTTTACCTGCCAAACCCAATAAGGTGCCCTCTTTCCCTAAGGTAATCGCGAATACGCCTGGACAGATATCTAATAAGGCTTCAGTCGCTTCTTCTAAGGATTCCGTTTCCGTGATTAACATGGCTTCTTCATCAGATAGCTTCGTAAAATCCGCTTCTTTCAAGAAAATCATACTTTGCTTGATGAAGGACGGTATTTTATCGCCAAACAATAAATGGCGGTAATTCGGGTCAAAACTGATGATTTTGCCGTCTTTTTTCGCCCGGTCTTTCAAGGAATAATAGGCCGCATTCAAAGGTCCAGTTAAGAAGGCTGTCGCAGATCCAAAGTGAACGATGTTTACACCGGTTAAATCGATAGCCGCCACTTCTGCTTCCGTCAATTCTGCATCTGCACCGCGGTTAAAAACAAAATCACGCTCTCCATCGAGCATCAAAGAAACGAAGGCAAAAGTCGTGAACGTTTTCGAGTCCAAGTGAACGTGTTTCGTGTTCACGTTGAAATCTTGCATCACTGAAATCATTTGGCGTCCAAAAGGATCATTCCCCACTTTCGCACTCAAGCTCACCTCGCCACCTAAGGCGCCGATGGCTGCAGCTACGTTTGTGGGAGCTCCTCCTGGTTTTTTTAAGAAATTTTGACCGTCTGACAGGCTAGAACCTTTGTCAGTACAAATCATATCAATCAAGGCTTCGCCTATACAAATGACACTCATGCGGATTGTTTAGAAGGGGATGGTTGAATAAAGGCAGTCGCTAGGGCTGCAATGGCTAATAAAGCTCCTGCAAAGGTAATCGCATTTCTGGGATCGTTGTCTAAAAAATGCTTTAAAATGTAGCCAAATGATATATTTTGTAAAATCATCGGGATTACAATCATCATATTAATAATACCCATGTAGACTCCGTAACGCTCCTTAGGAATATCGCTAACCACCAGTAAATAAGGGATTCCCATCATACTTGCCCAACCAATTCCGAAGCCAGAAATAGCAAAGAATAACAAGTTCTTATTTTCGATGTGAGGGAAAGCCAGGAAACCGGCAGCGGCTAAAATAAGGCAAATCATATGTACGTATTTGGCCCCATATTTCTTGGCAAAACCGGCTAAAGCTAAAGCCGATAAGAAAGTAACGATGTTGTACCATCCATTCACTAAACCCGTCCAGGAAACGGCTTCCTCGTATAATTTCGGGTTACTTTTAGGCGTTGCGTTCCAAACAGACAAAGCAATACTCTTCGATGAATTTTGCCAATAACAGAACAAAGCATACCACTGGAATAAATACACTAAAGCTAATTGCCACATTACTTTAGGCATTTCACCTATCGCGTGGAAGATTTCGAATATGGATTCTAAAACGCTCGTTTTGCGCGAACGAATCTCGGCTAATTCCTCAGCTGTCGGTTCAATTTCTGTAGTGGTGTGCATACTCCACCAGATGGATCCTATGGAACAAACGGCCCCCAGGAAGAAAGAGGCATATACCCAGGTAGGTAATGAACCCGTTTTTCCGATGAAGATCATCGGGAAAATGAAGAGGGATAGGTTGGCTAAGGTTTGGCCAAAACCCGTGAAAAAACTCTGCATCTGAAAGCCTGTAGGCTGTTGATCGTCATTTAATTTATCAGCGACAAAAGCACGGTAAGGCTCCATCGCCGTATTATTTCCGGCATCCAAGATCCACAATAAACTCGCGGCCATCCACAACGAAGACGAGAAAGGATAGAGTAAAAGGCAAATGCTACACAATAGAGCGCCTATGAAGAAATAAGGTTTGCGGCGACCCCAATGAGGATGCCAGGTGCTGTCACTCATCGCACCGATGAAAGGCTGTATCAATAAGCCCGTCACCGGGCCAGCTAGGTTTAATAAGGGGATTTCGTCAGGACTCGCTCCTAGGAAATCGTAGATAGGATTCACCGCACTTTGCTGCAATCCAAAACTATATTGAATGCCAAAAAAGCCAACGTTCATGTTGACGATCTGGCTAAAACTTAAAGAGGGTTTCCGTAAGGACATGTCTGATAGGTTTATTAGTAGATTAAATTTAACTATTCTGCCCTTTACCTGCAAACTGTCCTACACTGTTGACCCTAATATTCTTGATTTAGGGGGTGAATCATCAATTCATCGATCACTACGTGTGCTGGCTGGTTCATGACATAATAGATGCTATTCGCCATATCTTCCGGGCTCAACCAACCATCGTGCGAGGGATCGCCAGCCGGATCTGCATGAAAATGCGAATCCACTAATCCAGAATAGATCGTGCTTACTTTGATGCCGTCTCGTCTAACCTCTTTACGCAAGGCTTCTGTGAACGCGTGCTGCGCATATTTAGAAGCACAATAAAGCGATCCGCCATCGAAAACGCGTTTCGCCACATCAGAGGCAATCGTGATGAGATGGCCTTTTTTAGCGGCTTTTAGATGCGGCAGGGCTTTTTGGCAAAACAAAAAAGTCCCTTTTACATTCGTATCAAATACTTGATCCCATTGAGCCGCAGAATAGGATTCAGTAGGACCAAAAGCCCCAATCCCCGCGTTATTAATCACAAAATCAATATGTCCAAAGGTATGCACCGTTTTTTCTACTGCATCTGAGACAAACGCCTCATCAGAAACATCCCCGTCGAAATACAGTGGACGGTGTCCAATCTCGGTAATTTCTGCCGCCAGGTCTTTCAATTCACCTTTATTTCGTGCCACCAAACTTAATTGGAAGTTGTTTTTTGCAAGCAATAAAGCGAGGGCGCGGCCTATTCCACGAGAGGCTCCGGTGATGATGGCAGTGGGAAGTGAATTTGACATATTGATTTATTTTATGTTAAATTTAAACAATTCTATGATTATGAGTCAAAAAATAGCATTTCTTATCAATCCCCTAAAAAAGACTGTTGCCATTGCGGACTATTTTTCTTGGGTTATCGAGACCGTAAAGGTAGAGAAATCGGATTGGGAAATTCAGCTTTTTACCAAAGAATGGCCATCTGAGCTAAGTGATTTTGATCAAGTTTGGGTGATGGGCGGCGATGGAACATTTAATTATTTTGTGAATAAATACCGTTCTCTAGCTATTCCGATAGCGCTGTTTAAAGGTGGTACGGGTAATGATTTTTATTGGAAATTATATGGAGATCGATCGAGACGTGCACATTTAGATGCGGTATTAGCTGGTCACGTGGAAGCCTTCGATGCCGGGGACTGCAATGGGCAACTATTTTTGAATGGCGTGGGTATTGGAATCGAGGGAGAAGTGCTGAAATCGATGGATTCCATTCGCTACTTTGAAGGTGGCCTGGGTTATTATTTAGCCGCTATTCCTAATTTATTAAAGTTTAAGACCTATCAAATTCTAGGCGGCCGAGAGGTATTCCTCTGTATGGTTTTCAATTCTTCTAGGGCGGGTGGAGGTTTTCATTTCTTCCCCAAAGCCTCCGTTCAAGATGGCCTGCTCGATGTGTTATATTGTCAACCGATACCGGTTTGGAAGCGACTTTATTACATGCCCATTATACAATCAGGGAAGCATGTGAATCTGCCGATTGTGGAATTCTCCCAAACGAAAAAGATCAGCATTAAAACCAGCCGGGTCCTCAGTGCCCAGGTTGACGGAGAAGTCCAAACGTCTGACCAATTTGATTTCCAAGTTCTTCCTGCTAAATTTAAGTTCATTGTACCTCAATTATGAAAAAAATACTCTTATTCGCTTTAGTTAGCCTACAAGCTTTTGCACAAGACGCAGACAAAAAGAAAGTCTTAGCGAGAATTCAACAACAAGAATCGCATTACAGTGCGATCGCACAGAAAATCTGGAACTTCGCCGAAGTCGGATATAAAGAAAAACAATCCTCTGCTCTTTTGCAGGAAACCCTGAAACAAGCTGGTTTTACGATTGAAACAGGTGTAGCCGGCATCCCCACAGCCTTTGTCGCAACGTATGGACAAGGAAAACCGGTGATCGGTATCATGGCCGAATACGATGCGTTGCCAGGTTTATCACAAGATTCCATTCCCACTAAACGCTCTTTAGGAGGTGCCTCTGGGCATGCCTGTGGCCACCATTTATTTGGGACAGGTTCGTCTGCTGCAGCTATTGCGGTAAAAGAATGGCTAAAGGAAACGGGTGGAAAAGGAACGATCAAATTATACGGATGCCCGGCGGAAGAGGGTGGATCCGGAAAAGTATACATGGTTCGGGAGGGTTTATTTAATGACGTAGATGTCATGTTGCATTGGCATCCGAGCGATGCGAATTCGGTTTCGACGGGGTCATCTTTGGCGAACAAAACAGGTAAATTTCGTTTCTATGGTCTTTCATCGCACGCGGCGGCCTCCCCAGAAAGAGGTCGATCTGCTTTAGATGCGGTGGAGGCAATGGACTTTATGGCCAATATGATGCGCGAACACGTGCCGTCTTCTACGCGTATTCACTATGTCATTACGAACGGAGGTAAGGCGCCTAATATCGTTCCAGATTATGCGGAGGTCTATTATTATGTTCGTTCTCCGCAACGCGATATCGTGATGGATGTGTGGAATCGCTTAGAAAAAGCGGCGGAGGGCGCAGCTCTAGGAACAGGAACTCGCTATGAATTAGAAGTAATCGGTGGGGTATATGAGATTTTGCCAAACGAAAAGTTAGCCGCACTGATGAATTCGAACTTGCAAACGGTGGGAGGATATACCTTGAACCCAATAGAGCTTGCTTTCGCAAAGCAAATTCAACAAACTCCAGGCATGTTGCAGACGGATTTAGCGTCCACTTCTTCCGTAGTTCCAGGTCGTCCAGATCCAAGTGGCGGAGGCTCAACGGACGTGGGGGATGTGAGCTGGGTAGTTCCTACGATTGGTTTAGGAACTGCGACTTGGGTTCCAGGAACGACCGCGCATAGCTGGCAAGCAGTAGCTGCCGGTGGTACCAGCATCGGTAAAAAAGGGATGATGGTGGCTGCGAAGACGATCGCAGGGACGGCCATGGATTTATTTAAAAATCCCGCCTTGATCGATGCGGCAAAAGCAGAATGGTCGAAGCGTAAAGGAGCTGAATTCAAATACAAGGCTCTTTTAGGTGATCGCAAGCCGGCTTTGAATTATAGAGATTAAAATAAAATAGGCTTCGGCCTTTTTTATTTAGTTGTTTCATCGTAATATTGCAATGTAATAATTAAACAAATGGGAATTACCAAAACAGACCTCTTTACAGAAGAACAAAATGCGATTGCTCAGATGGCCAAAGTGCTCGGACATCCCGCACGCGTCGCTATTTTGCAGTATTTGGTGAAATCCAACACCTGTATCAACGGGGATCTTGTCCAAGAATTAGGTCTAGCTCAGGCTACCGTCTCTCAACATTTACGCGAATTGAAAGAGGTGGGATTTATTCAGGGAACGATTGAAGGCGTCTCGGTTTGTTATTGCATTAACCCAGAAAAGTGGGCGGAGTTTAGTCAGCTTTTTGGGGAGTTTTTCGAAAATTATTTTGTTGCACAAAAATCCAACTGTTGTTAATATGTCCACTTTTCCACGAATGCACGTCTCCTTGTATGTCAGCAATTTAGCGGCATCGGTGAATTTTTATTCTACTTTTTTCGGTCAGCCAGCCACGAAAGTGAAGCCTGGTTATGCGAAATATGTGTTAGATAGTCCCTCCTTGATTATCTCGTTTATTGAAAATCCAGAGCGTGTTCAGGCAAACTTTGGCCACTTAGGTTTCCAAGTAGAAACTTCGGAAGAGATGAATGCCCGTTTAGAAGTGGCTAGAAAACAAGGGATTGTTTCCAAAGAAGAAATCGGAACCTCTTGCTGCTTCGCCGTTCAAGACAAATTCTGGGCAACAGATCCTGACGGTGTTCAATGGGAAGTCTATTATTTCCATGAAGACGCAGAATTCAATGACCCACACTACGCTTCACAGGACGCCTCAGCTTGTTGTATGCCGCCGGTAGCAGTGGCTGAAGAAAAACCAAAATTAAAAATCGCCGAAGTGCAAGCCGCAAACGCTTGTACCCCAGGCTCAGGATGTTGCTAAGATGAAGGATATTTTAAACCAAAATTTGGAACAAATTCTCTCCCTCGAAATCCCAAACGAGCGCCGAGAAATACTACAAGTCTTGATTGATTACATCAAAGACAAACGCAAAAAAGAGCAGCCGATTCGACTGAATTTTATCTGCACGCACAACTCGCGCCGCTCTCAATTCTCACAAGTCTGGGCCCAAACCGCCGCTGACTATTTCCAAATCCCCGCCCAATGTTATTCTGGCGGGGTGGAGGTGACGGCATGCAACGAACGCACCGTGGCTTCCCTAGAGCGAATGGGTTTCATTGTCTCTAAACACGGCCATTCCAACCCCATCTATTTCGCCTTGCACACGCAGGATTCACGTCCCATCATTCTTTTTTCGAAACTATATGATGACGTCATAAATCCACACGGCATTTTTGCGACGGTGATGACCTGTTCACATGCAGACGAAAATTGCCCTTTCATCCCAGGTGCGGAAGCACGTATTCCGGTTCGTTATGAGGATCCCAAAGCCTTTGATGACACCACCGAGGAGGCTGCGCAATACGATGCAAGATCGAGACAGATAGCGAGTGAGATGTTTTTCGTTTTCTCTAGAGTTACTATTTAAAGCATAAAGAATAAAGCACAAAGAATAAAGTTGGTATCCCCTCTGGGGATGAACTCGGTAATGTTTAAATGCTTTTTTTTCACTTTAGGAAATAAATCTGAAAGTAGTTTAGAGAGTAAATTTTAGGGTAGCTACGATAAAATATTGCGAAGCACATTTTACGTGGCTACCCTAAAATTTACGAGGTGTGATCCCTCACCACCAGCCACTTCCCCTTCACCTTCTTCATCAACAACGTAAAATAGCCACCCACATCACCCACGGTCGGTCTTGTCAAATGCCAGCGGCCTAATACCCAAGCCGTTTTTCCTGCTGTAATATCTACTTCTTGAATGTCAAAATCTAACGTGCCCATCGTCTCGCGATTGGGGTATGATTTTAAATAGCGTTGCAACGTCGCCTCCCAGCCTGAAACGACGCCAGACTTTCCAATGAACTTTAGATTAGGGGATTTTTCGTAGTATTCCATAAAGCCCTCAATATCGCCCTTATTCCATAGTTTAATCTGAGTTTGCAGGACAGACTTGATTTCGTTTTCGTCTTTATTTGTTTGAGCGAAAAGAAGGGATGGGATGAAGAGGAGGAGGTAGAGGAGTGTTTTCATATTGTAAATTTATTTACAAAGTTCAAAGTTCAAAGAGCAAAGTTCAGAGTTTGAATCAGTTTTTTGTGAATTTATCCCTGAAAGGGATTCCATCTTTGTACTTTGAGCTTTGCTCTTTGTGATTTCCTGTCTTCTGGCCACTGTCCACTGTCCACTGACTACTGATTTTGGCATTTCGTCTCATTTTCCCCCTAACAATTTTTAAAATCCGATTATTGTATCATTTTTGTAGAATAATAAATTAGACCTATGATTAAGAAAATTACGCTAGCCCTTTTACTGGCTTTTCCTGTGCTTTCTTCGCTTGCGCAGGCCCCCGATGAAAATCGTTTTGTGAAATCAGTTTTGGTAGACAAATTAGATGAACCGATGGAGTTTACCTTTTTGCCGGATGGACGGATCCTGTTTGTGGAACGCAAGGGAGATGTGAAGTGTTATGACACGAAGACCAAAGAGACGAAGACAATCGCTCACTTAAATGTGAACACGAAATACAAGAACCGTTTGGGTCAAGAGCGTGTGGCAGAGGAGGGATTGATGGGTATTGTTTTGGACCCTAACTTCAGCAAAAACCACTGGTTATATCTTTATTATGCGCATCCAACGGAGACGAAGCACATTTTAGCGCGTATGGAATTGCGTGGCGATGAGTTATTAGTAGAGCAACAAAAAGTGCTTTTGGAGGTTCCTACACAGCGGGAGGAATGCTGCCATACGGGTGGTGGAATGGTTTTTGACAAATCAGGAAACCTGTTCTTAACCGTAGGAAATAATACAAGTAACAGTAATTCAGATGGTTATGCGCCTATCGATGAGCGTCCAGGTCAAGCGTATTGGGATGATCAACGTGGTGCGTCGAATACGAATGATTTACGCGGAAAGATTTTACGCATTCACCCAGAGGCGAATGGTACCTATACGATTCCAAAAGGCAATTTATTTGCGCCTGGAACACCTAAGACGAAGCCAGAAATTTATACGATGGGTCACCGCAATCCTTGGAGACCGAGTATTGACTCGAAAACGGGTTTCTTATATTGGGGTGAAGTAGGTCCGGATGCGTCAGTAGATTCAGAAAAAGGTCCACGCGGGTATGATGAGTTTAATCAGGCCAAAGGTCCAGGCTATTATGGTTGGCCTTATTTCATTGGAAATAACCAAGCCTATGCGGATGTAAACTTTGAGACGATGTCCATTGGGCCTAAATTCAATCCAGCGGCTCCAGTGAACGAATCTCCAAATAACACCGGTTTGCGTGAATTACCTGCGGCAACGAAGGCGATGATTTGGTATCCGTATGGAACGTCAGAGGAGTTTCCTTTAGTGGGTTCATCAGGTCGTTCAGCGACGGGAGGTCCAGTTTTCAGAAAGGCGGATTTTGCAGGTGCGAAACGTGCATTTCCATCGTATTACGAGGGAAAATGGTTAATCGTGGAGTTTATGCGTGGCTGGATTATGGCAGTTACCATGGATGAAAAAGGAGATTACAAGTCGATGGAGCGCTTTATGCCATCTACAACTTTTGGATCTGCGATCGATATGGACTTCAGTCCTGAAGGAGATTTATATGTATTAGAATATGGTTCGGCTTGGTTCCGCGGAAATGAAAATGCGCGTTTGGTGAAGATTGAATACCAAGGCGGAAACCGCAAGCCGTATGTAGAAGCATCTTCAGCTAAGAAGGCGGGAGCTGCTCCCTTTACAACGACTTTATCTGCAGATGGAACGAAAGATTTCGACGGAGATAAGTTGATCTATACGTGGACAGTCAAGAAGGCCGGCAAATTCGTGAAAAATTTATCAGGAGCTAATCCGACCTTACAATTGAGAGATGCGGGTAAATACGAAGTGACTTTGAAGGCGGCAGATCCGAAAGGATTATCGAACACGGCTTCTTTGGAAATCTTAGTGGGTAACGAAGCTCCAGTAGTGGATATCGCGGTGGAAGGAAACAAATCGTTCTATTTCGAGGGGCAGCCTTTGAAATACGAAGTGAAAGTTGAAGATAAAGAAGACGGAACGCTAGGTAAAGGTATTGCCAAAGAGGCAGTTGCAGCGACCGTGGATTATGTAGCTTCAGGTTACGATCCGATCGAGATGGCGCAATCGCACCGCAAGGCTGATAGCGATTTATTTGCCTCTGCAGGTCTTCGTTTGATCAACGCAAGTGATTGCAAGTCTTGTCACCAAATGTCTGTACGTTCTGTAGGGCCATCTTACAAAGAAGTGGCGGAGAAGTACAAAGGCCAAGATATGGTGGAGAAACTTTCTGACAAGGTAATTGTTGGTGGAATGGGCGTTTGGGGCGAACACGCGATGTCTGCTCACCCGAATATCTCGAAAGCAGATGCGAAAGCGATGGTGAACTATATCTTGAGTTTAGGAGATGCCAAAGCAAGTAATGCCATCGCCACCTCAGGAACCTTAGGTTTGAAAAAGCCAGCGGATCAATCGTCTTCGAAAGGCGTATTCGTGGTTCGTGCGACTTATTTAGATAAAGGAAATAAGAAGATGGCTCCAGTTCAATCGGAGAAATGGTTGTTCTTGCGTCACCCAGCCTTGAACGTGGAGAAAGCAGATATGACGAAAGGTATTTTGCAATTGATTACTCCAGGTCGTTCGACGAATATGGTGGGTCAAAATCCACACTTAGGTTACAAGGATTTAGATCTAACTGGAATCTCAACAATTGAAATTTCAGCTTCAGCACAAGCGCGTTCTAACGCCGCGGGTGGTGTGATTGAAATTCGGTTAGATTCTCCTACGGGAACGGTTATTGGTCAAACAGCACCGATCGAAGTGTCACAAGGTGGATTTGGTGGACCTCCTCCAGCTGCGGCTCCAGGAAAGGGTGCGCCACTAGGAACAGGAGTAGCTGCGCCAGCTTCAGCGCCTGCAGCTCCAGCGGCACCGGCTGGTCAAGCGCCACGTAGAATGAATGGTCCATCTGCCCAAAAAGTAGCTATCCAACCAACTTCAGGTTCTCATGATTTGTATTTTGTAGCAGTAAACCCGAAAGCAACCGAACAACAAATCGTCGTGCAGATCTCGGGTATTGAAATGAAAAAATAGTCTTTTGATTATAGTAATTCTGGGGTCCTCTCTGCTTTAATGGAGAGGACCCCTTTTTTTATGCGCTATACCATCTTTTTGTTGTTAATTTCTGGCTCCTTATTGGGCCAAAAAAACATCACCACCGCTTCGGACGCCACGGCGCCACTCCACGCATTACAGCCAGATTACCCCACGCCTTACGGTGCGCCTACAGTTGAAAATATCCAAAAAACCATCGACCGCGTCTTCGCTTATTTAGAAACGGCGACGCCTGATCGTTTTGTGGATAAGACGAGCGGCGCAGAAGTGAAAACCTATAACGCAAATACCCTATTTAGCAAGGGGGATTTTCGTCCGATTTCCTACGAATGGGGAGTGACTTATTCCGGAATGCTCGCTTTAACAGAAGTCACCGGGGATGTGAAATACAAGAACTATGTGTTTAATCGCCTCAATCTGATAAATTCGGCTGTTCCAGAGGCCATAAAGATTCCCGCAGATCAATCTCATGTGTTGAAAGGCTTAGTGCATCCTCGCGCATTAGACGACATCGGAGCGATGGGAATGGCCGTGGTCAAGGCGAAGCAAGCAGGCTTCACGACCGATATGTCTTACATTACGAAACGTGCCTCTGACTTTATTTTAAAGGAAGAGCATCGCTTACCGGATCGCACTTTGGTGCGGATTCGACCATTACACCACACGATGTGGCTGGACGATGTCTATATGGCTATTCCGGCTATATTGCAGTTAGGGGAATATGAGGAGGCGGTTTTTCAGTTCAATGCCTACCGCAAACGGATGTTCAATCCGAACCAAAATATTTATATGCACGGTTATTTAGTGGACGCCACGGAGCACCCGGAATTTCATTGGGGGCGTGCGAATGGCTGGGCCTTGTTGACCAACTGCGAATTATTGGAGTATTTGCCGGCGAATCATCCGGCTCGTTCGGAGATTTTGGCCCAATTAAAAAACCACTTGAAAGGGCTGATGGCATTGCAGGATGGGACGGGGTTTTGGCATCAATTACTGGATAAAAATGATTCCTATTTAGAGACTTCTGCGACCGCTATTTATACCTATGTGATGGCCAAAGGCATAAATAAAGGCTGGCTCGACCCTAAAACTTACGGTCCGGCAGCAATTTTAGGTTGGAATGCAGTCAATACGAAAGTGAATGAAAAAGGTCAAGTGGAAGGGACTTGTGTGGGAACAGGTTTAGCCTGGGATCCAGCGTTCTATTACCATCGTCCTATTTCACCGTATGCGGCACACGGATATGGTCCCGTTTTATTAGCCGGCGCGGCGATGATGGATTTAGTGACACATCACACTTACCAAATCAATGATTCTGCCGTACATTTGAAATAATTATGAAAAATACGTTTGATTTAACAGGAAAAATAGCGCTAGTCACGGGTTGTAAGCGAGGAATCGGAATGGCGATGGCGCTAGGTTTAGCGGAGGCTGGTGCGGATATCATTGGGGTTTCGGCTAATTTAGAATTGTCGGGTTCTCAGGTTTCCAAAGCGGTAGAGGCTTTAGGTCGCAAATTCAAAGCTTACCAAGCTGACTTCTCAAATCGCGATTCACTGTATGCTTTCATCAAACAGTTGAAAGCTGACTATCCTCGTATCGATATTTTAGTGAACAACGCAGGAACCATTTTGCGTAATCCGGCAGCGGAACATTCAGATGAGTTTTGGGATGAGGTTTTAGAAGTCAATCTGTCATCTCAGTTTATTTTGAGCCGCGAAATCGGTGCTCGGATGATCGCTGAAGGCAGTGGAAAAATTATTTTTACGGCTTCTCTATTAAGCTTTCAAGGCGGCATCAACGTTCCCGGATATGCTGCTAGCAAAGGCGGTATTGCCCGTTTAACGATGGCTTTAGCTAACGAATGGGCAGGGAAAGGAGTAAATGTGAATGCGATTGCTCCAGGGTATATTTCCACCGATAATACGACGGCATTGCGCGAAGATAAAGAGCGCAGCGCTTCTATTTTAGGACGAATTCCGGCGGGAAGATGGGGAGAACCGGAGGACTTCAAGGGTCCGGTGGTGTTCTTAGCCTCTGAAGCCTCTAACTATGTTCACGGAACCATTTTGACCGTCGATGGCGGCTGGATGGGGCGGTAGGAGAGCAGAGATAATAGATTATAGATAATAGAGTAGAGAGAGGAGATAAATAATCTATAATCTCTTATCTACACTCTACAATCTCTACTCTATACTCTCTACTCTATAATCTCTAAACTAAATGCTATGAAAAAACTTACCCTAATCCTCACCCTCCTCTCCACCTCTCTTTTCGCGCAGAAAATCGATGTGGACAAACAAATCGCGTTAGCAGGCCAACAATATCAATTGATGCTGGCGGCACAACCAGATACGAGCACGACGGTGCACTCGGCGAAGCAAGATGGGACCTACAGAAATATGCCATCGAAGTGGTGGTGTTCTGGGTTTTTCCCGGGCGGACTTTGGTTCTTGTATGAAAAGACCAAAGATCCGAAATGGGAATCGGCTGCGCGATTATGGACGGAGGCAGTGAAGAAGGAGCAGTTCAATACCGGGACGCACGATTTAGGGTTTATGATGTACGATTCTTTCGGGAATGGCCTGCGTCTGACGAAGGATCCGGAGTATAAGAAGGTATTGATTCAATCAGCGAAATCTTTGGCGACACGTTTTGATCCCAAAATCGGCTTGATTAAGTCATGGAATGGTTTCAAAGGAGGATATCAATATCCGGTGATCATCGATAACATGATGAACCTGGAATTGTTGTTCTGGGCGTCACGTGAAACGGGAGATCCACGTTTTAAGGAGATCGCGATTATTCACGCGGATAATACGATGAAGAACCATTTTAGACCGGATTATTCGAGTTATCATGTGATTTGCTATGATGTGGATGGCAAGGTTTTGGCCAAAAAACAACACCAAGGCTACCAAGACGAATCTACCTGGACACGCGGACACGCTTGGGCAATGTACGGCTACGTAGAAATGTACCGCAACACGAAGGACAAAAAATACCTCGACTTCGCCCAAAAAATCTCTGATTTCTATTTAAATCACCCGAATATGCCGGCTGACAAGATTCCGTATTGGGATTTTTATGCGCCTAACATTCCTACGGAAGAGCGCGATGCTTCGGCGGGTGCGATTGCAGCGTCTGCCTTGTTAGAATTGAGTACCTATTCTGGAGAGAAAGGCAAGCGCTATTACGCAGATGCGGTGAAGATGTTGGAGTCCCTTTCGTCTCCAGCGTACCGTGCAGCTTTGGGTGAAAACAACCACTTCCTGATCAAGCATTGTGTGGGAGCAAAATCGCTGAATTCAGAGATTGATGTGCCTTTAATCTATGCGGATTACTATTATTTAGAAGGCTTGTTGCGCTACCAAAAAATGGCTAAAAAATAGACGGCTTTTTGGGCTGAATTTCGTACCTTTGAGGCTTCATTTTTTATCAAGCCCCATGTCAGTTAAGAAAATTCAATCAGCCTTAATTTCGGTTTATTACAAGGACGGTTTAGCGCCCATCATTCAAGAACTTCATAAAAACGGAGTGACACTTTATTCTACGGGAGGGACGCAGTCTTTCATCGAAGAATTAGGTATTCCCGTGATTGCAGTAGAAGATTTAACGGGATATCCGTCGATCTTTGGTGGTCGTGTGAAGACCTTACACCCGAAGGTTTTTGGAGGAATCTTACACCGTCGTGACTTAGCGTCTGATGTGGAGGTGGCCAAACAATATGACATTCCTGCTTTGGATTTAGTGATGGTGGATTTGTATCCATTCGAGGAAACAGTAGCATCTGGAGCTTCTGATGAAGATATTATTGAGAAAATTGACATTGGTGGTATTTCTTTAATCCGTGGTGGAGCTAAGAATTTTAATGATGTATTAATCGTTTCTTCTCGTGATCAATACGCGGAGGTAGCGGCGATTTTTGCAGCACACAGCTCTACTTCTACTACGTTAGAAGAACGTAGACGTTTTGCTGGAAAGGCTTTCCAGGTTTCGTCTCATTACGATGGAGCGATTCAACGTTATTTTGCAGGCCAAACAGCTGATTTAGCTAACTACACGACCTTGCCAGCACACGGCTTGCGTTATGGAGAGAATCCTCACCAACAAGGTAAATTCTACGGAGATTTAGCGGCGCTATTTGATAAATTACACGGTAAGGAATTGTCTTACAATAACTTAGTAGACGTAGATGCTTGTTTGTCTTTATTAGACGAGTTTGCTGAAACGGCTTTCGTGATCATTAAGCACATGAATGCGTGTGGTGTAGCGACAGGAACAACGGTTAAAGAGGCCTACGATAAGGCGCTTTCTTGTGATCCTATTTCTGCCTTTGGTGGCGTGTTAGCCACAAACAATATCGTGGACAAAGCGGCGGCAGAATCGATCAACCCTTTATTCTGTGAGATTCTGATTGCGCCTGACTTTACGGAGGAGGCTTTGGAGATCTTAAAGACAAAGAAAAACCGTATTTTATTGAAGCGTAACCAGGTTACTTTTCCTAAGGTAATGTTCAAGACCCTGCTAAATGGTGTTTTAGAGCAAGATAAGGACTTGGTAATGGAGGGTGTGGAAGATTTCAAGACGGTGACGAAACGTGTTCCTACAGACGAGCAAAAGCGCGCTCTAGCGTTTGCGTTAAAGATTTGTAAGCATACGAAATCGAATACGATCATTTTAGCGAATGATGGCCAGTTATTGGCTTCAGGAGTGGGTCAAACTTCTCGCGTAGATGCTTTAAAGCAAGCGATTGATAAAGCAAAGGAATTTGGATTTGACTTAAACGGCGCGGTGATGGCTTCGGATGCGTTCTTCCCATTCCCTGATTGCGTTGAAATTGCTGGAAATGCGGGTATTGTGGCTGTTACGCAACCAGGCGGATCGATAAAGGATCAAGATTCGATCGATTACTGCGATGCGAATGATTTAGCCATGGTCATGACGGGAATTCGTCACTTCAAACATTAGGATTATTCAGTTAAAAACTTTATTTTTAAGGTTAAGAATCAACAATATTTCCGGGCGATTAAAAAGCTCGTTTTAACACACATTAAATTACATTATGTCAGAAGCACAAGATACATCAGCTCAGGATCGGGCAAATTATGGTGCAGATAATATTCAAGTATTAGAGGGTTTAGAGGCGGTTCGTAAGCGTCCATCCATGTACATTGGTGATACCGGTTTTAAAGGTCTTCACCACTTGATCTGGGAGGTAGTGGATAACTCGATTGATGAGGCGTTAGCCGGTCATTGCGATATGATCAAAGTGACGATCAACACGGACAATTCCATCTTAGTAGAAGATAATGGTCGTGGTATCCCTACGGGAATGCACACGAAGGAAAAGCGTTCTGCTCTAGAGGTAGTTATGACGGTGCTTCACGCCGGTGGTAAATTCGATAAAGATACCTACAAGGTTTCTGGTGGTTTGCACGGTGTGGGTGTTTCTTGTGTGAATGCCTTATCGACAGATTTAAAAGTAACGGTATATAGCCGTGATGGTAAAATTTACCAACAAGAATATAAAATCGGGGTTCCACAATACCCGGTAAAAGAGGTAGGAACAACAGATCGTACAGGTACATCGGTATTATTTAAGCCAGATGAGACGATTTTCACGGTTACAGAATACAAATACGAAACAGTTGCGGGTCGTTTACGTGAATTATCTTTCTTGAATGCGGGTATCCGTATTCAATTAACGGATATGCGTGAATTAGATGAGTATGGCGTGGCGAAAACGGAAGAATTCTTCTCTGAAGGAGGTCTTCGCGAATTCGTGATGTTCTTGGATTCTACGCGTGAGCCATTACTTTCTGAGCCTATCTATATGGAAGGTGATAAGAATGGGGTTCCTGTTCAAGTGGCGATGGTGTACAACACATCCTACACAGAAAACGTGGTTTCGTATGTCAATAACATCAACACGATTGAAGGTGGTACACACGTAGCGGGTTTCCGCGGTGCTTTGACTCGTACCTTGAAAAACTACGCAGATAAGTCAGGTGCCTTAGATAAATTAAAGATTGATATCGCGGGGGATGACTTCCGTGAGGGATTGACAGCGGTTATCTCGGTGAAAGTGGCGGAGCCTCAGTTTGAGGGCCAAACAAAAACCAAATTAGGTAACGGCGAGGTGTCTGGTGCAGTTTCTGCAGCGATGTCTGATATGTTAGAGTCTTGGTTAGAAGAGCATCCGAAAGAGGCTCGTCAAATCGTTGCCAAAGTAATCTTAGCCGCTCAAGCGCGCCACGCTGCTCGTAAGGCGCGTGAAATGGTTCAACGTAAGACGGTTTTAGGTTCGAACTCGTTGCCAGGTAAATTAGCCGACTGCTCGGATTCAGATCCAGAAACATGTGAGATCTACCTTGTCGAAGGGGACTCAGCGGGTGGTACGGCGAAACAAGGCCGTAACCGGGCGTTCCAAGCGATCTTGCCTCTACGTGGTAAGATTTTGAACGTAGAGAAAGCACAGGAATACCGTATCTACGAAAACGAAGAGATTAAGAATATGATTACGGCGCTAGGCGTTTCTTTCGGAAAAGATGGAGATGAGCGTGCGTTGAATATGGATAAATTGCGTTACCACAAGGTGATCATCATGACCGATGCGGACGTTGACGGTAGTCACATTCGTACCTTGATTTTAACGTTCTTCTTCCGTTATATGCGTGAATTAGTAGATCGCGGCTGTATTTACATTGCACAGCCACCGTTGTACCAAGTGAAAAAGGGACAACAAGTGCGTTACGTTTGGACAGAAGATCAACGTACCCAAGCGATTCAAGAATTAGCCGGTGGTGGAAAAGAAGACAACGTAGGCGTACAACGGTATAAGGGTCTTGGAGAGATGAACGCGGAGCAATTGTGGGAAACGACGATGAATCCAGAGTCTCGTACCTTGAAGCAAGTGACGGTTGAATCTGCGATCGAAGCTGATTTATTGTTCTCGATGTTAATGGGAGATGAAGTAGCGCCACGTCGTGACTTCATTGAGAAGAATGCTAAATACGCTAAAGTAGACGTTTAGAATGAATTTTGATTTTAAGTCGTATCATTTGCGTGGCATTCACGCAGAGACGCTGGAGGAAAAGCAAAAGATCAATCAAGAATTGAAAGACTTTTACAATTCCTTAACAGAGGAGGACAAACGCTTGTTTAATTTAGAACTCCAGAAATTCTTGGCCACAGAAATGGGGCGTTTGGGTTCTGATTATCAAGCCATCAAAAATCAAGTTCCTACAGAATAATATGAGTGAATTAGATAAAATACTGAAACACGATGAGTCAAAAGATTCCCTTGCCGGGAATCTTTTGTCATTACTTACGCCTACGAATTGGAAGATTAATCTGATGGCTCCGCGTGAGCAAAATCGGAAAGTAGATAAATCGACCCAAAAGTCGAACGATACCATCGCGAAATCAAAATTCATCTCGCGTGATTTGTCGTGGTTGAAGTTTGACGAGCGCGTTTTGGATCAGGCACGTGATACGTCTAAGTCACTTTTTGATCGCTTAAAATTCTTAGCGATTACGGCCTCTAATTTAGATGAGTTTTTTACCATCCGAATGGGCTCTTTGTACAATTACATCGATTTAGGGAAAGAAAGAACGGATTATTGCGGTTTGCGTGAGGTGCCTTTTAAGCAGGCAATTATTAACGATGCACAGGAATTTACACAAGAAAAGCACCGTCTGTTCATGGAGGAAATCTTGCCTTTATTTCCGGAAAATGGGCTTTTATTAGCTTGTTTAGATGATTTAGACGAAGACGAAAAGGAAGAGGTTGCGACCTATTTCCAGCGGACGATCTACCCGATGCTGACCCCGATGGTGTTCGATCATACGCACACGTTCCCGAGTTTGCTAGCGAAGACCTTAATTTTTGGGGTTGTAACGGTAGGCCTTTCAGACAAGAAAAAGACGCGAAACGAGAAGGAACAAAAGATCTCTTTTGTGCAGATTCCGTTGAATTTGAAGCGTTTCTACGTGATTGAACGGGAAGATAAAGTGTTATTTATCCCGATTGAAGAGATTATACGCCACCATTTGCAGGTTTTGTACCGCAATGTGGAAATTGAATCGACGACCTTGTTCCGTATCACGCGTAATGGAGATTTTGATTTAGTGGAACACGAAGATTCGGATACGGATTTTGTGGATGAGGTGAAGAAGAAGATCAAGGACCGTCGTTTGGGTCGTGTGACGCGTGTGGAGGTGGAGAAATTCCATTCGGATTTCTTGTTGACAGAAATGTTAAAGCGTTGGAATTTAGACCGTTCGGATATTTTTGTCAAGAATTCGATATTGGATTTTACGTCTTTTTGGCAAATCTTAAAACACGCTGAATTTAAGACGCAAATGGCTGTTAATCCGGCTGTGGTACCGGCTTTAGGTCTGAAATCGGTGGTGATTGATGATATTTTTGATACCATTAAACGCGGTGATATTTTATTACACCATCCCTATAATAATTTCGAACCCGTTATTCAATTATTGGAGCAGGCAGCAGATGATCCCAAAGTCTTAGCGATTAAGATCACCCTGTATCGTATTTCTAAAAACTCCCGAATTTCGAGTGCTTTATTACGTGCGGCGGAGCAAGGAAAACACGTTTCGGTCTTGTTTGAGGTGAAGGCGCGTTTTGATGAGGAGAACAATATTAAGGAGGCAACGAAATTGCAGAAAGCGGGTTGCTTCGTGATTTATGGTATTCCGGGATTGAAAACGCACACAAAGTTGTTGCAAGTGATTCGGAACGAGGGCAATCACGTGGTGAGTTATGCTCACCTTTCCTCTGGAAATTACAATGAGGATACGGCCAAATTATACACAGATATTGGCCTTTTAACAACGGATACTAGGATTACGCAAGATATCTCCGAGTTCTTCAATGTAATCACGGGGCACTCGATGCCTACTCATTACGAGCATTTAATTACGGCGCCGCGTGATATGCGGAATCGCTTGATCGAGATGATCGAAAATGAGGTGAAAAATCACCAGCAAGGTTTGCCGGCCGGAGTTTGTTGGAAGATTAACTCTTTACAGGATTTAAAGACGATGGAAGCACTTTACAAAGCTTCTCAAGCAGGTTTGCCGGTGCTTTTGATTGTGCGCGGTATCTGCTGTATTCGTCCACAACGCAAAGGTTTATCAGAGAATATCTTCATTAAATCGATTGTAGGAGAGTATTTAGAGCATACACGTTTGTATTATTTCCACAATGCCGGCGATCCTAAAATTTATGGAGGTAGTGCGGATGTGATGGTTCGAAGCTTTGACCGACGTATAGAATCCTTATTTGAATTAGTGAATACACGCGCGAAGAATCTGGCTATTACTATCTTAGACTGGAATCTTCAGGATACGAAAAATTCGTACGAGATGCAGGAGGATGGGACCTATTGGAAAATCGAAAGCGATGTACCTTTTGATATCCATACGAAATTTTACGAAATCAAAGACGAGGATTTGGTTGCCGAACTAGCTTTTGATAAATTTACAGTTAGCCTAGATACGAAACTAGAATCAAAATAGGCGAATTACACCAACAAACAACACATGGAAAGATTTACAGGATTGCTCGGTATCGTTTTGATTTTGGGCGTATCATTTTTGATGTCGAATAACCGAAAAGCGATCAATTACCGGACGGTAGGCGTAGGTCTTTTAATGCAAGTGTTGTTAGCGGTGTTTATTTTAAAGACCGAGACAGGCCAAAACCTCTTCCAATGGTTAGGTGATTCCATCAATACCTTATTAGGTCAAGCGGATAAAGGAGCACAATTTGTGTTCGGATCGCTCGTGAATCGTGATTTGATGATTAAGGCCTTTGGTCCCGGAAATGATTATATTTTCTTTTTCAAAGTAGTTCCTACGATCATCTTTGTGTCTGTTTTAGTGAATATGTTCTACCATTTAGGCATACTTCAGCGCGTTGTTTCCTTTATCGGAAAAGGCGTTCACTGGTTAATGGGTGTGGAGTGGGGCAGAGGCGCTTTCGAATGTGGCATCCACTTTCGTAGGCCAGGTAGAGGCTCAAATCATGATCAAGCCTTATTTGAAAAACATGACGAATTCGGAGCTGATGGCTTCGATGACGGGTTCATTTGCCTGCATCGCAGGTGGTGTAATGGCCGTTTATATCTCCTTGGGAGTTCCAGCAGCGTATTTATTAGCCGCTAGTTTGATGGCTGCACCGGGTGCACTTGTGATTTCTAAAATTATGTTCCCAGAAACGGAGAAGTCGGAGACGGAAGGGGAAGTGAAATTAGAATTATCAAAAACACACGCGAATTTAGTCGATGCCATCGCGGCAGGAGCGAGTGAGGGTTTGAAAGTGGGGATGAATGTGATCGCGATGTTGATCGGTTTTATTGCCTTGATCGCCTTAGTGGATTTAGGATTAGGACACATCGGTGCTTGGATCAACTATCCCGAATTATCGATGAACACGATTTTAGGAAAAGTATTCTCTGTGTTTGCTTTTGCGATGGGCGTTCCGGCACAAGATATCGAAGTGGCTGGTGCCTTGATGGGTAAGAAAATGGTGGTGAATGAATTCGTCGCTTATTTAGATATGGTGCATTTGAAAGCAACCTTGGATCCGAAGACGATCGCCATTACGAGTTTTGCTTTATGTGGTTTTGCGAACTTTTCATCGGTTGCTATCCAAATCGGGGGTATCGGAGAATTAGCTCCCTCTCGTCGTTCCGATTTAGCGAAATTAGGCTTCAAAGCCTTGATTGCAGGTACTTTGGCCTCTTATTTATCAGCTACTTTAGCAGGCTTATTATTATAATATGCGCATTGATCCCGAAACCGTCGAGCGAATAAAGCAAACGGCTGCGGTGGCAGACGTGATCGGGGATTATGTGACGATTAAGAAGAAAGGCGCGAACTATTGGGCTTGCTGTCCGTTCCACGGAGAGAAGACACCGTCTTTTTCTATTTCCCCAGCGAAGGGAATCTACAAATGTTTTGGTTGTGGTAAAGCGGGTGATTCTGTGCGTTTCATTATGGATATGGAAGGTCTGGGTTACGGTGAGGCCTTACGTCATTTGGCCAAAAAATACGGTATCGACATCCAAGAAGAGGAAATGACCGACGACCAGCTGGTTCGTCAGAATGAGCGCGAAAGTCTTTTAATCATCCTCGAATACGCGAAAGAATACTTCAAAAAACAATTATACGATACAGACGAGGGGAAATCCATCGCCCTGCCTTATTTCAAGGAACGGGGTTTCTCTGATGCTACGCTTCAATCATTCGATTTAGGCTACAGCCCAGAAGCCTGGGATGCTTTCTTGAAAGCGGCCCTAAAACAAGGTTTTTCTCAAGAAATCATTGAAAAAGCGGGTTTAGTTACCCAAAAGAATGACGATGGAAAGGTCTACGATCGATTCCGTAACCGCGTCATATTTCCGATTCACAATGTGTCGGGGAAAATCATCGCTTTTGGCGCTCGTATTCTTCGGAACGACGCGAAGAACCAGGCGAAATACCTGAACTCTCCAGAAACGGAAGTTTACCACAAGTCAGCTACTTTATACGGTATCTCACAAGCGAAGAATGAGATCCGGGCAAAAGATGTTTGCTATTTAGTAGAGGGCTACACGGATGTGATTTCCTTGCATCAAGCGGGAATTAAAAACGTAGTAGCGTCTTCGGGTACGTCTTTGACCATCGAGCAGATCAAGTTAATTGGTCGCTTCACCCAGCACGTTACCGTTCTTTATGATGGGGATTCTGCGGGTATTAAAGCCGCCTTGCGCGGAATGGATCTGATCTTAGAGGAAGGCTTGCAGGTGAATTTAGTCGTATTTCCGGAAGGAAATGACCCGGATTCCTTTGTTCGCAAGATCGGTTCTGAGGCATTCATTGACTACATCAAGAAAGAGGCGAAGGACGTGATTTCGTTCCAAGCGAATCTGTTCAAAGAAGAAGCAGGGGACGATCCTTTCAAGAAAGCCGAAATGATTAAGGAAATGGTTCAATCCATTTCAAAAATACCAGATGCCATTCAACGTAGTCTTTTCATTCAAAAGACCGCAACGATGATGCGGATGGATGAAGATGTGCTTTTAGCGGAATTGAATAAGATTCAGCTGAAAAAGATGAAGGGCGCGAGCCAAGATCCTCAGCAAATTTCCGCACAGCAATATGCTGAGGTGCGTCAATTGATTGAGCCCACTTTTGCGGATGATGACGAGCCGGCGCAAGTACAGAATTTAGCCTATTACCAAGAATTAGAATGTGTCCGTTTGTTGATTAATTACGGGCATTTGGAAATCAATCCAGAAAAGGCTCCGGGTTTAACGGTGGTGCATTATTTAATTGATGAATTAGAAGGTACGGTTTTCCAAACGCCCTTGTTTATTCGCATTCTCGATCTTTGTAAACAAGAGTTTGGAGCGCAGCGTGCGCCTAAGCCTGATTTCTTCTTGCACCATACGGACGAAGAGATTCAATCTTTCTCGATTAATATCTCGTCTGAAAAGCACGCTTTATCTTCTGAATGGAAAGATAAGCACGAGATTCGGGTGAACACAGATGAAGAGTTGTTAGAGGATTTAGCTTACAAGAATGTATTGCGCCTTAGAAAGGTGTATAATGACCAACATTTGCAGGAGATCTTGAGCAAATTAGATTCTTTGAAAGCGGATGCAGCGGAAATGGATGAAGTGTTACTTGAATTCATCCGTTTGAAGGAAATCCAGAAAAATATTTCACAAGAATTAGGTACAGTCATTGAAAAATAGCCTATTTTTACTCCTGAATGAAAAAAATACTTGCCATAATGCTATTCTCAGTGCTGCTTTACCAAGCAGGCGGTTTCGCGTTGCAGTATTTATCAGAAGGCAATACCGTAGCCGTTGATCCAGAAACGGAAGAGACAGTTGTCGTTAAAATACCCATCAATTTACCTTATCAAACAGATTGGGTTTCTTCAGAAGAAGTCGAGGGTTCCGTTCGCCAAGGCGATGAGTTCTACGAAATGAAGGAGCGTAAAGTGGAAAATGACACCTTAGTAACAGTGATGGTGAAAGACCGCAATGCGCGAGAGAATTTCTTCGACTTGGCAGAGCAAGTAAACGAACATTTAACCGACGAGCCTGGTTCTACTCCCGCTAAAACGAAATTAATCAATACCCTCGTAAAAGAATATTGTGCTCAGTCTTCAGGCTGGGTATTCTATATTATGGAATGGCCTGTTACAACAGAAGCGCCCATTCATGCTATTTTATCTACCAAAGACTTCTCGTCTGAATTTTTCGCGCCGCCACGGCAAGCTTAATTTTTCTTTGATTCCCTTTTTATCCTAGGACAAATCTGTCCCAGGAAATCGTGTATTATTTAAAAAATTAAGCAAATGAAAAATATTTTATTAGCACTCCTATGTGTAGGAGTATTTACGTCTAGTTCTTTCGGTCAAGGTTGTGTAGCGGTTCGTCATATGAGCTGCTCAGTGGGTACAGGTGCAAACTCGACTTCGATGATGCATCCAGGCCAATGGCAAGTTTCTTTAGGCTTTAGAAGTCTACATTCCTATAAACATTACGTAGGGGCAGATTACCAGCCTCAGCGTGAAGCGGCTGGGACGAATGTGATTAATGATTCCCAAAGTTTCGATTTAGGTGTAACCTATTCAGTAACAGATCGTCTTCTGTTAGCGGTTAACTTGCCGCTAAACTTTAATTACCGAACGTCACTTTATGAGCATTATGGGAATGCATTGACTGTAAATCCAGCTCAAAAGCGTTTTGGTACCATGGCGAATGGTATTGGAGATGCACGTCTGACGGCTTCTTACTGGGTATTGGATCCGTTGAAACATATGAAAGGGAACTTCTCGGTAGGTCTTGGTCTGAAATTGCCTACGGGTGATTCAAAAGCGATGGATAAATTCCATAGAAGAGCCAGTGATGGATCAGATTATACGATTGAAAAGCCAGTGGATCAGTCGATTCAATTAGGCGATGGCGGCATAGGAATTAACTTGGAGATTCAAGGATACCAGCAATTGTTTAGTCGTACGTCTCTTTACTATAATGGATTCTATATGTCGAATCCAAGGAATATGAATGATGCTGCGAATGTGGCTCCAGACAAAGTAGTGACAGATGAAATGGTTCGCTATATGTCAGTGGCAGATCAATATGCAGGTCGTGTAGGTTTGAATTATGCCTTGGCCCCCAAAGCAGGTATCGGCGCTACCCTGGGTGCTCGTATCGAAGGTGTTCCAGCGTACGATTTAATCAGTGGTTCTGATGGCTTCCGTCGTCCAGGTTATATCTTCTCGATCGAACCAGGAATCAGTTATTCCACAGCGAAGAATACTTTTTTTGTCTCAGTTCCAGTCGCCACTCAACGCAATCGTATAAAGAGCGCGAGCGATTGGGTGAATAATAAGCACGGGGATGCAGCCTTTGCAGACTATTTTATTTCAGCTACGGTTACACATCGTTTCTGATCATTGTCATTTTTTGATTTAACCCCCTTACATACTTTTATACTATGGTAACTATTAGCAAAACACGCCTCCAAGCCCTTGTTACGGCAGCTTGGTTAAACCGCGCGATGATCGCGGTGGTGTATATTTGGTTTGGATTTTTAAAAGTCTTAGGTACTTCTCCGGCAGAAGGATTAGTAACAAAGCTTTTCAATCTTACGTTAGAGCCCTTTATGGGCATTCAGACGTTCCTGTTGATTTTAGGCATAGGGGAGTGTGCGATCGGAATGTTATGGTTGTCTCCTCGTTTGACTAAAATTGCGTTTTGGGTGTTGATAGGGCATTTGTTTATGACATTTCTTCCCGTATTATTTTTAGTGGAAGAAACTTGGCAGTCCTTTTTTGCTTTGACGCTGACCGGTCAATACATTATCAAGAATGTTGTTTTGTTATCCGCGGCATGGTTTATTTATGTCTTTCGGGAGGAAGCGTAAGTGGATAAAAAAAGCCCCTGACTTGTCAGGGGCTTTTTACTTATAGACCTAAGATCTTTTTGTTGAACTCCTCATCTGCTCCAGTTCCGGCGAAATCATCGAAGACCTTTTCGGTTGCTTTGATGATGTGGCTCGCGATGAACGGCGCACCCTCCGTAGCTCCCTGAACCGGATCTTTGATGCAGCATTCCCATTCTAAAACGGCCCAACCGTCGTATCCGTATTGGGTTAATTTAGAGAAGATGCTTTTGAAATCGACTTGTCCGTCGCCCAAAGAACGGAAACGGCCAGCGCGGTTGATCCAAGATTGGTATCCACCGTACACTCCTTGTTTTCCCGTTGGATTAAACTCTGCGTCTTTTACGTGGAACATTTTGATGCGCTCGTGGTAGAAGTCGATGTATTGTTTGTAGTCCAAAGCCTGTAACACAAAGTGCGATGGATCGTACAATAAATTCGCGCGTTTATGCCCTTTTACTTCGTCTAAGAACATTTCGAAGGTTACGCCATCGTGTAAATCCTCTCCTGGGTGAATCTCGTAGCATAAATCTACTCCGCATTCATCGAAGGTATTTAAGATAGGTAACCAACGGCGACCTAATTCTTTGAAGCCTTGCTCTACTAAACCAGCTGGACGTTGTGGCCAAGGATAAACCGTGTGCCACATCAAAGCACCAGAGAAAGTAGCGTGCGCGTTTAAACCTAAGTTTTGGGACGCTTTAGCTGCGTATTTTAATTGTTGGATTGCCCATTCGGTGCGTGCTTTGGGATTTCCTTTCACGGAATCTGGAGCGAATGCATCGAAACCAAGGTCATAAGCTGGGTTAACCGCGACTAATTGACCTTGAAGGTGCGTAGATAATTCGGTGATTTGTAAGCCTTTGGCAGCTAACATTCCTACGATCTCATCGCAATAAGTCTTCGACTCAGCTGCTTTTTGTAAATCAATGCAACGGGAATCCCAAGACGGAATTTGCACCCCTTTGTAACCTAAAGAGGCTACCCAAGTTGTGATGCTGTCTAAGGTATTAAAAGGGGCTTCATCGCCCATAAATTGTGCCAAAAATATCGCTGGCCCTTGAATCGTTTTCATATGTTCTGATGGTTTAGATTTTCACCCATTGTTGAGAACGCGTTGAATCTAAGATGCGCTCGCAAATTAATAATTCGCGGTAACCGTCTGCGAAAGTAGGGTATTTTGGATTCTCTGGTTGTTTTCCAGCTTCTACAGCGGCGTATACTTCTTTGAATAATTGCTTCGATGTATCAGAGAAACCTTCGTTGTGTCCACCAGGGAAAGTCATTAAGGCACTTGCTTCAGGGTAGGCCAAAGAAGGATCACGCATCAACACCTGATTCGCTTGATCTCTATTACCGATCCACATTTCGTTAGGCGACTCCGAGTTAAACGCGAATGTCTTGTTCGAACCAGAAATTTCTAATTTCAATTGGTTCTTGCGACCCGCTGAAACTTGAGAAACAGTTACACAACCGCGGTTTCCATTGTCAAAACGTAATAAAACGTTCGCATGGTCCTCCGTATTGATGTGTACATCTGCATAGTCTTCTGGTTGCAACATTTTGCCTGAATACGTCTCTACTGGCTTCAAAGGCTTCTTACGCACTTTGTGAACCGTGTTGAAATCAGCCATTACTTCGACTGTTTTCAAACCTGTGATGTATTCGATGACGTCTAATAAGTGAGAACCGATATCGGCGATAGCGCGTGAATCACCAGATTTGTCCGGCTCTAAACGCCAGTTATAATCCGTATTGTAGAATAACCAATCTTGCAAATAGCTACCCATGATCGAATAGATTTCGCCTAAATCGCCTTTCTCACGCATCGTCTTCATTTGACGCACTAATGGATAGTAGCGAAGGTTGAAGTGAACCGCATTCACTAAGCCCGTTTTAGCTGCTAATGCAACTAATTCCTCAGCTTCGTGTAGGTCTTTTGCCAAAGGTTTCTCACACACCACGTGTTTCCCAGCTAACAAAGCTGCTTTCGACTGCGAATAGTGTAAGAAGTTAGGTGTACAAATGTGCACACACTGAATATCCTCTTGCTTTAATAGCTCTTCAAACGTATACCAACGGCCAATACCTAATTGCTTAGCTTTTGCTTCCGCTAATTCGATGGTCACTTCGCAAAGCGCAGCTACATCAATGTTAGGTAAACGGCGTAATGCCTCGATATGTGCGGGTCCGATAAAACCGGTTCCTACGATTCCAACTTTGATTTTAGTCATGGTTATTTTATAGTTCAAATTTTGTCCACTTGTTTGTATTGTCTTGGGCTGATCTCACGACATTTTCGATGAAAGCCATTCCCATGATTCCCTCGTCGATTCCTGGGAAATCGTACAAAGGATCCTGCGCTTTTCCTTCCCATCTTGCTCTTAATGCAAATGCAAAATTACGGTAGATGTTCGCAAAAGTTTCCACATAACCTTCAGGGTGTCCCGCTGGCTGACGTGTATGCGCATTCGCGGCAGGAGATAGCTGGCCTACGGCCGTACGAATAATCCGCGCTCCTTCGTCGCGCGTCCTAAACACCATCGTATTTGGCTCCATTTGGTGCCACGTAATCCCCGCCTTGCTTCCATAGATACGGAAGTTGAAGTCGTTCTCTTCGCCGTTGCAGATTTGCGAGCAATGTAAAATACCTTTGGCCCCATTATCATAATGGATCAAGATATTGCCATCGTCATCCAGCATTCTGCCCTCCACGAAGATCGTCAGATCCGCGCAAAGCTCCTTAATATGTAATCCAGTGATGTATTCGATCAAATTCTCGCAGTGCGTACCGATGTCGCCAATGGCACCTGCGGCACCACAACGCGCTGGATCTGTTCTCCAGGCTGCTTGTTTTTGGCCTGTAGCCTCTACTAGGTCGATTAACCAACCCTGTGGATATTCTACGATGATCTTGCGAATTTCGCCTAGTTGACCTGAGTCCACTAAATGTTTCGCCTCTTTCACCATCGGATAAGCTGTATAGTTATGGGTCAACGCAAAAATCAAGCCTGATTTCTCGATGATTTTCTTCAATTCTTTCGCTTCCGCCAGATTTAAAGTTGCTGGCTTATCGCAAACAACATGGAATCCATTCTCCAGCGCCATTTTAGCCGCTGGGAAGTGTACGTGATTAGGCGTTACGATGGAAACGAAATCCATGCGCTCACCTTCTGGCAATTCTTTTTCCTTCAAAATCATCTCCTCATACGAACCGTAAACGCGGTTTTCTGGAAGGTAAAGGGCTTCGCCAGTGGCTTTTGATTTTTCTGCGCTAGAACTGAATGCGCCGCAAACTAATTCGATTTCTCCGTCTAATTGGGAACCGCGACGGTGAACTGCACCGATGAAAGCCTCTTGACTTCCGCCGATCATTCCCATTCTGATTTTCCTACTTTGGCGTGATTTTGCCTGTGTAGCAGAACCTCCTTGAATCATAATTATTATAGATTTAGATATGTTACAAAAATAGAGCAAAATTTGGTTTTCTAGCCTCTAAATCGCTCTTTTTTTGAGATAATTGTAAAAATAATTGCCTCTAGATGCCATTATCCGAAAAACTTTTTGTTTTTTTGTTACGATTTTTCCAATGAAGAATTTAATTTTTTTAAGAATAACCAATCTAAACTATTTATCTAAACCCCAAACAATTATGAATCAAACGGTTAATGCCAATCGATTATTTTTGGCGTCATGTTTTGCACTCATCACCACTTCTATGGCCTTCGGGATTCGTGCAGGTGTTTTAACTCAGCTAGGAGTTAGTTTCCAATTGGATAACGAGCAATTAGGTTACGTAAACCAAATGGCTTTCCTAGGTTTCCCTATCGCGATGATTATCGGAGGACCTTTATACAATGTCTTGGGACCTAAAAAAATCATTTGGGTGGCGTTCTTTACGCACGTGATTGGTCTGATTATGACTATTTTCTCAGGTGGATTTTGGACTTTATTGTTATCTACATTCTTCGTAGGATTCGGTAATGGTACGGTAGAAGCTGCTTGTAACCCGATGATTTCGGATATGTTCGAAGGAAAGGACAAGACTAAAATGTTAAACCGTTTCCACATGTGGTTCCCAGGTGGTATCGTAATTGCGACCTTATTGTCTCAATTTATGACAGACAACAACATGGGCTGGCAATTGCAAATCGCAGCTATCTTGGTTCCAGCGGTTATTTATGCGTATTTATTCTATGGTCAAGCATTCCCAGTAGCGAAAGTAGAGGGTGGTGCTTCGACAGGTGAAAACTTCAAAGCGATGTTATCTCCTATTTACCTATTCATGTTAGCTTGTATGGCTTTAACAGCGATCTCGGAATTCGGTCCGGAGCAATGGATTGGGCCAATTATGGGTCAAGCAGGAGCTAGTCCAATGATCATTTTAGCTATCGTAACAGGTTTAATGGCCGTAGGTCGTTATTTCGCAGGTCCTATTGTTCACAAATTAGATGCTGGCGGCGTGTTATTAGTTTCAGCTATTTTAACCGCAGTAGGCGTTTACTTAATGAGTGGAGCTACAGGTAATATGGTCTACGTTTCAGCGATTATCTTCGCGCTAGGTGTATGCTATTTCTGGCCAACTATGATCGGTTATGTAGCAGAAAACATTCCATTGACGGGCGCTTTTGGTCTTTCGATTATGGGTGGTATGGGTATGTTTGCAACGTCCATCTTCCAACCTATCATCGGTTCTTGGTTAGATGCCAATACAGCTGAGGCTGCTAAGACAATGACAGGTGATGCAGTAGCATTAGCTGCAGGTCAAGCAACAATGGCGCAAATGGTGTTATTTCCAGCGATCTTAATCGTGGCTTTTGCAGGTCTTTATTTCTTCGGAAAGAAAGCATCTCACGCTTAGTCTAGAATTTTATTTAATTTAGGGGGCTCGAAAGGCCCCCTTTTTTTATGCGTTACCTGATCTTATTCTCTTTCTTGATTTTTGCGTGCAAGCCTAATTGGCGGATTGATCCTGCCAAAGTCAAGGAGGAATTGCAGGCCCAGGCAGCTCAAAATAGGGAGCGCAAGATAAAGGTAGAAACCCGTTTAGGGGACTTCGAACTTGAGTTAGATGATCGAACACCTTTGCATTCCGTGAACTTTATCCGCCTGGTGAAGATGGGTTATTTCAAAGACCGCTACTTCTACCGCAATGTGTATGAGATTGGTATACAGGGCGGAGGAGAGTATTTTGATCGCTTGAACTACTTGGTTCCGGCGGAGTATTTGGATGAGCTGCGACCTGTGCGCGGAAGCATTGCCATGGCGCGCTATGATGAAGGTAATCCACTTCAATCCTCGTCACCT
This sequence comes from Aquirufa antheringensis, assembly GCF_023921165.1. NCBI lineage: Bacteria > Pseudomonadati > Bacteroidota > Cytophagia > Cytophagales > Flectobacillaceae > Aquirufa > Aquirufa antheringensis. The sequence continues at coordinate 1,824,781 of NZ_CP049835.1, forward strand.
ACCGAGTTTTTCATTGTGACAGATTCCGAGCAAGCCAGTCGTTTTTATCGGAAATACGTGGTTTTTGGCAAAGTCACCAAAGGGATGGCAGTTGTTGATTCCATCAAAAAGGAGCGTTCTTACGATGAAAAGCCGGTTATTCCGGTGAAGTTTTCGATGTCTGTTTTGGACCCGAAATAAGACTTAAAATAAAGGCGATTGCCATTACAAGTAAGCAGCCTAATACGTTTAGCCAAAGAAAAGCCATCCACTCTACTTTCCAAGCATAGATCACGAAAGCCTCAGCGATGAGCGCGGCAATAAAAACCTGCGTCCCCGTCGTTTTAGGCAAATAAAAGGCACATAGGAATATGCCTAAAATGGTACCATAAAACCAAGAGCCTAGAATATTCACCACTTCTATCAGGCTTCCCATATTCACCGCAAAAGTCGCGACGACTAAACAAAGCACACCCCAGCCTAAGGTGATGAGTTTCGAAATCCACCAATAATGCTGATTTCCACGGTCAGGCGCGATAAATCGTTCATAAATATCGACCATCGAAGTAGAAGTCAAGGACCCAAAAGCAGAAGCCATCGAACCCATCGACGACAGCAATATCATCGCGATGAGGAAACCCACAATCCCGATGGGAAGTTGATTGATGATATAGTGCAAGAAAATGTAATTCGTGTCTTGGGCTTCTGTCTCTGGGTTTGCTGTTTTTAAAAGGGCTACGGCTTTCTCTTGAGTAGCCGCGGCTTGTTTATTTAGGTCATTCAACCGGGAATAATCCTTTTGTAGAATGGCTGATTTCTTAGCCTCGAAAATCGCTCCTTTCTCCTGATCAATGGCCTGATGTCCTGGAACTGTAGCCCAAACCGCTTCCGTATTCTTATTAAAGAACGTAGGAGGGGCATTAAATTGGTAATAGGTGAATACCAAAATACCCACTAACAAGATGAAGAACTGCATCGGAATCTTGAGGAAACCGTTCATTAAAAGGCCTTTTTTGATCTCACCAGCAGATACTCCAGAAAGATAACGGCCTACTTGACTTTGGTCCGTACCGAAATACGATAACTGTAAAAAGAAGCCACCTATGATCCCAGACCAAATATTGTAGCGATTATTCAAATCAAATTTCCAATCAATCAGATTCACTTTGCCCATCTTACCCGCAATCTGTAAAGACTCTTTTACGCCGATTTCGTCCGGAAGTTGCGCAACGATGTAAACCCCCACGAAAACCATTCCTACGAGGACAACAGCCATTTGTAACATCTGTGTATAGGAGATCGCTTTAGATCCGCCTAGCATACAATAAGCGGTTACGATAGCCGCTGTCACGGCATTGGTCCAGGTTAAATCCCATCCTAGTAAGGTGGAAAGAATGATAGAGGGAGCGGCTATAGTTACACCTGTCGATAAGGCACGCGGAATTAAGAAGAGGAGGGAGGTGAGCACCCGGGTTTTGGCATCAAAACGATTCTCTAAAAACTCGTAGGCGGTGTATACTTTAAGCGAAAAATAATGCGGAATGAAGGTCACCGACAGGATAATCATGGCGATGGGTAATCCTAAATAGAACTGCACGAAACGCATTCCATCGTGGTAAGCCTGGCCTGGAACGGATAAAAAGGTAATCGCAGAAGCCTGCGTGGCCATCACGGAAAGTAAAATATGGTACCAAGGAAGTTCCCGATCTGCTAACAGAAAACCCTGCAAGGAATGCTTCGTTTGCTTTCCTTTCCAGCTGCCATACGCCACAATTCCACCAATAGTAGCCAATAAAACGATCCAATCGAGTGCTTGCATAGCTACTTAAAAGTTTCAGTTAAATAAATGAATGTGGCAATAACCCCGACCAGGAAAGCCATTAAAGCGACATACCAACGACTGAATTTCATAACAGGTTTATTTTTGCCCAAAGTTAATCCAATATTTATATTTAAAAGCTTTTGAATTTTTAAAATTGCTGACTACCTTTGCACTCCAAATTCGCGGGTGTGGTGGAATTGGTAGACATACCAGACTTAGGATCTGGCGCCGCGAGGCATGGGGGTTCGAGTCCCTTCACCCGTACCAATGGCAAGCCCTCAACACCAAAAAGGTTTTGAGGGTTTTATTTTAAAGGCTAATTATAAATAAGAACAAATGAACATTTCACTTAACAAGGCAGGAGATTTAGAAGGTCGTTTGACTGTAGTGGTATCTCCAGCAGATTACGCGGAAAAAGTAGAGGCAAAATTGAAAGATTATCGCAAGAAAGCATCCATCAAAGGATTTCGTCCAGGTATGGTTCCAGCGGCTCTTGTGAAGAAATTATACGGTCAATCTGCTCTAGTAGACGAAATCAACCACATGTTAGGTCATGAAGTTTCAGATTATATTAAAGAAAACAAATTGAACCTAGTGGGAGAGCCTTTGCCAGCTGTAGAAGAGGCAGATGCGATCGACTGGGAAAAAGATACGGAATTTACGTTCCACTATGATTTAGGTTTCCACGGAGATTTTACGGTGGATTTGGCCAAAATCAAAGCTATCAACTCGTACGAAATCAAAGCAGACAAGAAAGAAATCGAAGAAACGATTGAAAACTTGAAGAAGCAATTTGGCGATCAAACTCATCCAGATACAGTAGAAGACCGTGATTTAGTATTCGGTACTTTCACTCAAGGTGACTGGGTAGAGAAATCAGCTATCCCAATGCACGCGATCAATGACAAATCGAAAAAGGTTTTCATCGGTGCTAAGAAAGACGATACCTTGAAATTTGCAATTGATAAAGTATTCGTAGATGCTAAGGCTTTAGCTTTAGCGACAGGAAAGAAAGAAGACGAAGTAGCTGATTTGAAAGGAGAGGTTTCATTCGTAGTGGAAGATATCACGCGTCAAGTTCCTTCGGAATTAAACGTAGCGTTTTTTGACAAAGTATTGGGTGCTGGAAAAGCGACAGATGAGAAATCATTCCGCGAGCAAGTAGAAACAATCGTGACGGAGAACTACAAGCGTGAGGCTGAATACTTATTGCGTATTGACGCGGAGAAAGCTATTTTAGACGCAGTTAAGATTGACTTACCAGAGAAATTCTTACGCACTTGGTTGATCCGTATCAACGAAGGCAAATTCACAGCAGAACAAATCGATCAAGATTTTGATAATGTGAAGAAAGATATGCGTTGGAACTTGATCAAGAATGACATCGCTGAGAAATTCGACGTGAAAGTTGAATATCCAGAGGTAGTTGAGAAAGCGAAAGATATGGTACGTGCACAGTTTGGCGGTTATTTATCGTCTAACGAGCCAGGTATCGAAGAAATGATTGAGAAAATCGCGATGGGTTACTTAAGCGATAAGTCGAAGTCAGATAACTTCATGAACTTATACAATCAAGCGTTCGCAGACAAAGTATCTGCTGCGATCGTAGCGAATGTTCCTCACAAAGTGACGAAAATCGACGTAGACAAGTTTAAAGAAATCGCTGCGGCGCTTTAATTTTAACATTGTCCTGCTATTTTTTGGAAGCCCCGCAAATTGCGGGGTTTTCTGTGAACAAAGGTTCTTATATTTGTGTTCTAGGTAGTATAAATTCTAAAAAAGTCTAAATTTGATTTTTAAACATTGAAATCTATGTATCCAAAGGAGTTATCATCAGAAGAGTTTCGTAAGTACGCGGTTCACCACAGAGGTTTGAACGGTCTTGCGGTTGATCAATATATGAATAACATCGGCAGTCGTCCGATGCACCAAATCGAAGATATGACACAATACATCATTGAGGAACGCCCAATGCGTTTTGCTCAAATCGATGTATTCTCTCGTCTAATCATGGACCGTATCATTTTTATGGGTGTTCCGGTGGATGATTATATGGCCAATATCATTGTGGCACAATTGTTATTTATGGAGTCTACGGATGCCAAAAAAGACATTGTGATGTACATCAATAGCCCAGGCGGATCTGTTTACGCTGGTTTAGGTATCTACGATACGATGAATTACATCCGTCCAGAAGTGGCGACGGTTTGTACTTCACTTGCTGCCTCCATGGGTGCCGTTTTATTAGCGGGTGGTGCAGCCGGAAAGCGTTCTGCTTTAGAGCATGCACGTGTGATGATTCACCAACCATCCGGTGGTGCGCAAGGTCAATCACGTGACATCGAAATCACCGCTCGTGAAATCGTTAAAATTCGCCAAGAATTATACGAAATTTTAGCGAAGCACTCAGGTAAATCATTCGAAGATATCGAACGTGATTCAGATCGCGATTATTGGATGAAAGCAGCAGAGGCGAAAGAATATGGTTTAATTGATGAGATTTTAACGAGAACTGTCTAGTGGCTAGTAAAAAAACGAGTTGTTCTTTCTGCGGTCGTCCTAAAAACGAGGTGGGTTTATTGCTTTCTGGTATCGATGGCCACATTTGTAATAATTGCTTAACGCAAGGTTATGAGGTGGTAAAAGAGGAAATGGGTGTAGCTGCTGCGGCGAAAGCAGGCACGAAACATTCGTTTGAATTAGTGAAGCCAAAGGATTTAAAAGAATACCTAGACGGTTACATCATCGGTCAAGAAGAGGCGAAGAAGCATTTATCGGTAGCGGTTTATAACCACTACAAGCGTTTGATGCAGGCTCCTTCGAATGACGAGGTGAAGATCGAAAAATCGAATATCTTGATGGTAGGGGAGACCGGTACGGGAAAAACGTATTTGGCTCGGACGCTAGCCCAAAAATTACAAGTTCCTTTCTGTATCGCCGATGCGACCGTGATAACGGAAGCGGGTTATGTGGGAGAGGACGTGGAAACGATTTTGACGCGTCTATTGCAAGCTGCAAACTATGACGTAGAGAAGGCCGAATGCGGTATCGTTTTCATCGACGAAATTGATAAAATTGCGCGTAAATCAGATAATCCGTCCATCACACGTGATGTTTCGGGTGAAGGAGTTCAGCAAGCGCTTTTGAAATTATTAGAAGGATCTATTGTGAATGTACCGCCGCAAGGGGGACGTAAGCATCCAGACCAAAAAATGATCGCCGTCAACACCGAGAATATCTTATTCATCTGTGGTGGTGCCTTTGATGGCATCGATCGCCACATCGCGAAGCGTTTGAACTCTCGCCCAATCGGTTTCTCTGGACATGATACTTTCCATGAATCGTTCGAGAAGGACCAGATCATGAAGTATGTGACAGCACAAGATTTAAAATCATTTGGTCTAATCCCAGAATTATTAGGTCGTCTTCCAGTGGTGACGTATTTAAATCCATTAGATACGACAGCCTTATTGTCGATCTTGACGGAGCCTAAAAATGCACTTGTGAAGCAATACGAGAAGCTTTTCGAGATGGAAGGCGTTAAATTATCCTTCCAGCCTGATGCGCTGGTGTATATGGTAGAACAAGCGATGCAATATAAATTAGGTGCTCGTGGTTTGCGTTCCATTATGGAGGCGGTAATGACCGATGCGATGTATGAAATTCCTTCGCAGACTGAAATGAAGACCTTTGAGGTGGATTTGAATTATGCGAAATCGAAGTTCGAAAGAACGGTATTCCATCAAATGAAAGTGGTCGCTTAATATGCTAGCTACTCAGCTTGTATTTTTGCATGGTTTTGGAGAAGATGAACGGGTGTGGGCAGACTTTTTGCCTTTCCACACCTGGCCATTTCCCACTATTTGTCCTGCGTATGCAGAATGGACTGATTGCGCCACTTTAGCAGATTATGCGCGAAAAATAGTTGCTCAATTGCCTTCAGAGGCCAATTTTATCCTGGTCGGTCATTCGATGGGCGGCTACATTGCCTTAGAAATAGCGTCTCAATTTCCGGATCGTGTGAAGCAAGTGGTGATGCTACATTCCACTTTTTTGGCAGACACAGAGGAAAAGAAAATCAACCGAGATAGAACAGCTGATTTGCTCGAAAAAAAGGGTACGGCGTTTTTTATCGGGCCGTTCTTGCCTAATTTATTTGCTACCGTATCTCAGGAGCTGATAGCTACTTTAGCAGAGAGGTACCGAACTTTGCCCGCAGCCGGCTTAATTGCAGCTACCAAAGCGATGAGGGATCGAAGCGATTTTACGACTTTTGTTCAAACGTCCAATATCCCCTTTCTATTTATCTTAGGAGAGCAAGACGCTTTGATTTCTCCGGAGTCCATTACTCGTTTTGTAAAGAAATCGGTTGTAATTTTGCCAAACGTAGGCCATCAAGGAACCTACGAAGCGCCAAAAGCTGTTGCTAAGGCCATTAACCAATTTGTGCATGTCTGATATTATTATCGCCTTAGATGGCTTTTCTTCTTGTGGAAAAAGTACAACAGCCCGTCACGTGGCAGCGGCTTTACATTATGCTTTCTTAGATACCGGAGCGATGTACCGCGCGGTAGCGCTGTATTTTCACCGTCAACAAGTGAATACAGCAGATTTGCAAGCTGTGAAAGAAGCGTTAGCACATGTCGAGATAACATTTGAATTCAATCCTTCGAAGCAGGCTTCAGATACGATTTTGAATGGGGAGAATGTAGAGGCAGAGATTCGCAAAATGTACATTTCAGATTTAGTGAGCCAAGTGGCCGCTATTCCTGAGGTTCGTCATGCGATGGTGGCTCAACAGCAACGGATGGGAGAGAAGAAAGCTATCGTGATGGATGGTCGTGACATAGGAACGGTCGTTTTTCCTCAAGCTGAATTAAAGATATTTATGACGGCTGAGCCGCACATTCGCGCTCAACGCCGCAAATTAGAGCTTTTGCAAAAAGGCGAAGATCTTCCTTTAGAAGAAATTGTTGAAAACTTGCGCAAGCGGGATGAGATTGATTCGAATCGCAGCGAAGGCCCTTTGAAGCGTGCGGCTGATGCCATCGATTTAGATACCTCTTACCGTACGATGGATGAGCAAGTGGAATTTGTATTAGATCACGTTCGTCGCGTGCAAGGTGAAAAGCGCTAATCCTTACATCATTGTAGGCCAGGGTTTAGCTGGCACCATTTTAGCCCACCATTTTTTGGAGGCAGGAATACCCTTTAAAATTTGGGATTCGCCTTCGACTCACTTTACTTCTTCTCAAGCAGCGGGTGGAATTTTTAACCCGGTAACGGGCCGAAAATTAGAACAGACTTGGCTGGCGGATGAATTATTTCCCTATCTATTTGACTATTACCCGCGCTTAGAGGCGATTTTAGGAACGCGGTTCTTTTTTCCAATGCCGCTTTTCCGTCCCTTTGCCAATGAGGAAATGAAGAGCTGGTTAGTGGAGAGAAAAGAACAGATACATCATTCGTATTTGCGTTGGGAGTCAAACGGTGTTTGGGTGGAACAGGCAGGCTGGGTAGATGTCGTAACTCTGTTACGCGTTTCTCGCGCCTATTTTGCATCGAAGGGATTGCTCGTAGAGTCAGAATACACCGGAAGTCAGGCGATTTTTTGTGAGGGATTTCACGGTCAGCAAAATCCACTTTGGTCTAGTTTGCCTTTCTTGCCGGCTAAAGGCGAGTTGATGGAGATTCGAAGCGATGTGCCATCTGAGGACTATATTTTGAACAAGAATGGATTTATTGTGCCGTTAGGTTCTCGGCATTTTAAGGTGGGGGCGACCTATGGTTGGAAAGAGTTTACGAACGAGACGACTCCGGAGGCCTTGGAAGAATTAACGAAGAAGTTAGCCTTAATGGGCGTAGGGGATTTTGAATTGGTTCAGCAAAAAACGGGAATTAGGCCCGCCACTCAGGATCGCAGGCCTTTTGTGGGATTTCATTCGGAGAAGGAAGCGGGAATATTTAACGGATTTGGATCAAAAGGGGTTTCTTTGATGCCTTATTTTGCCAAACAATGGACCGATGAAATCCTCGGAAAATCAACTGTTCATCCGGAAGTATCAATTCGTCGATTTTATCATTTATTTTCCGTTTAAATCTGTAAATTTGGTTTTAAAGTCTCTTGACCCAATGCGCAATTTTACCTCTTTTATCGCGGTAGTGTTTGTCTTACTCTTTAGCAGTATACAGCTCAAAGCACAAGGGGCGCAATGGATTTCTGAAAATCACCGGATTCAATACCAAAAATTTGCTTGGAAGTTCGTAGGAAGCTCTAATTTCGAGGTCTATTATCTTGATAAAAATGAGGCGTTGGCTAAATCTACTTTGGCCTATTTAGAAGCTGATTTTGTGCGTGTCACCGAGTTGATTTCCTATTCCCCGGTGCAAAAAATCAAAGTATTTATGTATCCCAATCACGAAACGTGGTTGCAGAGTAATGGCGGCATTTCCTTAGTGAATGTACAAGACGTAGAAAAGGAGAATTTAGCGAATTTTCGAATTGAAATTGCTTTTAAAGATAATTTAGGAGCTTTTAAGCAAGAGTTAACGAAGCAAGTAGCGCGTATTTATTTACATGATTTATTGTTTGGAGGCTCCGTCAAAGATGTGTTGCAAAATTCGCTACTTCTAACGGTTTCGGACTGGTACGTGCTCGGAATGGCTGCTTACATTGCGGCAGGGGATTCCCCAGAAATGCGTCGTTTTACCTATCAAATCATTTCTGAAAATAAGATTCGCAAACTTCCGTTAGCAAAAGGAAAAGAAGCGGAGCTACTGGGTCAATCGATATGGTCCTACATAGCGTCTACTTACGGAAAACAGGCGATAGGCAATATTTTAAATTTGACGCGGATCATTCGAAATGAGCAATCCAGCGTTTCTAGTACGATTCGAAAGCCTTTTTCGAAGTTTTTAAAAGAGTGGTTTGATTATTACTTGAATGATGCGAAACAACTAGAGGTTAATTCGCAGAAGGTATTTGCTTGGGAAGAATACCAAGGAAAAACCACTTTAATGAACTCCTATCGCGTGAGTCCAGATGGCAAATACGAAGTTTGGGTGAGTGATGACGCAGGTCGCTACAGTGTCTATTTACATCCTATTGGGTCGACTAAAACCCAGGTTATTTTGCAATCTGGCTTGAAAGAGGTGGATCGCCATTCCGATGGCAAGGGGCCTCTACTGTCTTGGTATGGTGCCAATTCCTTAGCTGTCTTGTTTGCTGATCAAGGCTATACGTGGCTAAAGAATTTCAGCTTAGATAAAGCGGGAAAAGTGAGAGGGGAGGACAAAAAGAAGATTGCGAACTTGTCTTATTTGGAGGTAAAAATGTCCTCGAACGGGGCTAAAATGTTAGTCCGGGTGTTAGATAAGGGTCAAGTAGACGTAGGGATTTATGATTTGAAGCGCAATCGGTTGAATCCAGTGACGAAGGATGCTTTTGATGAAACGGAAGCACATTGGCTACCTGATAACCGAATTTTGTATTTAACGGATCGGTATGTGGACTCATTGCCAGCGCCCGCGGCTCCATTTACGTCCGCTTTTGTCTGGAGTCCTGAGGAGCCTGAGAATCCATCCCGTTTGTTTTCAACCTCTGGAAAGCTCTCTAATTTTCAATTTCGATCGGACTCTGTGGCCTATTTTTTACAAGCCCAAAGCAATGGGAATCGACTTATCCGTTTCCAATGGCGGGATACCACCTTTCAGCAAATGGCTGTTCGTTCAGTGGCTTGGGAAAATTTCGAATTAACTCCCACGGGAATTTTTAGTAAGGAAAGAGTGATTTTGACGGATAAAATTGCACGCTATGCTTGGACTTCGATAGATGAATTGACTAATTCTACCTGGATTCCTACGGTCTTGGATCCGGTCGCAATGGCTGCTGTGGATCAAGTAGTTTCAGAGACAACGGATGTAGCTAAAAAATCAAGAAGAGCTCGACTAGAGCGCCAGCAAAGTATTCGCTTAAAAAGAGAGCCAGGTAAGCTCATTGGACCTTTGGACTATGAAAGTTCATTCGTCATGAATGGCTCAGAGGGTCAATTTAAGTCAGACCCCATTAGGGGAATCGGCTATGGATATGAAGTGAAAGCAAATGACTTAGTGGAGAATCATTTATTTAAGGCAGGGGCTTTTTTGACGGCAAATTTACGGAATACGGATATCTGGGGGGAGTATAGCTATTTAGCCAATAAACTGGATTGGAACTTTCGATATGACCGGAAGGTGTTAGGCCAAGATACGGAAACGGCATCACAAAAGATTCGATTTAATCGATTTGCCTTGACCGCGACCTATCCGTTCAATCTATTGAGTCGTTTGTCTGTTACGGGGATGTATTCTACGAACCGCTCATTTTCTCAATTTTCCTTGACTAATCCTGAGGATTATTCAGGTTATGCGGGGACATTAATCAATTATGTTTTCGATTCCACGGTTCCAATGGGTGAAAACCTGCGTACGGGTATGCGGATTAGTCTTTCAGCGGAAGGGCATAAAGAGGTGATTAACTCGGGTGATTTTGTACGTTTAGGGGTGGATGCACGGTACTACAAGAAATTGTCTAATTCCTTTTATGTAGCCACTCGTTTTTCTGCATCCCATCAATTAGGGTCTAAAACGCAAGCTACGATGTTAGGCGGGTTGGAGAATTGGTTGTTTAATCAACAAGAAGCTAGAACACAGGAATCCCCTTTAGGATTAGCCAATTTAGCCCAAAGAGATGTGTTTATGAGTCATTTTGCGGCTCCTTTACGTGGATTTGCCTTAAACAAATTAAGTGGAAACAGTCATTTACTCTTGAATGTGGAGTTAAGGATGCCGGTAAATTCGTTGATGTCGATCGAATCTTCGTCGATTCTAAACTCCGTTCAATTGGTAGGTTTCACAGATGTGGGGACTGCTTGGTCTGGATCGAGTCCCTTCGCGAAAACGAATGGATTTAATACAAATGTCTATGGTGGAAATACGAACCCTTTCCAAGCTACGGTGACGGATTACCGGAATCCATTCTTAATGGGATACGGTTTGGGCGCGCGTGCTACCATTTTCGGTTATTTTGTAAAATTTGACTATGCCTTTGGTATAGAAAATAAGGAGGTGAAATCCCCCGCTACTTACTTAACGTTGGGTTACGATTTTTAGATGAAAAAACACCTGATTTGCTTTCTGCTCCTTTTGCCTTCTTTTCTTTATTCCCAAAGTCTGAGCGTCTCCAATCTCCCCATCGTCCGGTTTAACACGAATACGCGTGTCATACAGGATGAGCCTAAAATCCCCGTTCAGATGGAGATTTTTGATAAGGGGCCTGGCCAATTAAATCAAGTATCTTCTACGCCCACTATCTCCACGGTGGCCGGGGTGGAATTCCGAGGATCTACCTCGCAAGCAGATTTCTACTTCCTGCCGGGTTTAGTAAAAAAGCCTTATGGTATTGAATTGTGGACAGACTCTACAGGTGTTAAATCAAAGAGATTGTCGCTTGTTCAGATGCCTGAGGAATCGGATTGGGTGCTAAATGCTTCTTATAATGACCGCTCCTTTATGCGTGATTTCATCGCTCAAAGTTTGGCGGGCCGTATTGGATTATTGCATAGCAAAGTCAAATTTGTCGAACTCATCATCAACGATGAGTACCGTGGCGTGTACGTCCTTATGGAGAAAGTGAAGCAAGGTAAAAATCGAGTACCCATCTCGGATTTATATCCCACTGAAAATGCAGGGGATGATGTGACTGGAGGCTATTTGCTTAAAATTGATAAAAGTAGCGGCTCTCCATCTTCCTCTTGGAAAAGCAATTATACCTCAGGTATTACCGCTACCCAAAAATGTGAATTTCAAATCGAATATCCCCAGTATGGCATTATTACTCAACAGCAATTGGTTTACATTCGTGATTATATCAATAATTGGGAAAAGAAATTGATGACAGAGGATATGAACGACCCGAAGGCGAGTTTCCGGGACTATATGGATGTTTCCTCCTTCGTGAATTACTTCATTCTAAACGAGGTGACTAGAAATGTTGATGGTTATCGTTTGAGTACGTATCTGTACAAGGACAAAGAATCTTTGGGTGGAAAGATCAAGATGGGGCCCGCCTGGGATTTTAATATCGCTTTAGGTAATGCGGATTATCTAGAAGGTTGGAAGACAGATGGTTTTGTGTACAAGGCAATGGAGAATGATGGGGGCAAAAACGATTATTGGCAAGTGCCTTTTTGGTGGAATAAATTAATGCAGGATGCGAGTTTTCGTAAAGCCTTAGCAACGCGTTGGAAGGCGGTTCGATCTAGCTTTTTGAATACGAACACCCTTTTTGCTACCATTGATTCGGCGCAAATTGCATTGAAGGATCCATTGACGAGAAATTTCCAAAAATACCCCTTAATGGGTAAAAAAATCTGGCCTAATTATTATGTAGGAGCTAGCCTGAGCGATGAAGTGAATTGGTTGAAAAACTGGATTCAGGGACGCTTGGTTTGGTTAGATGCCCAAATGGCCGTCTTCGATAGCCCTATTTTGGCTGTGCGCGAAGAAGATGCCTCAGCCATCGTGTATCCCAATCCGTCCACTTCTGGACTATTTCAATGGAAATTCAGTTTAGATAAACCATCACTTGTGACCTATTTTATCTCTGATGCGATGGGTCGTATGATTTTGTCCCCTAAAAACGCTAATTTTGGGTCAGGAGAGCAGATTCAATCGCTTGATTTGTCTATGTTTCCTGCCGGAACTTACCTACTCTCCTGGAAGATGGAGGATGGGCTCGTTCAGCAAATCAAAATTTTACGTTAATGTCACCTATACTAACCCAATTTCAACGTACCCGTTTTGCTGCGTCTTCTTTAGCGATGGCGAATGGCGATTCGCGTAATGAGGTGTTAGCTAGTTTAGCTGAGCTGATTCGGGTGAATATGGCTAAAATTTTGAAAGAAAATCAACAGGATGTTGCGCGAATAGCGACTGATCATCCCATGCGTGATCGCCTCCTGTTGACCCAAGAGCGATTAGGTGCTTTAGCTGACAGTGTTATTTCTGTGATGCAATTGCCAGATCCAGCGGGACAGGTCTTATCGAAAAAAACGCTTCCGAATGGCTTGGAATTGTCTAAAATTACCGTTCCACTGGGAGTGGTAGGGGTAATCTTTGAATCGCGACCTAATGTGACGATTGATGTAGCAGCGCTGTGTATTCGCTCTGGAAATGCCGTCGTTTTACGAGGTGGTTCAGATGCCTTTCATACGAATACCATTTTAGTTCAGATGATTCACCGAGCACTCGAAAAGCATGGATTTTCAACAGATTTGGTCTATTTGATGCCAACCGATCGTGCGCATGTGACGACTCTATTGACCGCGGTTAAATTTATTGATGTCATTATCCCACGAGGTTCAGAGGCCTTGATTCAGCGGGTTCGCAAAGAATCTTTAGTGCCTACGATTGAAACAGGCGCTGGCGTTTGCCATACCTATGTAGCTGCCTCGGCTGAACTATCAATGGCTGTTAACATTGTGGTGAATGCCAAAGTTTCACGCCCCTCAGTCTGTAATTCATTAGACACCATCGTATTGCATCAGTCGATAGCGGCGGAATTTCTTCGCTTAGTGGCAGTGCCTTTGCAGAACTATTCGGTGAAAATATATGCTGATAACGTAGCTTTCGAAACCTTAGCGCAGGTTTCCTATCCCTTCTTGGAAAGAGCAACGGAATCGGATTTCGGCCGGGAGTTTTTGGATTTTGCTTGCTCGATTAAAGTGGTCAGAGATTTGCCTGAGGCTCTTGCACATATTACGAACTACTCTTCTCGACATTCAGAAGCGATCGTATCAAGTGATGAGATAGAAGCGAAGTTTTTCCTATCAACCGTGGATGCGGCAGCCGTTTATTGGAATGCCTCTACGCGTTTTACGGATGGAGGAGAGTTTGGTTTAGGTGCTGAAATTGGTATTTCTACCCAAAAACTTCATGCCCGAGGCCCCTTCGCCTTAGAGAAACTAGTGACAGAGAAATGGATTGGAATTGGTCAAGGCCAAATTCGTTAAAATTCATGATCCAAGCCCATTCGTTGTTTCATCTCGACTAGAATCGGATGCTTTTGGGATAAGAAATCGTATTTGTCGGATTGCGTATAAATCATCTTTTTGTCTGAAACGTCCCCTGCTATCAGGTCTAAACTGATATCGATGGTATCATTCTTCAGTTTCTCGCGTAAAGTGCCTAACAACTCCAGTTTCAGCGAGTCATTAAACTGCTGCATTTGAACCTCGCCTTCTACCTTGATATGAATAATGGAATCGACAAGACTAATCTCGCGGTTCATCATGACATATTTATTGATGAAATTACCCTGTTTGAAACCTTGTGCGATTTGAGTCCAAACGAAATGAAGTTCTTCAAAAGTGAAGGGCTCATTTTGAACTTTTCCCTGCGCAATGACTTCAGCCGCATGTTCGGCTTGACTAGTGCTGACTACTTTCTTTGCACTGCGTAATCCGTGACTGGTGGGTCTAGGAGGGGTTTCAGCTTGCGCTTCCTGTGTGACCATAACGGCCACAGGCGCTGCATCAGGAGCTTCCTCAGGAGCTGCCGAAACCGGAGGTGTATTCGTAACCGCAACCGAAGGTATATTCGCAACCGAAGGTGTATTCACAATCGGCGCCGAAACCGCAGCCGGAGCCGGTGCTGCCGCTATCGGTTTACTTTCAGACTTTTTTCCGGCGCCACCCTCCACCGCAGGTTGAGATGCGGTAGGTTGGTAAACCGACGGCAAATAGTTGATTTTCAATAATGTCAATTCCACGTGTAAACGCGCGTTCTTCGCTGCTTTGTAATGAATCTCGCATTGGGAGCAAAGGTTCATGGCAGATAATAAGAAGGAGGCAGATGTTTTCGCGGACTGCGCTTGGAATTTCGCCCGATTCTCTTCGCTTAATTCCATTAAGGCAAGCGTCTTCGGATCTTTAGCAAATAACAAATTACGGAAATGCTCGGACAGGCCGGCGATAAATTGCTGACCATCAAAACCCTTGCGCATAATCTCATCTAATAAAACAAGTGCGTCCGTGTGGTTTTGATTCACGAAGAAATCCGTTAATTGGAAGTAATAATCGCTATCCAGAATGTGTAAGTTTTCCAGTACATCCGCATGTCTCAGCGCATTGTCCGTGGAGAAGGTCACATTTAAGTCAAACATCGACAGGGCATCGCGAAGACCGCCATCCGCTTTGATGGAAATCAATTCTAAAGCCGCTGGTTCCGCCGTAATTCCTTCTTTTTCCGCGATGGAAGAAAGGTGTGAGGCCATATCTTTCCATTGAATGCGGTTGAAGTCAAAGATTTGGCAACGCGATAGAATCGTAGGCAAAATCTTGTGTTTTTCCGTCGTCGCTAGAATAAAAATGGCGTAGGAAGGTGGCTCTTCTAAGGTTTTTAAAAAAGCATTAAAGGCCGCAGCTGAAAGCATGTGAACCTCATCAATAATGTAGATTTTGTATTTGCCGTTTTGCGGAGGATAGCGAACTTGATCGATCAGGTTCCGAATATCCTCTACGGAGTTATTCGAAGCGGCATCTAATTCGTGAATCGTTAATGAAGTATTTTCTTGAAAAGAATGGCAAGAAGTACATTTACCACACGCTTCCCCATCTGTACCTAAATCCTGGCAATTGATGGTCTTCGCTAAAATACGCGCACAAGTCGTTTTACCTACTCCTCTCGGACCACAAAATAGGAATGCCTGTGCTAAGTGATTAGACTTGATGGCATTTTTAAGGGTGGTGGTAATGTGACTTTGGCCTACTACTGAATCGAATAGAGTAGGGCGGTATTTACGCGCTGAAACGATAAAATTTTCCATGATCAAATTTACCTTTTTAAGGGATAATTCCCAAATGCTTTAGGGGATTCTAATCACCGCGCTCACCGGGAAATGATCCGTGGGATATTTATTGTCCCACGTTTCGCTATGGGTCGTATGCTGTAAGACTGAAGGCCCATTTTTGACAAAAATATAGTCAATATGCTTACCCTCTTGTTCTTTTGAGAAGCCATTAAAAGAGCTGTATGGTCCATAATGGCCATTTTGGCTAATCTTCTCTGCATCGATAACATGCGCAGGATTTTTTGTGTCTACTAAGACTTGAATGGGCTCGTCATCTGGTGTGGCATTGAAATCCCCTGTTAATATCACCGGAGATTTACCTGCGATTTCAGCTATTTTACGCAATACGAGCTTCGCACTTTCTCTGCGAGCCACCTTGCCTAAGTGATCAAAATGGGTGTTGAATACAAAGAATTTTTTACCGGTTTTAATCTCTTGAAATTGTCCCCAAGTCACCACGCGACGGCAAGCGGCATCCCAGCCAAAACCTACCTTGTCACAAGAGTCTGACAACCAAAACGTTTTCTCCTGGAGCAATTTAAATTTCGATTTGCGGTACATTAAGGCAGAAAATTCTCCTTCTGCTTTCCCATCATCCCGGCCTTTCCCAAACCATCCAAAACCAGGCAATTCCTTCTCTAAATCCGTGATTTGATGTAAGAAAGCTTCCTGTAATCCGATAATATCTGCTTGATGGTAGCGTATCAATTCCCCACAATGCTTCGCGCGGTATTTCCATTGGTTTGCGCCATCTGATTCGGTATCTAATCGCACATTGAAAGTCATGGCCTTTAGCTGGCCAGGGGAGGCAGTAAATTGCGCTGAGGCCGCTGTGCTAGCTAATAAAAGCACAAAACAAGTAAAGGCTTTCAATATGTTCATTACTTGAGGAAATACGCGGTCGTTCTTCCCGTTTTGAATCACAAAATCAGCTCCCCAAAGGTAGTTTTTAGGTTGCGGTTGTAAATCGATTATTTGCATGGTTTCCATATAACTCATACGACTTCTTTTTTGGACATTCTGAATGCGCTCCGGTAAGGGACAATCCACGGTGATCATCTGGGTGATGTGATCAGGCTTCGTGCGCGGTGTGATGAGGGCGGATTCGTATAAACAAAATGGGGCTTCTGGGGCATTTAAAATCCATTCTGAAGCTTGGGAACGAACGGCGGGATGTATGATGGCATTGAGGTGAGCGACATCACCTGGGTATTTTTGTAAGAGGCCTTTGATCCAAGCGCGGTTATAGGAACCGTCTGGAAGGTAGGCTTTAGGACCAAATTCCGCGATAATAGCTTCCTTCACCCCAGCATCCTTCTCGCATATTTCTCGCGCTACTTTGTCCGCTTCAAAAACAGGAATCCCTAGACACGAAAAAATCCGGCAAATGGTTGATTTGCCGGATCCTATTCCGCCTGTAATTCCGATGAAAGGTTTCAGGCCTGTATCCATTGAATTACTCTTCTAGGCGAGATGAAGCGTCTTTAGAGATCGCCGTTTTCTCGAAAACCATCCGAACCCCTTTGCTTGAGTCTACTTCGACTACGATCGTCTTTTCGCGAATCGTAACGACCGTTCCGTGTGCGCCACCGATGGTCACCACTTTGTCACCTGTCTTTAATTCTTCTATAAATTTCTTCGCTTCTTTTGCCTTCTTTTGCTGTGGACGAATCATGAAGAAATAAAATACGACGAAAATACCTCCGAAAAGGATAATTTGCATGTACGCTGGACTCTGTGCTTGTAATAATAACATGTGTTTATTTTTTAGGTATAACTTCTACTTTAAATGCCATTCTGTTTTCTGCGGGCAGCGTATTACAGTAGGCGGTAATGGTTTTTTGCAATTTGCCTTCTTTTCCTTTCGAATCGAACTTCACGCGAATAAATCCCTTTTTGCCGGGTTGAATCACCTCTGTGCTCCATTTAGGCGTGGTACAACCACATGAGGCATTTACTGAGATAATTTTCAAGGGCAAATTCCCAGTATTCTTAAAGTTAAAGGTATGAAAAACACTATCTCCCTCTACTAAACGTCCTAAAGAAACAACGGGTTTGTCCACTTTCAGGATGGGGTGTTTTTCTGCACTCGGTTTTAAGGCTGCTGGGATGGCATTCTCTGTGGCATTGTTTGCCTCCTTTTGCTGGTTTGTGCAGGACAAGGTCCCCAGTAGACAGAAAAAAAGGAGAATAGAACGCATCTTATTTGGCCTTAATCTGAGTCATCATTTTTTCCACGTCCTCTAGCAATTTCTCTGCCTTGATTTTCGCGTCTTGAACGACTTTTTTACCTTCTGATTTTGCAGAAGTTTCAATAACCTCTTTCCCGTCCACGATATCATTAATCAACTGCTTTAATTGATCACGGTATTTATTCAATTGAAAATACAGTTTACTACGGGTATTTTCTCCTTTATCTGGAGCGTATAAGATACCCACTACAGCTCCGGCTGCAGCACCTACGACGAAGGCCCAAAAAGATCTTGATGATTTGCTCATGTTATTTGTTAGCTATGTCGATTAATCCTCGACCTGATTTAGTAATCACTTTTTCGTGAACTAGGCGATTCGAAACGACGTCTAAAATACCATTAATAAACTGGCCAGACTTAGGTGTCGAATAGTTTTTTGCTAGTTCGATGTACTCGTTAATGCTCACTTTTACTGGAATACTGGAGAATTTCACCATCTCGGCTAAAGCCATTTTAAGAATGATAAAATCGGCCACCGCTAGGCGATCTGATTCCCAGTTTTTCGTTTGGTCCCCGATCCAAGCACTTAATTGCTTGTCTTCCGAAACACTATAATCGAATAATTCCTCAAAGAATAACTTATCGTCTTCCCATTGGATGGCGAGTGGTTGTAAACTTAGGTCTTCCAAAGCCTCTATCTTAAAGGTCTTGTTTGCCATACTCTTCACCACGTCCTTATTCAAAGACCAATTTAAATCTTTTTCCTCAAAATACTCCGTCATGGACTCGTGTTTTAAAAGGAAATTTTTCAATACATACACGACAAAGGCTAAATCGTCTTCAAACTTCTTGCCCGCTGTAGGAAGGTAAGTTAAGAAGGTTTCATCTGTCAAGATGTTTTCGATAAATAATTTCTTGATTAAATTTTCTTCATCTTCAGACCAGCCGATGTGGTTCTTATCGAAGGCACGTTGTAAATCACCCCATTTGGAAAGAATATACAAGACCTTGTTTTTTGCCAAAAGTGACGTCTTCGTGTTGTTCTCTAACAAACGTCTATTCTCATCCCAAAGCGCGATTAAGGGCAATTGTTGTAAATAATACAAGATTTTCAGGTATTGCTTATTGATCGATTCGACCTCTGTTACCATATCTTGCTTCAATTTCTTCGCGATTTGCTTCACGTTCGCTTGATACAATTTATAGACAGATTGAGCCGCATCTTGCGCTTCTGCAGGAATCGTTTCTTCGGAAGTAATTTCTTGGAAATACTCTTTTAATTGAATTTCGGCAAGTTGTCGCAGGCCCTCTAAACGAGGCATTTGGTCCTCTTTTGCCACCATTAAAGATAAATCAGGCTGAAAAATGGTCGCTAAACCATCAAAAGCTAATTGATACTGGGCACGTTCTTGTGTATAGAAAGCATACAATTGTTGAAATGCTTTGACACGTAGTAATCTCCTGTTAACCATCCGAAATAAAAGAGCGTCTTGTTTTGAATCCCAAAATTAAGAATTTTAATTGATAAAGGTCCTATCTTTGTAGTCAATTAATCTTTATATGGGCGCATTAGGTCACATCAATCAGTATTTTTGGAAGTACAAATGGCTGCTTTTCCTAGGGATTATCTTTACCTTATTTTCGAATTTCTTTGGTGTATTCCCCGCGCAATTAGTGCGTTATGCACTCGATTTAGTGACGGAAACGATCAACATTTATTTCCTTTTCAAAGGATTTAGCCTCCAAAAAGCCTTCTACGAAATCTTTGGTTTTACCCTCTTCTTCTATGGTGGTCTAATCATTTTAATGGCCATCTTGAAGGGTGTTTTCCTCTTCTTAGTCCGCCAAACCCTCATCGTGATGTCCCGTCACATTGAATTTGAGTTAAAAAACGAAATTTATACGCATTATCAAACCTTGCCTTTGTCCTTCTATCGCCAACAAAATACAGGCGATTTGATGGCCCGCATTTCGGAGGATGTGGGGAAAGTGCGGATGTATGTGGGCCCTAGCATCATGTATGGATTGAATTTAATTACGGTATTTATTCTCGTGATTTATTCGATGTGGCAGGTAAATCAGAAATTGATGTGGTACGTCTTGATGCCTTTGCCCATTTTATCGATTAGTATTTATTATGTGAATTCGGTGATCATTCGCAAGTCAGAGGAGATTCAAGCAGCTCTATCGCAGATTTCCACCTTTGCGCAAGAAGCGTTTTCAGGTATTCGGGTGTTGAAGTCTTTTGTTCGGGAGAAGAAATCGGTCGATGCTTTTACGGAGGCGTCCTCTGCTTACCGGACTAAATCGCTCGGTTTAGTGAAGGTGGATTCTCTTTTTACGCCTTTGATTGCCCTTTTAGTAGGCTTTTCAACGATTTTAGTGGTGTATATTGGTTCGCAGGAAGTGATTGCCGGTCGAATGACGGTGGGTAATATCACGGAATTCATCATGTACGTCTTTATGTTAACGTGGCCGGTGACTGCTTTGGGCTGGACCAGCTCGCAGATTCAACGGGCGGCAGCTTCTCAGAAGCGGATTAATGAGTTTTTAGAGGCCAAATCCGAATTGACCACTGGCATGCAAATTCGCCAAGATATCATTGGTAATTGGGAATTCAAAGGCGTAAGTTTTGCCTATCCAGGTTCTGATCGCTTGGTATTAAACAACGTGAATTTGATGATTTCGGCAGGGGAGTCGGTGGCACTTTTAGGCCAAACGGGTTCCGGTAAATCGACTGTAGCCTTGCTTATGGCACGTTTTTATGATCCAGGTGCTGGAGAGATTTTATTGGATGGCATCTCTTTGAAAGATTGGGATATGGCTTGGGTGCGTTCTTTTGTGGGTTTTGTGCCGCAGGATGTATTTTTATTCTCGACGAGTATCTCAGAAAATATTCGCTTCGGTAATGATGCTTTAACACAACAAGAGATTGAGGTAGCGGCAAAGCAAGCGGATGTCTATGCTAATATTATGGAGTTCCCTGATCAATTCGAAACGATTCTAGGAGAGAGGGGTATCACACTTTCGGGTGGTCAGAAACAGCGGGTGTCGATTGCGCGTGCTTTGGCAAAAAATCCCAAGATGCTCATCTTAGACGACTGTTTATCTGCCGTCGATACACATACGGAACATACGATTCTGGAAAATTTAAAGCAGGTGACGGTAGGAAAATCGTCGCTGATTATTTCTCACCGTGTTTCTTCGGCCCGTCTAGCTAATCGAATCTTTGTTCTAGCTGATGGCCAAATCGTAGAAACGGGCAGCCACGATGAATTGATGGCTAGCAAAACACTCTATTACGAGTTGTACCAGCAACAGTTAAACGAAGAATTACAACAGGTTTCCACTCAGCCGAATTAATTCAATCTCTGCGGTTTTAGCGGCATATTTTGCTTCAATTAAGCGCGTTTCAGCTGCTACCGCATTGCGTTGTACCTCACGTAATTCATAGGAGGTAGCGATACCCACTTTGAAACGATCAAAAGCGATGTCAATATTTTGCTTCGCAATCGTATAATTCTCGGTCTCCAATTGAATCAAATTCATGGAATTCTCATAGGTTACATACGTTTTCTCTAAAGCAGATAACAAGGCATTTTTTAAATCTTCCACTTGCAAAGCTGCAATTTCCGCGTTGATTTTAGCGTTTTGAATTCTGCGCTTTTGGTTATAGCCATCGAAGATATTGATCGTCGCACGCAATCCATAATTAAACACATCACTGCTTCCTTTTTCTACCCCAAAACCCGCTCCATTCGCTACATTACTTAACGCATAACCGGCTACTAAATCAATTTGAGGCTTTTGCTGGCTCTGTAAATTCTTCGTATCTAGATCGCTGATTTTTTTACTCAAAATCGCCCCGATCAAGGTAGGATTTTGGGACAAGGCGCTCATTTTTAGCTCGCTCATTTTTAGTTTAGGCAGTAAGTCAATGGTGTTAACGATTTGGAAATCAGCCTTAAAATCTTTGACTAATAGCGCGTTGAAACCTATTTTCGTGTTAGTATACGATTGCTCTTGAGCGATTAAAAGTGCTTTGTCTTCATTATAATCGACCTGCGCAGAATAATAATCCACTTTAGATCCTTGTCCCACTTCGAAGCGATCTTTCGCTAATTTGAGGCGGTCATTGGAAATTTCTAGCCCTTTTTTGAAGTTATTGACACGCAGGTTTTGGCGTATAATATCGTAATAAGTAGAGGAGATCAAGGCAATCAAGTTCTCAATCGACGACTCCGTTTGTTTCGCCCCTAAGTTTTGTAATTCTTTATAGCGGTCACGCAAGACGAACATCCCTTTTCCATCATAGAGTGTCCAGGCCATCGCCATACCCACGTTTCCGGAATTAGAGTTGACTCCAGATTGCACTAAAGGGGGGCGTAGGCCTCCAAAAAAGGACTGGTCAATCCCAGAAATAGTGTAATTTTTATTCGCGGTTCCTGTGATGGTAGGAAGGAAGCCTGCATTACCTAAGCTATTTTCATTCGCTGCGATTCGTTCTCTTTGTCTAGAAATCTGAATCGAATATTGCTTCGTGATGCCTTGTTGAATGGCGTCTTCTAATGTCAACAAGTGTTGTGCTTGAGCCGCAATAGGTGACAAAAAAGCGATTAAGGCTAGGCGAAATAGTTTCATAGGTATAGGTTACAAACAATCAATAGAACAAACTTAACAAAATCAAGTCACAATAGGAAGGCCAAAGCCTACAAGTACCCATAAGGCTTTTTGTCAAGAAAAGTTTACATTTGTTTCATGGTAACGCATCTCTATATCTACCCCATTAAATCGCTAGGCGCCGTTTCTCTCCGCGAATCTATCCTGGAAAAAGAGGGTTTGCGCGGCGATCGTCGCTTTATGTTAGTTGATTCGAAGGGGATGTTTATTACCCAAAGGACTCGTCCAGCATTGACTCGTTTCGTTTTATCTGAAACGGCTGGCGGTTTTACGGTGAAAGATGCTGTGACGGGATTAGTGAAAGAATTGTCCTGGGAACCTGCCTTAGGTTCTTGGATTCCCGTCGAAATTTGGGAGGATCAATTGCTTGCACGTGAGGTGCTGGAGGGCTGGTCTGAATGGTTTTCTGCTGCCTTGTCTGAAGAGGTGAAATTAGTTCGGATTACACCGGAACAACCTCGGTTGATGAAAGTGAAATACCAGACAGAATTAGCCACAACTACTTCTTTTGCGGATTCTTTGCCGCTGCTTTTAGTCAGTTCTGGATCCTATGCTGCTTTGCAAGAGCGTTTAGAGGAACCCATAGATCAGTTGCGTTTTAGGCCGAATATTATTGTTTCATCGCTGGAGTCTTTTGCCGAGGATACTTGGGCTGAATTAAAGATAGGAGAGGTCTCTCTTTCAGGTGCCAAACCTTGTGCCCGTTGTCCCCTCGTAAACGTGGATCCATCGACAGGGGAGTCAGATAAAAAGACGCTAAAGGCCTTGGCTTTGTTCAGGACGCTAAATCACAAAGTCTATTTTGGGCAGCAATTTGTCCCCATGTCTGTAGGGAAAATTCAGGTAGGAATGGAAGTTCAAGTTATTCAATCGAAAGATGCGATTTATTAAATACTTGTCTTTAGAGGTGGTGCTGGGTGCGATTTTGTACCAATGCTTTCTATTTGAAGTGTATTTTCATTCCCTTCCCCCTGTTGTTGAAGTCAGCTTGTTCGCCTTAGTTGTTTGGTTTTTGTATTTAGTCGATCGCCAAGTAGACATTATCTTTCAGCCCGTTCAAGATGAACGTCATGAATTTCATGTCCAGGATCGCAAATTCTATAGAGTAATTATTGGCCTTTTAGGTGTTGCCATTGCCTGTCTTTTGCCCTTTCAGCGGTTGGAAGTTTTGCTGGCTGGATTTGTATTGCTGTTTCTCGTTATGGTATATGGTTTTGCCTGGCATAAGGGCTGGCTGAGACTGGAAAAGGAGTTGTTTACGTCGGTATTGTATGGCTTAGGGGTGGGATTAGTGATCTGGGTAAGGGAGCCCAGGTCCTTGATACTTCTGTTGCCTTTGATGGCGCTAGCCTATCAAAATCTTTGTTATTTTACTTTAATGGAATCCCCAAGGGACTTTTACTCCGCTAGGTTGAAAAAAACGGAATGGATTCTTATCGGACTTATCAGTGGAATCTATGCTACCACACAGGAAATCTTCATCGTCTTGCCTTTTTTGGTTACATTTGGCATAACGTATGTATTATCTCGTACGGCTTTCTCTGAAGCAAAACGCTTTTGGGGAGATGTAGCCTTTTGGAGTCCACTTATCTACTTTTTACATGGGATTTTTTCAACATAAAGACGCGTACAAAGCCTTGCAATTTCCTGAATTCAGGGCTTATGTGACCGGTAATACCCTTTTTACGATTGCCTTGTTGATACAGGAGGTGGTTTTGGCCTATGAGATTTATAAGATTACGCATAATCCACTGGCTTTAGGTTTGATTGGCTTGGCAGAAGCGGTACCTTTTATGTCCTTGGTGCTTTTTGGTGGTCACTTTGCGGATAATCGGGATAAGAAAACGATTATGCAGGTGACGCTTTCCTTGATTATTGCAGCCTCAGTCTTCCTCTTATATTCGAGTACGCAATTACAATCTGCTGATCAAGATTTCCATATCTATTCCATCTACGCGGTTATTTTTATCATTGGTCTTTCCAAAGGTTTTTTCAGCCCCGCCGCCTCTTCACTTAACCCTTTTTTAGTACCCAAAGAAGTATTTGCCAATGCCGCCACCTGGAATAGTTCGTTCTGGCAGTTAGGCTCTATTTTAGGTCCTGGTGTGGCAGGCTTTTTATATGCATACGCCGGATTATCGGGTTCTTTAGTGACGGTAATTGCCTTATTACTGGGAGTGATGTTTTGTATTTTCCAAATTGATAATCGGCCAGTTCCGGTGAAAACGGTTCACCACGAATCCATTTGGCACAGTTTGCGGGAAGGAATTGCGTATGTATTTAAAACCAAAATCATCCTCTATTCGATTTCGCTAGATTTGTTTTCGGTTCTTTTCGGTGGAGTAATCGCTATTTTGCCCATTTTCGCTGAAGATATTTTGAAAGTAGGAGCGGAGGGTTTAGGAATTTTACGCGCGGCACCTTCCATAGGAGCTGTGGTGACGATGGTTACATTAGTCTATTTCCCGCCTTTGAAACATGCTTGGCGAAACTTGATTTTAGCCATTGCCGGTTTTGGCCTAGCCACCTTCGTTTTCGGTTTATCGACTAATTTTTGGCTTTCGGTGACGGCGCTGTTCTTTACAGGAGCTTTTGATTCGATCTCTGTGGTCATCCGCCAAACCGTCTTACGCTTCTATACTCCTGACGAAATGAGGGGTCGTGTATCCTCCGTGAATGGCGTTTTTGTCAGCACTTCGAATGAAATGGGGGCTTTTGAGTCAGGTGTGGCCGCTAAGGTTTTTGGGACCGTTCCTTCCGTTTTGATAGGAGCGGGCGTGACGATGGTGCTCGTCAGCCTAGTGGCTATCACCTCTAAAGAGCTTTTTGACTTGAAAGTCGACGAAAAAGTCTCCGAATAATTAAGCGTTCTCGTTTGCTATTTTTGCTTTGTTCTTTGCTATTTGTTCTGGCCAGCCTTTCAAGATCTCGGTCAAAGCCTTCTTCGACTCTTGTGCCCACTGAATGCTTTGAATCGCTTGCACATTACTCGCATTTTCTCCTAACAGGCATGGAAGTATTTTAATGTGGTAATCTTCCATTTTCTTCGCAGAAATAATCACCGTCGCATCACAAGACAAGTGGTGGATGATGCCATCGGGTGTTTGGCCTTCTGACACATAAAAATGATCTAATTGAGCTAAATGGATCGTTTTCTCTGCAATTAAATCTTCTCCTTGGAAATGCAATTGCGTGATAAAGTCATCTCCCACGGCTACATACGAAACACGTTTTTTACCTGATTTCTCCGCGAAAAAATCGCCGATCGATTGGAAGAAATTACGCTTCGAAAGCGTAGTGATTCCAAGTCCTTTGGTGTTTGCGGGTAGATGAGACTGTATAAATTGAAAAGTGCTGGGCAGGTGAAGAGACATAGTAAAACAGATTATATTTCGATTCTAATTTTAGGCTTAGGGAATTCAAAGTAAGTAGAGAATGTTTTGAACCAGGCGTGAATGACTTCAAATCCAGTTTTGTCTAGCTTGTATTCGATGAATTGCCCCTTTTTATCCGCTTGAATCAGTTTGGCCTGTTTTAATAGATCCAAATGATGCGAAATACTCGGTTTACTCATATCAAACTGGCTAGCAATCTGTCCGGCGTTTTGAGGGCCATTGACTAAGAATTGCAAGATCTCTCTCCGGGTAGGATCGTTGATTGCTTTGAATTTTGTGTCCATCTTAATTAGATAATTAAGCGAATGTCTAAATTAAAATTCAGAAATGCAAATATTAGGCGTCGGATTTGCGGTAGGCTTCGATTAATGCGATTTCTCCTTCTTTACCAGGCTTTGAATTTCCGTGTTCCATCCCCAAAACGCCGGAAAAACCTTTTTGTTTTAAGTGTCTGAAAATAGTTTGGTAATTCACCTCACCCGTTGTAGGTTCTTTACGACCTGGATTATCCCCTATTTGTAGATAAGCAATTTCGTCCCAGCATTTGTCCATATTCGCGATCAGATTTCCCTCATTGCGTTGCATGTGGTACATATCGAAAAGAATCTTGCAGGAAGGGGAGGCCACCGCGCGACAAATGCTATAGGTTTGGTCTGAATAGCGTAAGAATAAGTCTGAATTGTCGCTTAAGGGCTCTAAAACCATCGTTAATCCCGCGGGTTCTAAAATTTCAACCGCGCGTTTTAGGTTGTCGATCACGTGCCCTGTTTGAATTCCGATAGGAAGATTTCGCGTGAAATTACCAGGAACCACCGTTGCCCATTTCGCATCCACTCGCTTGGAAGTTTCCACTGCTTTTCGACAGGAAGCTAGGAATAAATCGGTCCATTCCTTTTTCCCGGTAGTCATGGTTTGCTTATCGAAAAAACCATCGAATTTGATCACAAAAACGCCCATTTTCATGTTGAGCTTGGCTAATTTCTCCCCGATTTTCTCTTGTAAAGCCACCGGTCTCTCCATTAGTTCGTTGTCCTCTAAAGCCGTGAACCCTTGGTCATACATATACTGAAGTTGATCCAGTTCAGAAGCCCCAGCATGGTTTTTAAACATCCCAAAATGCGGCGCATAGTTTAGCTCAAATTGTTTTTCGCGTACAATTGCGGAGCCTTTGGAGAAAGACGGGATCAATAAACTTGCTCCTAGGAGGGAGGCGAAATCACGGCGATTCATCTTATTTCTTCTTTAAAGTGGATAAATATTCGATAAGGTCAACTAGTTCTGGCGTACTCATTCCATCGGCTAAACCTTCTGGCATCAAGGACTCCGGTAGTTGTTTGTAGGATTTTAGCGCAGATGTTTTAAAACTTTTAACGATTCCACCTGGAATGCGCAACACGATATCCGTTTCGTTCTTAGAGACAATAATTCCTTGATACGTATCTCCGGATTTTGTCTTTACTTCAAAGGTTTCATAGCCAAAACCAATCCCCGCATTCGGGTGTAAAATGGACATATACATTCCTTCTTTTGATAATTTCGTGCCTATTTCACTCAATTTAGGACCAAAATCAATGCCTTCATTATTCACCAGGTGGCACATCGTACACGAATTCGTGAAGACGACTTTTCCCTTCACTGCATCTCCTGACATGTTGATTAATTCAGCCATCACTGGATGGGCCTTTTTGGTTTCAGTTTGATGTTTGGCTAAATAACTATTTGCTTTCATTCGAATGGACTTTCTCCACGCCTTTTGGAGACTTTCCACTACCAAAGGGACATAAGCGGTAGCGATTTTCTTCTTCTCTAATAAGTCTAAGACAAATTCTTCCGTTGGATAAGCATTACCAATTACGCGTGCGGCCTGCATTTGGACTGCTTTACTCAATTTAGGATTGGCTGTGGCCTCATACAATAATTGCGCAGATTCTGTTTTCCCCTGCCAGCGCAACATCTCAATTAATGCTAGTTGTTCCGCTTCTTTACCCGTGAAGAATTTCGAGCGGATTAATGCAGCACCTCCAGGCAAATTATACACTACTTGCCCCGCTTTAGAAGATTCCTTCCCAGCTAAAATCATCCCTAACACGCGTGGACTTTCCTCTTTTAATTGGTAATAATCCACTAATTCGAGGTATTGCTTCCCTGAGATTTGCTTTAACAAGGCGGAGAGCACGACTTTGACCTCTGGATGTGAGGCGATGTAAGCCGGTTTCATGTGGCGAACAGCCTCTAGTTGAGCAGAAACATCCGTGGCAAACTTACCGTTGATCAGCGCGAATAATGCCTCTGATTTTTGTTCTCCTGGCATGAAATCCAAGGCTCGGAAATAGGCTAGCGACTTTGTGTTTCCAATCAATTCGATTAATGCAGGTAATGCTTTCTCCGTTCTTGCTCGCCAAACGACATCCGAATATCCCTTCGAATTTTCTGGTTTTAATGCTGCATAGGCTGCAAAACGCTCGTCCCAGTTACCATCCGCTCCAATTCCCAAAGCCTCTAGATACCATCGATCTGTTCCGTTATGGCGCATCGCTAGACTCGCCCATAATTGATTCACTTCCTCTCCAGAAAGATGGCGCAAGGCGATCGCTAATTCGCGTCTAACAGACGCGTGTTGATCTTTTGCCGCTTTTGCCGCTAGAGTAGACCATTCCGTGTAAGGTTTCTGCTTTGCTGCTCGAATCGCCATCGCTTTCAGGTTTGGATTCGATTGATCGAACGCTTTTAGGATAAATTCATTCGAACGTGATCCTTGATTTAAAACCCAAAATGCTCTGGCTCTAAACCGGGGATTTTCATTCGTATTAAATTCATTTTCCAACACGGATTCAGCCTTAGTTCCCATTTTTTTCAAAGCCTGAAAGGCTAGAAAGCGGATTTCTAAGTTGGGGTTCTCCAGTGCTTTGAAAGCTGATTCTGGTGTACTTAAATCAAAGTTTGTTTTATGATAGGCGTGTCCTTTGGGGGCAATACGGTAGATACGACCTTTGGCCTGATCACCCGCCTGATGTCCACCTACACCCGGATCGTACCAGTCAGCGACGAAAAGAGATCCATCCGGAGCAGCCGCCACATCCGCAGGTCTAAACCATTGATCTTTAGATGTTATGAGGTTATTAATTCGTGCCTCGTATCCAGCTCCCCAAGGGGTAGTAGCATAGGAGCGAACCACATTAGGACCCGCATCCGTGTGAATCATTTGATTTTGGAAGATAGAAGGCAATAAATTACCCTCATAAATGATCATTCCCGTAGGAGATCCAGCGCCCGTTTGCAGTAAATTAGGTACCACCCCTGGATCATTCAAATGCCAGTGACGCAAAGGAATTTCTTTTTCAATGTTAGTCCGGTTAACATACCAACCTTCTCCAGTCATTTCATCCACATAACCGTAGTTTCCGTGCTCAAAGACGGCATTTATCCGAACTCCTTTGTTTCCATCGTCATCATTATCTGATTGCCAAAGAGCCCCATAGGAATCCACTGCCACTTCGTAATTATTTCTAAAATTATGTCCCAATACCTCGACTTGGCTACCATCTAAATTGCAACGGAAAACCATTCCTTGGCGGTATTTCTTGGGTCCAATCGGATCTCCATCTTGATCCAAGACCGGATTACCTTTGGCATCCAACAATTGCTTTCCCTCATTTCCTAGATTAAAATACAATTTCCCATCGGGCCCAAACGTAAACGCGTGCGCCCCGTGATCGTGCTGATCCCCCCCAATGCCGGAGAAAAGGACTTCCTTGCGATCCGCCTTGCCATCTCGGTTATCATCAAACATTTTCCAGATGTAAGGACTCTGCGACACGATGACCATGGAATCCAAGACCGCGATCCCTAAAGGAGCGTTGAGCTCAGGCGATTGGTAAAATACTTTCCGACTATCTGCCTGTCCATCCCCATTCGTATCCTCTAAAATCACGATGCGATCCCCTTGTGGATTCGTGGGATTACCGTTAATTCCCGGTCGGTAGTTATAAGCCTCTAACACCCAAACCCGACCTTTCGAATCCACATCGATGTTCGTAGGATTGATCAGCATCGGTTCTGCCGCAAAGGGCTTTACCTCTAGGCCTTCTGGTACTTGTAGCGTAGATACCTTTGTTTGAACGGAATCAGCAGTGTTTTTTTTCAGCTGAACCATTTTAGGGATGCCTAAGCTAACAAGGCTAATCATCCCACCTAGAAATAGGAGCGGTGCTTTTTTAACGATTTTCATTTTCTTAACGAATAGTAGAGAAGGTAGTAGGGGTCATAAAGATCGACTCGATTTTTTCAATAATCTTGCCGTCTTTTTCAGAGTCTGTGGATACTTGTTTCCATTTAGGATCATTTACAAATGCCCCCCAATTCGCTTTCGCAGCCTCTTCTGATGGATGCGCGACAAGGTAAACTAATTTGCTTTGCACAGTTGGATCTTTTTCGATGGTCGTAAAGTACGCGATATTCTTAATGTCATGCGATTTGAAAATTTTCATCGTATGATCTCTGAATCGCGCTAAGATGGCTGGATTTCTGCCTGGTAATTGAGTGTAGGTACGTAACTCAAATACCTGATCTACGGGACCACCGGAAGGTTTGATTTTAGGACTAAAATCTGTTGCGTTCATAAAAACACTCGTTACTTTAGCGACTATTTTGCCTGTTTCCTCTGATTTTTTCGAAACAGTCCTCCATTCAGGATCACTGCCAAAATGCTTCCAAGAGGAATCTCTAGCTGCTTGAGATGGATAGGCTAAAATATAATAAAGGGCATTTTCTGTATTGTTGGAAGGGATCCAATAGCCCACATTCGTCATACCATGTTTTTCGAAAATTTTCGTAGTATGATTCGTAAATCGTTGGATTAAAGCGTCTAATCTGCCCGGATGGCAATAGTAGATGCGCATTTCGAAATAACGGGTGTCTGTTTTTTTAGCGTTAACAGCAAAAGAGAATAGACCTGCACACAGCAAGGTCAAAAGGAATAATTTTTTCATAAGGTATAATAGGTTTGTGCGAATTTACGGATTTAATCGTCTTTTTAGTAGTTTGTCGATCATAAAAAAGATCATCTCCGGTTTAAGCGTTCTCCAGTTCGGAATTTGGAGGTTTCCGCCAAAATTCAGGTAGTAATCAATCTTGTATTTGGCCCACTCTTCCTCTACAAAAGGCGCAAAATGCATCGCCGCAATCCAGCCATCTTCCACATCCTCAAACCATTCTGCATAATAATCATCCTCAAAAGAGCCGTGAAAATTCAACACATTTTCCCCCACTAAAATGAAGTGCTTTATTCCCGCATCGACGAGATGATCCACCACCGTTCGCTTCAAATGCATCACATCATTATGTAGCGTATCATTCCATTCTCCAAACAATTCAATAATTGTGTATTTCGCCGCATAGTCCGTAAATAGAATCTTGCAAAAGAGCGTTTCAGAGCCTATATCATCCCAAAGTGGATGAATATAATAACCGTAAATATCATTTTCGTAAGTCGTCTCAGAATAATGTCTGCCAAAGAAGGGGGACTTTTTATCGCGTGCTGCGACATAAAGAGATTCCCATTGGAAGGAAGGTTCAATGTTTTGCATACTCTAAGAACATAAAAAAGGCTTGAATATGCAACCTTTTAGTAGACTAACGCATCTATAAGAGCAATTATCAGTTAATTGATAATTTATAGTACCTTGTATTGCAAAGTACCTTTTGTTTTCTATCTTTGTATTAGATTCAAATGTTAACCATGAAAAAACGTCGCCAGCTTCTACTTTTACTCGTTTTTTGCAGTTTCCAAGCCATGTCTTTAGGCTTTCCTCATCGCTTATATCCCGCGAAGTTTATTAAAAAGACTATCCAAGTTTTTGTAAAGAACTCAAAGAAATAATGTTTAATTTTGGTCGAAAGACTAGAATACTATGAGCTTATTATTTATTGAGTGGAACGCTGATCCGACTATTATCACCCTTTTAGGATTTCCTATCCGTTGGTATGGCTTGTGTTTTGCTTTAGCTTTTTTGGCCGGATTTCAGGTCGTAAGCTATCTATTCAAAAAAGAGGGTAGACCTGTCGAACAAGCGGATCAACTCTTGTTGTATACGATGATAGGAACAGTGGCAGGAGCTCGAATGGGGCATTATTTTTTCTATGAATTCCCCTTGTTATTTGCGGATCCCGTTCGTTTTTTTATTCAAATGATCACACCTCCCTTTTCCGGTTTAGCCTCTCATGGCGCGGCAATTGGCCTATTTGTAGCGTATTATCTGTATACTAAAAAACACAAAGATCAATCTTATCTCTATGTAACGGATCGAATGGTTATTGCAGCGGCGTTAGCTGGTTTCTTTATCCGTTTCGGGAATTTGATGAATTCGGAGATCATTGGGAAACCGACTGATTTACCTTGGGGATTCAAGTTTTTACGTGATTATGAGTTCAATCCGAGTGGCTTAGCTGCCTTTGTGGTGCCTCGCCATCCCTCTCAATTGTATGAGGCATTATCATGTCTACTTTTATTTTTTATACTGTTGTATTTGTGGAATCTGAAAAAAGAAAAGACACCGGCGGGTTTATTGACGGGTATTTTTATGATTTTCGTTTTCACGCTCCGCTTCTTTTATGAATTTTTAAAGGAGAATCAGAGTTCATTCGAAAATAGTTTGACCCTAAATATGGGCCAAATCCTTTCCATTCCGGCTGTCCTGTTTGGTATCGGAGTTCTTTTGTACGATAAAAGAAAGGCTTAATTCGAGTAGTCGAATCGCAGGTGATCTAAATTAGGCAGCTGTTTTTTAGGGCGTTTTACCTCGTAATCGTAAATGACTTGACCTAGGTTTTTATAGAAGGGAAATCCGATGGTATCATAATCGTATTGCTCATCATTGAAGATCTCATCCTCATTACAAAGTAAAACCGCGGTTACCATAAATTCGACTTTCTTATCAAAATCCACCACATAGGCGTTGTCAAGTAAGAATCCGTAGGCATCGCCCACCTTGTTGAAAATGCGAATTGATGGATTCAAAGAGGCATTTTTCTCTGATCCGTAATAAAAGAACTTGCAATAAGTCGCGAACTCCTCCGTGTAAATAGGATCTTTCGATTCAGTCGGATACATGGACATATAGCGGTACAGAAACCCATAATCCTCTTTAGACAGCTGGAATCGATCTTTTGCTGGGAAGGCATCAGGCAACATTAATCTTTTGAGGAAATCATGTTGTGCCTGCAATGGATAGGCATTTTTTAAACTAAAGTCTAATGGTTTGTCTTCCACCACACCCGCATCATTCCTGGTTCCTTTTCCTATTAAAATAGGAGCTGCCGCGCTATAGGGTTTTTTGTTAAAGGCTTCAGCTTGGTCCAGAACGACTTTGCCATTGGATATGAATCGAATAGGATTGGTGTATTGATTCTCTAAGCGAGGCAGAGGAGTTTGTAAACGGTGGGTAAGTCTAACACCTTTAAATCCCTTAGAAAGCATCGTTTCGTTGAACGGGCGTTGTCCTAAAAATTCATAGAGGCGATTGTATGCCTCATTATCGGAGACTAATAAAATCTTTTTAATATAGTGCTCCACGCTAGGCAAGCCTGATTTTGTGGTGGAATCAGTCTTGATTTCGAGCTGAGATGGTCGGTTTTTTAGGGTTTGAAAGGTGGTTGATTTATCAATTTTTAAAGTATTCAATTTTTCTAAGGCCAAAACACTCGCCGCTAATTTTACGGTACTTGCTGGATAGAAATATTCATTCGAATCTGAGCGGTAGGAATAGGTGGTCAGCGTAGGCTTGTTTTTCGCATCGCGATCTATTTGCGTGTAAAGGATTTGGAGGCGGTATTTTTCCGGGTTATCCGTTAGTTTCTTGAATTTATCAGGGTTAGATAGCAATAATTGCTCCAGGATCTTGGCGGGTTTTTGAGCGAATGTACTCATGCTGATCATCTCGGTGATTAATAGGAAAAATAGAATTCTACGCATAGCTTTTGATGGCTTCTGTGATGGTATCCATATCTGCTAATGTAAGGCAGGCAGGTAAGATGGCACGGCAAACGGGAGGCGCCGTGATGTCTGGATAGGCAAAATGATTTACTAAAATACCAGCGGATTTTAGGTGTTCGAATAAGCCTGGAGCTTTGGAACAGAATGCGGGATAACCCGGTTCATAGGTCACAGGAGCATTAAATCCCTTGAGATTGTCTGCGAATCGATCTGCTAATGCCTTGCTTTTCAGGCTTTGCTCCTGATAAGCCTTCATCGATTGCAACCCAGCATAACAAAAGGCGGGATTAGGGGGCGATGAACCCACCCAAAAGGAATCCTTTTTAATCTCTTCTATGTCTGCAGCTGCACCTAAAATGACACCAGCGGGTAATCCGAAGGCTTTAGAGAGCGAAACGGTTTGCAAAAGATGTCCAGCAAAAGGAATGTGAATATCCTGAATTCCAGCACGATGGGACTCGTCTACGATCAAATAATTACTAGGGTCCACGGTGGTGGCAAAAGAGAAATCAAAGCTGTTGATCCAGGGCGATCCGATACCGTCAGTGGCGAGTATTTGGCCTTTTTGATGGCTTGAGATCCAATCTTTATAGCTTCCAGTGAAGGGAATGTATGGATGGCGCCACAAGGCAGGGTGTGCCTGAGGTGCTAGGTTTAGGGTTAAGCCTTTTTGTTGGGCGTATTGGATCGCGATTTGGGCGGCAGCTAGGCCGGAAGAACAGAGGGCTGCGGCTTCTACTTGAAAATAATCGGCTAGTGCACGTTCAAAATCTTCCCAAATTGAAAATTGTAAATTGTTGCGACGGGAGCTGCCAAAGTTTTGGGAATACTGTTCAATTCCTTCTGCTAAGGCCTCTTGAAAGGTCGGATGAGAACCAATGTTCAGGTAATTCGTGCCTCCTAACCAGAGGTATTCTGCACCTTCAAAGGTAATTTTTCGGCCCGGAATGTGATTTTCTGTAAACGAGTAACTCATAGTAAAGAAGCTCCAGTACCAGGTAAAGTAGCATATGAAACCACGCCGTAGTCGATGGTAATACCGGTCGAAATTTGGTCATCCACTA
This sequence comes from Aquirufa antheringensis, assembly GCF_023921165.1. NCBI lineage: Bacteria > Pseudomonadati > Bacteroidota > Cytophagia > Cytophagales > Flectobacillaceae > Aquirufa > Aquirufa antheringensis. Next base: position 1,859,791 of record NZ_CP049835.1, read on the forward strand.
ATAAGCAGCCGTCCATATCAACGTAATCGAGTAAGGGAAGTAGTTGCGCGATGGCGGAGCAACCGATGGTCGATTCCGTCATACAGCCCACCATGACTTTTAGTCCTAGGCTTCTGGCTTTTTTGATCATGCGCAGGGCAGGCGTTATGCCACCGCATTTCATTAATTTGATATTGATGCCATGGAAATAACCTGCACATTTCTCTACATCCGACTCTAGAATACAGCTTTCATCGGCAATAATGGGCAAGGTAGATTCCTTGAAAACGCGCTTCATGCCCTCCCAATTATCCGCTTTCAAGGGTTGTTCGATGAATTCTACCCCTAGTTTTGCTAATTCTGGGGCGAAATAAATGGTTTGTTCGGGTGTCCAAGCGGTATTGGCATCGACGCGGAAAATAGCATCTGTTTCTCTTCGTAAGGCTTCCACGATTTCTAAATCTTCGTCGGTTCCCAGTTTTATTTTATACAGGGGAAAGGGAGTCTCCTGCATTTTGGCCACCATCTTCTCTACCGTATCGATCCCGATCGTGTAATCCGTGATAGGATTATTGGAGATGTCTAAGTCCCAAATCTCATAGAGCGGTTTGTTATGCGTCTTTCCCCACAGGTCCCAATAGGCTACGTCCAGCGCACAAAGCGCGAAAGGGTGTTCGTCTAATAGGGTTTTGGACATCATCGCCCAAAAATCACTCGGATGTGGTAATATATCGTGCGGCAATAAATCGATAATTGACTCGATTTGCGATTTCATTTTCGCCATCGTCACCCCGTAATAGGGTGTCTCGGTCGCTTCCCCAAAACCACTTTTTCCATGCCAGCTCAGCTCCACTATCAGGGTGGGTTGCACGTCACGCGATTCATGCGTAATCGTGAACGTGTGCTTTAGAGGCAAATCGAAAGTATGTAGTTTCAGTTCCATACGGGCTTATTTGAGTGGAATATAGGGCAATTTCTTCGCTTTATCACCCGCTTTTTGCCAAACCAATCCATCGGCACGAGACCAACTAATCAAGTCTCCTGAGCCATTGTGCGCTAACACTTCTCCATTCTCTACCGGGATCCATTGATCTAATTCCGCGGAGGGTTTAGGTAAGAATTTGATTTCTTTCACATTGTATTCCACCCATTCGCCAGATACCCATGGAAGGAAATAGACCCAGAAACAAGTCAACGTCGAGATCGGATTTCCAGGGAAAGCGAAAACTACTTTTCCATCGGAACGAGTAGCGACAAGCATCGGCTTGCCGGGTTTTTGAGTAATTTTATGAAAGACGGTTTCGAATCCAGCCTCTGCTAAAACAACCGGAATTAAATCCTTTTTGCCCGCTGAAACTCCGCCGGAAAGCAAGATGATGTCATTTGATTCCAACACCTTATCGATGTTAGCTTTGATTTTCTCCGCAGAATCAGGTAGGTGACTAGAGTTTGCTTTGAAACCTTTGGACAATAATACCGACTTCAACATCATCACGTTCGAACTGCGAATCTGGTGATCTTTCGGTGTCTCGTGTAAGCCTACAATTTCGTCTCCAGTAGAGAAAATGTGTACGTGAGGCTTCGATTCTACTTCAATATGGGCTTTACCCACAGTCGCTGCGATCGCAATTTCCACTGGCCCAATCTTCGTTCTTTTCTTCACTAAAACGGAACCAGCTGGTGCATCCGCACCTTGCAGGTGAATGAATTGGCCTTTTTCTAATGGTGTTTTACCTATATAAGTCGCAATTTTTTTCTCGATACTTAGATCCTCGATTTTAATGATGGCTTCCGTACCACGCGGGGCCGTAGCGCCTGTCATGATTTCCAAAGAACCATCCATCTTTTTAATCGCTTTCACCGGTTCTCCTGCAAATAACATGCCCTCAATCTTCCACGTAGGTGCGGTGATATCCTTCACCGCAATGCCGTCCATCATGGCCCGGTCAAAAGGAGGGAAGTCACGATCTGCCACAATTTTTTCGGCGATATTCATCCCTAAGGTTTTCGCCAAAGGTAATTTTTCCGTGCGAAATGGAATGGTGATGTTTTTAAGGAGTTCAATGGCTTCTAAAGGGCTGATCATGTTTGTTGTTTTACGTAATTGTTAAATTTCGCTATTTTTTGCTAATTCTCCTGTATTTTTGTCTTCTAAATTTCAAATCAGCTATGTCAATTGACTTTTCTCACCTGCAATCGGATGGCACCCCAGGAATGGTGGATGTGAGTTCGAAAAATGAAACGGTTCGGGAAGCGAAAGCCCAATCCATCGTATTTTTAGGAGCGGAAATTGTGCAACATTTTGAGGCAGCCGGTTGGCAAAACAAGAAAGGTAGCATTCTTCAAACCGCAGTGATTGCCGGTACGATGGCAGCAAAAAAGACGTCTGATTTGATCCCCTTATGTCATCCCTTGGGTTTGGATTCGTGCAAGTTTGAGACGGAAGTGTTAGCGGATCAGATTGTAATTACCTGTATCTGTCGTTTGGAGGCCAAAACTGGAGTGGAAATGGAAGCCCTGGTAGGAGCCTCTGTCGCGGCCTTAACGGTATACGATATGTGTAAGTCGGTTTCCAAAGGTATCGTCATTAAAGAAACTAAACTGATCTCCAAATCCGGCGGCAAGTCCGATTTTAAAGCCTAATATGTCTTCTCACCACATCATCCGAGACAAACAAGAACCCGCGCTGATTATCGCGAATGGAGAGGCTTGCTCCTTGGATTTGGTGGAACAATTATTGGAATGGTCACCGACGGTGGTGGTGCTGGATGGGGCTTTGGAAAGAGTCATCTCATTAGGCATCAAAGTGGATGTCTGGTTAGGCGACTTTGATCACGCGCAGGCAGCTGATTACAACGATTATCCCTTGAAAAAGGTACATACGCCGGACCAAAATTTGACCGATTTAGAAAAGGCCTTTGAATATTTACGGGAGGAAGGTTATCCGGCTGTCAATGTCGTTTGGGCGTCTGGAAAACGGATGGATCACACGCTGAATAATTTTCATTCGCTAGTGCGCTATGGCCGAAAATTGAAGATTGTGTTCTTTGACGATTATTCAACGTCTTATTTATTACCTCCTACGTTTGAAAAGTGGTATCCAGCAGGAACTCCGTTGTCACTCATGCCTTATGGTGAAGCATTTCAAGTAAAATCATCCGGTTTAGTCTACGATTTAAACCACCCTGAGTTGCGCCTAGGAACTCAGACGAGTTCGAGCAATGAGGCACGTGAGGATGGAATCGTGAAAATTTCGTACGAAAGCGGGGCGCTTATTTTGATGGAGTGCCACGATTAATTTTGTCTTGTTCAGACGGTTTGTAAAAGACCGGTCTCGAAGGAACCTCAGGAAAGTAATTCTGCTCCACCCAATTGCCCGGAAAATCGTGCGGGTATTTATAATCAGCTCCGTAATTCAAATCTTTCATCATCCGCGTAGGCGCATTGCGTAAATGCAATGGCACGGGCAAATCGCCTGTCTGTTCCACATAGGCCATGGCTTTGTTGATGGCGTTGTAGGCGGAATTGCTTTTGGGCGAAGTGGCTAAATAGATAACCGTCTGGGATAAAATAATTCTCGATTCCGGATGACCGATCACTCGAATGGAATCGAAACAAGATTGGGCTAATAAAAGCGCATTGGGATTCGCTAATCCAATATCTTCAGAGGCCAAAATCAACAAACGTCTTCCAATAAATTCCAAGGATTCTCCCCCCACTAACATCCGAGCTAACCAATAGACTGCCGCATCTGGATCAGATCCGCGGATCGATTTGATAAACGCCGAAATGATATCGTAATGTTGCTCGCCATCTTTGTCGTATTGAGCTAGGTTTTTCTGCAATCGTTCGGTGACTAAGGCATTCGTTACTTCTAGCTCATTTCCGCCCTCGGTAGTAATTAATAGCTCGAAAAGATTCAATAATTTTCGACCGTCACCACCTGAAAAATGGAATAAAGCATCAGTCTCCGTTAGGGTAATTTTTTTATCCTTGAAAAGCGAATCTGTGGCGATCGCTTTTTGTAGCATTTGATTTAGATGCTCATTCGAAAGCGATTCCAATACATAGACTTGGCAACGTGATAAAAGGGCCGAAATAACTTCGAACGAGGGATTTTCTGTGGTCGCGCCTACTAAGGTGACGATCCCTTTCTCCACCGCATTTAATAGGGAATCCTGCTGGGATTTCGAAAAACGGTGAATCTCATCGATGAATAGGATAGGCGATTGTGCTTCGAACATCCGGTTCTTCTTCGCTAGTTCTAACGTCTCCCGCACTTCTTTTACCCCTGATTGAACCGCAGAAAGCGAATATATGGTTCGCTTCAAGGCGCCAGATAATAAAGTGGCTAGCGTCGTTTTTCCCACGCCAGGAGGCCCCCAAAGGATGCAAGACGGCAAATGTCCCGCCTCAATCGCTTTTCGCAAAGGCGCATTCGGACCCACGACCTTTTCTTGGCCGATGTATTCATCCAGGGTAGTGGGGCGCATTCGTTCTGCGAGAGGCTGCATCATCTTTCGAAGTTACGTGAATTTTGTAAAATAGAAATAGAATTTGTAGCTTGGAGAACTAAATAAACCTATCTAAACATGAATACATCACGTCGTTCCTTTTTGCGCAATTCGGCCTTGGGGCTAGGCGCTATCGCTTTTGCTTCCCCTGCTTTGCAGGCTTTAGCTGCGGTTAAATACAAGAAATTAGTAGGAGTACAATTGTACTCGGTGCGCGATGACATGCGCAAAGATCCACAAGGAACCTTGAATGCTTTGGCAGAAATGGGCTATAAATATGTGGAACATGCAAACTATGTGAATCGTAAATTTTATGGTTGGGAAGCCAAAGAATTCAAAAAGCGTCTGGATGATTTAGGGATCAAAATGCCCTCAGGTCACACCGTAATGGGCAAGCCACATTGGGATGATGCGAAGAATGACTTTACGGATCTTTGGAAATATACAGTAGAAGATGCCGCGATAATGGGACAGGAACTAGTGATTAGCCCGTCGATTGACATGGGGATTCGCAAGGATAAAAACCTGTTATTGAAGTACATGGATATCTTTAATAAGTCAGGGGAATTATGCCAAAAATCGGGCATGCGATTCGGCTACCACAATCATGATTTTGAGTTCTCAGAGAAATTAGAGGGAGAATTATTATATGACATCATGTTAAATAACACGGATCCTACGCTTGTTGCGCAACAGTTAGACATAGGTAATATGATTAATGGTGGTGGAATTCCAGCGGAAGTGATGAAGAAATTTCCAGGTCGTTTCGTTTCCATGCACGTGAAAGACGAAGTGCCTGCACCTTCAGGCCACGAGAAATTTGAATCGACTGTTTTAGGGAAAGGTTCTGGCCAAATCGACGTCCAAGCCCTAGTTAAATTAGGCGATAAGGAGGGTGGAACGAAACACTTTATTATCGAGCAAGAAGCTTACCAAGGATTAAAACCTTTAGACTGCATGAAAGAAAACATCGCGATCATGCGCGGATGGGGATATAAATAAAACACAAATGAAAAAACTAGCCTTAGGACTACTCTTAGCCGCACCCTTTTTAGCGGACGCACAGTCTTCTTTAAAACCCACAATCGCTCAAAAAGCAGACGCCTTGAAAGATAAGGTCATTACTTGGCGACGGGATTTTCACGAACATCCTGAACTAGGTAACCAAGAAGTGCGTACTGCAGGTATTGTGGCCGCACATTTACGTTCTCTCGGTATAGAAGTGCAGGAGAAAGTAGGGTACACCGGGGTTGTCGGAGTCCTGAAAGGTGGGAAGCCAGGTCCGGTAGTGGCATTGCGTGCCGATATGGATGGTTTGCCCGTAACAGAGCGTGGAGATTTGCCTTTTAAATCGAAAGTGACTGCTGAATTTAATGGCCAAAAAACGGGCGTGATGCACGCTTGTGGTCACGATTCTCATGTAGCTATTTTGATGGCAGTGGCGGAAATTTTGGCCTCTGAAAAAGCGAATTTAGCGGGTACGGTGAAATTCATTTTCCAGCCTGCAGAAGAAGGTGTTTACAATGATAAGGGGGAGATGATTCTTTCTGGTGCCGAATTAATGGTGAAAGAGGGAGTATTAGAGAACCCGAAAGTGGATGTGATTTTTGGCTTGCATATTGCCTCTGGATCTGATAATGGAGTGATTGAATACAAGCCAGGTGCCACGATGGCTGCCGTAGACCAATTGGATATCAAAGTCAAAGGAAAACAAGCGCATGGCGCTAGTCCTTGGACAGGTGTGGACCCGATTGTTATTTCATCGCAGATTGTCATGGGATTGCAAACCATCGTTTCACGTTCTGTGAATATTACCGAGGATCCTGCCATCGTAACAGTGGGCGCGATTCACAGCGGAATTAGACAAAACATCATTCCCGAATCTTCTCATATGATCGGTACGATTCGTACGTTCGGCGTGGCACAACGTGAATTAGTACACCAACGCATTAAGGATATCGCGACGAACATAGCGGAAAGTGGAGGCGGAAAAGCGGATGTGACCATTGGCACAGGTTATCCTGTGACCTATAACAACCCAGGATTAGTCGAAAAGATGTTACCTACCTTACAAGGGGTGAATGGAAAAGACCGCGTTCGCGTGGTAGCTGCGCATACGGGTGCAGAAGACTTCTCTTTCTTTCAACAAAAAGTGCCTGGCTTCTTCTTCTTTTTAGGAGCGAGACCTGATAACAAGAAAGCAGACGAAGTAGCCGGACACCACACACCGGACTTCCATTTAGATGAAGCCCATTTCCAAGTGGGGGTGAAAGCCTTGAGTAGTTTGGTCGTAGACTATATGGATATGGCGCAACCGAAGAAAAAGAAATAGATTTTGAGAGACGCGCTTGTCGCGTCTCTTTTTTTACGCATATATTCTAAACCTATGAAAAAAATCCTCCTATTCCTTTTACTTGTAGGCCCTGCAGCCTATACCCAAAATCTGAAGCCGGAACTTTGGAATAAACCGTGGAAGGCTTCCTGGATTACGTATGCTGAAAATTCAGCGAACGCGTATAACTTAGTTGGGTTGAAAGATTATGGAGTTTATCGCTTTCAACACAAGGTTCCGTTGCTAGCGAAGCCATCCAAATGTATCATTCACGTTTCGGGGGATAATCGCTATAAATTATATGTGAATGGGACCTGGGTTTCTGCTGGTCCGGCGCGAGGGGATTTGTATTTTTGGAATTTTGAGACGCTTGACATTGCGCCCTATTTGAAGGCGGGTGAAAATACCGTGGAGGCTTTGGTTTGGAATGAGGGGAAAGGAAAGTCGGAAGCTCAAATATCTTATGCGACTGGATTTATTTTGCAGGCTGATGAGGAGGCTTTTGCCGCATTCAATACCAACGTTCGCTGGGAAGTGGCTAAGAATATAGGGGTAAGTCCATTGGCCGTTCGCGTCCCAGGTTATTATGTGGCAGGTGCGGGGGAATTACAAGAATATAGTAAAGGTTGGTCGCCTTTTATCGGTGCGAAATCGTTAGGTCCAGGTTTGACGAAAGGAGCGTCCATCGACGCGCGTGGCTGGATGTTGTATCCATCAGCGATTCCATCGATGGAAATGAAGGAACAACGGTTTGCGGCTATTCGTAAAGGGGAGGGAGACTTAATCCATGGGAAATTGCTTGTGGTGCCAGCAAACTCTTCGGTGGATCTTTGGATTGATCAAGGGGTCTTAACAAATGCTTATCCCCAATTAAAGTTTAGCGGAGGGAAAGATGCCAAAATTGGGTTGACTTATGCCGAAGGACTTTACGAGAAGAAAGCTTTAAGTACGACCACGAAGAATGGCAATCACAAAGGCAATCGGAATGAGATCGATAACAAATATTGGTTAGGTCGTAAAGATAGCTTGATCGCTGATGGTGCAGACCATACGTTTGAATCGATGACTTACCGAACCTTTCGCTATGTGCGTTTGACCGTGAAGACAGAAGCGGAGGCTTTGACTTTACAGGATTTCAAGAGTGTATTTACGGGATTCCCGTTTCAGGCAAAAGCATCGCTGAAAACGGATAATCCCTTGATTCCGCAAATGCTTGACGTAGGTTTCCGTACCGCGCGTTTGTGTGCGATGGAAACCTACATGGATTGTCCCTATTACGAACAATTGCAGTACATTGGAGACGCACGAATTCAGGCGCTTGTGAGTTTATATTACGCGGGAGACGAGCGTTTAGTGCGCCAGGCTTTAGATCACATGGATCATTCGCGCATCGCGGAGGGCATTACATTGAGTCGCTATCCGACAGATTTGCACCAACAAATTCCAACGTTCTCTTTGTGGTACATAGGGATGTTGCATGACTATTTGCGTTACGGAAAAGACCCTCAATTTTTGAAAAATAAGTTAGCTGGTATGCGCGGTATTTTGGATTATTTTGCGCGGTTTGAAGGGACAGATGGGACCTTGCAAAACATACCCTATTGGACATTTTCGGACTGGGTGAATGCGTGGCCAAGAGGGATTGCACCAGTGGGGCCGTCGGGTCGTTCGGCGGTGATTGATTTTCAGTATAGGTGGGTGTTGCAGAATGCGGCTGAATTAGAACGGTATTTTGGCTATCCAGAAATGGCGGCTAAATACGAGGCGAAAGTGAAAGCCTTAAAACCTGTGTTGCAAAAACTATACTGGGATGCAGGCCGCGGATTATATGCCGATACCGAAGTACATGATAAGTATTCGCAGCATGCGAATTCGTTAGCGATTTTAGCAGGAATGCCGGCTGCAGGTGTGGCAGATAAATTACTAGCTGATAAAAATATGGCGCAGGCGACGATTTATTTCAAGTACTATCTGCATTTGGCTTTGGCCAAAGCTGGGAAAGGCAACGACTATTTGAATTGGCTTTCTATTTGGAAAGAAAACATCGATATGGGATTGACGACTTGGGCGGAGACTTCTGACATTTCTACCTCGCGTTCTGATTGCCATGCCTGGGGCTCTAGTCCTAACATCGAATTCTTTCGCATCGTCTTAGGGGTGGATTCAGATGCACCGGCTTTTGCGAAGGTGAAGATCGAACCACATTTAGGTGAACTTTCGCAAGCAGAGGGTATTGTGCCGCATCCGCAGGGTGAAATTCACGTGCAATACAAACCAGGGAGTGCTTCGATTACGTTACCGGGAACAGTAACTGGAAGTTTTGTTTGGCAAGGAAAAAAATACCCATTGAAAGCCGGAAAAAATTTAGTCACTATCCCTAGGTAGGATAGGACGGTTGATTGCTTTTGCCTCTGTAGTTTTAAGAAAAAAATAGAACCATGTACAAACACGTATCTGATCTCTGGGACGACGCTAAAGCAGCGGCACTCGCAGGGAATGAAGTCGACTTATTCATCTACCGCTCGAATATTTTAGGGGCGGATTTACGCATCACGAATTACGGCGGGGGAAATACCTCGGTGAAATTGCAGGATAAAGATCCTTTAACGGGTTCTGAAACGGAAGTGATGTGGATCAAAGGTTCCGGTGGTGACATTGGTACCTTGAAGAAGTCAGGCTGCGCGGCTTTGTATGTGGATCGTTTACGTTCGTTGACAAATGTCTACCGCGGTTTGGAACACGAAGATGAGATGGTGGAATTGTTCAACCATTGCATCTTTGATTTGTCGTCCAAAGCACCGTCCATCGACACGCCTTTGCACGGCTTCTTGCCATTCAAACACATCGATCATTTGCATCCAGATGCGGCGATTGCGATTGCTGCGTCAAAAGATGGCGAGCAAATCACAAAAGAGCTTTTCGGCGGATTAATCGGCTGGGTAGGTTGGCAACGTCCAGGCTTCGATTTGGGCTTGCAATTAAAGGCCTGTTTAGACGAAGCAGCTTCACGCGGTGTGCAATTGCGCGGCATCATGTTAGGTTCACACGGTTTGTTTACTTGGGGAGATACCTCGTACGAATGCTATGTGAATACGTTAGAAGTCATTGAAAAATGTGCGGATTACATTGAATCGAAAACGGCAACCGTTTTTGGCGGTGCTCGGATGTCTTCGTTTTCTGCAGAAGAAAGAGCTGCAAAGGCAGCTGCCTTAGCACCTGTTCTTCGCGGATTCTGTTCGTCGCACGTTCAAATGGTGGGACACTTTTCTGATGATGAACGCGTGTTGCAATTCATTAATTCGAATGATTTAGATCGTTTGGCACCTTTAGGAACTTCTTGTCCGGATCACTTCTTGCGGACGAAAATTTCGCCTTTGGTCTTGGGGTCGGATGTTTCCGTGGAGGCATTGACTCCTTTGTTCGAAGATTACCGCATCATGTACGGATCGTATTACGATTCTTGCAAACATGCGAATTCCCCCGCGATGCGTGACCCGAATCCGGTGGTGATTTTATACCCAGGTGTGGGGATGTTTACGTTTGCCAAAGACAAACAAACCGCCCGTGTTGCTGCCGAATTTTATACGAATGCCATCAACGTGATGCGTGGTGCGGAGGCGATTTCATCCTATACTTCTTTACCTCGTCAGGAGGCTTTTGATATCGAGTATTGGTTATTAGAAGAGGCAAAGCTTCAACGTATGCCGAAGCCAAAAGCACTTTCAGGACGTGTCGCATTTGTGACTGGATCGGGCGGGGGAATCGGTAAGGCGATTGCTAAAAAGATGGCTCAGGAAGGCGCTTGCGTGATTTTAAATGATGTAAACGCGGATCGTTTGGCGGAGGCGAAAGCAGAATTTATTGGCTTGTTCGGGAAAGACGTCGTTTCGACAGTCATTGCCGATGTAACGAATCAAGAATCAATCGAGGCGGCAATGAAGCAAGCTTGCTTGGATTTTGGAGGAGTGGATTTGATCGTAAATAACGCGGGAATATCGATCTCAAAAGGAATCCTGGAACATACGCAGGCCGACTGGGACAAATTATATGACATCTTAGTGAAGGGACAATACTTAGTTTCGCAGGCGGCGATTGCTGTGATGCGCAAGCAAGGATTGGGCGGAGATATCGTGAACATCGTGTCGAAGAATGCCTTTGTCGCGGGACCTAATAATGTGGGATATGGAAGTGCGAAAGCAGCGCAGGCACACATGACACGCTTATTAGCCGCTGAATTAGGACCAGATCACATCCGGGTGAATACCGTAAATCCAGATGCGGTGATCGCGGATTCGAATATCTGGGCAGGCGGATGGGCCGAAGGTCGTGCCAAAGCATACGGAATAACGGTTGCTGAATTGCCAGCCTATTACGCTAAACGTACCCTATTAAATGAATCTATATTGCCGGATGACATAGCAAACGCGTGTTTCGCATTCGTGGGAGGCTTATTGAATAAGTCGACGGGAAATGCGCTAAACGTAGATGGTGGTGTAGCCGCAGGATTTTTAAGATAATGATGACGATGAATATTTCGAACCATAACGATGCTTTATTAGCACAGCACAACCGCCGACTGGATTTCTTGAAATCCGAGGTGAACTTGCCTGCAGGCATTTTACAGAAATTAAAGGATTTTCAAATCGCGATTCCTTCTTGGGCTTTGGGCACGGGAGGAACGCGTTTCGGTCGGTTCTCCGGCGGAGGCGAACCGCGTAATTTGGAAGAAAAGATCGCGGATGTCGGTTTATTACACGCCTTAAATCAGTCATCGGGTGCGATTTCTTTGCATATTCCCTGGGATATCCCTACGGATCCAGCGGCGATTCGCACGCTTGCAGCCCAACACGGTTTGGCATTCGATGCGGTGAACTCAAATACCTTTCAAGATCAAGCGGATCAAGCGCATTCCTATAAGTTTGGGTCTTTGCAACACGTTTCTGCGGCAACTCGGAAACAGGCGATTGATCATAACAAAGAGGTAATTAAGCACGGGGTGGAACTTGGATCTAAGGCATTGACCGTTTGGTTATCTGATGGTTCTTGTTTTCCAGGTCAGTTGAACTTCCGTCACGCCTATGAGCGCACGGTGGATAGTTTACGGGAGATTTATGCGGCTTTACCTGCCGACTGGTCTTTGTATTTGGAATACAAAGCCTACGAGCCGAACTTCTATTCGACGACCGTGGGTGACTGGGGTGCGTCGTATTCAATGGTGAATAAATTAGGGCCACAAGCAAAGACTTTGGTGGATTTAGGACACCATTTACCGAATGCGAACATCGAGCAAATCGTTTCGATCTTGTTGATGGAGGGTAAATTAGGCGGTTTCCACTTTAACGATTCGAAATATGGTGATGATGATTTGACGGCTGGGTCAATCAAACCGTATCAGTTGTTCTTGATCTTCAATGAATTAGTGGACGGGATGGACGCAAAAGGAATGAATCATGCCAAAGACCTAGGTTGGATGATCGACGCCTCACACAACGTAAAAGATCCCTTAGAAGATTTATTGCAATCGGTGGAGGCAATTCAAATCGCCTATGCACAGGCATTATTGGTGGACCGCGCGGCCTTAGAAGCAGCACGCGAAGCGAACGATGTGGTGCGTTGTCAAGAGATTTTACAGGCTGTATTCCGTACGGATGTGCGCGCATTAGTGGCACAAGCACGTTTGGAGTTAGGAGGAGCTTTGGATCCGATTGCCTTATTCCGTCAGGAGAAAATGCGCGAGCAATTAACAAAGGCACGCGGTGCGAAAACGGTAGCGACGGGATTGTAATATGAGTTTGAAAACACGTGTCATCGCGGTATTTGACATCGGAAAGACGAATAAAAAGGTCTTTCTGTGGGATACTTCGTTTCAGATTGTGTTCGAGAAACAACAGCATTTTGTGGAGATCGTGGATGAGGATGGATTTCCTTGCGAGGATTTGCCAGCACTTCAGCAATGGATTGTTTCCACGTTTACAGAAATATGCCAAATACCTGAATTTGAACTCATCGGCTTGAATTTTTCTGCCTATGGTGCTTCGTTTGTGTATGTGGATCAAACGGGGGAGCCGGTGGCGCCCATGTATAATTATTTGAAACCAGCTTCCGCGCCTTTTCCCTATGCAGATTTTGGAGGAGATGCAGAATTTGCCCGTAGAACGGCATCGCCCATTTTAGGTAATCTGAATTCGGGTTTGCAGGTATATGCGGCTCGTTCAAAGCTTTTTTGGTCGGAGGTATTCAAAGCCTTTCATTTTCCCAATTACCTCGCATCCCTTTTTACGGGTAAGTTTTTATCAGAGATTACATCCATCGGTTGCCACACCGCTTTATGGGATTTTGACAAGGGGCAATACCATCCCTGGGTTTCCCTTATTGAAGATAAATTAGCTCCAATTTCTCGCGAGGCTAGCCTAGAAATTGACGGGATTCATTACGGTCTCGGACTGCATGATTCTTCTGCTGCGTTAGTTCCCTATTTGCGCACGGTTTCGGAGGAATTTGTGCTCTTGTCGACCGGTACCTGGTGCATTGCGATGCATCCTTTCAATGAATCTCCGTTAAGCGCTGCGGAATTAGAACAAGATGTCTTGTGTTATTTGCAACCCAATGGAAAACCGGTGAAGGCTTCTCGCTTATTTGGAGGTCATTTTCATGAGGAGCAGGTGGCTCGGATGGAGGCGCATTTTGGCGGATCATTTACCGATTTGAAATTCTCAAACGAAGTGTATGACTTAAAACCGAAAGCCTCTTCCGTTTTTGAATCAGCATTCGCGTCTCGTGATTTGAATGATTTTCCGGATTTGGCTTCGGCATATGACCAATTCATGGTAGATTTGGTAGGCCAACAAATCAGTAGTTTGAACCTGTTGCTGAAAGAGGCACCGGTCAAACAATTGCTTGTCGATGGCGGTTTTAGTAAAAACGAATGGTACATGCGCTTGTTGGCACGTGCCTTTCCCTCGCTTGACGTTTATGCGGCAGAGGTCGCACAAGCGAGTGCTTTGGGTGCTGCTTTGATGGTTTATGAGGGGGAGGTTCCCCAGAATTTAATTCAATTGAAACGATATTAGGATGCGCGTTGCCCTGTTTGTTCCTTGTTACATTGACCAATTCTATCCGCAGGTTGCGGTGGCGAGTTTGGAATTGTTAGAGAAACTGGGTTACGAAGTTGTCGTTCCTGCGGACCAAACCTGTTGCGGCCAACCGATGGCCAATTCTGGCTTTGCATCCTCCACGGATGGTTGCGATGCGAATTTTACTAACAATTTTGCCGGTTTTGATTACATCGTGGGACCATCCGGTTCCTGTATCTTACATCTAAAAGAGCATCATCCATCGGAGAAAATCCGGAAATCGGTATACGAGATTTGTGAGTTTTTGACGGATGTTTTAAAGGTAACTTCCTTGTCTGCAAAATTTCCGCATCGGGTTGGTTTGCATCAAAGCTGCCATGGACAACGTGGTTTACGTTTGAGTTCCATGACAGAGCGAAATGAAAAGTCTTTTTCGAAGTTAGAAGATCTATTGGGACTCGTAGAGGGTGTTGAAATATTAAAACCTGAACGTGCAGATGAATGCTGCGGTTTTGGTGGCACCTTCTGTGTGACGGAAGAAGCTGTTTCCGTGAAAATGGGACAGGATCGAATCAAAGAACACGATGCGAATGCGGTGGAATATATTGTGGGAGCGGATACTTCGTGCTTGATGCATATGGAAGGGATTTTGCGCCGGCAAGGTTCTAGTATCCAAGTGAAACACATCGTAGAACTATTGAATCATGAGTAGTCACGCAGAAGCTTCGGAGAAATTTATTGCGGATGCTGAGCGGACGGACTGGCATGATGAGACCTTGTGGTTTGTCCGCGAAAAGCGCGATAAGGCATCGAAGGTTTTACCTGAATGGGAAGCGCTTCGTGAACATGCCTCCCAAATCAAAGATCATACCCTAGCGAATTTAGGCAGCTATTTGCAAGCCTTCGAAGCGAAAGCGCAGGCGAATGGAATACATGTGCATTGGGCGGCTGACGCTGCAGAACATAATGCGATTGTACACCAAATAATTGCCAAACAAGGTTCTAAAGTCCTAGTGAAGAGTAAATCGATGCTAACGGAGGAATGCCATTTAAATGATTATTTGGCAAACAAAGGCATCGAAGTAGTCGATACGGATCTAGGTGAACGTATTGTTCAATTTAGAAACGAAGCACCTAGTCACATCGTATTACCAGCCATTCACCTGAAAAGAGAGGATGTGGGCGAGACGTTCCATCAGCATTTAGGAACGCCTAAGGGTAATAAAGATCCACAATTTCTAACGGAGGCAGCCCGCCAACATTTACGTGGTCATTTTCTTGCTTCTGAAGTTGCTATCACCGGAGTGAACTTCGCTATTGCGGAAACGGGCGAATTCGTCGTTTGCACAAATGAGGGTAACGCGGATATGGGAGCACATTTGGCTAAAGTCCATATTGCTTGCATGGGTATTGAAAAGATTATTCCTAAACGGGAAGATTTAGCTGTGTTTCTAAGATTGCTTGCACGCAGCGCCACAGGTCAATTGATTACTACTTATTCCTCGCATTTCCATCAACCACGCGAAGGGCAGGAAATGCATATTGTTTTATTAGACAATGGTCGGACACGTCAACTCGCCGATCCGAAATACAAGAATTCGTTGAAATGCATCCGCTGCGCGGCGTGCTTTAACACCTGTCCGGTGTACAGAAGAAGTGGTGGACATAGTTACCATCAACCAGTGGCTGGACCGATCGGCTCCATTTTAGCGCCTAATATTGACAAGAAAGCCAATGCTGATTTACCTTTTGCGAGTACCCTGTGTGGTTCTTGTTCGAATGTGTGTCCGGTGAAGATCAATATTCATGAGCAATTGTGGTTTTGGCGTCAAGACTTGATGGCGGCTGGATTAGCACCGGTTGGCAAAACGATAGGCATGAAGCTGATGGCGTTTACCTTAGCTCATCCGGCGATTTATCGAATAGGAGGGTTGCTTCTAAGAAGATTTGCACCCTTATTAAATTCCCGATTAAATCCTTGGTATAAACAGCGGGAAATGCCGGTGGCGCCCAAGAAGAGTTTTCAAGAGTGGTATAAAAAACGATGAGCGCAAGAGAACAGATTTTAGGAAAAATGGAGGCACTCGAACCAGTGAATCATCCGG
The DNA here is from genome assembly GCF_023921165.1 of Aquirufa antheringensis. Classification (NCBI taxonomy): domain Bacteria; kingdom Pseudomonadati; phylum Bacteroidota; class Cytophagia; order Cytophagales; family Flectobacillaceae; genus Aquirufa; species Aquirufa antheringensis. The sequence goes on from NZ_CP049835.1 coordinate 1,875,794, forward strand.
GCAACTTTAAAGGAGCGTCGGAGGACTTTGATTTTAGGGCTTCCTTGGAAGTTGTGGGTGCCCATGTTGTTTCACTAGAAGAATTAGAAAATATTTTTCCGGGTCGGCGACGCTATGAAAAAACCATGGATGGTTTGAGTTTAGCCGAAGTGGAAGTATTGGAAATCGATGGCGAATTTGGAGTCGCAGAAAATGGGGCGATTTGGTTAACAGAAGAGGCGATGCCGCATCGAGTGGCACCGTTTATTTGCCAACATTTAGTGATCAACGTTTCTAAAATAGTTCCGAATATGCATGCCGCTTATGCGGATTTAAAAAAGCCGAACTCGAGCTTCGGTTTGTTTTTAGCTGGTCCATCTAAGACTGCAGATATTGAGCAATCGCTCGTGATTGGGGCACATGGTGCCCGGAGTTTGACCGTGGTAATCCGCGCTTAATTTTGTATTTTTGCTTCATATGAAGCCCATTGTTTTCTTTTTTATTCTGTTCCTTCAGCTGACGGCGAATGCCTTTCAAGGCACGCAGGAGAAAATTCAACGCTACAAACCCTTCATTGATTCCTTGTCTCTAGTGTATGGGATTCCTTCGAAATTAATTGTTGGGGTGGGGATTTGTGAATCCGGTTTTGGTCAGTCTAAGCAATCCATAAAGCAGCATAATTACTTTGGTTTGCGCGGTAAATATTCGCGTAAAAAGAAGTCTAGTTTCAAACATTATGCGCGCCCAGAGGATAGTATGGTGGATTTTTGCGAGGTTTTGGCAAGTAAAAAATACTACATTATGCTAAAAGGAAATCCGGATGCGATGAAGTGGACCCGTGCAATGGCAAAGGCGCATTATGCGGCGAACGCGAAACGTTGGATTCGGTTAATGAAAAAATCATTTACGTTGATTAATTAAATGAATAGGCTTTATTTGGTTTGGGCGTCAATATGTTTCATTTTAGCGTGTTCTGCGCTGTATTTGTACAGTTATATCCCTAGCACTTATCTACTTGCTGATCAAGAAATCAAGAAGTTATTTGAGATAGAAAAACCCGTGGAACAGGTTTCTGAAATCATCGAGGTGGCTGAAATTGACACGATTCCCACCTATGTAATTCCTGCAGATACAGCCCAAATGGTGTATTCTGCCATTCCTGAGCCCATTTTACCGGACTCGAGTGTGGATGATTCCACGCAGCATCGGATTTTGTTAATTGGGGATTCAGAAGCTGGTGGGATGAAGAATGTGTTGAATGATTACTGCCAAAGCAACGGCCACAAACTCGTCGCCACCGTTGAATGGGCGTCTGCCACTTCCTTGAACTTTGCGAAATCCGATACGATTTCCAAGATTATCAGACGCTACCGTCCCAGCTTCGTATTTGTTTTATTTGGCCTAAATGAAGTCTTAGCTAAGGATTATGTGACTCGAAAAACCCTCGCTAAAGGTTTTCATAAACGCCTGAGCGGAATCCCCTATGCTTGGATTGGACCTACGAATTGGGGTTATGATTACGTAGTTTCAGATGCCTTTCAAGCAGTAGCTGATTCCGCTGCTTTTTTCTCTTCTAAACACCTTGTTTTACCGAAAGCGACAGATGGCAGACATCCTTCGTTGCCAGGTTACCGCATTTGGATGGGAAATGTAGCTAATTGGTTGCAGGAATCGAGTCGTTGGAAGATTCGGATGATGCCTCCAACGCGGTTTGGCTATCCTAAAAAATACAAAGCAATTGTGTTAAATGCAGCAGATTATAGAGGTTATTAAGCAGGCGTTTGGGTCGATCCCATTTGAGCAGCTCCTTCGTGAATTCATACTCTATTCCACGAAAGAGCCTTGGTTTTTTACGGAGTTTTCATTCCTGTTTACGTTCGGTATTTTTCTCTTTTTCTATGCGCTCCTTTTTACGCAGAATTCGTTCAGAAAAATTTATTTAATCGCCTTTAGTTTATTCTTTTACTATAAATCGAGCGGCCCTTTTTTAGCCCTTTTTGTCTTCCAAATCGTGGTGGATTTTCTTTTTGCGCGGAAAATAGAAAATAAAGAGGGCACCTCAAAGCAAATTTGGCTAGGTGTCGCCGTTCTATTTAGCCTTTCCTTTTTGCTTTATTTTAAGTACCCTAATTTCATTTTAGAGAACACGAATTGGCTTTTATTAACTCATTTCGAGCCGGTGGATTTGTTTCTGCCCATCGGGATCTCTTTTTATACCTTTCAGTCGATTTCCTATATCGTGGATGTGTATCGTGGCGAGATTCGGTCCTCTAAAAGCTTCCTCGATTATGCTTTTTACATGACCTTTTTTCCACACTTGGTGGCGGGACCCATCGTCCGGGCGAAGGATTTTTTAGGCCAAATAAATTCCCCAGAAAACCTGGATGCACGCCGGTATAAAGAAAGTTTGTTTCGGATTGTGACTGGACTAATCAAAAAATTATTGATCGCGGATTACCTCGGGAAATACGTGGATATGGTGTTTGACAATCCGGCTTTGTATACGGGTGGGGAGAATCTCTTGGGTGCTTTAGCCTATAGTTTTCAGATCTATTTCGACTTTTCTGGGTACTCTGATATCGCCATTGGATTAGCCTTGTTGTTAGGTTATCGGTTGAAGGAGAATTTTGAAAATCCGTATGGATCCACTAATGTGACCGAATTTTGGCGCAAGTGGCATATTTCCCTCTCTACCTGGTTGCGCGATTACGTCTACATCCCGTTAGGTGGAAATCGAAAAGGGGCATTGAATACTTACCTTTTTTTGTTGATTACGATGTTAGTGGGTGGTTTTTGGCACGGGGCGAGTTGGCAATTTGTTTGCTGGGGAGCAGCACACGGATTAGCGCTAGCACTTCACAAAGCGATTCATAAACACCTTCCTGAGGGTAAGTGGATGGACTTTTTAGGGGGCATTTTTACGTTTAGCTTTGTCACTTTCTGTTGGATTTTCTTCCGGGCACGTGATTTCGATACGGCTTTGTTACTGCTGAATCAAATGGCTATAGCGACTTCGGAGACTGATTTTATTGGTTTTTGGTTTTCTCGAAATGAATTGGCTATTTTACTCGTGGCCCTATTATCTTGGACAATAATTCCAGGAAATTGGAAGCGAAAAGCATTTGAATTAACATTTTATGTGCCTTCCTTCTTTTGGTTTTTCTTCTTATTAGCGGCCCTGCAATTAATTATTCAATTCCGCGACACCTTGGTGCAACCCTTTATCTACTTTCAATTTTGAGGTATGTATTTCTGCTCTTCTGGGTGTTTGCTTTTCCTCTTTTGGCCAAAGTGGATTCCACCCAAGTCTGCCATTCCTGCAATGTCATCCAGCGGGATGCAGACCTAGCCGCATTAGCGTCTAAATGGAAGTCTGGAACTTTGAAAGTCCTGCATCTGGGGGATTCACACATACAAATTGGTCATTTCTCAGGTGAGATTAAACGACTATTGGGAGTGAAAACGGAAGGAATTCAATTCCCCTACAGTCTCGCGAAAAGTGTGGATGGCCGTGTCCTAAAATCCAAATCGATGGGTCGCTGGGAAGGAACATCTATTCTAAAATCTTCTACTGGTTGGAATATCGGTTTAGCTGGTTATGTTGTTTCTACGCGGGATAGTGCTGCACAAATCACCTTTACCTTACGCGATTCCTTGGCCACACTGAATCAGATTCGGGTTTGGACGAGTGCTGATTCTTGTTCAATGGTTCCGGATGTGGGACCGGAATTTATTTTAGAGAAACGTGGTTACCAAGGAAAAGTGGCCTATTGGGATTTTAAAAGCTACACCAATGTAAGTCAATTTACCCTAGGTCTTCAAAAAAGCGCTTCCAATCAAGATGTATTTACCCTGCACGGGGTGGAAATTTTGTCTACAGAAGCTCGTACTGATTACCTTGATTTAGGTGTTGCTGGAGCGCAGTTTACGCATCTGAAGTTTCGAGGGAACTTGGTTTTGGACCAAATAGAGATCTTGAAACCAGATCTGATTATCTGCTCCTTTGGAACCAATGAAGCCTATAATGCCACTTGGAATCCGGCAATATACCGCCAAGTGCTGATCGAATTTATGCAAGACGTAAAAGCCAAATCACCTGAAACCCTCTTTCTTTTTACTAGTCCGCCTGATACCCGGGCTCAAAAACGCACCCCGAAATTTCAGCAGGAGGTTGTTCAAACCTTGTCTGAATTGCCCGCTGCGTACTATGATTTGAATCAGGTGATGGGTGGTTTTGGTTCAAGCGCAGATTGGGTAAAAAATGGTTGTTTCCTGAAGGATCAATTGCATTTAACGAAAGAAGGGTACCAATTGCAGGCTAAATTATTCGTTTTGGCCCTATTTAAATCCTGGGGTGATCAATCCTCATTCGAAACGTTGCAAAATCAGGTCACTCAGCACACGTTCAGCATTGGAATTCCTAAATAATTCCTATATTTCGTACTCATTTCATCCTGCTTGAATTATAAACCTATGGCCATCAATTGCACAGTTAACAAGAAAAAGGTCTCTTTGGATATCGATCCCAATACTCCCTTATTATGGGCACTCAGAGATCATCTGTCCCTTTTAGGAACAAAGTATGGTTGTGGCATCGCACAATGCGGTGCTTGTACGGTATGGGTAAACGGAGAGCCGATGCGTTCTTGCGTTCTGCCTATTTCTGCCGTTTCTAATGCGCAAATTACCACGATTGAAGGATTAGATCCAGCTGGTAAACACCCCGTTCAAGTGGCTTGGGATGAGCTAGATGTTCCCCAATGTGGCTATTGCCAAGCAGGTCAAATTATGACCGCTGCTGGCCTTTTAAAGAAGAATCCGCATCCAACAGATCAAGAAATTGTGGATGGTATGTCCGGGAATATTTGCCGTTGTGGAACTTATCACCGCATTCAAGAAGCAGTCAAATTAGCCTCTAAAAAAATCAAGAAATGAAAACGTCAAGAAGAGATTTTATTCAAAAAGCCTCCCTATTTACGGGTGTATTTACCTTAGGTTTTGATTGGTTTTCAGCGGAAGCTTCCGCAGAAACTTCCGCGATGGAAGTGGTCACAGGAGCGGGTCGATTTAATGCCTTTTTGTCGATCGATAGCTTGGGCAAAGTCACCTTATTTTCTCCCAATCCAGAAATTGGACAAGGGATAAAAACGGCTTTCCCCGTGGTGGTGGCAGAGGAATTAGATGTGGATTGGGCACAAGTTCAAGTGGAACAAGCGAATCTAGATACCAAACAATTTGAACGTCAATTGACGGGTGGTAGTGGCGCCTTAAAACACTCCTGGGAACGATTAAGAAAGGCTGGCGCCACCGTGCGGAAGATGATGATACAAGCGGCAGCGGATCAATGGAAAGTGAATGTAGCGCAATGCAAAACCTCGAAAGGATTTGTAATAGGTCCAGCAGGCCAAAAAGCCTCCTACGGATCCCTTGCCGAAGCTGCTGCTAAATTACCCGTTCCGTCTGAAGTTACGTTTAAGGATCGCAAGGATTATAAACTTATTGGAACGCGTGTAAAGGGAGTTGATAATAAAAATGTAGTAACTGGTAAGCCTTTATTTGGGATTGACATCCGTAAACCAGGGATGGTTTTTGCACAAATCGTGCGTCCACCCTTTGGGGCAACGTTGAAATCGTTTTCGGCGGAGGATGTAAAGAAAATGCCGGGGATCATTGACGTGGTTTCCTTCAAAAATAAAGTGGCCATCGTGGGAGAGAATACCTACGCCATCTTGCAGGCTCGCGCAAGTTTGACTTGTGATTATGGTTCAGAACTTCCTTTGGAAAACAATGAAACCCATGCTAACTGGTTTGACGAAGGAATGAAATCAGAGAAGGCTCAAGTGATGCGTAAAGATGGAGATTTCGCCACTGCCATGGCTTCTGCTGCTAAAGTAATCGAAGCCACCTATGAGTGCCCCTTCATTTCTCATTCTCCGATGGAGCCGATGAATTTCTTTGCAGATGTGAAGGCAGACTCGGTTCTGCTAGCTGGCCCCACGCAAGTTCCGCAACCGGCCCAGAAAGCAGTTTCAGATTTATTGAAAATACCAGTGGATAAGATTCAAGTGGAATTGTCCAAAATGGGTGGAGGTTTTGGCCGTCGTTTAAGTAATGATTTTGTGCTAGAAGCGGCTGAATTATCCAGTTTGATCAAGAAACCTGTTTTAGTGATGTGGACGAGAGAGGATGATATGATGGGTGGAACCTACCGTCCAGCGGTTCGCTATCGTTTTAAGGCTGGATTAGATTCAAATGGCGAAATAATTGCCTTTTCTTTGCGTGGAGTGGGATTAAATGCCGGTAACTCCACACGTCAAGATAATTTCCCCGTAGGAGCCATTGAAAATGTGTTGATTGAATCGATTGACCAAAAATCTACCGTTACAACAGGTCCGTGGCGCGCGCCTATTACGAATTTCTTGGGATTTGCGGAGCAGGCTTTTTTAGATGAGGTGGCAGAGGCTGCCGGAAAGGATCCGGTGCAGATGCGTTTAGCCCTTTTGGAAAAAGTAAAAACAAAACCTGTCGGTAAAATTACCTATGAACCTGCTCGCTTTGAAGAAGTGATCAAGCAAGTAGCTGAAAAGGCGCAATGGAAGAAAAAACCAGGTGTTCACCAAGGATTTAGCGTTTATTATTCTCACTTATCCTACGTAGCCCAAATCGCAGAAGTTAAAGTCGAAAAAGGCAAACCCAGAGTAACGAAAGTAACAGCGGTGACTGATTGTGGGGAGGTTATCAATCTGAGTGGCGCTGAAAACCAAGTGAAAGGGGCTATTATTGATGGAATGGGCCATGCAATGTTTGCGAAATTAAATTTTCAAGCCGGCGTTGCCAGTCCTCAAAATTTCAATGCCTACCGGATGATCCGCGGAAATGAAATTCCAGTGATCGATGCGCATTTTGTGAATAATGGAATTGCTCCTACCGGATTAGGCGAACCTGCTTTACCACCCACTGGCGGTTCCATTGCCAATGCCATTTATGCAGCGACTAAGAAACGCCATTACAAGCAGCCGTTTAGCTAGATGAAGATAACCTGGCTGGACAATCTTCGTGTAAATGCAACCATAGGGGTGATATTAATTCACGCCTCGGCAACTATATTATTTCGATTCACGAAGGTTCCGGCTGATCATTGGTGGTTTGCAAATTTATATAATGGAGGTTATCGCTACGTGGTACCTATTTTTGTGATGTTATCTGGCGCTTTGTTATTGCCACGCGAGGAAGCGATTGGACCTTTTTTGAAGAAGAGTTTTATGCGCATCGTTTTGCCATTTCTCTTCTATAATATGCTCTTTTCAATCTTTAATTGGCAAGTACGATTGCGAGGAAAATCGTTTGGTCTAGCGGAAGGATTGAACTGGGTAGGGCAACAATATTTCAATGGCGCTTCCTACCATTTTTGGTACATCTACATGATCATTGGGATCTATCTGTTTATCCCCATCATTGGTCGTTGGATTAGATCAGCTCCTGAATCGCATATTCAGTATTTTTTAGGTATTTGGGGCTTGACGATTTTGTTCAATAACCCGCATTTTCCCTACCTTAAATTGCCTATTGCGTTAACGGATTTCACTGGTTATGTGGGTTATTTAGTGCTAGGTTATTACCTGAGTACAAAGGAATTTTCTTCCAGAACTAAGGGGAAGGCTTTTGCTGTTTTTGTGCTGGGTACGTTATGGACGATGCTAGGGTCTTATTATTTTACCGCGGAGAATGGAAAGTTTTACGGATTATTATATGCTAATTTTTCGCCCAGTGTTGTATTAGCAACGATTGGTTTGTTTTTATTTTTTAGGTACCAAAACCTTGATATTCGCATTTTGACTCCTTTTCGCGATTGGGTGAGTTCACATAGCTATGGCATCTATTTAGTGCATATTATCGTGTTGTTTTATTTAGCCAAAGCGGGTGTTTACGGCGAAATGCTTCACCCAAGTATCGCGGTGCCATTGACTGCGCTTGCTTGTCTGTTGATTTCGGGAGGAATTGTGTGGATTTTGCGTAAAATACCCCTGATTAAATACGTGGCGGGTTGATTGATTGTGGGGGTATTTTTGTACATTCGTTAGAATACCTTTAACCACTCATACCTAACCATTTAATGCACGAAATTTATAAGTTTGGCCACAGCCTCGCTGTGTTCATGAGCTTTTTCATTATCCTGCTTTTACTGTTAAAATCCTCTGGACCTTTCTTTAAGAGTCCGAAGCGATTTCTTTTCTTCTATTTCCTTATTTTTGGTTTATTCACGCTTCTTCACTACTGCCTATTTGTTGAATGGCACGTGGAAATTGTAGCAGTTCTTTTCGGTAATTTTGACGCATTTTTTTATTTGCTGTACCCTTTAGCGTATTTCTATGTGCGAGGTATGCTGAAGGAAAAGGAGGTTTTAAAGCCAAAGGATTTGCTTCATCTAGTTCCATTTTTCATCCAGGTCCTGGACATGTTGCCTTATTCGCTTACTTCTTTTGCGCACAAGATACTCATCGCAGAATTAATTAAATTCGATATTCATGAAGTAGTGAAACAGCAAGTAGGCTTCTTCTTTTCTGCTCGTTTCCATTTCTATGTCAAGTTGCTACTCAGTAGTTTCTATATCTTTTATAGCTGCCAACTCTATGTTCGCTTTCGTCCTCGAACCGCGAAAAATTTCATTTTGCATTATTGGATTCCTGGATTTTTACTCGTTCAGATTCTCTTAATTCTCTTTTTAACCTATTTTTTCTTGATTCTACCTAGTTCGAACCAATTCAAAATAACCTATCAAGGAAATTCTCCTTGGAATTACTTAGGGCTGGGTTCGTATTTAGTGCTTTCTTTAAGTGTCTTTTATTTTCCGGAATTTTTGTATGCTCCTTACATTAATGAAGAGCGAGAGGCTAAATTAAAAATACCCAATTACGAATTGTCCGCAGAAAAATTGATTGAAATAGAGACGAAATTGGATTTGTATTTAGAAGAGTATAAACCCTTTTTAAAGGCAACTTTTTCTTTAGCTCAATTATCAGCCTCTTTAGATATTCCGGTGCATCATTTTAATTATTACTTCAGGAAGACACAACAATCTAATTTTCTTGAACAACGAATGCGCTGGCGCATTCGGCATGCGAAGGAATTAATTGATGCAGGGAAGGATAAAGTAATTACGTTAGAAGCCATCGGTCTAGAGTCTGGTTTTCAATCTAGAACGACTTTTTTTGTGAACTTCAAGGAATTAGTCGGCGAATCTCCCTCTGCTTACTCAGAAAGAAAAAACCGTATGTAAGGCCTTTTTTGAGTGTTTCTTTAGGTGATTTGTTCGGATTTTCGAAAATGGAACATGCACTTAGCTAAATTTTCTTTTCTCTCCAGCTTTAGTGGTATTATTGTTTAAGCGAATTGATAGCGCCTAACCACTAAGAAATAATAATAGAACAGATGAATGCGGGGAGCGAGGGTTAATGACCCTTTGCTCCTTTTTTATTTGATATGCCCGTCCTCCATCTCAATGATTCGGGTCGTCCTGGCAGCAAATTCATTATCGTGGGTAACAATTAATAGGGTCTGCTTGTATTCTTCCGCTAACTCTTGAAAGATGTTGAATACGATTTCTGAATTCTTTTTATCGAGGTTTCCAGTAGGCTCATCACCCATAATTAATAGCGGATCGTTAATGAGTGCACGAGCAATGGCCACGCGTTGTTTTTGACCACCTGATAATTGGTTGGGGTCTTTTAATGCTTCCTTCTCAATGCCTAGTATTTTTAGTTTTTCGTAGGCTCGATGTTCGATTTCTTTCTCTGAAAACTGTCCTAGTTTTAGACCAGGAAGCATTACATTGCGTAAGACGGAGAATTCGTTCAAAAGGTAATGAAATTGAAAAACGAAACCGATTTTTTCATTTCGAACGATAGCCAGTTCGCCCTCTTTTTTGTCCCGCATCGAAACACCATCTATGATTAGATCACCTTCGTAGTCCGTATCCATCGTGGATAAGATATACAACAAGGTAGACTTACCGCAGCCAGATCTTCCTATCACAGAGACAAACTCACTTTGCTTCAGTTGAAAGCTAACCTTATCTAATATTTTCACGGTCACTGGATCGTGAAAGTATTTCGTAATTTCTTTAGCCTCTAGTACAACCTTGTTCATATTATTTCCCTCTGATGATGATGACAGGATCTATTCCACTCGCTTTTCTAGAAGGGAAGAAACCGGCAAAATAGGTGGTGACAATGGCAAATGTACCCCCGATTAAATAGAACCTCGGATTGTAATTGATAGGGTAGGTTTTGATGGTCGGTAATGATTCGGTATTGAAAGGGATTTGATCGATAAGCGAGGATAATCCAAATCCCATCAAAAGTCCCATCAGTCCACCAAAAATACCAATGCTCAACGCAATCGAGATAAAGATCTGATTGACATCCTTGCCAGAGAATCCTACGGCCTTTAAAATAGCGATGGAATCCATTTTCTCGTAAATCATCATATTCAAGATATTGTAAATCCCGAATCCTGCCACTAATAAGAGGGTGATGCCCACGGCATAGGATATGAGTGTTCTGACTGAACTTCCCGTCTCGAATTGCGAGTTTGCCGTTTGAATATCTACCGCATTTAATTCGTAAATTCGCTGGTATTCCTTTGCTACTTCGGGCGCCCAAAGGATGTCTTTTAACTTAACCTGAATATCCGTTATGTAATTGCTAGGCTGTCCTAGTAATTTTTGGGTAGTTCCAATGGAGCAATAGCTTTGGACATTATCTAAGTCTTGAATGCCGGATTGAAAAATGCCTACCACCCGTAGTGCCACTTGATCCCCTTTGCTAGTGGTCACCTGAATGACATCTCCCACATTCGCCATCATTTTTGAGGCGACGCCTTTGCCTAAAATAATGCTATTAGGTATGTTTTTTAAGTCAATGTAATTGCCAGATGTCACATAATCACTAAACTTGAATAAACGATTTTCCTCTACCGGATCGATTCCAAAAATCGCCCCAGTCAAATCCACTGCTCCCACATTGTAAAATACTTGGGCATTAATTTTAGGGGCAACTCCCAGGACCCGGTCATCTTTTCTAATTGCCTCTAGGATGGTTTTGCTGTTATTAATTCCCAATAACTCGTTTTTGGGTTTGATCGAAGAAACAAAGTTGTGCCCTTTCGGATTGATGAAGTCAGCAGGTTGTCTTTCTGAAATTTGAATCTCTTTATAAATGCGAACATGAGCCGTCCGATTCGTGATTAACCCATCTAGCATGTCATTTAGCCCTGACATAAAGCTAAGCACGGTAACAAACATCGTGATACTAATGGTTACCCCAATGGCAGCGATCAACGTTTGTTTCCAGCGGGCAATTAACAAAGAAAAAGCAACTTGATAGACGAGTTTGAATTCCATTATTTAGGCTTTACGATTTCATCCGTAGCTTTCAGGCCTGAGAGAATCTCTGCTTTTTGAAAATCCTTTAAACCAATTTTTACCACTCTTTCTTCGCCAGAAGCTAACGTCACGATGGAATCATTCTTCAAGTAATTCCTTGGTATTAAAATGACCTTTTCTTTTTGATTTAGTAAGATGTTAGCCTCAAATGTGATGTTAGGGAATAATTTAGGGGGCGCCTTAGTGAATGCAGCCTCGACTAAAAACGTTTTACTCCGTTCGTTCATTATTTCGGAGATTTTGGTCACCTTCGCTTCGAACACTTGTTTTTTATAGCTGTCAAGGGTAACTAATACTTGCTGCCCTTTTTGAACCCGTAAGATATCATTTTCATCGACTTGCAATTCTAACACGAAATCCTTGAAATTACCTATTATTGCGATAGGTGTTTGTGGACTAACAATCTCGCCTTTTGATTTTAATAAGCTGTAGATAATCCCGTTTGTTTTAGATCGTAAAGTGAAATCTTGAGCTTGATTGGTGGAAATCTGTAAATTCTTCTTCGCTTGTGAAGAGGTAAATGCTAAAGCGCGTTTTAACTCTTTGTATTTCTGAATAGCGGATAAATAATTCGACTTAGAGGTCTGGAAGGCTAATTCTTTCAGTTCAAAATCCACTTTAGTTCCGATTTGTTGGTTCCAAAGATTTTTTTGTCGGAAATAGAGGGAAGAGTCAACTTTGAATTTGTTTTTCGCGGTCTCAATTAGCAATTGAGCGTCGTCTAATTTTCCCTGATTCGCAGAGAAGTCATTGAAACTGGCTGCTAAAGCAGCATTTTCTGCATTATATTGTTGAGTTTCGTTTGTGATAGTCAATAGTGGGCTTCCCACGTGAACAGAATCACCCTCTTGTACTAAAATTTCATTGATGATTCCGTTTACTGTTACAAATGCCTGGTATTGGTCTGCCGCCTTTAAAACTCCAGAAGCGTAAATGGATTCGGTAATGGGACCTTCTGTGGGGTGGCTAGTTTCTTGTTTCTTTCCACAAGATAAAAGAAGGATCCCTATGGCAAAAAGGACTATGTGTTTCATATTGTAAATTACCCAAAAAAGGAACACATTAGAATGATGCGAATCATTTTATTCTAAAATAGATGTTCGAATTCTTTTAATTCAGTCAAATTTTCTGGAATGGCACTAATTTGCCTACTTTTCCTCTGAATTAGAAATAGGCTAGGGGTAGAAAATACGCCGTATTCTTTTCGCACCTTTTCGTCAGCTTTTATCATTTTCCAATGAGAAGGAAAGGTCCAGGGATTCATTTCCTCATCGATCTGTATGGCTATGACAGGTAATTTCGACTTTTCTGAATAGGGAATCAAATCAACTAACAGTTCGGTACAATGAAAGCAAGAGGGACTATAAAATAGTAATAAAACGGTGGGTTTGTCAGCTATATACTGAGAAAGCTGAAAGTTGTTTATGTGAATCTCAGGCGCTTTTTCTCCGATTTGAAGTGTTCTAATTCGTTCTATTTGTGCATTGATTTTTGAACGACTCAGAGCTGGGCAAGCTGGATCCAAGCTGAATTCTTCTAGCTTTTCAATCCACTTTTTTCTGCCTGTTGAAGCGATTTTTCTATAATAGAAATCGACAGCCTCCCCATATTTACTAGCGGATTTCGCTTTTACTGTTCGAATGTGAAGGATCACTTGTTCGATCGAAATATACTTTGCGAGTGGTTGGTCAAATACAGGAAATATTTTCGCTGTACTTTGTCCAAAAAGCGACAACGAAAATAATAAAAAGACGAGTTTCATAGGCAGTTAATCCCGAATGCAGCGTACTGAAAGCCCCGCATCCTTATCATTATTGGATATTTGATTGTAGGTCTGCGTGGTATAAATGACTAAGCCTTTTGCGTAAGTAACATCAGAAGAAGTGGAGCTCCAATAAAAAAATTTCGATCCTCTATCTGTTAAGGAAGTCGTACTTCCTGTACTGATAAAACCTGCGGCATGCATTTTTAAAGGGCCGGCATATGCTTGAGCTCTCAAGTTTGCATTATTGACATTTGTCCATTCTGTAACGGTGGGAATGCGCCACCCAGCTCCTAATTCAAGTGTGCAAGGGTCTTTTGCAGCTTCCCAATTTGTCGTTTCCGTATTCGTGTTGGTGGTAGGGAAGCTAGGGGTGGTCGATGTTCCATTGTTTTTATACCCTTTTTTCTTATTGAATTGCCAATACCAACCTGCAGCGGCCTCCGTTGCATCTGTTTCAGAAATGGCTTGATTAGTTGATCCTAAATTTTGAGTAATCCAGCATTTTGTAGAACCACTTAATGACGAGCTAACAGTGCCGTAGGTGACTGTTTTGTTTACAGGTGCTACTCCATTTACCGTTGTGTGGACAATCGTGATGCTATTTCCGCACACAAATGTGATTGTTTTTTTACCAAAACGCTCTAAACCTTTCCCGCTCCCAATTTTTCCACTAAAGTCTACGTATAAATTGGGATTCGAATGGCGAAATCCTGTTTTAGTTAATTGCGCAAAACTCAAAAATGGTATGACAAGTAATAATAGGGTTCTTTTCATTACATTAATAGAAATAGTCAATTTGAACTCGATCACCCGCAACTAAAGTATATGTGTCGTTATTGGCCGGGATATAGGTGAATGTAGTTCCGGTGAGACTAAATGCGGTTTTCGAAATGCGAACTCCATTAATGTAAAGTCGCAATAAGGCATTGCTAGATTTAGTCTGGGTCAAGCTAAAAGTTGTTTGTCCCACAGTCGCCGTATATTCATCTGAAACTTCGCGAACTAAACTGAAATCAGTTCCTTGTACGGCAGCCGTCATGGCAGAAGTCCCATTTCCTTTCACGATTCCAGTAATTGAAGTAGCACCTGAACCTCCATTTCCTACAGCTAAAATTCCAGTGACACCGGAAGTCAATGGTAAGCCTGTTAAGTTCGTGGCTAAACCTGAGGCAGGAGTTCCAAGCACAGGAGAAGTCAGGGTAGGGGCGGTCAATGTTTTATTAGTCAACGTCTCAATCCCAGTCAAGCTAGCTTTTAGATTTAAGGCAGTTTGTGTAGCTGTGCTGATAGGTTTTAATAAATCTGTAGTGTTATCTACAGCAGCTAGGCCCACCATCGCTTTTGTGATGCCTGAAACGAGACCTGTAAACGTAGGAGAAGCGATAGGTGCTTTTAAGTTTAGATCCGTGATATCAGCTTTTAGTGAAAGATCACTGGTATTAGCTTTTAGATTGAGGGCGGATATACTTGCCTTTAGGTCTAATGCAGATTGAGTCGCCGTGCTGATAGGTTTTAAGGCGTCAGTGGTATTATCTGCATTTCCTAGGCCTACCATTGTTTTCGTGATTCCAGAGACCGTTCCTGTAAAAGTGGGGGCATCGATTGGGGCTTTTAAAGCTAGTGATGCACTACTTGCTTTCGCATCCAAAGCGGTTTGTGTGGCCGAGCTAATTGGTTTGAGCAAATCACTTGTATTGTTTACATTACCTAAGCCTACTTTAGTGGGGTTGATTCCTGTGGCTATTTTTACATCTGTAATAGCGCCTGCTGCTATCGTTGGACTAGAGGCCGTACCCGATAAATCCCCGGCTAACCTAATTTTACCATTCAAGAGTGATGTTGCATCCAACGTAATTGAAGCGTCTACATAGGCCTTGTTGGCAGCATCTGTATTAAGTGAAGGCAGGTCAGTGAGCGTGATTTTTTTATCAGTTGGGAAAAGCAAATTCCCTTGCATAGTGCTTCCCGCTAATTGAACATAGCGGGCATCTGTCGTTCCAATATTATTGGTTATTTCATTCCAAATCGTACTCACATAAATAAAGGTTCGACCATTGTTCGATCCTGTAGGATCGCCAGAGACGATAAAGATATCACCTTCCACGGGAGTGCCACTTGTAGTAAATGTTCCATTGTTGTATACACCAGTATAATTACGACCAAGTGAGATGGCAATTTCTCCTGCAGCGTTAGGAGACACCCCATTTACTTTTTTAACGGTACCTTTTAAATCTAAAGCCGCCTGCGTAGCGCTACTAATCGGCTTGTTCGCATCAGACGTATTATTCACATTGCCTAAGCCCACCATGCTGGCTGTAATTCCGGAAACGATTCCGGTAAATGTGGGAGAAGCTGTGCCCGCCTTCGTCGCTAAACCAGCTTCTAAGTCTGTTGTATTAGCTTTTAAATCTAGGGCAGTTTGGGTAGCGGAACTAATTGGTTTAGCTAAATCAGTCGTATTATTTACGTTTCCGAGGCCCACCATAGATGAGCTAATCCCTGAAACATTACCTGTAAAGGTAGGTGAAGCGATGGGTGCTTTCAGGTTCAGATTAATGATATCTGCCTTTAGTGCTAAGTCAGTCGCGTTAGCCTTTAAAGCTAAATCCGTATTCGTTGCTTTTAAATCTAAGGCACTTTGTGTGGCGGTGCTGATGGCTTTATCTAGGTCAGAGGTGTTATTTACATTCGAAAGGCCTACCATAGCGGATGTAATACCTGAAACAGAGCCAGTAAAGGTAGGTGAAGCGATAGGCGCTTTTAAGTTTAGATCTGATAGGTCTGCTTTTAAGGCGAGGTCTGTTGTATTCGCCTTTAAATTGACGGAGGTAATACTTGCCTTTAAATCAAGTGCTGTTTGAGTCGCTGTGCTGATCGGTTTTGCTAAATCGGCGGTATTATCCACATTCCCTAAACCCACCTTAGTGGCACTAATACCTGATGCGATTTTCGCATTTGTGATGACACCCACCGCAATTTCGGGACTAGCTGCTGTACCCGTTAAATCTCCGGCTAGTCTGATTTTTCCATTTAGTAAGGACGTGGCGTCGAGTGTTTTCGATGCATCGACATATTCTTTATTCGCTGCATCTGTCGAAATGGTAGGTAAATCAGTCAGGCTTATTTTTTTTCCAGAGGGGAAAAGTAAATCACCTTGCATGGTACTTCCTGCTAATTGCACATACCTTGCATCAGTCGACCCAATGTTATTCGTAATTTCATTCCAATCTGGATGAAGGTAAATGAATGTTCGTCCATTATTGGCGCCTATGGGATCCGTAGAGACAATGAACACATCCCCATCTACGGGAGGCGCACTCGTGATAAATACACCTCCATTATACAATCCGGTATAATTTCTTCCCAATGAAATGACTACATTTCCATTTGCGTCGGGAGAAATACCATTTACTTTTTTGACTGTACCTTTTAAATTAAGTGCTATTTGAGTGGCTGTACTGATAGGTTTGTCTTGATCTGCTGTGTTGTCCACTAATTCTAAGCCTACTTTAGCTGGATTAATGCCAAAGGCAATCTTTTGATCCACTACACTCGAATCGCGTAACTTTGAACTATGAACGGCTCCATTGATAATTTTTTCAGGAGTAATGGCATTTTCCTTAATCAATGGTGCGGTAGCAAGGCCACTTAAATCACCTGAAAGTTTAATTTTACCTGGTAAAATGGCGGATGCTAATGGGACATCATTCAGGATAATTTGATCAATTTGCTGTTTGATTTCTAGTCTTAAAGCTGTTAAATCGGTTTGGTTTAGTAAGCCTGCATCATTCTGAAACGCAGAAAGTTTAGTAGGAGTCCCCTTTACATTGAGGTAATCTACAGACTTCGCATATAGTGCATAAGGGCTATATTGGAGGATAGAGCGACTAATCTCCGTGTAAGTGGAGGTCGATGGAAATTTAACCTCTACTTGTAGTGTTTTTAGGGTATCAGTCCAAAGGATATCATCAAATGAGGTGTTACCTGTTTTAATTCCCTTGCCTATAATAACATTGATTAGGCCATATTCATCTGTCTGGGTGAGAATTGTCTCTTGGTAATCAAGGCGGGTAGAAGAGAACAGACTAAATTTTAATTCAATCGCCTTGTTAGCTAGCGGCTGCCCGGTATAATTATTGCCAGGCATGGAGATCGGGTTAGGGTCTAAAATTACCGCTTGGTAATTAATACCCGTTTTTTGGCCAAAAGAAAACAGGGAAATCCCTATAAATAGGATGGTGTAGAGAATTTTATACATAGCTATTTTAGAAGAGAATATTGAATTCCAAAACCGAATGAAACAGGATTGATAGCGAATTGGCTTCCGTCTTTCTGGTTAGTATTGAGTTGCCAGTTGTTCGAAAAGAAGGCATAAATTGCTACTTGATCATTCAACTGTTTGGCTAGCTTCACTTGCGCCCCCACATGCCATAAAATTCGGTCAAATTGAGGGTTGCCTTGTAAATCATAGACTTGATTTCCCATTTTTTGAGCGCCTAAAATGAGTTGCTTAACTTGCAACGTTCCGCCATAAGAAACGCTAATTCCTCTACCCAAATGCGATTTTATGCCTAAGCCTGTGTTGAGTCCAACATAAGTTGAAGTATAGGAGAAGGGAATATTTTGTGTCTCTCCTACCGCATTAAACTGGTCGATAGCGAGACCCACTTGGTAATCAAGTTTACGCAGAAAAGCAGACGGTGTTTTAGAGGAATCCAGTAGTTGATGAGTACGATAAATGGAAAGGTGCAAACCAGCATCTGGTCGAATGGAATTCTGGGTTATCCCTGTAGGACTTTGGAAGCGAAGATGCGCTGCATTTAAACCCATCTGATAATTCCAATCTTGGGCAGAAAGCCTTAAGATGGGAATTATGCAGATAAATAGAAAGGTATAAAGTAGGGTTAGGTATTTTCTGGGACTCATTATTTTCGTGGTTAGGCATTTATTAAAAGGCTAAAGCAAGCTACATAAAAGGTTTTAAATGCGTTATAACATAAATTATATAGAAATTGATATTTCCGTAAAATGCATGTTTAGAGTTATTTGAGGGTGTTTATTTATGTTTCAAAACAGCAAATTATCAGTAAACTGATAATTTTATTTATCAATTAGGATACCAATTAATTTATTTGCAATAAGCTAAAAATGATCCCTTCATTTTTTGGTATATTGCCCTTAAAACCAAGCTCAATGAAAATTACCTACCTAGAAAATTATGCTACTTTAAGTGAAAAGGCTGCACAATTGATTGCATCAGAAGTTAAAAATAATCCTGAATTACTCTTTTGTGCTGCAACCGGTGGGAGTCCTACGGGGATGTATGCAGAAATGTCAAAACAGAAGTCGATTTATGCTAAAATGCGGGTGATGAAAATGGATGAATGGGGAATTATTCCCTTAAGTCATTCTGATTCGTGTGAAACGTATCTAAAAAAACACCTATTGGGCCCTTTGGAGATCTCAGATGACCGATATACGACTTTTGATACGGCACCCGAAGAAGTGGATGCTGAGTGTAAGCGGATTAGTCAATTTACGATCGAGAATGGCCCGTTTGATATTTGTATTTTAGGATTAGGTAAAAATGGGCATATTGCCTTTAATGAGCCTGGTGCTTCTTTAAATCCTGATTTTCACAAAGCCATTTTAGCGGACTCTACTATAGCGCATGATCCTGCCTTATCGCAAGGAAATGAACCTGCCTATGGGCTTTGCGTAGGTATGGAGGGGATCATGCAATCAAAGAAAATCATCTTTTTGGTGACGGGAAAGGGTAAACAAGAGGCGGTTAAGCGGATTATGGAGCGTAAAATTGGAACTGATTGTCCCGCATCATTTTTATGGATGCATCCTAATGTGGAGTGCTTAATCGATTCTTCTGCGATTTAATCTTTGAAGGGATGGCGTTGAATCCAATTTGTTTTTGGTTCTAAGAAAGGAAAAATCCAGCTCAGATTTTGGTGTATTAACGTATAGGAATGGCGCATAAAACCGTTCAATTGTACCGGAATAGCTCCTATTGAACTTTTAATTTCAAGTGCTGTTCTTCCCAAAATGATCCGTTCAAAACCCTGTGAAATACCGCAGTTGATAATGTCATACAACATGTTCAAATAGAGCATTTTCTCTCGTTGAATGGAGTCATCATAGCCTAAAAAATAAGTTTCTAATTCATTTCCGTGGCGAATAACAGTGGTAAAGCCCACGAGTTGCTCATTGTCATAATAGCCGCGAAGGATAAAGTCATCAGCCATTTGTTTTTTGAAAACAGAAAAATGTGTTTCTGGTAGAATAAATGTATTAAATGGGGCATTTTTAGCAACATGCAGATACAGAGAATAGATCGTTTTTTCGTTTTGTGCGATTTCTTCTAAACTCAATTCTTTAGTCCGAATAGAGCTGCCTTTCTTACGACATCGCTTAAATTGATCCCGGTATTTTTTTGTCAAATCAGCCACATAATCTGCCTCTGTTTTCCATGTAGAATTAATCTCGAAAACCATATTGGGTTGAGAGCTAAACGGATAATCAGATGAAAAGGCAGGTATTTCAAATGGTTTTGATTGCGCTACTGTAAAGTCTTTGAAAATAGTTAAGTGAGGTTTATTGGGCCAAAGCAGGCAAATCTCCTTCAGTTTTTCCAGTACCTTTTTTTCATTCGCTCCAGGCAAACAGCTGTAGGCATTTTGGCCACTCAATAAATTGTTTCCAACAATTAGTAATTTCGAAGCAAATTGACGGAATAAGAAATTCCGAACCTGAGTTAAAAAATAATGATCCCTCTCACCAAAACTACTCAGAAGGGCTAAATCTATTTCTTGGAATAAAGCTGTGGCGATTAATTTTTCACCTTCAAACACACCTACAAACGTATTGCGCATATTCGCAGGGGCTGATATTTCCAAAACCCCTAAATAGCGGCGCTGCAAGAAAATGCACGAATCCGATACCTGATCCCAAGTTTCAGGTAAATCATTAACGTTTGTGTAAAGTTGATGGATCAAGTAATTTATTATTTACAAAAGAACAAAGAACAAAGAGCAAAGAGCAAAGCAAAAAGTTCAAAGTTGGAATCCCCTGCGGGGATGACCTCGTGAAATGTTTGACGCTGCGCGTCTTCAAAGAACAAAGAGCAAAGCACAAAGCACAAAGTTGGAATCCCCTGCGGGGATGACCTCGTGAAATGTTCGTCCTCCGGACTCATTCCCTCCCGACTGTCCACTGACTACTGTCCACTGGCTACTGTTATTTGTGGCCCCGCCGGGAATCGAGTCGAGCGCGACCCCGGCCGTCTCTAGCGTTTAGAAGGTGCGCTCTATTCTTTTCGTCCTCCGGACTCATTCCCTCCCGACTGTCCACTGACTACTGTCCACTGGCTACTGTTATTTGTGGCCCCGGCGGGAATCGAACCCGCATCTAGCGTTTAGGAAACGCCTATTCTATCCGTTGAACTACAGCGCCAATATCTCTACTCTATAATCTCTACTCTATTATCTCTACTCTCCTTCAGGAGTATACCCATCACTATGCCCCATCAAGTGATTTCCCTCCAGCCAGTTCGGGAAAATCTGCATGTGTTTGTCTTTTAGGGTATCCATAATCGTCTCGCGAAGTTCGGCTAAATTGCTGCGTTGTTCTGCGGAGATGAAAACGGTTTTAGGTGTATTGGTTTGCCAGTGTGTTCGTTTCAAAAAGGCCGTCACCCGGTCCATTTTACTTAATTCTGGTTCGCCATCTAGACCCACTTCGGATCCCTCGAAGAAAATATCTTCGACAGGGAAGAGGTCGATTTTGTTAAAGACTAGGATGGTTGGTTTGTCACCTACGCCCATTTCGTTCAGGATTCCTTGAACGACTTCAATTTGTTCCTCAAAATTTGGGTGGGAAATATCCACCACGTGTAATAAGACATCAGCCTCGCGCACCTCATCTAAGGTCGATTTAAAGGATTCGATTAAGAGGGTAGGGAGCTTGCGAATAAAACCTACGGTATCCGTTAATAAGAAAGGAATGCCTTCCCAAACTACTTTGCGGACGGTGGAGTCGACTGTAGCGAATAATTTGTTTTCGGCGAAAACATCCACTTTCGCTAATTTTTGCATCAGAGTAGACTTGCCTACGTTTGTATAGCCCACAAGTGAAATGCGAACCATTCGATCCCTATTTTTTCGTTGCGTATACGATTGTTTATCTATGTGTTCTAATTTATCTTTCAAAAACGAAATGCGATCGTTTGCAATACGGCGATCCGTTTCTAATTCTTTTTCACCTGGACCACGCATACCTACACCACCCCGTTGTTTCGAAAGGTGAGACCACATACGGGTTAATCGGGGTAACATGTATTGGTATTGCGCGAGCTCTACTTGCGTTTTGGCCTGAAGTGTTTTTGCTCTTTGGGCAAAAATATTGAGTATGAGTAAACTCCGATCTAATACTTTCATCTCTTTACCTAAAAGCGAGATTTCATATTCGATATTACGGACCTGGGACGGGCTTAGGTCGTCATCAAAAATAAGCATGTCCACATCTTTAGCAACTAGATAGGCAATGATATCATCTAATTTTCCCTTTCCCACGTAGGTGCGGTTGTCGGGTTTGGCTAAGTTCTGTGTAAACGTGGCTAAGGTCAAAACACCTGAAGTAGAAGCTAGAAATGCTAATTCCGCGAGGTATTCTGCCGTTTGTTCGGCCGTTTGCTTTTGAGAAGTGACGGCTACTAAGACAGCGGTTTCTTGCTCCTCATCCGTGCTGTGAATTACGTTATTTTTCATTTTAGCTAAAAAAAGCCTTTCTGCAAAGAAAGGCTTTCTTGTTAGGTAAGCTGTTATACTTATGCGTTTAGCGCCTCTGCACCCCCTACGATCTCTAAGATTTCTTTCGTAATGGCTGCTTGACGTGAACGGTTGTACTCTAATTTCAATGCTTTAATTAATTCACCTGCGTTATCAGTCGCTTTATCCATGGCTGTCATACGCGCACCGTGTTCAGAAGAATTCGATTCTAATAGGGCACGGAAGATAGATAATTTGATTGACTTTGGAATTAATTCAGAGATGATTTCTTCCTCAGACGGTTCAAAAATGTAATCAACAGAACTTGCTTTTTCGCCTGATTCTGAGGCTACTAAAGGAAGTAATTGCTCTGTTTGGATGATTTGAGTCGCTACGTTTTTCGAATAGTTGAAAAGAACTTCTACTACATCGAATTGCTTCTCTGTGAAGGCGTTTAAAACCACTTCACCGATTTCGCGTACATTCGTAAAATTCAATCGAGTGAAAATGTCAGCGTGAGCCTCATTCACTTTAAATCCACGACGAGAAAGGTATTCGCCTCCTTTTTTTCCTAGTGCCAAAACCTCTACGTTCCCAGCCGCGTTCAAGTCTGCATATTTCTCTTGTACTAAAGCCATCGTCGCTTTTCCTACGTTCGCATTGAATGCGCCGCAAAGTCCACGATCCGACGTTACTACAATGATTAATGCACGCTTAATCTCACGCACTTCTGTGAAAGGATTCTCTGCGCCTGCCTCTGTTTGAGCAGAAACCGTTGCAATCATTTCCGCTAATTTCTGAGCGTAAGGGCGCATTTGGTGGATTGCATCCTGAGCACGACGCAACTTCGCAGCGGAAACCATTTTCATAGCTTTCGTGATTTGTTGCGTCGAGTTAACGGATACAATTCTATTTCTTACTTCTTTTAAGGAAGCCATAGTATTCTAATTTTATGCTTTGTACTTAGCTGCTACTTCATTACCCACACGCTTCAACGTAGCGGTTAAGGCATCATCGTATTTCCCTTGACCTAATGCTACTAACGTATCATTTTCTGTCGCACGTAATACTTGAATGAAATCTTGTTCGAATTCACGAACTTTTTCTACTGGCACATTATCTAAGTTACCAGTTGTGGCTAAATAAATCATCGCAACTTGCTCCTCCACACGTTGTGGTGCGAATTGAGGTTGCTTTAACATTTCTAAGTTACGGCGACCACGGTCAATCGTTAATTTAGTCGAAGCATCTAAGTCAGATCCGAATTTAGAGAAGGCCTCTAATTCACGGAATTGAGCTTGATCTAATTTTAACGTACCCGCTACTTTCTTCATTGACTTGATCTGCGCGTTACCACCTACACGAGATACCGAGATACCTACGTTAATCGCTGGACGAATACCTGCGTTGAACAAGTTTGTTTCTAAGAAGATTTGACCATCGGTAATCGAAATTACGTTCGTAGGAATGTAAGCCGAAACGTCACCCGCTTGTGTTTCGATGATCGGAAGAGCTGTTAAGCTACCGCCACCTTTCACTAAGTGTTTGATCGATTCTGGTAAGTCGTTCATATTACGAGCGATCTCATCCGAGTTGTTAATTTTCGCTGCACGCTCTAATAAACGAGAGTGTAGGTAGAAAACGTCACCTGGATACGCCTCACGTCCTGGTGGACGACGTAATAAAAGGGAAACTTCACGGTAAGCTACCGCTTGCTTCGATAAGTCATCATAAACGACTAAAGCTGGACGACCTGTATCACGGAAGAATTCACCGATCGCTGCACCTGTAAAGGGAGCGTAGAATTGCATCGGAGCTGGATCACCTGCTGAAGCTGAAACAACAACGGTGTAATCCATCGCACCTGCTTTACGCAAAGTTTGCTCAATTTGCTTCACAGTAGAAGCTTTTTGACCAATCGCTACGTAGATACAGAAAACGGGTTCTCCTTTATCGTAAAATTCTTTTTGATTAATGATTGTATCGATACAAACCGCTGTTTTACCTGTTTGACGGTCACCGATTACTAGCTCACGTTGTCCGCGACCTACTGGGATCATTGCATCAATCGCTTTGATACCTGATTGTAATGGTTCTGTAACGGGTTGACGGAAGATTACTCCGGGTGCTTTACGCTCCAAAGGCATCTCGTATAAATCACCTGTGATAGGACCGTTTCCGTCGATAGGCTCACCTAAAGTGTTCACTACGCGACCTAAAATCCCGTCACCTACTTTAACTGAGGCGATTAGGTTTGTTCTTTTTACAGTATCACCCTCCTTAACTGAGCTAGAGTCTCCTAATAATACAGCACCTACGTTATCCTCTTCTAAGTTCAAGGCTAACGCTTTTAGACCGTTTTCAAAAACGATCAACTCACCTGCTTGCACGTTAGATAGGCCGTAAATACGTGCCACACCATCACCCACTTGGAGTACGGTACCTACTTCTTCTAGTTCTGCGACAGTTTTAGCTTGGGATAATTGTTCCCTTAAAATTGCTGAAACTTCATCTGGTCTTACTGATGCCATATAAAATGGAGGGGTTTAATAATTTTAAACTGATTTTTAAACTATTTATTTTGAATCAAATTTCGGGTGCAAAATTAGCTAGGAAATTTCAATATTCCCATAATTATTACAAAAAAAGACGTTAATCATAAGACTTTTTGAAGAATAGGATTTTGCTCAAGATAATACAGCTGTTAAATGCCGTTAAAATTCTTGAAAAAGAGGCATTTTTGCTTATCTTCGAACCTTTGTTTTTAAATCAATTCTCTATTTTATGAAAATTAAATTATTAGCCATTTTTGCTTGTCTTGTTTCGTTGAGTTCTGTAGCACAGACTAAAAAGAAGCCCACAACTAAACCTAAGTTGACTATTTCGGTAACGAAAGTGCCCGTGAAAGAATTCGCAAATCAAGTAGATTCTGTTTCTTATGCCGTGGGCGTGCTTGTGGCTCAGAATTTTAAGTCTCAAAAAGTGACCTTAAATCCAGCGATGGTGGCCAAAGGCTTCGAGGCAGCTACCCAAGGTGGCGCTTTGAAAATGACAGAACAAGAATGTCAAAATGTGGTTTCGGCTTACATGATGAAAAATCAAGAGGCGCTTGCCTTAGAAAAATCGAAAGAGTTTTTACCTAACAAGGAGGCTGGAGAGAAGTTTTTGGCAGAAAATAAAAAGAAAGACTCCATCATGGTGACATCTTCTGGCTTACAATATAAAATCATCAAATTAGGTACAGGTCCTAAACCGGTGGCCACTGATAAAGTAAAAACCCATTACCACGGAACATTAATTGATGGTACTGTGTTTGATTCTTCAGTTCAACGTGGTGAACCTATTTCGTTTCCGGTAAATGGAGTAATTCCTGGCTGGGTTGAGGCATTGCAGTTAATGCCAGTAGGGTCTAAATTTAAATTATTTATTCCTGAAAACTTAGCCTATGGCGTTCGTGGTGGTGGTCAAACCATCAAACCTTATTCTGCTTTAGTTTTTGAAGTAGAACTATTAGAGATTGAAAAGTAAACCTATGAAGAAGATACTTCCTATTTTCATCCCGCTTTCCTTATTGGTTGTTTGGTTTATGCACGGTTCAGACCTGCAAAATCAGATCAATTACCAAGAAGGTGATTTGCAACCCTCTGCTTTGCAACGCAAGGTAGAGAGTAAGGTATTTGAGATTTTGAGCAATTACCACTACCGCAAAGTGCCGGTAAATGATTCCTTGTCCTCGAAGATTTTCGATTCGTATATCAAGCAATTGGATCCGAATAAGGTGTTTTTCTTGGCATCGGATATAGATGAATTAGAAAAGTATCGTTTTACGATTGATGAGGCCCTAAACTTAGGGGATTTAACCTCAGCCTTTCAGATATATAATGTGTACCAAAGTCGCATGAAAGCCCGTTACGCTTTCATTACGGCACAATTGGATAAGCCAACGGATTTTACCGTTGATGAAACCTACCAGCCAAACCGAGAGAAAGCGACATGGGCGAAATCGGAGTCGGAGTTGGATGATTTTTGGCGTAAGGATTTAAAACGTCAATTATTAGACTGGAAAATCGGTGGTAAAGCGGATACAACTTCTGTGCGCGAATTAAAAGAGCGTTACAAGCGGACGGAAAAGTACATGGCGAAAACGAAGTCAGAAGACGTTTTCCAAGTCTTTATGAACGCCTACACGGAAAGCATTGATCCGCACACAACCTACATGATTCCCAAGGCGGCGGAAGAATTCAACAAGGATATGTCCCAAAGTTTCGAAGGAATCGGTGCTACACTTCGTCTAGAAGGCGATTACGTAAGTATTGTAGACTTAGTTCCGGGTGGCCCCGCATATCGCAGCAAGCAAGTGAACCCGAAAGACCGAATCGTGGGAGTAGCACAGGGAGAGGATGGAAAATTCGTCGACATCATCGGTTGGTTTACGGATGATGCGGTGAAATTAATCCGTGGTCCTAAAGGAACCGTCGTTCGCTTAAAGATTTTACCTGCCTCGGGAGTGACGGGTTCGCCGACCACAGAGGTGCGTATCGTTCGCGAAAAGATTAAACTAGAAGAGCAGACGGCGAAGAAAGAGATTTTGTTCCAAAAGCAAGGAGACAAAACCATCAAAATTGGTTTAATCACGATACCCATGTTCTACCGTGATTTTGAAGGGGCTCGCAATAATGAGGCAGGCTTTAAATCTACTTCAGCAGATGTGCGCAAGTTTCTTTTGGAGTTCAAGAAAGAAGGAATCGATGCCTTGTTAATAGACTTGCGTAACAACGGTGGAGGATCCTTAATCGAGGCGGTTGATTTAACAGGCTTATTTATTACCTCTGGACCTGTGGTGCAGCGTAAAGAATCAACTGGCCAAATCACACAGGAAAATGATGAGAATCCAGAATTAGTCTACGATGGTCCCATGGCTGTATTGATTAACCGTTTCTCTGCTTCCGCTTCGGAGATTTTTGCCGGTGCTATTCAAGATTACCAACGAGGAATTATCGTAGGGGAGCAATCCTACGGTAAAGGGACCGTTCAAAGCGTGTTAGATTTAAGTCGTTTCGTTCGTTCGGAGAAAGAAAATCCAGGTGTATTGAAGATTACTTTGGAAAAATTCTACCGCATCACAGGAAGTTCTACACAACATAAAGGGGTGAGTCCTGATTTCGCTTTACCATCGGCTTTCTCTGCGGAGGAATTTGGTGAAAGTTCTCAGCCAAGTGCGTTACCTTGGGATATGATTCGTTCGACTACGTTTACGAAGACAGGAAAAGTGAATCCTGCTACGGTGAAGCAATTACAGGTGGCTTTCCAAAATCGCTTGAAAACGAAGCCTGAGCTATTGAAATTGAAAGAGGATTTAGAGCGTTGGAAGAAATTAAAGGAAACGAATTCGATTGCATTGCAATATGATAAGCGCAAGAAAGAACTAGATGACCAAAAGAAAAAGCCAGATGAGGCTGCGGCTGTGATGGAAGTGTTGGCAGGTGCTGAAGCGGAAGACACGAAGTTGGTTTCTAAAGAAAAAGACAAGCACGCGAAAGATACGTATTTGAAAGAGACGCAACAGATTATTGCGGATTGGTTGAAAGGACCTTTGGCAAGCGTAAAACCTGTGGCTAAAAAATAATGAAAGCGTTAACCGATGTATTGAAAGAATCTTCGAAACTGGTTCGGGAGACCGGCCAATGGATTCTTGCGCAATCATCGCAGTTTACGAGTTCGGATATTATCTATAAAGGAACGAATGATTTAGTTTCCTTTGTGGATCAGCAGGCCGAAGCGAAATTAAAACAAGGACTTTCAGCTATTTTTCCAGAGGCGGCCTTTATCGCGGAGGAAACTTCGTCGAATTACGAGGAAGTAGGGGAGGGTTATTATTGGGTGATTGATCCTCTAGATGGAACCACGAATTTCCTGCACAAGCTGCCGGTATTCGCCGTTTCGGTGGGTTTGATCCTGAATAAACAGCCCATTCTAGGTTTGATTTATGAGCCTAATCGCGATGAATTATTTACCGCGGTGAAGGGACACGGAGCGCATTTGAATGGCAAACCCATTCAGGTTTCTCCTGAAAATTCCTTGTCTAAGTCTTTATTAGCCACCGGATTTCCCTATTACGATTTCTCCTACCAAGACCGGTATTTAGATTTATTGAAGGAACTAATGCGTTCTTCGCACGGTTTAAGACGCATGGGTGCGGCGGCCATTGATTTAGCTTATACGGCCTGCGGTCGTTTTGAAGGCTTTTTTGAGGCTAATCTGAAGCCCTGGGATGTCGCTGCAGGTAAAATCATTATCGAAGAAGCGGGAGGAATGGTGACCAATTTTTCGGGTGGCCAGGACGTTATTTTTACGGGTGAAATTATTGGTGCAGGTCCCATATTCTCGGAATTTTTAGGAACTTTGCAATCTAAGTGGTTTGATTAATATGGAAAACGGGATCATCTTTTTGGTATTTGCTGCGGCGCTCGTTTATTTAGTTCGCCTGGTATACAATCAGTTTTGGGGTAAGAATGCAGGGAACTGTGCCAAAGGCTGTGGTACCTGCGCAGCTTCTTCCTCCATCGAAAAAATGAACAGTGAAAGAAGCTAATTCCGGTAAAACATTCGATTTTCAGATCATTAAACGGTTGTATGGCTTTATTCAGCCCTACCGTTTTCGCTTTTGGTTTCTGGTCTTTTTGATTCTTTGTATGGCAGGGATTTCCCCTGTTGTCCCCCTTTTAATTCGCTATACTTTAGATAATTACCTAGGCTTGACTTTCGCCTCCGATTTAGTTCGTATGCTGGGTTGGATGCTGGGGGCCCTCTTATTGCAAACAGGTTTGCAGTTTTCTACTTCGTATTTAGCCGGTTATTTAGGCCAAACCGTCATCCGCGACATTCGCATTCAATTGTATGAGAAGATTGTTCATCTGCGTTTGGCTTTCTTTGACGCGACACCTATCGGGCGTTTAGTAACGCGGACGGTGTCGGATATCGAAACATTGAATGACGTTTTTTCAGAAGGACTAGCCTCTATCGCGGGCGATCTTTTGCAATTATTCCTGATTTTAGGGGTGATGTTTTATGCGGATTGGCGCTTGACCCTGATTATTATTGCGACAGTCCCTTTTATGATTTTTTCGACTTATGTGTTCAAAGAATACATCAAGAAATCATTCAATGAGGTTCGAACGGCGGTCGCAAATCTAAATTCCTTTGTGCAGGAACATATTTCTGGGATGTTAATCGTCCAAATGTTTCACGCCGAAAAGCAAGAATTAGCGAAATTTAACCGCATTAACGAGGAACATCGCGACGCTAATATTCGGGGTATTTTGGCCTATTCGGTCTTTTTCCCTGTGGCGGACGTCATTGCGGCGATTGGTACGGGGCTAGTTGTCTGGGCAGCATCCACCTACATTGTGAAGGAAGAGATGGGAGTGGGGACCTTGACCGCATTCATCATGTTTATTAACTTGTTTTATCGTCCTATTCGGATGTTAGCGGATCGGTTCAATACACTACAAATGGGGATAGTGTCGACGGAGCGAATTTTAACGCTCTTAGATTCGACGGATTACATACAAAATAACGGAACCATTCAGGCGGATCACATCGAAGGTAAAATAACCTTTTCAGATGTCACTTTCGCTTACCAAGAGCCAGAGTGGGTAGTTAAAAACGTGAGTTTTACGGTAGAAGCGGGAAAAACCTGTGCGATTGTGGGAGCGACTGGAGCTGGAAAATCATCCATTATTGGTTTATTAGGGCGTTTATATGATTGCCAAAGTGGTGAGATCAACATCGATGGCGTTCCTTTGACCTCTTACGAAATAGGCTCTTTGCGCAAAAACATCGCGGTGGTATTACAAGATGTGTTCTTATTTAGTTCTTCGATTGCCTACAATATTCATCTAGGTGATGAGTCGATCACTCAGGATAAAATGGTAGAAGCCGCGAAAGCAGTGGGTGTCCATGATTTTATTCTTTCACTTCCAGGTGGCTATGATTATGAGGTAAAAGAACGTGGAGCTACCTTGAGTGTTGGGCAAAGGCAGTTGATTTCGTTTGTGCGTGCTTTGGTCCATAATCCGAAGATTATTGTACTGGATGAAGCCACCTCTTCCGTGGATTCTGACACGGAAGTATTGATTCAACAGGCGATTTCTACCTTGATGAAAGGGCGTACAGCAGTTGTGATTGCACATCGTTTGTCTACCATTCGAAATTCAGATCAAATTTTAGTGATGGATAAAGGGGAAATTAAAGAGCGCGGGACGCAAGATGAATTATTGGCTTTGGATGGTTTATATGCGCAACTCTATCACCTACAATTCAGAAAATAAACGTATCTTTGCGGGCTTATGAATTTGAAAAATAAAATACTAGTTTGTTTAATCGCCTTAATCGGTTTAAGTGCGTGTGGGAAGTTCGAGAAGTTCAGAAAGAGCGCGAGCGTTACGACTAAGTACAAAGCCGCGGTTGATTATTACAATAAGAAAGAGTTTGATAAGGCTGGGATTCTTTTTGATGAGGTTTTGCCGCTATTAACGGGTGATTCTACGCAGGAAATGGCTACTTTTTACCAGGCCAAATGTGATTTCGAATTAGCAAACTATACCGTTGCTAATACGCACTTTAAGCGTTTCTCTGAAGTGTTTTCTCGTTCAGAATATGCAGAAGAGTCGATTTACATGGCTGCCTTTTCGCTTTACAAGGATTCCCCTAATTTCAATTTAGATCAAACAGGTACTTTAGCGGCTATCAATGAATTGCAGAGTTATTTGAATAATTACCCAGATTCTAAATACCGGGAAGATTGCAGTTTGATGATCAAGGATTTGCGGAAGAAACTGGAGAAGAAAGCCTATGAAAAGGCTAAATTGTATTACAAAACCTCTCCCTTTAACATCGCCTCTTTGAAGTCTGCTGTCATTGAGATTACGAATTTCCAACGTGACTTCCCTGATTCTGATTACAATGAGGAGATGGCTTATTTCAAGGTAGTTTCCCAGTTTGATTTGGCAAAAAGTACGGTCGAATTCAAACAAAAGGAGCGTTACGAAGACGTATTGAAGTTCTATTTAGAATTCATCGATAAGTATCCACAGAGTTCGTTACTGAAAACAGCTGAAAAATGGTACACGGAGAGCCAAAATGAGGTCACCCGAATCGCCAAATTAGAAGCAGAATACAAGGCATTGCAGGAAAAAGAGAAGTCGAATACTTCGAAAATTGCTACCAGTCCTCAATAGTATTTCTTAAAAAATAACGTTAAATTTGCAATCTTAAATTATATAGAGATGTCTAAGACTCCAACAAATCCATCCATCATTACACGTGATGTAGATAAGATCGCTGCTAAAACTGGTAACGTATACGAATCGATTTCGATCGTAGGACAACGTGCACGTCAGATTTCAAGCAAGATGAAAGAAGAATTATCAGGTAAATTATCTGAGTTCGCTTCTTCTGTAGATAATTTAGAAGAGATTTTTGAGAACCGCGAGCAAATCGAAATCTCTAAATACTACGAGCGTATGCCTAAGCCTTCCGCTTTAGCTATCGATGATTTTTTAGCTGATAAAGTAGATTTCAGAAACCGCGAAGAAGGTACAACTGAAAACTAGTCACCTGTGATTTTAATAGATCGATCATGAAATCAATGCGATTTCTGTTGATATTCCTTTTAAGTTCTTGGGCTGTTCAAGCTCAAGAACTTTTAACTTCTATTAGTATCAGTACAGAGCAATTACAGCTCGACCAGCAGCGAGGCGGTTCTCAAGTCTATGCTGAATTACAACGAACAATGCAGGAATTTATGAATGGCCGGAGGTGGTCATCAGATAATTTTGCACCCGAAGAAAAAATCAAATTAACGATTAATTTACTGTTAACGAAGTCCTCCGCCCAGGGAGACATCGAGGCAACAGCGCGTGTACAAGTTTTGCGTCCCATTTACGGTACCTCCTATGAAACGGTTTTATTGAATTTAGTGGACAAGAATTTCAATTTCAAGTACCAATTAGGTACGCCTATTACCTACAATGACAATAGCTTTTCGGATAACTTGAGTTCGATGATGGCATTTTATGCTTATTTGGGACTAAGCTATTCATATGATTCTTTTGCCCCAAAAGGAGGAGAACCTTTCGTTCAGAAATTAAATAATCTAACGAATCTAGCCCAAAACGCTGGTTCTGGCTGGGGCGTCATCTCTGATGTTCGCAGCAGAATGGGCGTATCGGAGAACTTAATTAACCAAAATTTGCAGGGCATGCGAGAGGTGAACTACCAGTACCATCGCCTCTATTTAGATAAAATGTCAGAGAATCCGGATGCAGCCAGAAAGGGAATTCTTGATCTATTGAAGTCGATTAGGGAGATGAATACCTTGCGCCCAGGTGCGGCTAGTATTCGCGTCTTTTTTGATGCCAAATCAGAAGAAATCATTTCCCTTCTGGACGAAGCCCTCCCGGCTGAACGTCAGCAAGCTTTTACTTATTTAAGTACGTTGGATCCGATTAGGACGGAGGCGTATCGCAGATTATTAAAATAGCGAGCTGCTTCGCAGCAGTATCCAGTGGACAGTGGTCAGTTGATAGTAGAGCATAGATAGGAGATTAGAGATAATAGAGAATAGATGTTTTTTCTCTCTACTCTTTGCTCTCTACTCTATAATCTTTAAAGCTCCGCTTTTCAATTCAAAAACAGCCACCAACTCCGTCTTATCCGTCACCTTATTCCGATTATCAATTCGTTGTCCTAGGATCCAGGCAACAGAACCTTTGCTTAAAAGGATTTGAGTATTCTTTTTGATCGCCAAGGGCACTTTCTTATCCGTTAGGAAGTCCGAGATAAGCTTCTTCTGGTTCATTCCTAGTGGACAAAACCAATCCCCATCTTGTGCTTTTCGTATTTCAAGAGGAAAATCAAGTGTGTCTGCATCAAGACAAGCCACATTCGGATCCGTGATCGCTTTCCAGTCAGCCGTTCTTTCTTCGATGAAAATATGTAATTCTTGATTTCCCAGTTGAATGACTTCATCTTCTTCGGAGATGACGATGGGTTTATAATCCGCTTGACTTTTCTGTGATATGATCCATTGGCCGCGATCGATATTCAAACTATGGCTAGGAGATTCAAAAATGGCACCCACTTTATCCGACTGTAAAATGGCTTCGATGGAGGTCGAATTGAAGTGGTAGCTGAGTAATAGTTCAGTGAGTAAAACGGTGCTTTTGGGGGTTAATGAAGGTATTTTGACCGTTACATTCCCAGCTGCATCAGTAGAGCTGTTTTCGCTGATAAAAGCTTGCAATTCTTCTTGCATCCAGGCTTCTATCCCTTTGATTTTTGAACTAGTGGCTGCGAGGGTTTGCTCGAAATGGGCGTTCAGTTCTTGGAACTTGGGCATTATTTCGTGGCGAATGAAATTGCGTTGGTATTTGGTCGATTCATTCGAAGAATCTTCACGCCAAGCCAATTTGTGACCGACTACAAAGTCGAAAATAGCGTCTTGGCTGGCAAATGATAAGGGACGGATTAAATTTCCTGATTTAATGGGAATACCATGAAAACCGGCGATTCCAGTGCCTCGAACTAGATTAATGAGCATCGTTTCCGCGCTGTCTAATTGGTGGTGACCGGTCGCAATAAAATCATAACCTTCTTTTACACGGATTTCTTCAAACCATTGGTAGCGCAAAATGCGAGCGGCCATTTGGGTGGAGATCTTTTCTTGTGTGGCGTATGCGTTTGTGTCGAAGCAGATGGTGTGGTAGGGGACTTTGAGGGTTTTGGCGAATTTCTTCACGAAAACCTCGTCCGCAAGCGATTCTTCACCGCGAAGGCTGAAGTTGACGTGGGCGATTCCAAATTTATATTTGGCCAAAGAAAACAGTTTACTCAATACAACAGAATCAATTCCGCCACTCACGGCGACTAGAATTTTCTGGTCGGGTTGGAATAAATTCTCTTTTTGGACAAAATGGATAAAATCTTCCAGCATAAAATTGGTAAATTGCGTGTTCAATGGAGCTACGAAATTAGCGATTCAATTTCAAGATGCGTTACAAAGGTTGGATTTTCCTGGTATTTCTTCTGAGTTTGTCGTTTTTAACACAAGCGCAAGGGCAACTTTTGCAAGTCATTCGAGCGGACAGTTTGAATGGAATGCAACAGGATTTAATCATGCGCAAAACCCTGGTAGGTCGCGTATTATTGCAACAAGGAACGACTACGCTTTCCTGTGATCAGGCCGTTTTGAACTCTACCACGAATAACGTGGAAGCTTACGGCCATGTGCGCATCATTCAAGCCGATACGGTAACTATTACAGGTGATACGGCATTGTACATCGGGAATATGCGCCAGGCCTATATCAGCGGCCGGGTGAAATTAGATGATCATACGATTATCTTGAATACACCCAAATTAGACTATGATTTAAACTCCAAAATGGCCATCTATCATTCAGGAGCTAAGATCATCGATAAAAAATCTACCCTGACGAGTCGCGAAGGCTTTTACAATACCACGACTAAGAATTTTTTATTTAAAGAGAAGGTTCGCGTCATCGATAAAGAAGGAGGCTCCGTAAAAGCAGATTCACTGAAATACAACACGCTCTCCAAGGAAGCCTTTTTCATTGCACCCACGGAAATTGTGACGAAAAAAGATACCGTCATTACCAGTCGCGGTTTCTACAATACGATCACGAAGGTGTCGAATTTTACGGGTCGTTCGACGGCAAAAACCGACGAATATATTCTGACAGCAGATACCTTATTTTACGATTCTCCTACCCAAATTGGGGTGGCAAAAGGGAAGGTTGAATTCGTTAGCCAAAAAGAAAAAGTAATCTTGAAAGGGGATAATGGCCGTTATGCGGGTAAAACGGGTATCACTCGGGTTTATGGCCACGCGTGGATGCAGAACATTATGGAGAAGGATACGCTGTATTTGACAGCGGATACCTTGGTCTCTGTTAATATTAAAAAGGATTCGATTCGGAAGTTATTTGCCTACAAAAATGTCCTCATTTATAAGTCTGATCTCTCTGGTCGATGCGATTCGCTAGGTTATGATGTGCAGGATTCAATCATTCATTTCTACCAAAAACCGATTCTCTGGACCCAAGATTCTCAATCTCAAGCTGACTCCATTTCCTTGTTTATGGGGAATCAAAAGCTAAAGGAAATGCGTTTGCGTGGTAAATCCTTCGTGATTTCGATTGATTCAGCAAACCACTACAACCAGATTAAGGGAAGGAAAGTGTTGGTTCATTTCAAAGAGGATTCTAAGCTGAACCGGGTGAATGTAGAGGGGAATGGGGAAAGTATCTATTATGTCATCGATGATAAGAAAGTAACCACTGGATTGAATCGAGTGGAATGCAGTCGAATGAACTTGTTTTTTGAAGATAATAAGGTGAAGAAGATTGCCTTTATCACGAAGCCAGAGGCTAAGTTCGTGCCTCCCAAAGAATGGAAAGGTGACCTGCAAGAATTAGATGGATTCCGCTGGAGAATCTCCGAAAAGCCATCCCTCCAAACCATTCTGAAACGGGTGGAATACCAAGTCCTTGTTAAAAAACCTTAAAAAGGACAGAGCCATCTGAAAATGTACTAATTTCGTCTCAACGATTTGAGAATGAAAATAGTATTGCGACATATCACTTTAATTTTAGTCCTAGTAGCTCTGCTAGGATTCAAAAATGACCCCTATTTATTTCAGGCAGATCGTATTTTCGTTTCCCATTTATATCCTAATCCGGCTGCCGATTATGCTTTGGTCGATTACCAATTTTCGGGTAATAACCAAGATGTCAAAATAGCGATTTATAATGTGTTAGGATTAGTGGTAAAGGAAGTCGAACTGGATAAAGAGGATCGCAGCGCTAAAATATCCTTGCGTGAATTGAATAGTGGACTGTATATGTACCAGCTGCTCGTAGATGGTAAACCTGTCGCCACAAAGAAGTTGATGGTGCGTAAGCAATAATAAAAAGAGCCGCATAATTAGCGGCTCTTTTTATTTGTCTTAAGGAGATTTCTTAAAAACCTCCCACCGTTCTCTTAATGAAGGCTGTCAAATCAGCCCCCGTTAATAGATTTTGCGATAATAAAGCTAGGTCAGAGATTTGTTTCGCTAGCGCTTTTTGTTCGCTCTCGTCTTTCAAATCAGCTAGTTTACTAATCAACGGGTGGTTTGCATTGATGGTTATGTTATAGGTGTTTGGCATCGCTCCAAACATGCCCATACCGCCACCGCCGGTCTTCGACATATCACTCATTCTGCGCATAAACTCGTTTTGAGTGACGATGGCAGGTAATTCATCGGGTGACATCGCCTCTACGGCCACTACTTTTTGTTTGTCATTTAGGGTTTCTTCGAAGACTTTCTTTACGCTCTCTTTTTGAGCATCAGATAAAATCGCTTCCAAAGTAATCCCCGTATCAATTAATTTGTCGACTGCATCAGCATCTACACGCTTCCATTGCGTCTTTTCTAATTTAGACTCCATCGTATTAATGAAGTGGCTGTCGATCAAGGTATCCAATTTAATGACTGAGTAACCTTTGTTTTGGGCGGATTGAATAAAGGCATCTTGTTGCTCTACGTCGGTGGTATACAAGTACACCTTGTTTCCGTCCTTGTCTGTTTGGGCAGCTTGCACCTCTTCACTGTATTCGTCTAACGTGAAATATTTGTTGTTCGTATCTTGAACTAAACAAAAATCTTTCGCTTTTTCTAAGAATTTCTCATCTGAGATCATTCCGTACTTGATGAATAAGCCGATATTCGCGAACTTCTCTTCGAAAGCAGGACGATCCGATTTGAATAATTCTGCTAATTTATCAGCTACTTTCTTCGTGATGTACGAATTGATTTTCTTTACGTTCGAATCTGCTTGCAAGAACGAGCGAGAAACGTTCAATGGAATATCTGGTGAGTCGATGACCCCGTGCAATAACATCAAGAATTCCGGAACGATGTCTTTCACTTCATCGGTAATGAATACTTGGCGACTGTAAAGGGAGATTTTTTCGCGTTGCAACTGCATCTCGTTTTTCACTTTTGGGAAATATAAAATACCCGTTAAATTAAACGGATAGTCCACATTTAAGTGAATCCAGAACAAAGGCTTCTCTTGGAATGGATATAATTCCTCGTAGAATTTCAAGTAATCCTCGTCTGTTAAATCAGACGGAGATTTAGTCCAAATCGGGTTCGGGTTATTAATTACCTTATCGCCAAACTCAATCTCAATCGGCAAGAACTTGCCGTATTTCTCCAAGATCGACTTTAATTTAAACTCCTCTAAAAACTCTTCTGAATCTTCTGCAATATGCAAGATGATATCTGTACCGCGCGTCTTCTTTTTGGCTGATCCAATCGTGTATTCGGTAGAACCATCGCACTTCCAAGAAGCGGCCTCAGAACCTTCTTGGTACGATTTTGAGATGATCTCGACCTCTTTCGCCACCATAAAGGCAGAATAGAAACCTAGACCAAAATGTCCGATAATACCTTTGTCATCTCCTTGGTCCTTGTATTTCTCTACGAATTCCGTAGCTCCAGAGAAGGCGATTTGGTTAATGTATTTCTTGATTTCTTCTGCGGTCATACCGATACCGTTGTCAGAAATCGTGATGGTCTTTTTGTCTTTGTCAAAACTAACTTTCACCTTTAGTTCCCCTAATTCGCCGTTAAATTCACCAATGGAACTTAATCGCTTGATTTTTTGGGACGCATCTACGGCGTTTGAAACTAGCTCACGAAGGAAAATCTCGTGATCCGAATAGAGAAATTTCTTGATGATGGGAAAAATGTTCTCGGTGTGAATGGAGATGTTACCTGTTTCTTTCATATTTTTTAAAATTAATAATCCTACATTTGGGCATCCTTTTGCAATTTTAATTCCAAGTCGGCTGGAGGTGTCACATTGTCAGTTTTTATGAGGAAACTTGCCTTACTTATATTTCTTTCATTCGCTGTAAACGCCCAGCAGGAATCTTTGCGAATGGCCTATCCATTTCTCCCCTTAGCCATTAATCCTGCGGATGCAGGAGCGCAGAAGATTTTTTCTGCCAAAGGGATTTTTCGCAAAAAGCCTCTTTTTCAGACGATAGGCGGCGCCTCGTCTTCACAACAGTTAATGAGCATTGATCTGCCTTTGCAAAAGGGGAGCTGGGGCTTGGGCTTTTTGGGATATAATACGGATCAATCCTATGCAACTCCCTCAGGTATGATTTCCTCTAATCTAGGTTTAGCGGTGGTCGTCTCGAAGCATGAACATTGGGGGAGAGGGAATCAGTTGAGTTATGGTGTCAATCTAGGGGTGAATCAATATCCCATTTTAGGCAAATCGGGTTCGAGTGAATTGTTAGGAAGCATTGGGATAGGGGCGACCTATCGAAAAGAAGCCTTGATGGTGGGAATTTCGAAGCCTACTAATCGATTTGATGGATTGGGAGATGCGCCTTTATATTTGCAAGCGTCCTATTATTTCCCCGTGGGTGATTTGCATACACTAAAAGTGGGAACCGTTTTAAGAAAGGATCTGCAGACGAAAGTGGATTTAAATGCTGTTTTTTGGTACCAAGAAAAACTTGGTATTGGGTTGTGGTACCAGCAGACGGGTTCGGAGTTTGGTGATCCAGCATTTTTAGGTTCGCTGGAGGTGCCGCTAGGTTTGAATTTTAGAGTAGGTTATTCGTATGATTTTCTAGGTAAGAATGTGTCTACACTTGGTTCGACTACTTCGAGTGAAGCGTCTGGTTTTCATCAAATTTTCCTCCGTTATGACCTCGATTTTGGGTTGGGGAAATTAGGTCAATTTAGACCTTAAAAGAATAGGCTAATTATTGGTGATTTTAGAGGAAAAAATTGAAATTATTAAAGAAATTTTAGGGTGCTTTTATAATGGATAAAATTCCTCAGAAATTTGTGCACTTATAGCTAAAAAACCCAAGAATAAGTAGGGGTATTTTGCGGAGCAAATAGTAAATTGCGTAGATTTTAGCATTTATAGATTGTTAAGATTGTACTAAACCAAAACATTGAAACATTTCTTTGGCCTAAAGCCTAGAAAATTAACTTATGGATCCATTTTCCTACGTAGCCAATGCCGACACGCAAGTCATAGCTGACTTGTATGAGGCGTATAAACAAGATCCCAATTCAGTAGATAGCTCTTGGAGAGATTTCTTCAAAGGTTTCGACTTTTCTCAAACCTGGTTAGGCGAGGGAGCACCTGCGGGCGCTATTTCAGCTGATTCAAGCCACGTTCAGAAAGAAATGGCGGTTATCTCCTTGATTAAGGCATTCCGTTCAAGAGGCCACTTATTATCTAAAACTAACCCGGTGCGTGAGCGCAAGGATCGTAAGCCACGTTTAGATTTGGCGGATTATTCTTTGTCTGATGCGGATTTAGATACCGTTTTCCAAGCGGGATCTTTCATGGGTTTAGGTGCAGTGACTTTGCGCACGATTCAAGCAGCTTTACATAAAATCTATGCAGGTTCAGTGGGTTTCGAATATTCGTATATCCGCGACGTACAGCAAAAAGAGTGGTTACGTAATAAAATCGAGAAGGAAGCACTTTCATTCAAGCCTACGTTTGAGGAGAAAAAGCACATTCTTCAGAAGATGAACGAGGCCGTTGTTTTTGAGAACTTCTTAGGTACAAAATATTTAGGCCAAAAGCGTTTCGGCTTAGAAGGTGGAGAATCCACTATCGCCGGTTTAGATGCGATTATCAATGTAGCAGCTGATGCGGGTGTGAAGGAGGCGATGATCGGGATGGCGCACAGAGGTCGTTTGAACGTTTTGGCAAACATCATGCATAAATCATACGAAGCAATCTTTGATGGTTTCGAAGGAAATGTTCCTAATGAAATTCACGGGGATGGTGATGTAAAATACCACTTAGGTTATTCAAGCAAGCATATTTCACCTAAAGGAAGCGAGATTTCGTTGAAATTAGCTCCTAATCCATCACACTTAGAAGCGGTGAATCCCTTAGTAGAAGGTTTCTGCCGTGCAAGTGCAGATGCGCATTATAACGGAGATTACGATAAAGTATTACCTATTTTAATTCACGGAGATGCGGCGGTAGCCGGTCAAGGTATCGTATATGAGGTAACTCAGATGGCGAAATTAAAGGGTTACGGAACGGGTGGAACCATCCACTTTGTGATCAATAACCAGGTAGGTTTTACGACAGACTTTGAAGATGCTCGTTCGGCGATTTATTGCACGGATGTGGCTAAAATCATCGATGCGCCTGTATTCCACGTGAATGGAGATGATCCAGAAGCAGTGGTATTTGTGTCTCGTATGGCGGCAGAATACCGTCAAGAATTTAACCGCGATGTATTTGTGGATATGGTTTGTTACCGTCGTAATGGCCACAACGAATCAGATGAGCCTCGTTTTACGCAGCCTACGTTGTATGCGAACATCACGAATCACCCAAACCCACGCGAGGTTTACACACAACAATTAATCAAGAACGGCGAGATCGAGGCTAAATTAGCCGAAGAAATGGATTCCGCTTTCAAAGCTGAATTACAGGCTCGTTTAGATATGGTGAAGCAAAAAGTAAGCCCACCGTATGTTCCTTTGAAATTAGATAACCGCTGGTCAGCGCTTCGTTTCTCGAACGAAACGGATTTCGATTCGTCTCCTAAAACGGCGATCTCGAAAGAGGTGATTGATTCAGTAGCGAAAGCCTTGACTTCTTTGCCAAAAGGTTTTACTGCCTTAAAGCAAATCGAAAAAGTAATCGCAGATCGCAAAGGATATTTCGAAAAAGGCCAATTAAACTGGGCTACGGCTGAATTATTAGCCTACGGTTCTCTTTTATTAGAAGGAAAGCCTGTTCGTTTATCAGGTCAAGATGTGCAACGTGGTACGTTCTCTCACCGTCACGTCGTATTACACGATGCGAACACGAATGAGAACTACAATTCGTTAAACCACATTAAAGAGGGTCAAGAGCAAGCGCAGATTTATAACTCTTTACTTTCTGAGTACGGCGTATTAGGTTTCGAATTTGGTTATGCCTTAGCGAATCCAGACGCCTTAGTTATTTGGGAAGCACAGTTTGGTGACTTCGCAAATGGCGCTCAAACGATGATTGACCAATTCGTTTCATCTCACGAATCGAAGTGGGGTACTCAGAATGGTTTAGTGATGTTATTGCCGCACGGTTATGAGGGACAAGGTCCAGAGCACTCGAATGCACGTCCAGAGCGTTTCTTGCAGTTAGCTGCGGAAAACAACATGATCGTGGCGAACTTAACGACGCCAGCGAATATTTTCCACGCTTTACGTCGTCAATTGACTTGGGATTTCCGCAAGCCATTAGTCGTGATGTCGCCTAAGTCTATCTTCCGTCACCCGAAAGTGGTTTCGCCTATCGAAGAGTTTACGAAGGGTAAATTCCAAGAGGTGATCGGTGATAGCTATGCAGATAAGGCCAAAGTGAAGAAGGTATTACTTTGCTCTGGTAAAGTATACTTCGATCTATTGGATCGCCAAGAAAAAGATAAGCGCAAGGATGTGGCGATTGTACGTTTGGAACAATTACACCCATTCCCTACGAAGCAAGTAGACGCAGAATTAGCGAAATACAAAGGCGCAGATGTATTCTTCGTGCAAGAAGAACCGGAAAACATGGGCTACTGGTCGTATGTGATCCGCGAATTTGGCTGGTCTAAATTCAAAGGTTTAGTCGCGCGTAAAAAATCCGCTTCTCCAGCGACTGGGTTCTTGAAAGTTCATGGCGTAGAGCAAGCAAACCTAATTAACAAAGCATTCGAATAATAGAATTATTATGGCTAT
This sequence comes from Aquirufa antheringensis, assembly GCF_023921165.1. Classification (NCBI taxonomy): domain Bacteria; kingdom Pseudomonadati; phylum Bacteroidota; class Cytophagia; order Cytophagales; family Flectobacillaceae; genus Aquirufa; species Aquirufa antheringensis. The sequence goes on from NZ_CP049835.1 coordinate 1,917,597, forward strand.
AGAAATGAAAGTGCCCGCTGTGGGCGAGTCGATTACGGAAGTGACCGTTGCTACTTGGAACAAGAAGGAAGGCGATCACGTGAAATTAGACGAGGTTTTGTGCGAATTAGAATCGGACAAAGCGACCTTTGAATTGCCTGCAGAGGCGGAAGGTGTGTTGCATATTGTGGCGAAAGAAGGCGATGTTCTTCCGATCGGCGCAATCATCTGTACGATTGAGGCAGGTGGAGCAAGCGCTTCAGTGAAAGTGGCAGATGCGGCACCTGCGGCAGCTGTGCCTGCAGCAGCACCAGCACCAGCTCCAGCGGCGGGTCCTACGTCTGTTTTAGAAGTAAAAGTTCCTGCGGTAGGGGAGTCGATCACGGAAGTGACGGTTTCTGTTTGGAATAAGAAAACAGGGGATAGCGTTTCTTTAGACGAAGTACTTTGCGAATTGGAATCAGATAAAGCGACGTTCGAATTGCCAGCTGAATCAGCGGGTGTATTAGAAATTGTGGCTGAATCAGGAACGGTAGTTCCGATTGGAGGAATTTTGGCAAGAATCACTGTAGGTGGTTCTGTAGCTGTGGCAGCTCCTGCCCCAGCAGCAGCTCCATCTGCTCCAGCAGCTCCAGCTTCTTCTGGGGATGCGACATATGCAGCGGGTCACCCATCTCCAGCAGCAGCAAAAATATTAGATGAAAAAGGAATCTCCGCTGCTTCGGTAGCAGGTTCAGGCGTAGGTGGTCGCATCACGAAAGAGGATGCGGTTGCTGCAGTTAAACCAGCTTCGGCATCGGCTCCAGCCGCTTCTGCTCCGGCAGCAGCGACATCAGATCGTACACGTCGCGAAAAAATGAGCTCATTGCGTAAGACAGTGGCTCGTCGTTTAGTGGCAGTGAAGAATGAAACAGCGATGTTGACGACGTTTAACGAAGTCGATATGAAGCCTGTGATGGATCTTCGCGGTAAATACAAAGATAAATTCAAGGAGAAACACGGTGTAGGCTTAGGCTTCATGTCGTTCTTCACCAAAGCAGTTTGTGTAGCTTTAAAAGAGTACCCATCTGTGAATGCAAAAATCGATGGAGACGAAATCGTATTCCACGACTATTGCGATATTTCCATTGCGGTATCTGCGCCGAAAGGCTTAGTAGTTCCTGTGATTCGTTCAGCGGAAAACTTGTCTCTAGCTGGAATTGAATCAGAAGTGGTTCGTTTAGCTGGTAAGGCACGTGAAAACAAATTGAGCTTAGAGGAAATGAGTGGCGGTACGTTCACCATTACGAATGGGGGAGTATTTGGTTCGATGTTATCGACTCCGATTATCAACGCACCACAAGTGGCGATCCTAGGTATGCACAATATCGTAGAGCGTCCTGTAGTAGTTGATGGCCAAATCGTCATCCGTCCTATCATGTACTTAGCACTTTCATATGATCACCGTATTATCGATGGTCGTGAGTCGGTTAGCTTCTTAGTTCGCTTAAAGCAACTTTTAGAGGATCCAGCTCGTTTATTATTAGATATTTAATCAATTGGATAGGCCTTAGCGGGCCTATTCGCTTTCAATCGCCTATATGCAAGATTTTGATGTAGTAGTTATTGGTTCTGGCCCTGGTGGATACGTTTCGGCGATCCGTTCGGCTCAATTAGGTTTCAAAGTAGCCATCATTGAGAAATACGCCGTGATGGGTGGAACTTGTTTAAATGTGGGATGTATTCCTTCTAAAGCGCTTTTGGACTCGTCTGAGCATTATTACAATGCCGTTCATAGCTTCGAAGAGCATGGAATCGATATCGCGAAGCCGAAGGTGAATATGGGCCAAATGATCAAGCGTAAAGCGGGTGTGGTTTCGAATTTGAATGCAGGTATCTCGTATTTGATGAAGAAAAATAAGATCACCACTTTCCATGGTTTGGGTTCATTTGATTCCGCTAAAACGGTGAAAGTGACCAAAGAAGATGGTTCTTCCGAAGTGATCTCAGCTAAAAACATTATCATCGCGACAGGTTCTAAGCCGACGATCTTGCCTTTTATTCCGGTGGATAAAGAGCGTATCATCACTTCGACAGAGGCCTTAAAGATGAAAGAAGTTCCGAAACACTTAATCGTGATCGGTGCGGGAGTAATTGGTGCTGAATTAGGATCAGTTTATGCCCGTTTAGGTTCCAAAGTTTCATTCATTGAATTTGCGGATAGCATGATTCCTACGATGGACAAGACGATGGGAAAAGAATTACAGAAGTCGATTGCCAAAATGGGCGCCGAATTCTACCTATCTCACAAAGTGACTTCCGCAGCTGTTAAAGGCAAAGAAGTGACAGTGAAAGCACAAGATTCCGCTGGAAAAGAAGTCGAAATCAAAGGTGACTATTGCCTAGTTTGTATCGGTCGTCGTCCTTATACTGATGGTTTAAACTTAGCTGCAGCTGGTTTAACAGCAGATGAGCGCGGTCGTGTTGCCGTAGATGAGCACACGCTTCAAACTTCGGTTCCAGGCATTTATGCGATTGGTGATGTAGTTCGTGGTGCGATGTTAGCGCACAAAGCGGAGGAAGAAGGAACCTTTGTAGCGGAAGTCATTGCGGGTCAAAAACCACACATTAACTACAATTTAATTCCAGGTGTTGTTTATACTTGGCCAGAAGTGGCTGCTGTGGGAAAGACAGAACAAGAATTAAAAGCAGCTGGCATCGCTTACAAAGAGGGTTCATTCCCATTCAAGGCCTTAGGTCGTGCGATTGCATCAGGAGATGTGGATGGCGTGTGTAAAGTATTAGCTGATGCAACAACAGACGAGATTCTAGGTGTTCATATCATCGGAGCTCGTGCAGCCGATATGATTGCGGAAGCAGTCGTTGCGATGGAATACCGTGCTTCAGCTGAAGATGTAGCTCGCATGTCTCACGCGCATCCGACGTATACGGAGGCGATGAAAGAGGCTTGTTTAGCGGCTACGGCGAAGAGGTCGATTCATTCGTAGTGGGTTAGATTAGAGATTATAGAGTAGAGAGTATAGATGGGTTCTACCGTTACAGTCATCAAAAAAGGGAGCAATTGCTCCCTTTTTTGATGTGGTATAACGTTATATTTCGAACCAAGAATCAATATTCTCTTCTCTATGCTCTATACTCTATACTTTCTACTCTATAATCTCTAATCTACCTCCAGTTCCTCAAACTTCACTCGCTTCGCCCTCGCATAAAAGCGCCATGATAGCAGGGCAGAGGAACAAACTAAACTAGCTGTTAATCCCACCCAGATGCCTACGGCACCTACTTTTTCATAAATACCGAAATAATAACAAAGTGGAATTCCGACTCCCCAATAGGAGATAACGGTAATGGCTGTAGGGATTTTATAATCTTGTAGTCCACGTAATAAGCCGAGTGAAACGGCCTGAATTCCATCAAAAAGTTGGAATATAGCACCCCAAACGACCAACGTAACTGCAATCGCAATCACTGGTAATTCTTGTGTATAACCCCGGACCAGGTATTCGCGGCCGAAGAAAAACAACAAGGCACAAGCACCCATGAATAATAAGGAAAGGATTAACGCTGCTTTCCCAGACTCGATGATTCCTGCGCGGTTTCGTTCGCCAATGGCTGTTCCTACATTAATTCCACCCGCCACAGCGATCCCTGTAGCCATCATATAGGTAATCGAAGCCATGTTAATGGCGACGATATGCGCTGCTTGAGCCGTAACTGAAATCCAGCCCATCATGACTACTGCCATACCAAAGGTTGCAATCTCAAAGAAACCTTGCATTCCCGATGGAATTCCGATGCGAAGTATATTTTTTTCTAAGACATTCTTGACCACATGTACATGACCTTTACGCAGGTAAGGTTTGAATTCTTCTCTTGTAAATACATAAATAGCTAATGTTCCCGCCATGAATAAACGGGACAGTAAGGTGGAAATGCCAGATCCGAATAACCCCAAGGCTGGAAAACCCCATAATCCATTGATCAAAATATGGTTACCAAATACATTTAAAGCCAATGCGATGATGGTAATTGTCATACCCACGGTAGTCCGTTGCAATCCATCCATAAAGCTTTTCAAAGCGATGAACCAGAATATAGGTAAAACGGATACCGAAATTAAACTTAAGAAGGGTAGGGTCAATGCTTTGTTAGCCTCTGTCTGCCCAAATAAATCGTAGTTTAGACTAACGATGTAGGTGATTAGGATGGTGATTAAGCCTAAAAAAGTAGCTACCCGCAGGTTTGCCCGCAATAGATTCCCACATTCCGTTTTGTCACCCTCAGCTACCGCTTTCGAGATCATGGGTGATACAATTTGTATGCAAATGATCCCAATGATGGCAATAGTAAAAAATATGGACTGCGCCATGCCGGATGCACCGAGGCTTTCGGCGGCACCGGTGGACATTTGGCCTACTTGAATCGTATCCGCAAGGCCCATTAGCATCACGCCCAATTCGCCTACCACGATAGGTAAGGCCAATTGGACGGTCTGTTTGATTTTAGGAAAAAGGGACATTAGATACGTACGATTTCTGCGCCGATGGCATTTAGGCGTGTATCAATGTTTTGGTAACCACGATCGATTTGTTCGATGTTATCGATGATCGAAGTTCCGTTCGCTGACATCGCTGCGATTAAAAGGGAAACACCCGCACGGATGTCTGGTGACGACATGCGGATTCCTTTTAATGTTTGCTTGCGGTCGAATCCGACAACCGTAGCACGGTGTGGATCGCAAAGGATGATTTGGGCACCCATTTCGATCAAACGGTCTACGAAGAATAGACGGGATTCGAACATTTTTTGGTGGATTAAGACCGTTCCTTTGGCCTGAATCGCTGTCACTAAAATGATTGACAATAAGTCGGGTGTGAAACCTGGCCACGGGTGGTCAGATATCGTTAACATCGACCCGTCGATGAAGTTTTCTAATTCGTAATGCTCTTGAGAGGGGATGAAAATATCATCGCCACGGAATTCCATTTTGATCCCTAGTTTTTTGAAAACTTCAGGAATGATGCCTAATTCAGGAATTTGGCAGTTTTTGATCGTGATTTCGGATTGTGTCATCACCGCTAAGCCGATGAATGAACCGATCTCGATCATATCTGGAAGCATCGTGTGCTCTGTTCCGTGTAATACATCTACACCTTCGATGATCAACATGTTCGAACCGATACCAGAGATTTTCGCTCCCATGCGGTTCAACATTTTGCTCAATTGTTGCAAATAAGGTTCGCAAGCGGCGTTGTAGATGGTTGTTTTTCCTTTGGCTAAAACGGCAGCCATCAAAATATTCGCTGTACCCGTTACTGACGCTTCGTCTAATAACATATACGCACCTTGCAATTGTGACGCATCCACTTCGTAGATTCCGCCATCTTCTGGGCTATAGTTAAACTTAGCGCCTAATTTCATGAAGCCAAAGAAGTGGGTATCTAATCTTCTACGGCCGATTTTGTCTCCACCTGGGGAAGGAATACGTCCTTTTTTGAAGCGAGCCAACGTAGGTCCTAAAAGCATTACCGAGCCACGAAGCGCAGCCGCTTTCTTCTTGTAGGTATCTGAATCTAAGTAATCAATATTCACTTGAGAGGCATCAAATTCAATGCTCGATTCCGATAAACGACGCATGCTCACGCCCATATCGCCTAATAAATCAATTAATTGATTGACGTCGCGAATGTTCGGGATATTGTGGATGGTTACAGGCTCTGCTGTTAAAACCACGGCACACAAGATCTGTAATGCTTCGTTTTTTGCTCCTTGAGGAGTAATTTCTCCTTTTAAACGGCGGCCACCGGTTACTTTAAATGATGCCATAAATGATTACTTATTTTTACGGAAATTGTTATTTCGGTTGTTGTTATTGTTGCTTCTGAAGTTATTTTTCCGGTAGTTATTGTTCCGGTTATTGTTGTTGCTGTTCGGGTATTCGGGAGCATTATAGGCGTTTCTTGCGTTATTTGCCACCTTAGCGTGACCTAATCCCTCTTGCGAAAGCTCGTCCACGATAGTGCCTAACAGGTTTTCTGACATCTCTTTGATGTTTTGCCAAATCACCGCATCGTCCACCGATTCCTTGTTCCAGGTTACATAAAAACCTTTCATTAGGCGGGCGATGTACGCCACTAAAATCTTCTTGTCTTCTACTTTTTCTTCAGCGATGGCACGAAGAATTAATAATTCGACGTTGCGGCCATAATGCTTGAAGCGCAAGTTGTGCTGGTTGTAAGCCACTTTACGCGGTGCTTTACCTAGTGATTCTGGAGATGGAGAAGGGAAGGGGCCTTGAACATTCAATTCGAAATTCGACATGATGTACAAATCATCCCATAATTTCTTCGTGTAGTCTTGGGTATTGTCCTTCATATTCGGGTGAATTTGTTTCATCACCTCTACCATCAAAAATGCGTATTTTGTCCGTTGCTCTTCATCCGCAATGGTCAAAATATAATTCACTAATTTTTGAACACTTGATCCGTATTCTTTCATATTTCTGTGCTCTTAAAGCATTAAACTCAGTATAATACGTGGAACAGCGACGAGTAAAAAGACGATGACCGCCCAAATAGCCATCACAAGAACCGCTCCAGCGGCATAATCTTTGGCCTTCTTCGCTAATTCACTCTGCTGTGGTGAAACTAAATCGGTGATACGCTCTAATGAGGTATTCAACAATTCTGCCACCCAAACGCCCGCCACCGCTAAGGAAATCCATAGCCATTCCGACGCCTCAAAGCCTACCTTCCAGCCCACATAAATCACGACAGCCGTGCTCACCAAATGAAAACGCGCGTTGCGTTCATTCTTGATGAGTTCCACTAGTCCATTCATAGCGTGCTTCAAACCAAACATCTTAAAATTCAGCCGTTTTAGGGGTGCGTGGGAAAGGGATTACGTCACGGATATTGCTCATACCCGTCACAAACAGCACTAAACGTTCGAATCCAAGTCCAAAACCAGCGTGTGGTGCAGATCCGAATTGACGCGTTTCTAAATACCACCAGATGGATTCTTCTTCGATTCCCACCTCTTTCGTACGTTGCAATAATTTCGCATAATCATCTTCACGCTGTGATCCACCAATGATTTCACCAATGCCTGGGAACAAAACGTCCATCGCACGTACCGTTTTTCCATCCTCATCTAGCTTCATGTAGAAGGCTTTGATGTCTTTAGGATAGTTCGTTAAGATCACCGGTTTTTTGAAGTGTTTCTCCACTAAATAACGCTCGTGCTCTGATTGAAGGTCGATTCCCCATTCAACTGGATAAACGAATTTGCCATTCTTATGCGCTTTTGAATTCAATAAGATGTCGATCGCTTCTGTGTAGGTCAAGCGTTCGAATTCGTTTTCTGTCACGAAACGTAATTTCTCTGACAGGCTTAATTCTGATTGCTCTTCTTTCTTTTTGTTCTTTTCCTCCTCAATTAAGCGTTTTTCTAAGAACGCAATATCATCAGCACAGTTGTCTAAGGCGTATTTGATACAGAATTTAGTGAAGTCTTCCGCTAAATCCATGTTGTCCACTAATTCATTAAAAGCAACCTCAGGCTCGATCATCCAGAACTCCGCTAAGTGGCGGGTTGTGTTTGAATTTTCCGCTCGGAAGGTAGGTCCGAAGGTATACACTTTGGACAAAGCCATCGCTCCTAATTCCCCCTCTAATTGCCCTGAAACCGTTAAATTCGTCTCTTTCCCGAAGAAATCTTCTTTGTAATCCACTTTTCCTTCTTCCGTTAATGGAGGATTAATAGGGTCCAAAGTCGTCACACGGAACATCTCGCCAGCGCCCTCTGCATCCGATCCCGTAATGATAGGCGTATGTAAATAGAAGAAACCGTTGTTATTGAAATACGTGTGAATCGCGTAGGCCAAAGCATGACGAACACGCAATATCGCAGAGAAAGTGTTCGTCCGAGGACGCAAGTGCGCAATCTCGCGCAAGAACTCTAAGGAGTGTTTCTTAGGCTGTAAAGGGTATTTTTCTGGATCTGCCGTTCCATACACCTCGATGGAAACGACTTCCACCTCTACGTTTTGGCCTTGTCCTTGTGAGGCAATTAACTTACCCGTAACGGCGATACAAGATCCCGTAGTCACTAATTTCAACGTTTCTTCTGATACGGTTCCCTCAGATACCACCGCTTGAATATTGTGGATAGTCGACCCATCATTGATCGCAATAAACGCGACAGAAGAGGAAACTCTTTTCGTACGAACCCATCCTTTCACGACGATGCTTTGCTGCGTGGGTGTTAAACCTAGTATTTCTTTGATTTGCATAAATGACTCGGGCATTATTAATAAAAAGGCCTCAATAGAGGCAATAACCCTCAAAAATACGGATAAAAAACCGATTTATTTTATTTATTTGTAATTAAAAATCGGCTTATCTTTGGTGCAGATTATTTAGACAATGCAGGGATTATCTTTAAAACAGAATCAACAACAGAACCTTTCGCCACAACAGATACAGTATATCAAGTTGTTGCAGATTCCTACCGCTGAATTAGCGGCTAGGATCGAGGAGGAATTGGAGGATAATCCGGCCTTAGAAGAGGGCTTAGATCATAACGAGGAGCAAGAACCCCGCGAAACCTTAGATGATCTGGAGCGCGAGGAGATGGAAGTGGGGGATTACCTGCAAGATGATTATGCTGGTTATAAGATGGCCGGAGATTCCTATGATCCCAATGAGGAGACGCGCGAACGCCCTTTGGCCACTGAATCTAGCACCCAGGAATATTTATTAAACCAAATCCGTTACGTCGTTCGCTCTGAGCGCGAAGAGGTATTAGCACAGCAAATCATCGGCTCCTTAGAAGAAGATGGTTATTTGCGCCGAAACATTGAAAGCATTGTGAACGATCTTGCTTTCACGCAGGGATTTGAAACGGATTACGACGAAGTGGAACAGGTATTGTTCAAAGTGCAGTCCTTAGATCCAGCCGGTATCGCCGCTCGTTCCTTACAAGAATGTCTTTCCTTGCAATTGCACCGCAAAGAGTCAGAGTCGCCTGCGCATCTGTTAGCCATACGGCTTGTGGATGATTTTTTCGAAGAGTTTTCCAAAAAGCACTTCAGTATTTTACTCTCCAAACTCTCCATCACAGAAGAGGAGCTCAAAAAGGCGATGCAAGTCATCACCCATTTGAATCCCAAACCAGGTGGTGGCGATGACGCGCCCATCGCCCCTTACTTACAGCCTGATTTCATCATCACGAATCAAAACGGGAAGTTAGAAATCAAAATCAACGGTAAAAACGCTCCTGAACTTCGTGTTTCCCGCGCTTTCCAAGAGATGTTGCAGACTTACGACAAAGGCGACAAGCAGCAAAAAGATATCAAAGAGGCTGTTACGTTTATCAAACACAAATTAGATTCTGCTTCTTGGTTTATTTCTGCCATTCAGCAACGCCAAGGTACCTTGATGAAAACCATGGAGAGTATCGTTGCGAGGCAATATGATTTCTTTTTGACAGGAGATGAGTCCGTTTTAAAGCCAATGAAGATGAAGGAAATCGCCGCCATGATCGAAATGGATATTTCCACGGTCTCTCGGGTGGTCTCGGCCAAGTCAGTGCAAGCAGATTTTGGCATCTATCCGCTAAAATACTTCTTCTCTGAAGGTATCACCCACGAATCTGGCGAGGATTTCTCTACCCGGGAAGTGAAGAACATCTTACGCGAGATCATCGAACAAGAACCTAGCTCAGAACCGCATTCAGATGAGGATTTAGAGCAATTATTACTCGAACGCGGCTTCGTCGTGAAGCGTAGAACCGTCGCTAAATACCGCGATCAGCTGGGGATACCGGTGGCGAGGTTAAGGAAACATTTATAATCAGAAGCTATGACTTTTAACTACCTAAAGCTCCACCGCAATGGCCCCATCTGGACCTTGACTTTACACCGTCCAGAGGTTTATAATGCCTTAAATGCAGGTTTAATTCACGAAATTAGGGAAGTGGCAGAGGCGGCACAAATTGATGACGAAGTGCGCGTTTTAGTGATTACGGGTGAGGGAAAAGCCTTTTGTTCGGGTGCAGACTTGAAGTCAGGTGTAAGTGACCCTAATTTGGGTAATGTGTTGATTTCCACCTACAACCCAATGATTACCGCCTTGCGTAGTTTAAACAAACCCGTTATCGGCGCAATTAATGGAGTAGCTGCGGGTGCGGGCTGTAGTTTAGCGTTAGCCTGTGATTATATTATAGCGCATGAGGATGCTTATTTTTCTGAGTTATTTGTCCAGATAGGTTTAGCCATGGATGCGGGTTCTACCGCCTTTTTAATGCAGTCAGTGGGCTATCACCGGGCGTTTGATTTAGCAACTACCGGTAGAAAGGTGGGGGCAAAAGAGGCGAAGGAGATAGGTTTAGTGGCTGAGGTCGTTTCTGGGGCTGATTGGGAAGGGAAGGTGCATGAGGTGGCTTTGGCCTTTTCAAAAAAAGCGACCTTAGCGATTTCGTTGATGAAACGTAGTTTACAACGCGCTTATAATCAGGATTTAGCAGCGACACTTGCCTCAGAAGCCGAAGAGCAAACGATTCTAGGACAAAGCGAAGATTTCGCGGAGGGGGTGATGGCTTTTATGCAGAAAAGGGCTCCTCACTTTAAAGGGAAATAATTTTTAGAAAATTTTAGAGGATAGTTTTTCATTTTGCCAAAGAAATTCTACCTTTGCAATCCCGAAAGGGCAATGGTTGCGTAGCTCAATTGGATAGAGCATCTCACTACGGATGAGAAGGTTTGGGGTTCGAATCCCTACGCGACCACCACCTTATTTAAAGCGACCCTCTTAATGAAAATTAAGGGGGTTTTTTGTTGGGTAATCGTGCACAGTCACCCTAACAGTCACCATTGGTTTTTCAGCTAAATGTTTCATGCACAATAATATAGTTAATGCCGATGTTATTGATTACATTTAAGAAAGACCATCAAACAATCATTATTTAGTTACCCCACAAGTATAATTAAAATCCTTCATTTTAGTTATTTCTCAAGCTTTATCAGAAACCCTAAAACAAAAATAGTGCAACTATTTTTGTTAGTCTTTGGCCTTCAAACAGCACAGGCACAAGAAGCAGTAATTACTGTAGGTAGTGATGCTACAGGTAGTGCAGGAACCGTCGCTTATTCAATTGGGCAAATTGTTTATACCACTAATACAGGGATAAATGGTATAGTAGCACAAGGCGTGCAACAACCTTACGTAATTTCTATTGTTCTAGGTATAGAACACAATTCCATTCAATTGTATTTTACAGTTTACCCTAACCCTACTATCAATTTTTTGACCCTTAATTTGGGAAATGCCGACCTTTCAACTTTGAGCTTTCAACTGTATGACCTGAGTGGAAAATTGATTGAAAGTCGAAAAATAGTCAGTAATACCGAAACAATTAGGATGGAAAATTTACCAAGTGCCCTGTATTTTTTGAGAGTGACTAACAATTCCGATGAATTAAAAACATTTAAAATCATTAAATACTAAAAACTATCAAGAAGATCCACTCAATCATAGCAGGGCTTTTATTAACGGTAAGTGTATTTGCACAAGCCCCACAAAAAATGAGTTACCAAGCTGTAATCCGTAACAGCACCAATGCATTACTAACATCAACATCAGTTGGTATGCAAATCAGTGTTTTACAAGGTTCATCCACCGGAACTCCTGTATATGTAGAAACCCAAACACCAAGCACTAACTCCAATGGCTTAGTAAGTGTAGAAATAGGAATGGGTAAAGTAGTTAAAGGCACATTTGCTGGCATCAACTGGGCAAATGGCCCTTATTTTATTAAAACCGAAACTGACATTACAGGCGGGACCGCTTACTCCATTGCGGGTTCAAATGAATTAATGAGTGTACCCTATGCTTTGTTTAGTGCGAACGCAACGGCTAGTGTAGTGCACTATTTTGAAAAAGAGTTAGTTGCTGACGGAGAAAATAGTATTGCTCTAACATTCACTTTGAGTGCTTTTTCTAGAATTAATTATAATGGAGCAATACTAACGCAAAATCAATGGTCAGGAGTAGGCCTTACTACTTTAACATTAATTCTTGATACAAGGCAAAACGATAAATTAACAGTTCTAAATTAAATTTTAACCTAAAATCTTGCAGTGGTACAGATAAACTGAGTTCACCAATGATAAAAAAATATATTCTAACAATCGCATTAATAGTAATTTCCTATGTAGGATTTTCACAATCTACACCTACAGCCCAATTGAGAATTTTAAATCGATCTACTACTTTTAGCCAAAATTTACCCGCAGGAACGCAAATTTATGTTTTGTCTGATTCCACTTTATGGCAAGCAAAACGTGCAATTGTATCGACTAAAACAATTACCACTGCCTACAATGATTTAGAATTAATTAACCGTAGTTCCATTTACAGCGTTGAATCATTTGAAGCAACCTCTTCATCTGATACGTACACCCTTTTAAATATCCCGATAAAAGAGACCTTAGGGATAACGGTTATGATGAATGGATCGGCATTGAGACCTACAACGGATTATACTTGTTTGGGGACTACGCTCACTATTATTTCTAGTCAATTACAATATGATAAATTTGTAGTCTCTTATACTTATACCATCAATTAATAGGTAGATTTTTCTGCAGGGAGAGCTGGCGCTTATGTTTTATCATAAGGCCAGCTCTCTCTTTTTTACTTTTGATTGTCCTACACTTCATAATCATCACCAATATATAAGATGAAAAAGTTACTTATTTTATTTCTGTTTTTATCTTCCCTGATGTTTGCGCAGGCAATTAGTTCACCGTCAATTTTAATTAAGATAGCTAACTCCGCTACTGTTTTTGGTGCTAATTTATCCGTAGGTACACAAATTTATGATATAGCTAATCATAAATTATATGCTGTTAAAGCGAAAATAATCTCCACCGAAACGATAACCACAGCCGCCTTATCTTTGACCTTACTTAATACCGCAGGTCATAGTTCTATTGATGTTTCATCCAGTAGCTCAAGTACTTCAACGACAGATATAGTAATAGCAGACATGACTCGAACTTTAGTAGAGCCAGGCACCTATTCTGTTCAATTTAATGCGCAAATAAACATCCCCACAGCTAATTATACAACGGGCTTTAGCACGGCTACTGCGGCTGAAGATTTAAACTTAATTTATACTGATATAATGGCAATACCAGTCACTGCTACCCATGCACTTACTTTTGGAAATGGTGAAATACTTTTTCCTGGCGTGTATAATGTAGCGGGCGCGGCATCAATTGCTGGCACGCTTACGCTAAATGGTAATAATGAAATAAATCCTATATTTATCGTTAGAGCTAATGCAGGAGCATTTAATACAGGGGCTGGTACGAATGTGATTTTAACAAACGGAGCAACTGCAAAAAACGTTTTTTGGATTGCCGATGGAGCCATTGGGCTCGGTGCTAATACAAATATCTCAGGAATCTTATTTTCTCATGGAGCGGCTGTTGCAGGGGCTAATAGTATCGTAACTGGGCGATTATTAACTACATTGGGAGCAATTTCTTTCGGACAAGGTGCGCTAAAGTTGCCTGCTGGCGAAAGTATAGTAGATTTCAGGAGCCTATCTAATTTCGTTATGTTTACCAGCTCTGGTGGAGTAGCCAATAGTGGTGCTTCCGTATATAAAGGAGATGTTGGCACAGCTTTAGGTGCCATCACAAGCTTTGAAACGGCAACTGTAAATGGAAACATCTTTCAAGCAGGATCCACTACGCTTGTTACACCTATTAATCATATGGTCACCTTTAGCTTTTATAAAAATGGCGTATTAATTCCAAATTCAAGTAGAACAAGAACACAATTGCCATCGGATATTTCATTACTAGCCCTTTCTACCATTGAAGCGGGTGACACCGTAGATGTGAGATGGAAAATTGATGAACAAATTTCTGATGGTATCGAAATAAGTGTTTTTAATAGAATCTTAACACTTATTAAGGTAGGAAATTAAGCAATATGGTGGCAAGTCTTTTTCGTTTTAAAAAGTATCGCTAAATTTTGTTCGTGTGTAATACCACGTATTCCGTTACTGACATTCCCATGAACTTTTTGAAATTCTTTGAAAAGGTAAATCTTGACTTAAATAAACAGTGGTCTCCTAAATGCGCAATGGTATAATTGTTCAAAAATTCTGAATTAATTAAGGAGATAGCATACTTAACTTTTATCAGATTTATATAATCGTTTACGGAATAAAGGCAGTAATATTTGAACAAGATAGCGATATGACTTTTAGGGATTTTTAACTCTTTTGCTATCGTTTCGACTGTTAAATTTTTAGTTTTTAAAACGTCCGGCGTATCCTGCAGTTGTTGAATTTTTAGCAATGTCGCGTCTATTGAAGGTAGCATTTGAGCATGAAGTACCTTGTCTTTTTCCTGAATTTTGACCGTGGGTTTAACACTCCAAATCAAAAAGTCTTGTGTTTGACTTACCGAAATTTGTTTAATCAAGTTGTTTTCTCCAAAAACGATCACCGGATTTTGTAGCAGATACAAAAGGGCAACTAGCCAGAGAAAGGAAGAGTAGCCATAAAAATCGACTAAAGTTATTTTTACAGTAGTTGCACTAAACAAAAAATAATTCGACGATAGCACTAACATGAAGGAGATAATCGTCATGATGGTAGCCCAATTTCTGATTGCTTTATTCGTTTTCATTTCCAGCATATTTCGGGTTCTTTTTCTATATAATCCCTTCATAAGCCCTAGGATACCTAGAAAATAGGCGCTTGAAAAAAATAAAAACACCATGTAGCTTACCGAATACTGTTTAAAAAACAAATCAAAAAATAAGAACAGTGAAGGGGCAATAAAATGGATGACTTCTTTTTTTACTTCTACTTTATTTAAAATTAGCCTTCTGAAAAACAGGTAATAAACTGGAATAATAAATAGTCCAATGATGGGTCTGATTTTTAAAGGGCTGTAGGTTAAATGGGTTAGTTCTAATGCTTCGAAAGCATGAATAAAACGTTGTGCACCTACGATAAATAAGATAATGATGAGGTAAATGTTTTTCTGCTGATTAAATCGGACATTCGCTAGCATGAGGAGTACTAGCAAAAGACACAAGAACCCAACAAGTAAAGATGTTATGTGTAAAAACATGTGTCAAATATACACAATGTGACACGATAATTGATTCCCGGTTTGTAGGGTATTTCATCCTCTTTTAAAAGTTTTGAATTTGTAGTGGATCTCAATTTAAACTACAATTCATGAAAAAATCCCTTTCCCTCTTTTTGGTCTTATTGTGTTTTTTAAGCACCCATTTTCTGAATGCTCAAACGAGTGTCACATCCTCTGGAATGTCCATTCAAGGAATCGCTAGAGATGTCAATAATGAGGCTTTAGCGAATTTTGATCAGTTGAATTTAAAGTTTGAAGTATACTATTTACTGGGATCTTCTACGACACCTACCGTTTTTATAACGGCGATAGCTACGGTCAAAACGGATAATTTTGGCGTTTTCTCCTACGTTTTAGATATCGATCAAAATCAATATAACCTAATTAGCAACAACGCATCGTATTTGAAAGTGAGTGCTAGTAATGTTGTTTTCTCCGATGAAAAATTAAGAAGCGTTCCCTATGCTGTATTCGCGCAAAACGGCGTTCCCACGGGCTCAATCATGCCATTTATTGGCACAAATGCCCCGTCTGGTTGGTTGTTGTGTGATGGATCAGCGATTCCGAGCGGATCTTATTATGATAATCTAAAGGCCTTAGCTGGTGCCAATACGCCTAATTTGAAAGGCTTGTTTTTACGTGGAGCAGGTGGTCAAACTGCCTATCCAGGTAAAGAGGGGCCTGCTTTGAAAGTAGTTCAACAAGATGATTTAGAATCACATTTACATGCTGTAGATATTACCTCTAATACGACTGGAGCTCATAACCATAGAACAAGTTTTTCAAATGATGATTTCAGTGGAACTGGTGGGGGTGATACGGGTTTGGAGGACGACAGGCCTAACAATTATAATAGGTCATTGAATACAAGTACCGATGGAGCTCATAATCATAGAGTTCAAGGAAATACAAATAATTCAGGAGGAACAGAAACTCGCCCTATCAACTTTGGGGTAAACTATATTATCAAAATATAATTTTTCTTTTTGATCCGCTTCCATTTGTTCTACCTAATAATAACCTGATGAAGTTTTATCTTTCGCTCCTTCTTTTACTAGTCAGTATTCCTCTTCTGGTTGCCCAAGAGAAATCGACTATAAAAACGTTTATAGGTGCGACTGCGTCTAGAAAGGATAATATAACGGTCCCTATTTCGAAAGTAGTGAATGGGCGAGATTCCACTTATTACATTAAGAGTGTCGCTTTACTGTCTGGTATGCCTTATGTAGGCTTAACAAAAGGAGCTAATTCCGCTTTGCCATCCACCCAAAATTATGTGAAGGATTTAGGTTTTCCCTGGGGCGTGCGTTATCGGTATAATACGTTTTCTGAAGATGCATTTAGTGTGTCTAAGGGATATTTTAGTGATCGTATTGAAATCAATTGGGACATTAAGAAGAATCAAGAAAGAATTATCAATATTACGGTTTACCGGACAGAGGATGTAACGAATGAAAGCCCAGATTGGGGTAG
Organism: Aquirufa antheringensis; assembly: GCF_023921165.1. Taxonomy (NCBI): domain Bacteria; kingdom Pseudomonadati; phylum Bacteroidota; class Cytophagia; order Cytophagales; family Flectobacillaceae; genus Aquirufa; species Aquirufa antheringensis. Next base: position 1,934,230 of record NZ_CP049835.1, read on the forward strand.
ACCCTTAAAAACCTTAGCAGGTGATGTAGGGACATTTTCTGATAGTAATGTGGAGGGGGGCAAGTTATACCGGTATAAGATTTTTGCCAAAGGGGTTGAGGTAGAGGGTTTGGAAATTATTTATTCTAATTTCATAACGGGTATAGGTTACCGTAATCCTACGGGAGTTATTACCGGGAATATCGCTTATGCAGGTGGTAACCCCGTAAAAGATGTGCTAGTTTCTGCTACGCCTACGGGTAGTAATACCTTGTATGGTAGTTCCTTAAAAGTGCCATCAAACAGTTATATCTCTATTCCCAATTTATACCGAGGATTACAAGATTCTGTTACACTTCAAGCTTGGATAAAGCCCACCGCTTCCTTTGCTGGTGATGAGTTAAAGCTGTTTGAATTATACATGGATAATGGAGATGTCTATCCTACTAAATTGAGAATTGTTAACGATGTCCTCTATGTAGATGCTTTTCATACGAACCTAAGTATAAGTCATTATATTCCAAGTGGTGAAATTGACAATAAAGGGGATGATAGGTTAATTCCCATCAGTTCCCTACTTTCCTCTTTTACGCATATCAGCTTTGTTATTCGGGATAATAAAATTCCGGAAGTCTACATTAATGGACGTTTAATTAATGCAGCCTATGTGGCTAAAATGAATGCAATTTTAGATTTGAACTCGGCCACGGCTTCAGTTAATGTAGCTTATTCGAATAATAATTATGCAGACAAATTCACGTATGTCCTGGGTAGACCTACTTGGACTAGTGTTAAAATAGGGGGTGGTAAAGAGGCTTATTTTGATGAATTGCGAATCTGGGAAACGGCTTTAACACCCGCTCAAATTCAGCGGGATTTTCGTCGCTATTTGAAAGGCAATGAGGCCCGTTTTAATACTTACATCAGAGCAAATGAAAGATCAGGTGATTATGCCTATGACTTAGCTCAAACCGGACTTATTTTTCATGGGAATAACGCTAAATTAAGTCATTCCCCCGTTGCTCCTTCTTGGGCGAATAGTGAGGATCAAATCACGAATATTCCATCCAGTACGCAACTGGGAGTTTTAGGGGTGACAGACGAATTTGGTAATTATGTGATTTCTTCAGTACCCTATAGTGGTCTAGGCGACACGTATACCATCGTTCCTACTTTAGGGAGGCATGAATTTAATCCCAAACAAGAGTTGTCATTTTTAGGTTCAGGGTCTACCGTAGTGAATAATGTCGATTTTATTGATCAATCTTCCTTTACCTTCAAAGGGCAAGTGGTGTACGATAGTCGCGGGGTTTTTTCGTCTACTTTAGATGCCGCAATTATAGGAGATATTAAAGACGATGAAGCCTATAATGCCTATGTAAAAGGCAATTTGACCTATCAAAAGGGAGAATATTGGGCAGTGAAAAATTCGGGGGGTACTATCCAAGAACTTCATAGGTATGCAAAAATTCCTGTGCCTGGAGCCTATGTTAATATCGACAATACACCGGCAATCGATGCGAATAATGTTCCTATTCAAACGGATATCAATGGACAATTTACGATTGAAGTTCCCATCGGAAAGCATGCAATTAGTGTGGTAAAAAGTGGTCATACCTTTGACCTAGAAGGCCGGTATCCCGCCAGGACAAGATCAGTCGTGAATCAAGATACGACCTATATCAATACCTATCAGGATTTTTTCGAGGATAGGGATGAGCCTATCACTTTTATCGATACGACTAAAGTGACCGTTGTGGGTCGAGTAGTAGGTGGATTAAAGCAAGCGGGAATGCCGCTTGGTTTTGGTGATAAGGGAAGGAAAATACATGAGTACACGGATGAAAATCAAGTTTCTCAATCTGAAGCGTACACTTCCTTCAATAATATTGGTAGAGCGAGTATTAAGTTAGGTCATGTCCCTGCTGGAGCCACAAGTGTTACGCGAGACTATCAAACTACTTTTTTAACCAATAGCGAAACGGGTGAATTTAGGGTTAAATTGTTACCCTTGAGTTACCAACTCTCAAAAGATGATCTAACATTTTTAAGTGGTAAAAGTCCTAATAATGCCTTACTGCTTAGTCAGGATAGGACATTGAATTATACCACCATTAAACCGCTACAATACCCTACTTATACCGCTAAAGACACCAGTATTACAGGCGAGCCCTACCATGAAGTGTTAAAATTTACTCATATAGCCACGCCTATACACAATGTCATTAGTCAGACTGCCGACTCTGAAATTAAAGTAGGTTCGACTACCTATACACTTCAGCCATTAGTCCCTTATTCGGCTTCAATAGTGCCTATTTACACACAATTCGCTGATTATTCCATTCGGATTCAAGGGCTTGAAAATTACTATAACTATGATCAGAGTGTAGCAAATCCTCAGGTAAGTTCTGTTCCTGTGGAGGGTGGAAGTATAGTCGCTACGAATAATTTGGCATTAGCTAACAGTGAACGATTTGAAGTATTGGCTTCTGATCCGAGTATAACCATTTATCGTTTTAAAGGGGGGAATCCGAATACCAATTCCAGTACGTTGTATAAAAGAACGCTCCAGTTAAATTATTCGTTGAATGGGGTAGAGAAACCTATCGACAATGCGTATTACCAGCAAGGAATTGTGTTAGGCGGTGTGGCAGATGGCTCCCAAACATTTGTAACGGCTGGTCCCGAATTGCCAGATTTTGTGTTACGTGATCCACCAGGTTCGAATAGTTCGACAACCATTGAAAAAGGATCCACTTTTAGTTTTACGAAAGAGAACTCGTCTAGCTCGAATAATGCCAATGAATTAAATGCCACCATCTCTCTAGGTTTTAAATTAAGCGTGGGAGGAGGTTTATTGGGTCCCGTTATGGAAACGCAAATAACGAACGATATTTCCTCAGGAGTTTCCATGGCTCAAACCTCGACGGATGGAAATAGCGTTACGAACACGTATTCCTTTAACCAATCCATTTCTACCAGTGATGATCCAGATTGGGTGGGTAGCGATGCCGATTTGTATATTGGCTCATCTGCCAATCAATTTTATGGCACTTATGATCAATTAACCTTAGCTACCACCTATAATGCGGCGCTAGCAATTCCCGTGAAAAATGGTAGCGTTTCGGCCGTCTTGTACCCTAACGTTAATAAGGCGATGTATTTTAATGAGGCGCCTGAAAAAACGATGTTTGTCTATTCTCAACGAACTATTTTGACGGATTTAATTCCTAAATACGAAAGTATTATCACCCAAATAGACAATGGGACGTTGACTGAAAATGCCGGCGGAGTTTTGTCCAGAAATGCCTATAATTCCTCCATCAACTTGTGGCGAAAAATCATATTAAATAATGAATTAGCTAAATACCAGGCATTTAAGTCCAAGGATTCGTTACGGTTGTCCTTAGATGCAATCATTGAAACCTTAAAAGATCCTGTTACCTCAAAATTGTCTGCCACAGGCAAAAAATTGAAAGATTTATTAAATAGTACTTTTTATGAAAATATCTCTTTAGATGCTGGCGTAGGAGGAATTACGAAGGGTACTCAAATTGAACAGTTAACCTCCAATACGCTTTCGTATCAAGTGCAATTGGATGAATCTGTTGCATTAGCCTTTGGTGCCGCTTTTAATGAAACTGGATTTGAAATGAATACGGTTAATTCATCTGGCTCCGGAAATAGTAGTTCGTCTGAAGACGTAAATAATGAATCAACGACGATTAACTATACACTCCGAGATATCGATAGAGGAAACTTGTTAAGTGTGGATGTGATCAATGCGTTTGATGGGAATGGACCTTTATTTATTACAAAAGGAGGCGAAACTTCTTGTCCATTTGAAGGGGCAGAATTGTCTCATTTTTATAAGCCAAATCACCCTAATGTAACCAACTTGGCGACTAATATAGTTCCTCTTAGCGCCTCAGAAAGTGTCGCGCTTTCTGTGGCGACTATGCCCTTGGAACGGCCGGATATTACGGTGCTAAATCGCTCCGTTTCTGGAATGTATGAAGGTCGTAATGCGGAATTTGTACTTCAACTTAGTAATGCAAGTACGGTCAAAAAAGACGCTGTTTTTAAACTAGTGGTGGATCAAAGTTCAAATCCTGATAACGCCCTCATCAATGTCGAACCGAATGGTACCTTAATTAACATTCCTGCGGGAAGAACCGTTACCTACACCTTGACCCTTAAAAAAGTAAAGCAAGATCAATTTAAGTACGATAACATTCGTGTTTTACTTGAATCCACCTGTGATGAGCAGGCAGTCGATACGGTACTCTTGTCAGCCAATTTCGTTCCAGCGTGTACCCCTGTTCGAATTTTAAGTCCTGATATGAATTGGTTACTCAATAAAAATAATTCGGTTGACAATTTAGTGAGTAATCAAACGAAGCCTGTTTACATTAAGATTGGGGACTATAATCGCGATTTCTCTAATTTCAAGCAAATTAATGTAGATTATCGATTAAAAGGTACTTCTAATTGGAAAGGATTAAGGACCTATTATAAAAATCAGTCCGAAGCGAATGCCGCTATGGCTGGAGGGGAAGATGATGTGGAATGGCTTAATGGCCCTGAGATGACTTTTGGTTGGGATATTGTAAGTTCAGGTTTAGCCAATGGGACTTATGAAATAAGGGCTCACTCTAGTTGCACGAATCAAACGACTTTTGAGTCTGAGATAATAGAAGGTAAAGTAGATTTATCTTCTCCCGTTTTATTCAGTACGCCTACTCCTAAGAATGGAATATTGAACATAGGGGATGATATTACGCTTCGTTTTAATGAGCCAGTGAAGAAAAATGGGACGGTTACTAATTTTGAATTTTTAGTCCAAACAAACCAATTGCCTGTCGCTCATGAAGTTTCTCTAGCATTTAACGGAGAGAGTAATGTGGCCACTATCAAGAAACCAGCCCTTACAACAGGTGATTTTAGTATCGAGTTTTGGTTAAATAATAGAAGTCCGATGGGTACTTCTACTTTATTAAGTCAAGAAGGAGGGATCAAAATTGAATTGATTAATAATGATCTACAGTATACGATTGGTGGTCAATCTTTGAGAACGCCCATCGCAAAGGATAGCACCTTTAATTTCTATGCACTTTCTTATGAGGCAGCTACTAAAAAGCTAAGTATCATTGAAAATAGCACACTTAAAACATGGAATGTTTTTGTTAACCCGTTGAATTTTACGAACCCTAACCCCATTTCCCTAGGGGGGAATTCATTCAAAGGGAATTTGCACGATTTGCGGTTTTGGAAAAAAGCCATCTCCAGAGAGCAAGCAGCAATAAACATGAATTCTACCTTTAGTGGCAATGAGCCAGGTTTAATTGGTTATTGGCCTCTAAATGAAGGCAATGGAACGCTTGCAAATGATTTAGCTAGGTATAAGCATCTGACTTTAGAAAACGTGAATTGGGATATTTTCCCTAAAGGCACTGCTTACAATTTTGATGGTTTGTCCTATTTAAAATTAGATTCTGTCTCTAGAGTTGTGATCACAAAAGAAATGGATGTAACCCTTTCTTTATGGATGAAAACAAATCAAACGACTTTGGGTACTTTGTTATCGAATGGTTTTGAGGATACTTCTGATGCCATCGAGAGTAATGGATATCGAAATAAATGGTCATTAGTCCTCAATTCAACGGGTGGACTAGACTTGAAAGCAGAATCTAAAACGTATTCCTTCGGTTCTATCCCGGTGAATAATGATACATGGCACCATATTGCCCTGAGTTTAACAAGAAATGGGACACTCAGGATGTATATAGATGGTAAAGAGACCGCCACCTATCCAAGTAACGAACTCGGTGGCTTTAATGGAAGTACGATACAGCTAGGTGCGCAAGCTATAAAAAGGATAGATGGATCTACGGATTATACGCGTTTTTTTAGTGGACAGTTAGATGAACTTTCCTTTTGGAAATCAGCTCGTACTGCGGAGCAAATTAAAGCCGATCGCTACTTTGAAGTAAATGTTTCTAGTACGGGTTTACTTCTATACGCTACCTTTAATAAACCTGCCACGTATCTAGATAAAGGCCCTAAATACTTTTATCCGTTCAATGCATTTAGTCAAACAAGTACCTATGCTAAATTGAACAGCGCACAGAGTTATACGGATGTGGCTCCTGGTATAAAGCAATATAGGCTAACAGAATCGGTGTTTGTGGACGCTGTGATTAATGCGGATGAGATTGTTCTTAAACCCAGTATCACTGATTGGGCCAGTGTGGAAGGCAAGGTCGCTACGATCACCGTTTCGAATGTAAATGATTTAGCGGATAATAGTCAAGCTTCCCCTATCACTTGGACAGCTTATATTGCGAAGAATCCCATTAAATGGTTCATCGAAGGACAAAGTGAAGTCGTCAACCTAATGAAAAGAACGAATGAACCGTTGACTTTTGATATTACGGTCATTAATCAAGGGGGAATAGACCAAACCTACAGCCTAGATGTTCCCAGCTGGTTGACTGTTTTACCAAGGTCTGGAACTTTAGCGCCTAATACATCACAGACTTTTAAAGCAACGGTGGATCCTAATTTAGCTGTGGGAGACTACAATACGGTGTTAGAATTGATTTCAAATTCAGGTTATTACAATAAGATCCAACTAGATCTAAGAGTGTTAGCGAAAGAGCCTGTACTTAAATTAGACCCGAGCAAATACACCCAATCGATGAATGTCATCGGTCGTATAAAGCTGGATAGTGTATTTACGGACGATATTTACGATAAAATAGTCGCTATTGTCAATGGGGAAGTGCGTGGGATGGCTAATGTACAATTTGATCCTAGTTTTAATGAATACGTAGTCTACTTGACAGTCTATAGTAATGTGGTAATTCCTGAATCTGTGGTGTTTTATATTTGGGATGCCTCGGATGGTAAGTTAAAAGAAGCCACGATCAATAACCAAAACGTACTGGCTTTCACCCAAGACGGAATAGTAGGGACCTATTCATCCCCTGTTATTTTTAGAAATACAGCCGTTACGGGACAGCAAATAGCCTTTAATCAAGGTTGGACCTGGACATCATTTAATGTCAACGACCTACGATTTAGTAATTTAAACAGGCTAACCCAAACATTGAAATTAGCGACCTCCGATTTAATTCAGTCGAATTCGCCTGCCTTATTTGATGCGTATGAATTGAATACCCTCGATTCTACAGCCAGCGGCTGGACAGGAGGAATAAGCGCTAGTGGAGGTATTAAGCTGGACAAAATGTATAAAGTGAAATTAGCTAACTCTCAAAATTTAAATATCAAAGGTATCCCTGTGGATTTAGCTACTTGGAATTTTAATTTAACTCCGAATTGGAATTGGTTACCGTATGTTGTTTCAAAAAATGTCCCTGTAGGGGAAGCTTTAGCAAATTTTACACCTGTAGAAGGGGATTTGATAAAGTCTCAATCTGAGTTTGCCATCTACACGAATCCCATAGGTTGGAAAGGAACGTTAACCTATCTGAAAGCGGGAGTGGGTTATATGTTTAAGTCTGCTGAGGCAAAATCAGTTAACTATCCTAGTTATTTGAATGTAGATAATGCCCAAAATTCGAAGGGTGTCGCCTTTCAGGATAATCAGTCAATACGTAAAACGGTGGGCGGGCTTTCTCTACCGCAAGTCGATTTTACTCGCTTTGAAAACTCTATGAGCTTGATCGCAAAACTTCCCCCAGGATTCCAAACGGTTTCCTTTCTGACTAAAAACGGTGAACTAAGGGGGAACGGCCTTGTCCAAAACATCAACGGAGAAGATGTAGCGTTTATTTCTATTTATGGAGATACCACTGAATTGTTGACGGCTTTTATTGGAACTGGAATAGAGCAACAAGCCACTTCAAAAGAAATTCAATTTGTCCCTAATGCTATATTGGGTAGTTTGTCTAGACCTATTCTTATTGAATTAGCTGCTTCCCGTTTTAGTTTAAGCCCTAATCCGTTTACTGCTCAACTGAAATTGACTTACCTAGGAAACAAGAGCGAACGAGCTAAAATAACAATCTATGATTCCATGGGATTAACGGTATATGATAGGATTGTAGAGCTTAATGAAGGTTTTAATCAAATGGAGATACAACCTGTTATTCCGAGTGGTGTCTATATTGTAGAATTTAAGGTAGGCACGGAAATTCAATACCAAAAGGTCATAAAACGTTAATGATGTATAAAAAGAAATTGCCTTTTCTGATTTTCTTTCTGAGCATCAACTCGCTATTTGTTAGTTCACCTGATTGGGTTGTGAACGAAAATGAGTTTCAGCATACGATGACTTTAGTAGCGAAATTGAATTTAGATGGAACTCAATTAATAGGCCCAGAAGATAAAGTAGGGGCTTTTGTGGGGGAGGAGTGCCGTGGAGTTAGCGGATTAACCTATGTTCAGAGTAAAAACAGCTACTATGCCTATTTAACGATTTTTTCAAATACACAAGGCGAAAAAATTACGTTCAAACTGTATGATAAAGCCAAAAACAAAATTACCGTTGTCTCTAAATCAATCCCATTTACGATTAATGAACACAAAGGTAATCTCACGCAATCGTACAGTATTGCTGAACCTGCCTTAAGTAAGGTAGCCGAACTAGTTTCATTCCATTTCTCACAAGTGCCTTCCATTTCAACTGTGACTTCAGGCGAAAAAATTCAAATCGCTATATCTGAAAATTTCACTAAATCAGCTTTAAAGCCCGTTTTTACGTTAAGTAAAGGAGCTAAAATTTTCGAAAAAGGAATCGAGCAAAAATCGGGCGAAATGACTAAGGATTTCTCTACTGTCGTTTCCTATGTTGTCCTTTCGGAAGATGAGTCTGAAATGAAAAATTATCAAATTCAAGTTAATTTGATTTCAAATGCCGCGTTGTTTTATAAGAAAGATGCAGTTTGCTCTGCACCAGGAGCCATAAAAGTGGTTTCAAAACAAGAAGGAATGGCAGTCCAATTATGGGAGAACGGGAAAGAAGTCTCGAATAAAATTGTTTCTAACGGCATGGCGCTCTTTCCTGAGGTAGGAGTAGGTACTTATATCGCTTCTATTGGAAACGAACGCAAAGTCATCGAGATTAAACTGAAAGAAAAATAAATTAGTGTATGGAAAAAATTAAAAGATATCTGAAGATTGCTGTTTTCATTTCTCCTCTATTGCTGTTTCTGGGATGTGAGAAGGAAACCCCTTGCACCAGCGTAGAACAGGGTGATTTCGAATTAGTGCCTTGAAATGAAAACGATTTTTTGAAATAAATAAGTATATTTCGAGATGGTACGCTACAATACAAAAGACTGGATCACCTTTATTTTTAGATTTCACCAGTCCGATACATTTCGAAAACTATTGCCTCTCATGTTTTTTATTGGAGGATATTCTGGCCTGATCTGTTACTTAGAGATGGAATATTTTCACCTAGGGGAGGACAGCAAGTTAAAGAATATATCCATAATGCATGGTATGCTGGGATTTGTTATCTCCTTACTATTAGCGTATCGAACGAATACCGCATACGATCGTTGGTGGGAAGGACGAAAATTGTGGGGAACCTTAGTGAATAATAGTCGGAATTTCTCGTTAAAACTGGCTGCTATTTTAGAGAACGAGATTGATCGCCATTTTTTTCAAAAAGTAATTCCGCTCTATGCCCATATACTTCAAAAGCATTTGACCTCCGAAGAGTCCGGTTTAGTGCTGTATGATAATTTGGATTTAGCGATAGATCATGCGAAGCACAAGCCGAATCAAGTGGCTAAAATGATGACAAATAAGATCCATGAACTATATAAGGAGGGGAAAATTAGCGGACATCAATTATTGTTTTTAAATACAGAACTCCAGTCATTTACTGACGTATGTGGAGCCTGTGAACGAATCAAAAACACCCCAATTCCCTATTCCTACAGTGCGTTCATTAAGAAATTCATCTTCATTTATGTGATGACCTTACCTTTTAGTTATGTATTTACACTAGGTTTTTATGTCATTCCTGTTGTTGTATTTATCTTTTATGTCCTTGCGAGTTTAGAACTAATTGCGGAGGAGATAGAAGATCCTTTTGGGAATGATGCCAATGATTTGCCTACAGAGAAAATTGCTTCCAACATTAAGAAGCATGTGGAGGAGATTTTTGGGTAATAGAGCTTATTTCAAGGCTTTTTGAAGTACGGTGATCTTCCCATCAATCGCCTGGGGGTCATAGGTTAATCCTAAGATTTTGGCTATCAAAGGATAAACGTTTACATTCTCGAATCCATCTAATTGAAGACCAGATTTAAAAGAAGGGCCCCAGGCTTGGAAACTAGCGCGCATTTCGGGTAAAGCAGTGTCAAAACCGTGTTTCCCTTTCGAGGTTTTGCGGGTAGAGAGGTTGAATACTTGCGGCAGTTTGGGCACTAATAAAAGATCCCCTAAACGGTTATAGCGATCATCCGATTTACGGTAATGCCAATGTGCTGGTGTTTCATCAAGCCGAAATGTCGTAAAACGCGTATCCTTTTTCAATTCCTGGTAGGTAGAATCGATTTTCGATGGGTCTTTAGCATACACATGCAACAAAGCATCGCCCCAAGGCACCTGAAATGCGGCGGTATTCAATGGAGCAGGTTTGCCTATTGTATTTGCATTGTCCACCTCCTTCATGCCGTGATCGGAGACAAAAACGAAGTTGATGGGCAGGCCTAAGGGAGCAAGCGCAGCCTCTAAATCAGCGATGGCTTGGTCGACAAATTGAACAGAATTCTTAACACGTGAATCTTCTGGGCCAAATTCATGGGCGTCGTGATCCACTTCCGGAAAGTAGAACGTGATTAAATGCGGTCGCTTGTCAGCGGGTAAGGAAAGCCAATTTTTGACCTGTGCGATACGTGTTTTGATATCGATGACCTCGTTGTATACGTAATAATAGGAGGGGTAGGTGTCTTGAATGTTTGCATCTGAGGCCACCCAGTAAAAGCTAGCGGCCATCATTTGCTGTTTTTCAGCTAGCACCCAGAGTGGTGTTCCCCCATACCATTTTCCCTCGCCCACCATTTTCTTATTGGACATGCGGTACTCTTGGCCTGATTGAACGTCTAAATAAGTATTATCCACTAAACCGTGGTGCGCCGGGTATAAACCCGTGGCGATGCTGTAGTGATTTGGGAAGGTTAACGACGGATAAGAGGGCTGCATATAGCTCGCCTTTACGCCGGACGTTTCTTTCGATTGCAGAAATTTCGCCTCGTATTTATGCGAAAAATCGGATCGAAATCCATCCGCAGAAATGAGTATAACGTAGGGCTTTTCTTGTTGGATCTTCGCATTGGATCTACCCGCAATGATGTGTTGGGTGGTATCTTGTGCCCAGCCTGAAAGGCTAAAAATCAATAATAAAGCGAGTATTCTCATTTACTTCTTTTTCCAGAATTTACCACCAGATTTTCCTCCACCGGACTTTCCTCCGCCAGATTTGCCCCCGCCCTTATAGCCTCCGAAAGAACTTTTTTGAGCAGCTGGATTGTATTCAGGTGTCTCCCCAAATTCCTCCGGTACCGCTGCTTTCGTTACTTCTTTCTCTAACAGATCTTCGATTGTCTTAAACTTGCGTTGCTCGGACTCGGTAATAAACGTGTAGGCAGTTCCTTTCGTCTGTGCACGTGCGGTACGACCGATGCGGTGAATGTAATCCTCGCCGTCGTTTGGCACGTCGTAATTAATGACTAATTCGATTTCGTCGATGTCAATACCGCGGCTTAAGATATCCGTCGCTACTAAAATCTTCGTCTTCTTGTTTCTAAAATCTTGCAATACCTGCTCGCGAACGTCTTGCTCTAAATCCGAGTGAATCTCTTCCACAGAGAATCGCGCACGTTTTAAATCAGCCGTCAGGGATTTAACGTTTTGCTTTTTGGAACAGAAAACGATCACGCGGGTATAATCCTGCAACTTCAACAGGTGCTTCACGAGCGGACTCTTTTGCTTCTCGTAGACCACGAAAGCCTCCTGAACGATTTGCTCTGGGGGTTTCGAAACGGCGATGTTGATTTCGACCGGATTTTGCAATAGTTTTTGGGCCAAGGTCCGCATCTTCGGCGCAAAGGTCGCGGAGAATAAGAGGTTCTGGCGCTTTTCAGGCAAGAACGAAATGATCTTCATTAAATCATCAGAGAATCCCATGTCTAGCATGCGATCCGCCTCGTCGAGCACTAAATAACTACAGTGCTTTAGGTTTACATAGCCCATATTTAAGTGGGCAATCATGCGACCCGGGGTACATACCACGATATCAACGCCGCTTGTTAAAGCGGTTTTCTCCGTCGTAAAGGAATTTCCATCTCCCCCACCATAAATGGCGATCGAGCTCACATTCGTGAAATAACCTAAACCTTCCATGTTTCCGGCGATTTGAATGGCTAGTTCACGGGTAGGAACAATGATTAGGGCATTAATGTGGTCCTCGGGATGAGGTTCGGTAATTAATTTGTGGATGATGGGCAAAAGGAAAGCGGCGGTTTTGCCGGTTCCGGTTTGGGCTGAGGCTAAAATGTCGCGGCCCGCTAAAATGGGTTGTATAACTTGGGATTGAACCGGCGTTGCGGTCTTGTATCCCATGGAACTAATACCGTCTAAAATTTGTGGGCTGAGCCCTAGTTCTTCAAATGTCAAAGTATGTGTGTTTATTTTACCTTCTGATAGGTGGACAATCAATGCTTCGATCTAGATGGAAGATTAACTGAAATTGGGTAACAAAATAGTGATCGACTAAGTTCGTCGCGTATTGGGAGGGAATTAAAAGTTTCGTCGTCAACTCTGTCTGAGCCGGTTGGTTTTTAGGTGCTGAAAAAAGATTACCTAATTGCGTACGTAAGCTAGCTTCAAAGCCAAAATCCATAAAGTCATTCAACCGATAACGGAAACCTACCCCTACTGGAATAGAAAAACCGATGGATGGAATGGTCTCATCAAAATTGCGAATCGGATTCGTGGGGTAATCACTTGCGATCACGTCAGCATAATTCCGCCAAGACGCGTTTGGTAAACCAGCTCCCCCCAATGAATCTAATTGATAGAGTTCTGGATTAGTAGAAACCAAGGCAATTCCTGCAGATAAATACGGAGAGAAACGGTTGCGCTTCAGATAATTTTGTTGATTTCCATTTAATTCCAAAAGCCCAGAAAGACCAAATTCCACGACGTCATTTCTGAAACGGAAACGCAAATCGGGTGTAGTTGGAAGCAGTGCGGAATTGTCAAAGGTATAATCATTTCCCGCCAAGCGGATATAATTTAAGTTGCCTTTAATCGAAAAATGTTTGCTGACATGGCGGGTCAAATGTGCACCTACATTGAAACGGCTTTGGTCATTTACCAGGCGATTAAACATGCCTAATTCATCCGTTAAGCTATAGTAATGGGAGCTACCCGCCCCAAAACCAAGAGAAGTATGCGGATTAAAAGTAGATCTTTTGAAGCCGGTTCCTCCTTTTTTACCAATTTTCCAAAATTGAGCTTGCGTAGTTGAACTGAAAGCCAACAGAAATAGCAGGAGTAAGGAATTTATTCGAAGCATAGGATGCAGCATTTTAAAAACAAATATAGGCATTATTCGATAAACGTTAGGGACCTAATTTGGAATATTTCTAACTTGCTTCTGTCGGGAAGCTTCGCTAATTTTAACTATAATTCTGTAACCATGAAAAAAATTGTACTCCTTTTGTCATTGGCCGTTTTGGCTTCTTGTGGATCTAACGCTGAAGTGAGCGTTCCCACAGAGAACTTAAATGAAGTGTTGACCTGTACGGATGCCAAAGGCCTAATCGCTAAATACGGGGCTAAATCAGTCATTTTAGACACCGCCATTGTTTCAGGGGATGATACGCTGAAAGGAGCAATCATTTTTCCTGGTACGGCTAAGCAAGCCAATGTATTCTTTCATGAGGGTAAAATTTCCGATGTAAGTATTCAGGGCGAAAGTTCTGCTTGGAAAACGGCTTCTGGCTTGTATTTAGGTTTACCTCTTCAAGAGGTAGAGAAGTTGAATACGAAAAACTTTACGATCTCAGGCTTTGGATGGGCACACGGAGGTTCAGTCGTTTCTTGGGAGGGAGGGAAATTAGCAGGAGACAGCACCCTGACTCATCTGGTTTCATTTCGAAACAAACGCCAAATTATCTCCGTAGAAGAATTCAATAAAGTGTCTGGCGAGGCTGAATTTGATGTGCGTCATCCAGCTATTCAGCAAATGAATCCAGTCCTAGAGCAAATCACGATTTTGAAGCCTTACATTCCGTCAAAAGAAGAGGGGAAAGGTATCGCAAAGAAGATCGAATCCAGTCAAATGCCGGTTCACTAAGCTAATTTAGGGTTATTCTTGTGGCGGTCCGCATCACGTTCCGTCTTCTTTAAGAGGTTCTGTTTCAGAGCCTCTTCTAGGTTAATACCGGTTTGGTTTGCCAGACAAATTAATACGAAAAGCACATCAGCCATCTCATCACCTAAGTCCTTATTTTTATCTGATTCTTTCTCCGATTGTTCCCCGTAGCGACGCGCGATAATCCGAGCGACTTCGCCCACTTCCTCCGTTAACATCGCCATATTGGTTAGCTCGCTGAAATAGCGAACTCCAATGGTCTTAATCCACTCGTCTACTTGTTGTTGCGCGTTTGAAATCGTCATAATTAGGGGTTTTTAGAGTCGATGATGATAGTTACAGGTCCGTCGTTTGTAAAGTTGATTTGCATATCGGCACCGAAGACGCCGGTTTGTATGTTTTGGCCTAGTTTGTCTGACAAGGTTTTAATCATCAGCTCATATAGCGGAATGGCTTGTTCAGGTTTTGCGGATTCCAAAAAGCTAGGGCGATTCCCCTTGCGAGTCGCCGCATAAAGCGTAAATTGACTCACTAATAAGAGCTCGCCTTGAATGGCCTGTAAATCCAAATTCATTTTTCCCTCTTCATCGGAGAATATACGTAATCCTGCGATTTTGCCCGCTAAATAAGCCACATCTTCCGGCGTGTCATCCACGTGGATGCCTAGTAAAACGACAAAACCCTGTTGAATAGAGGCCTGCAATGCATTATCGATTTGCAAAGTAGCTTGACTTACGCGTTGAATAACGGCAATCATAATTACAAGAGTAGGTAGACGATCATGAAATAGACCCCATAGCCTAGAATGTCGTTCGTCGTCGTGATAAAGGGACCACTCGCCACTGCTGGATTAATCTTTAATTGATTTAATACCAAGGGGGTTATGGTACCCATTAGACTAGCCAGCATTACCACCGCGAAAAGTGAGATGGAAACGGTCATGGATAACATGATTTGGCCTGAATCCACCAATAAAGAACAACCGAAAGCAAATATCGCCGCGATTAATGCATTAATGAGGGCGACTAATAACACTTTCTGAAGACGTTTCCATAACGTAGTATCTAAACCGCTTTTGTCTGCTAATGACTGAACGATTAAGGAAGAAGATTGAATTCCTACATTACCACCGGTCGAACCGATCAAGGG
This sequence comes from Aquirufa antheringensis, assembly GCF_023921165.1. Classification (NCBI taxonomy): domain Bacteria; kingdom Pseudomonadati; phylum Bacteroidota; class Cytophagia; order Cytophagales; family Flectobacillaceae; genus Aquirufa; species Aquirufa antheringensis. Next base: position 1,949,720 of record NZ_CP049835.1, read on the forward strand.
AATGAAGGCAGAAATGGCAGGTAAAACGGAGATGGTATCGTCGAAACGATCGATGATTTTGGCAGCCAAAAAACTACCCACCATACCACCAATCAACCAAGGCAGCCGAGAACGCACTAATAACCACACGGAGTCATCTTCTTCCACGTCTTCCGAGATACCGGCCATGACCTGAATATCTTCTTGTGCGGATTCTGTGATGAAATCGACCACGTCATCGATGGTGATGCGACCTAATAATCGGCCTTGAATATTAACCACCGGAATGGCCTCTAAGTCGTATTTCTGCATTAAATCGGCTACTTCCTCGCCGGAGGCATAGGTCTGAACCGAAACAATTTCATCATCCTCATACACGTCCGCGATCTTAGAACCACGCTTCGCTAAAATGATTTTCTTTAAGGAAACGGTGCCTAATAACTTCCCATCGTCGTCGATCACGTATACCGAATAGACTTTCTCCACGTCTTCCGCTTGTTTGCGGATCTCTTCGACACATTCGGTCACGGTTTGAGAGATGTTGATCTTGATTAACTCTTTCTGCATTAGACCACCTGCGCAGTCTTCGTCGTAATGCATTAAATCGATGATGAAACGTGCCTGTTCGCGGTCTTTCAGGAGTGCGATCACTTCCTCACGTACTTTGACAGGTTGTTCATTCAGGATATCTACTGCGTCATCGGAATCGATTACGTTGATATAGGCGGCAATTTCCTTAGAGGTAAAGTGCTTTAAGAATTTTTTGCGGTCATCTGCGTCTAGGGTTGAGATGATTTCGGCGGCGATTTTCGTGTCAATTAATAGCACCAAATATTTTGCCTCTTCCGTCGTTAACTCGATTAAAATGCTGGTGATGTCCGCTGGGAAAAGCTCATCTAGTTTCAATAAAATCTCCTCATTCGCCTGATTTTCGATTAACAAGCGAATGTCCTCTATGAACTCTTTAGTCAGTTCAAACGGAAGGTGATTTGGGTTAACTTCTTCCATGATGTGAGGGATTTTAGATGAAACAGCGCAAATTAGTAAAAATAGATCGATTAAGCGCCTAGGTAGCCATTATCTTTCCATAAAATCGTTAACTCGGTGAACTCCGCTACGCCTAGTTGTTCTGCGCGTTTGCTGAGTAAGGGATGTTCAGGTAATTGCAAGGCTCTGAGGGCATTACGCAAAGTCTTGCGACGTTGGTTAAAGGCCATCTTTACTAAAGACTTGAATTTAGCTGGATCGCATTCTAGTTTTTTGTCCCAGTTCCGTACGAGTCGAATGACGCCGGAGTTAACTTTGGGAGGAGGGGTAAATACCTCCGGTCCTAGGCTAAATAAGTATTCAATATCGTAAAAGGCCTGTAAAAGCACGCTTAAAATGCCGTAGTCTTTATTTCCTGGTTTTGCCGCGAGGCGCACCGCCACTTCTTTTTGAAGCATGCCTACCACCTCGATGCATTGGTCTTTGTATTCCAAAATGCGGAAGAAGATCTGCGTCGAAATGAAATAGGGGAAGTTTCCTACGATGGCGAATTTTTCATCGCCAAAAATGTTCTCTAACGGATAACGCAAGAAATCGCCGTCGATTAAGCGCGGCCCGGTAAACTCCAAGTAGTTCTTGCGTAAATAGTCAACGGACTCTTTGTCGATTTCGATGAGGGAGGTTTCGTATTCGGTTTTTTTGACCAAAAATTGTGTCAACACACCCATCCCCGGCCCAATCTCCAATACTTTCGTATAGGCTCCAGCAGGCTGCAAGCCATCTACGATGCGCTTTGCCGCGTCTAAATCATTTAAAAAATGTTGTCCTAAACTCTTTTTTGCTCTTACTTGCACCGGGTCTCTGGGGTTTAAGGAGTAAAATTAAGCCCTTTTTTGTACATTTAAACAAAATTTTCGATTTAAGGCATGGAGGACAAGCAGGCCCTGATTAAAACATTGGATTCCCTGAAGCTTTTTGGCATCGTTATGGCGCTCGATGGCACCATCACGCATGCGAATGCCTACACGCATCAATTGCTTGGCTACAAGCCGGGGGAATTAAATGGAAAGGACTTTTTTAGCACCCTTGTCCCGGACGGAGAAAGCGAAATCCGCCGTACCTCCTTTGACAAAGCGATCCAGACCGGTGGTCTATTCGAAGAACGCGAACGAAATTATAAAACGAAATCAGGGGCCATCAAATGGGTAGAAGTGGCTTCTACCGTCGTGAGCGATAATTTCCTGAGTATCATAGGGGAGGACGTTAGCGAGAAGAAGAAAGTGTCCGAGGCCCTTTCTCGCTCGAATGCCCAATTACAAGACTTAATTAACAATACGACTGACCTGATCCAAATCACCGGGGTGACCGGTCGATTCCTGTTCGTAAACCGTGCCTGGTTAGAAACCATGGGGTATACCGAGGAGGAAGCTAAAGATTTAAAGATTCAGGATGTACTGCATCCCGAGTTTGCACACCAGACACAAGCGCAATTCGATGCGTTATCGAAAGGGGAGGACATTCCAGAATTTACGGCCGTTTTTAGACGAAAAGACGGGCGTCGTCTGTACGTTTCTGGTTCAGTGACTTGCCGTTTCGAAAGAGGCGTGCCTACTGCTTATCGCTGTATTTTGCACAATTCTACGGCAAAAGTACGTGCCGAGCGCGCGAATAAATTATTCTCTTCTATTTCTCAGGTAGCCATTAATTCCTCGAATCTGGATGATCTCTTTGTGAACATCCACAAGCAATTAGGCGAGGTGATCGACGTGAAGAACTTCTTCATCGCGCAATACGATCCGGGGAAGAGCTATATTTATTTCCCTTACTACATCGATGAGTACTTTAATTCCCGGGTGCACTTTACGAAGCGCCGCCTAGGGAATGGCTTGACGGAATATGCCTTGATGGCGAATAAGCCTTTGATCTTGCACGATGATGAGATCCATCAGTTAGCGGCAGAGAAGAAGATTTACTTGTATGGGGTGGTTCCCAAAGTTATGCTCTGTGTTCCCCTCCGCATCGGTGATCGGGTGACGGGTATCATTGGAGTAAAGTCCTATGAGCGGGCGAACAAGTACGAGAACCGAGATTTAGAGTTATTAGACTTTATTTCGGGGCAAGTGGCGATTGCGATATCGAGAAAGCAGGCGGAAGAGGCTTTGGCCAGAGAAACCGCACGTTTGAATTCCATCTTCGAAAGTTCGTCTCACCTCATGTGGTCTGTGAATAAACGCTTACTATTGATGAGCTTTAACCACGACTATGCGGACTTATTGCAGCAAGAACTGGGGATTACGCCACAATTGAATTTCAGCTCGGAGACGATGGGATTCAAGATGATGGCGCCGGAGGAGCGCAAAGCGATGGAGGAGCATTATAAACAAGCGTTTAGAGGCATGAAACAGCACTTTGAGCTTTGTCTGAAGAAGAAAGATGGGACGGATCGCTGGTTAGAAATTTATTTGAATCCCATTTTAGATCAGGGCATTATTTCCGAAGTTTCGGGTATCGCTCGGGATATCACGGATATTAAGAAGTACCAAACCGAACTGGTGGAAGCCCGCGAACAAGCGGAGCACTCGCTTAAAGTGAAGGAACAGTTTTTAGCGAATATGTCGCACGAAATCCGGACACCTATGAATGGGGTGATTGGGATGGTGGATTTGTTGTGTGATACACCATTAGAGGAAGAACAACGGGATTATTTACAAACGATTCGTAAGTCATCGGAGACGCTACTGCATATTTTGAATGACATTTTGGATTTGGCCAAAATCGAAGCTGGTAAAATGGTCTTACATCCGACGGATATTCTGTTAGAGGATGTTTTTGATCGCTTGATGGCTTTATTTACGCCATTAGCACATCAGAAAGGGAATAAAGTCTCCTATATCTTAGACGATAAGGTGCCCGCTTATGTGAAGGCAGATGAGACGCGCCTATTACAGATTCTTTCGAATCTTACATCGAACGCCCTGAAGTTTACAGAGAATGGTTCCGTTTTCATTACGGTAAAGCCGCTTTCCGTGACTCCTGAATGGGCAGAATTAGAAGTCCGAGTATCGGATACGGGGATTGGTATCAGTCCTACGAATTTAGAAAAACTCTTTAACGCTTTCCAGCAAGTCGATAATTCCACTTCCAAGAACTACGGCGGCACCGGATTAGGTTTAGCGATTTCGCGTGAATTCTGTAAGATGATGGACGGTGATATCGGGGTGGAGTCAGTGGAGGGAAAGGGAAGTACGTTCTGGTTTACGATTAAACTCGCGATAGGGGATTCTTCTCTAGCGGCCAAAACGAAGAAAGACGAGAATCTTTCCATTTCAGGGACTTTGCATTCTGTACATGCGCGGGTCTTGTTAGTGGACGATAATGCCACGAATCGCAAGGTGGCAAGTCAGATTTTGATGAAGGCGGGGTGTGAGGTTTTAATGGCCTCCAGAGGCCAGGAAGCCATTGATATTTTGCAAAAAGACGCGAATTTTGATTTGGTCTTGATGGATATCCAAATGCCAGAAATGGATGGAATGGAAACAACACGTCGCCTGAAAGCATTGAATCTAGCCGCTTTACCACCTATCGTGGCGATGACGGCTTATGCGATGAAAGAGGATCGCGAGCGCTTCTTGGCAGCCGGGATGGACGATTATTTGGCCAAACCGATACGCGCGCAGCAAATCATTGCCATGGTGTCGCGCTGGGTGTCTGATGGACATGGCGTCATTCAGGAGGCTTTATTGAACACCGATTTTGTGGTCGACGAAGAAGTTTTAGCCTCCCTTTCGGATGCTGTGGGCGGAGATCCGGCCTTTGTGCAAAGTATGTTAGAAGAGTTTATTGTGGAGGCCAAAGAGCAGATTGCGGCTGCTATTTCTGCCCACGCTTCCGGTAGTTGCAAAGGAGTCCAATCCGAACTGCATACCTTGAAAGGAAATTCAGGAACTTTAGGTGCCGCACAAGTGCATTCGATCTGTGAAAAGATCGAGTTGAAGGCCAAAGTCTGTGATTTCACCCAATTCGCCAGCGAGATCGTCGATCTGCAAATTGCTTTAAAGAATTTCGAAGACGCGATAAAAGCCAAATTTGCCTAATATGCGCCATTATGGCGTGTTTTTCTCTAGGTATGCGTGTATTTTAATGTCATTTTTTCCGAATTTATCGATTGGGTTTTGATTTGCTAGATAGGGGCAAAACCTAGCCGATATGAACCCGAATAATTACACCTCACAAGCTGGACTTATTATTCAAAACGCGATGGAAATCGCGAGCCAGAATGGTCAGCAAGCTATTGAAACGGGGCATCTTTTGCAAGCCATCTTGCAAGACGACACCCAAACATCCGCCTTTCTTTTAAAGAAGAATGGCGTGTCTGTTCCACAGATTCAAGATAAATTACAAAGCATCCTTTCTTCTTACCCGAAAGTATCAGGCGCTCAACCCTACGCGAGCAATGCCTTGCAGCAGGTTTTGACGAAAGCGGAGGCTTTGAAAACTGAATTTGGCGATTCGTATGTCAGCGTAGAGATTTTATTTCTCGCTCTAATTGAATCCAAAGATGCCGTTTCGGACCTATTAAAGTCCTTGGGCATCACTAGTGCAAATTTCAAGAAATCCATCACAGAATTAAGAGGAAATAGAAAAGTGAACGATCCACATGCAGAAGGTACTTACCAGTCTTTGGAAAAATACGGTAAGAATTTAAATGAATTAGCTAAGGCCGGAAAAATCGATCCGGTCATTGGACGTGACGAAGAAATTCGCCGAGTCTTGCAGATATTATCCCGCAGAACGAAAAACAATCCCATACTTTTAGGGGAACCGGGCGTAGGTAAAACCGCTATTGTAGAAGGCTTAGCCCAACGTATCGTCTCTGGAGACGTGCCTGAAAACTTGAAATCCAAAATCGTGATGTCGCTCGATATGGGGCTTTTAGTCGCGGGAGCCAAGTACAAAGGGGAATTTGAGGAGCGTTTAAAGGCGGTCATCAAAGAAGTAACGGACTCCGATGGAGAAATCGTTTTGTTCATCGATGAGATCCACACCTTGATCGGTGCAGGCGGCGGAGGCGAAGGAGCGATGGATGCGGCGAACTTATTAAAACCAGCCTTAGCGCGTGGGGAACTGCATGCGATTGGTGCTACGACATTGAAAGAGTACCAAAAGTACATCGAGAAAGACAAAGCCCTTGAGCGTCGTTTCCAATCCGTTTTAGTGGAAGAACCGGATGTCGCAGATGCGATCTCCATTCTTCGCGGGATCAAGGATAAATATGAATTGCACCACGGGGTTCGAATCCAAGATGACGCGGTAATTGCGGCGGTAGAATTATCGAACCGCTACATCTCAGATCGTTTCTTGCCGGATAAAGCGATCGATTTGATGGATGAGGCAGCTGCCAAAATGCGCCTCGAAATCGACTCCGTACCGGAGGAAATCGATGACATCCAGCGCAAGATTATGCAGCTAGAAATCGAGCGCGAAGCGATTCGTCGTGAGAATAACAAAGAGAAGGAAACGATATTATCGCGCGATTTAGCGGATTTATCAGAGAAACGAGATGCCTTGAAGGCCAAATGGCAGTCAGAGAAATCGGTGCTCGATGCGGTTCGTGCCGAAAAAGAGACGATTGATCGTTTAAAACTAGAGGCAGAACAAGCAGAACGCCAAGGTGATTACGGCAAGGTTGCCGAGATTCGCTACGGACGTTTGGTTGAATCTGAGCAGAAGTTAAAAGATATGCAGGCGCAGCCAGCAGGAGAGAACTCGATGTTGCAAGAGGAAGTGACAGCCGAAAACGTTGCCGAGGTGGTGGCGAAATGGACTGGAATTCCAGTGAGCCGTATGTTGCAAACGGAGGTGGAGAAATTATTGCATTTGGAAGATGAGCTGCACAAACGTGTGGCAGGTCAAGACCAAGCCATCGAAATGGTATCTGATGCGGTGCGTCGTTCTCGTGCGGGATTACAAGATCCGAAGCGTCCGATCGGTTCGTTCATCTTCTTAGGTACGACGGGGGTGGGGAAGACGGAATTAGCCAAGACTTTGGCCTCCTACCTATTCAACGACGAAAACGCGATGATCCGCATCGACATGTCAGAATACCAGGAACGCCACGCGGTAAGCCGCTTAGTAGGAGCGCCTCCGGGATACGTGGGCTACGATGAGGGCGGACAGTTAACGGAAGCCGTACGTCGCAAACCTTATTCGGTCGTGTTATTGGATGAGATAGAAAAGGCGCATCCGGATGTTTGGAACATCTTATTGCAGGTATTAGACGAAGGTCGCTTAACGGATAACAAGGGTCGCACCGCGAACTTTAAGAACACGATCATCATTATGACGTCTAACATCGGTAGCCACTTAATTCAAGAGAAAATGGCTCAGATGGAAGGCTGGAATAATGCCTTGATTTTAGAGGAGACCAAAGAAGAAGTAATGACATTACTGAAACAAGTAGTCCGTCCTGAATTCTTAAACCGCGTCGATGAGGTGGTGTTGTTCGAACCATTAACCTTAGAACATGCACGCAAAATTTTAGCGATTCAGTTCAAAGAGGTTCAAAAGCGTTTAGCAGAACAAAATATCACGTTGGAAGCTTCAGAAGAAGCCTTGAATAAACTCGCTACGGATGGATATGACCCGAATTATGGTGGTCGTCCGATGAAGCGCGTACTTCAAAAAGCGGTCTTGAACGAATTGTCGAAGGCTATTTTATCGGGTAAGATTCAGAAAGATTCGGCGGTGATGATGGAGTTGGATGAGAAAGGGGAGTTGAGTTTTGAAAACGTGGAGGTGGAAATTTAAGAGTAGAGAGAGGAGAGTAGAGAGTATAGATTTGGAATCAAAAAAGCGGCAATTGCCGCTTTTTTGATGTTTAGGATGTTGGCTGCTTCGCAGCTGAAACTGATAAATATTTCTGAATTTATCCCCGCAGGGGATTCCAACTTTATTCTTTGTGCTCTATGCTTTATAATCTGTTTTGCAAGCAAACCATCCGCGTAAATCGATAAATCGCCTGCGTTCCCACGCTCGTACTCCTCGAGTCTGTAGTAGCAGGATAAGGTCCTCCATGGACCATTGCGCCAGAAACTTCCACGCCTGTAGGGAAACCGTTGAATAATAGGCGGCCTACTTTTTGTAGTAAGGCATCGACTAATTCTTCTGAAATTTCAGCTTTGGTTCCGTGAATGGTGCCTGTTAACTGTCCGTCTATTGATTCAATAAACGTCAACATTTCTGCTTCATCTTCTACTAAAATTGCGACCGTGCATGGTCCAAAAACTTCTTCCAAAATAGCGTGATTGGCAGTAGCAGCCTCAGCCACAAATAAGGCAGGAGAAGGTAGCTCGCGCGAGGTTAATTGCTTAGCATGTTTTGCAAGGTTAGCAACGCCGGAAGCGTAGGCAGATGCAATTCCAGGCGTTAAGAAAGTGCCCAATGGTAATTTATCTAATTCAGTTGCTAGCAAATCAAGGAAAGATGCATCCTGCTTTTGAAGGATGATGAGGCCCGGATTTGTGCAGAATTGTCCCACGCCTAAGCAAACTGAACCAGCCAGTCCTGCTGCTAGGGCTGCTGGATTTTCGGCGATTTTGTTCGATAATAAAATCACAGGATTCACGCTACCCATTTCCGCATAAACAGGAATGGGATGAGGTCTGCGAACGGCTAAATCATATAATGCTTTCCCCCCTCGATAAGACCCTGTGAAACCTATTGCTTGTATTTCTGGGTGCTGCACTAAATGAGATCCTACCTCGTTCGAAGAGCCGTGAATCAAGGCGAAAACGCCAGCAGGTAAACCACAAGATGCGACTGCTTTAGAAATCGCTGAGCCTACTAATTCCCCTGTTTTGGGATGAGCTGGGTGTGCTTTGAAAACGACTGGGCATCCCGCAGCTAGGGCGGAAATCGTATCTCCACCTGCTACTGAAAAGGCTAATGGGAAGTTGCTTGCCCCGAAAACGGCCACAGGACCTAGCGGGATTTGGGTTTGAAATAGGTCCGGTTTAGGTAGCGGTGCACGATCTGGCTGAGCGGGATCATGGATTTCTTTTTTCCAAGCAGGATTAGAGATGAAGTCAGCGAAGGCTTGAATTTGGCCTGTGGTGCGACCTCTTTCTCCCGTAATGCGCGCTTCTGGGAGGTTAGATTCTGCGCAGGCGCTTTGGATTAATTCATCACCTAAGGCCATGATTTCGCGGGATATGGCTTCTAAGAAGGCAGCACGATTAACATCTGAAATCCGGCGATAAATAGGAAATGCGGCTTTTGCTGCGGCAATGGCTGAGTCGATTTCTGCAATCGAAGCGTCTGTATAATTCATTAGGCAACAGTTTGTATAAGGGTTCCAATAGGTTCAATGGTGATGTGGATGCTATCTCCGGATTGCAAGGTAAACGGCGGATCTGGGACGATGCAAGTGCCTGTCATCAAATAGACGCCTGATGGAAAGGACATTTCGCGGGTTAAATAATCGACTAATTCGGCGTGTGAACGCTTCATTTGGGAGATTTCGGTGTCGCCCTGGAAAACGCTTTCGCCGTTTCGGATGATTTCCATTGAGATGATGGTGTTAGGCGCCAATGATTTTTCGGTCACTAATAAGCAAGGTCCGAGGCCGGCGGCGGCGTCATAGACTTTGGCCTGCGGTAAATACAAAGGGTTTTCGCCCTCGATGTCTCTAGAGCTCATATCGTTTCCAATGCTGTAGCCCGCTAATTCTCCATGTTTATTGACAAAAAGTGTCAATTCCGGTTCTGGCACATTCCAAAAAGAATCCTTCCGAATCCGCACCTTTCCACCTGGCCCTACGGACCGTAAGCGATTACCTTTGTAGAATATTTCAGGCCTTTCGGCGTCATACACCTTGTCGTAAAAGGTATCTCCACCGGATTCTTTAGACTCTTCCATTCGTGCGACTTTGCTGCGCAAATAAGTCACGCCAGCCGCCCAAATTTCTTGCGAATCGATAGGGCAAAGTGGCGTTTCGGTTTTGGCCTCCTGAAAATCCAGAGAAGCGCAATGTTGAAATAGCTGGGACTGGTTAATAAAGTCATCCCAATTTCCCGGAACCGAGCAAACCAGCCCTTGCTGATCCTGCACCTGAATTCCAGCCGAGGTTAAATAAATTTTATACGATTTCATAGGTTATCATAGGTTATCAAGCGAGGCATCAATCTCTGCCGCGTGGCGAGATGCATACGTCAATTCATAGGTACAAAGATTATCAATTTCCTGATTTACTATCGTAATCGGGTGTTTTTTGCAAATTTTCATCACTTCATTCATCTGCGCATAGGTGAACTGAATGCTACGTATTTTCATCGGCTCTTTCTCATAAATCTCCGCCTGATCTAGCGCATCGACTGCCCCTTCTTTATAGGCTTGAATGAGTCCAGGTACGCCTAGAAGAGTACCACCGAAATAACGAACCACAGCCACCAGTACATAATGCAGATTTTGAGAAAGAATAATATTCAAAATGGGCTTCCCCGCACTTCCGGATGGTTCTCCGTCGTCATTAGATCGCGCTTCCTCTGGGGTAAATCCGAGGCGATAGGCATAACAAATGTGGCGAGCTTTCGGATGTGCTTCTCTCAAGGAAGCTAGATGGCTTTTGATTTCTTCCAAATCTTTCACCGGATATGCCCAACTGATGAATTTACTTCCTTTATCTTTGTAAAGTCCTTCAGCTGGTTTTGCGATCGTGAGATAGGAGTCGGGTATCAATGACATAAGGATAAATTTAGGCTAAGCGATGCACAATAACTATTATTTTCTGCGGATTTTATCAGGGCAATTACGTCAGATATTGATGTATGCGCGCTTAAAACAGTGTTTTTCGCAGGAGAAGGATGAATTAGTTTTGGGTTTTGAACGCCAAAACGGCGATGATTTCTACATCAAATGCTCCCTCGGTCCCCAGTTTTCTAGTCTTCAATTCCCCGATTCTTTCCACCGAGCCGGCCGAAATTCCATCGACCTGTTCTCTGATTTACTATTAGCCGAAGTCCAAGAAGTGGAGATGTATGAAAATGAACGCGCCTTCGGGATTCATTTTTTAGGAAATTATGTGCTTGTATTTAAGCTTTTTGGGAATCGGGCAAACTTGATTTTGTATCGCGATGGAGAATACGATTCGCAATTTCAAAAACGACTCAAGAAAGACGATGAGCTGGATTTAAATTCCATCTCGCGTTCCATCGATCAAAGTTTTGAGGCCTTGCAGGCGGCTGATGGGGAATATTTCCCGCTCTTTCCCACGCTAGGTAAAGAAGGGCAAGCTTGGCTTGCAGCGCAAGGATATGAAAACCTATACCTGAAAGACCGTTGGGCTCTATTGCAACGAATGCTTCAAATCCTAGATGAAGGGAATTTTTACGTGGTTTCCACACCTAAAGGCATTGGTTTTACCTTATTTTCGCCCACTTCTGAGCCGCTTTTTCAAACAACGGATCCCATTGCCGCCTTGAATCAATTCTATGTGCTGCATTATTCGGTAGGGGAATTCACTCGGGAGAAAAGACAAATACAGGAGGGCTTGGAACGTAATTTGGCGAAATCTCAACTCTATCTGCAAGAGTTAGAAAAACAAAAGGTGATACGCGAAACCAATGTTCCCTTTGAAGAAATAGGTAATATTTTGATGGCTTTTTTACATCTGATTCCGGAGGGTGAAAGCAAAGTAGTCTTAGACGATTTTTACCGAAATCAACCCATCACGATTAAGTTAAACTCTACTTTAAGTCCAGCAGCTAACGCAGAGAATTATTACCGAAAGGGAAAGAATTTCTCCAAAGAACTAGTTCATTGGGAAGAAAATATTGCGCGAAAGCAGCAGGAAATCGCTGAAATACAGCAAAGAATTGCCTCATTGGAATCCGTAGAAACTCGGAAGGGCTTGAAACCTTTTTTAGCCTTAGCCACCGATAAAAAATCCACTGAGGAACTGCCTTTTAAACAGTTTGAGATCGAAGGATGGGTGATTTGGGTAGGGAAGAATGCGAAGAATAATGATCTCTTAACGCTGAAATATGCGAAGAAACAGGATATTTGGTTGCACGCAAGAGACGTTTCGGGGTCTCATGTGATCGTACGAAATCCTCAAAACAAAACCGTTCCCGCCTTTGTCATCGAAAAGGCAGCAAGTCTAGCGGCTTATTTCTCCAAAAGACAGACCGAATCCCTTTGTCCTGTCATCGTCACCTCTAAAAAATACGTTCGCAAAACCAAAGATTTACTACCCGGAATGGTCATTGTGGACCGAGAGGAAGAAGTGGTTTTAGTGAAACCGGAGCTTTGGAATTAGTACAATTCCGATAAAAAGGTTAATTTAGTCAATTCAAGACCTTAATTAACATTAAAACTCTATGCAATCAAACGGTTTACAAACACTCGACTACCTCGTATTTCTCTTTTATTTCGTGGTAGTAGCTGGTTACGGCTATTGGATTTACAACAAGAAAAAATCCGAATTATCTGATTCAAATGACTTCTTCTTAGCGGAAGGTTCATTAACTTGGTGGGCGATTGGTGCGTCATTAATCGCTTCTAACATCTCAGCAGAGCAATTTATCGGAATGTCCGGCAATGGTTTTAGACTCGGTCTAGCCATCGCTACCTACGAATGGATGGCGGCAGCTACACTCTTAATTGTGGCGATCTTCTTTATGCCTATCTATTTGAAGAATAAAATCTTCACGATGCCTCAATTCTTATCGCAACGTTACTCTCCTACAGTTAGTTTAATCATGGCCGTTTTCTGGTTAATGTTATACGTAGCGGTGAATTTGACATCTATTTTGTATTTAGGAGCCCTAGCGGTAACAACTATTTCTGGTATTGATTTCACCGTTTGTATGATCGGTATGTCCGTATTTGCGGTTATTATCACCTTGGGTGGTATGAAAGTAATTGGATTTACAGACGTTATTCAGGTATTCTTCTTGATTTTAGGGGGATTAGCAACGACGTATTTGGCCCTACAAATGGTGTCAGATCACTTCGGTGGAGAAGGTGTAATGAGCGGTTTAAATCATTTGATGACCAAAGCACCAGAGCATTTCCACATGATTTTAAACAAGGATAATGCGAATTATCCCTCTCTTCCAGGCCTTACCGTGTTAATCGGTGGTATGTGGATTATCAATTTGAACTACTGGGGATGTAACCAATACATCACGCAACGTGCCTTGGGAGCAGATCTTCCTACAGCGCGTAACGGGATTTTGTTCGCGGCATTCTTAAAGATGTTAATGCCTATCATCGTGGTTTTACCAGGTATCGCTGCGTATTTATTGCACAAGGATGGCATGTTCCAACAAGAGATGATGAAGGACGGTGTCTTGAATCAAGATAGTGCTTACCCTGTTTTATTGAACCTATTGCCAGCAGGCTTGAAAGGCCTATCTTTTGCCGCTCTAACGGCAGCAGTTGTAGCTTCTATGGCGGGTAAAGCGAATTCTATTTCTACCATTTTCACCTTAGATATCTACAAGAAATACATCAACACGAACGCGACAGAGAAACAATTAGTTTCGATCGGTCGTATTGCGGTGGTAGCAGCCATGGTGTTAGCGATTGCGATTGCTCCATTTATGGGTATCGACAAAAAAGGTGGTTTTGAATTCATTCAAGAGTACACAGGATATGTTTCTCCAGGTATTTTCGCCTTGTTTATCCTAGGTTTCTTCTGGAAAAGAACAACTTCAAATGCCGCTTTATTTGCGCTAATTGGAGGGGTAACGTTCTCGATTTTGTCTAAATATATTCCTACTTGGACAGGCGTTAATGACTGTATGTTCTACACAGCCTTCTTAGATGGCGACGTGTACATGATTCCATTTATGGACCGGATGGGATGGGTATTCATCTTCTGTGTGGTTTCAATGGTGCTTATCTCATTAGCTGATCCAGAAAGTAAGAACAATCCTAAGGGATTAGAGATTGATGCCAAAATGTTCAAACTCGAGCCTTCCTTCATTTTAGGAACGGTCGTGGTTGTGATGGGGATTATAGCGTTGTATACGTATTTTTGGTAAAATTTTCAGGTAAGTGTTTTAAAATTGTGCTGCGCAATAATTTTGTAAACCCTTACCTGAAAATTTTCCTGAAGACTTTTTGACTAAATCGCGAAGCGATGACTAAGCCGTAGGCGACTAAGTTGCATAGCAATGACTACAAAAAAAGGGATCGAATTTCGATCCCTTTTTTTGTAGTGGGCAGTAGACAGTCGACAGTAATCAGTAGTCAGTCCGGAGTCAACTTACTGCTGAATTCATCGCCGCAGGCGATTCCACCTTTATGCTTTGTGCTCTATTCTTTATGCTTTAAATCTATACTCTCTACTCTATAATCTATACTCTACATTGGAGCGTTATAAAGGAGCTTCGCTACTTTATAACGCTCTAATGTTTTACAATGCTCCGCTGATAATCGAATCCACCACACCCGGATCTAACAACGTAGACGTATCTCCCAAGTTAGAAGTATCGCCTTCCGCCACTTTGCGAAGAATACGGCGCATGATTTTGCCGGAACGCGTTTTAGGTAGGCCTGTCACGAATTGAATCTTGTCAGGTTTGGCAATAGGCCCAATCACACGAGTGACGGTCGCTAAGATATCTTTGCGGGTCAAATCATCATTGATGGTCGGGTGTTCGCAGATAACATAGGCATAGATTCCTTGCCCTTTGATATCGTGCGGATAGCCTACGACAGCGGATTCAATGACACCCGTGTGCATATTGATGGCATTTTCAACTTCGGCTGTTCCGATTCGGTGGCCAGAGATGTTCATGACATCATCTACACGTCCTGTAATGCGGTAGTATCCATCTTCGTCGCGCATACATCCATCTCCAGTGAAGTATAAACCTGGGTAGGTGGAGAAGTAAGTCGATTTGCAACGCTCGTGATCGCCATACGTGGTGCGAATAATCGATGGCCACGGGTATTTGATACATAAATTACCATTTACGCCATTTCCGGTAATTTCTTTGCCATTCTCATCCACTAGGATAGGTTGAACACCTGGTAAAGGTAACGTCGCAAAAGCTGGTTTTAAAGGAGTAATACCGGCGATAGGGGAGATCATCAGTCCACCCGTTTCGGTTTGCCACCAGGTATCGACGATAGGACAGTTGCCGTGACCTACTTTGTCATTATACCAATGCCATGCTTCTTCGTTTAACGGTTCTCCCACGGATCCTAAAACACGTAAAGAGCTTAAGTCTTTGCCTTCGATGTGTTCATCGCCAAAACCCATTAACGAACGAATCGCTGTAGGGGCTGTGTAGAAGATGTTAACGGAATGTCTTTTGATGATATCCCAAAAGCGTCCAGCATCTGGGTAGGTAGGAATTCCTTCGAAAAGAACGGATTTCGCTCCATTTAATAAGGGTCCATAAACTAAATAGGAGTGACCCGTAATCCAGCCAATGTCTGCGGTACAGAAGAAGACTTCTCCGGGCTTATATTGGAATACATTCGCGAAGGTATAGGCGGTGTAGACCATATAGCCACCACAGGTATGGACAACGCCTTTAGGTTTACCAGTGGATCCAGAGGTGTATAAAATAAACAAAGGATCTTCTGCATTCATCGCTTCAGCAGGACAATCTGCAGAAGCTTCGTTTTCTTCTTGCTCCCACCAAAGGTCACGTCCGCCTATCATCGAAACAGGCGTTTTGGTGCGTGTTTTCACGATTACCTTTTCTACCGATGGACACGTTACTAAGGCATCGTCCACCGTTTCTTTCATCGGAATGGACTTGTTACCCCGAACGGCTCCGTCCGTAGTGACCACGACTTTACATTCTGAATCATTGATGCGATCCGCAATGGATTGAGCTGAAAATCCGCCAAAAACAACCGAGTGGATAGCTCCGATTCGAGCACAAGCTAAAACGGCGATAGCTAGTTCTGGAATCATGGGCATGTAAATGCAAACACGATCCCCTTTCACCACGCCTTGGTTTTTCAGCACATTACTGAACTTACACACTCTCGCGTGTAATTCGCGGTAGGTTAAGGTGATGGCCTCATCGCCGGGTTCGTTAGGTTCGTAGATGATGGCTGCTTGATCTGGGATCGTTTTTAAATGACGATCTAGTGCATTGGCGGTGATGTTCATTTGGCCATCCTCAAACCATTTGACCGAATAATCATCAAAATTCCAGTCTAACACTTTCGTGAATGGTTTGATCCAATCAAATTGATTTGCGATGCCTGCCCAAAATTTTTCAGGCTCTCGCACGCTTAATTCATACGTTTTCTGGTAATCTGCTAGGCTCGTAATTCTCATCATTATATAGTATCAAATTCTCCCTGAAGGGCATAAAAGCCAAAAAGGCTCATTCCAATTGAAATAAGGGGTGCTAAAACAAAGGTGTAAATAATGGCAGGGACGAGGTCGTTCCCACCTTTGGCCCACAATGGAACCGCTTGAAAATAGATCAAATAAATGCCTGCACCGATTCCTAGACCGATCCAAACTATCCCTAAAATGCGTTTAATAAGGTTCATTAGGCTGCTTTTTTAGCTGATTTGATATATATAATTCCTATGACTACGCAGACGCTGATTAAAGCGATAGGGTAGTTTAATCCCTCCAAATAAGGTTTTTGCACGACTCCCGCCGTTTGTGCATTCGAAACTAAAAAGGTCGCAATGGCTGGCATTAATCCACCAAAAACACCATTTCCAATGTGATAAGGCAAAGACATCGAGGTATATCGAATTTTGGTAGGGAACATTTCTACTAAAAAGGCGGCGATGGGACCATAGGCCATCGTCACGAAAGAAATCAAGAAAAATACATAGCCGACTAAAGTCCACTGGTCTTTCTCGTTTATTTTAATGCTAATCTTAGATTCCGTTTTATCCGGTGAAACTTCCGTAATGACATTTTTATACGAACTTCCATCCGTGTATTCTTTTGTAATAGTCGTCGTTTTACCTTTTAATGTCATCTTTTCTGAACCCGGAACTACCGTTTTATTCGTCACATCCACTGTTTTGTACATTTGATCAAAAATGGGGCGATAGGACAAAACGGCTATAATCATCCCCGCCATCATAATGCCTTTGCGACCTATTTTGTCGGATAATGCACCAAAAATCACGAATAAAGGTGTTCCTAACAAAAGCCCAATGACTAAAATGGTATTCGTTTGAATATCATCCAGATTACAGATTTTTAAGAGGAAAGTTTGAGCATAAAACTGGCCCGTGTACCAAACCAAACCTTGTCCCATGGTAGCCCCGAAAAGGGCTAAGAGAACATATTTCAGGTTTAGTTTATTGCCAAAAGATTCTTTCAAGGGGTTTTTGCTAATATTTCCCTCTGCTTTGGCCTTAGCAAACATAGGAGACTCCTCCATGTTTTTACGGATTAACAGCGAGACGAGCACCATTAGAATAGAAACCAGAAAGGGAATTCTCCAGCCAAAGTCATCGAATGCTTCTTTGCTCATAGATGATCTAGTGGCCATAATAACGGCCAAGGAAATAACTAGACCTAGTGTGGCAGTTGTTTGAATCCAAGAGGTGAAAAATCCACGTCTTTCTGCGGGCGCGTGTTCCGCCACATAAGTTGCGGCTCCACCATATTCTCCTCCTAAAGCAAGTCCTTGTAAAAGACGTAGCGTTAACACTAAAATAGGGGCCCAAGCTCCGATAGTGGCATAAGAGGGGATTAAACCAATCGCAAAAGTGGCGCCTCCCATTAACATCAGGGTGACCATAAAGGTATATTTACGACCTATCAAATCGCCCAATCGTCCGAATACTAAGGCTCCAAATGGTCTCACCACAAAACCGGCGGCAAAAGTTGCTAAGGTGTTTAAAAAGGCGGCGGTGGGATTATCAGTTGGAAAGAATTTGGTCGATAAAACCGTAGCTAGGCTGCCAAAAATATAGAAATCATACCACTCAATTAAGGTACCGACAGACGACGCACTAATGATATAGGCGAGGCTTTGTTTTTTGGTTGTCATTAGTATTAAATAGGTTGTAGCAAATCTATCATTTTCTCCCTAATTCTGCTAAATTTGAGCTAAAATTCTTGCTTATGTATACCGAAACGCAACGTTTCAC
This sequence comes from Aquirufa antheringensis, assembly GCF_023921165.1. Classification (NCBI taxonomy): domain Bacteria; kingdom Pseudomonadati; phylum Bacteroidota; class Cytophagia; order Cytophagales; family Flectobacillaceae; genus Aquirufa; species Aquirufa antheringensis. The sequence goes on from NZ_CP049835.1 coordinate 1,967,789, forward strand.
TCAGTGGTGGCTATGGCTGATACTAATAGGTGTTTGGTCTTCGATGGTTTATTCCATCGTTACTGCACCACCGCAAACGGATAGCGCAGTTTATGTGTCGTTTGGAATCGGAATTTTGTTGCCTTTGCTGTTTTGGCAAATGAAATTAACAACTCGCATTACCGAAGAGGGCATCTATGTGCGTTTTTTCCCCTTCCATTTTAAAGAGAAATTCTTTGCTTGGGATACGCTTTCTGCTTCCTATGTAAGAACCTATAGCCCTTTGATGGAATATGGTGGCTGGGGAATCAAATACAGCTTTAAGGGAAATGGTTTAGTCTATAACACGGCTGGAAACGTGGGTTTACAGCTCTATTTTAAAGAGGGAGACCCTGTCTTAATTGGTACCCAAAAAGGGGAGGAGATCAAGCAGGTTTTAGCGGCATTAGGTCAATTAAACGAATCTGTGAAATAAAAGGCGTACCTTTGCGCCACATTATGAGGATGTTTGTTATTATTTCATTGCTCATAACACATCTTTATACAGTCATATGTCATTTGAATCATTGCACCTCATTGAGCCTATTTTAAAGGCGCTCAAAGAAGAGGGTTATACCAATCCTACCCCTATTCAAGCCCAATCAATCCCTATTGTCCTTCGTGGCACAGATTTATTAGGTTGCGCCCAAACGGGTACGGGTAAAACAGCAGCGTTTACGTTGCCCATTATACAACTTTTGGAAGAGAACAAATCGTTCCAAAAAAATAAGAAAATCCGCGCCTTAATCGTAACGCCCACACGGGAGTTAGCGATTCAGATTGGTGAAAGTTTTAGAGCGTATGCGCGTCATACGGACTTGAAATATGCGGTTATTTTTGGAGGAGTGGGCCAAAGTCCCCAAGTCTCAGCCATCCGCAGCGGTGCTGATGTGGTGATTGCGACGCCTGGACGTCTTTTGGACCTCATGAACCAACGCCTTTTATCGATCGCAGATGTGGAATATTTCGTCTTAGATGAGGCGGATCGCATGCTCGATATGGGTTTCATTCACGACGTGAAGAAATTATTAGCGGCCTTGCCACACAAACGCCAGTCGTTATTCTTCTCAGCAACGATGCCACCAGAAATCGTGAAACTAGCGGGAAGTATTTTGAAAAACCCGGCTTCTGTTTCCGTTACACCGGTTTCCTCTACCGTTGAGATCATTAATCAGTCAGTCTATTTCGTAGACAAAGGAAATAAGAACGATCTTTTGCTTGATATCTTACAAGATACGTCGATTAAAACAGCCCTAGTCTTCACCCGTACTAAACACGGCGCGGACAAAGTGGTTAAAATGCTTTTAAAGGCTAGCATCAAGGCTGAAGCGATTCACGGGAATAAGTCCCAAAACGCCCGCCAAACAGCGCTGAAAAACTTCAAAGCACAAACAACGCGTGTTCTTGTTGCTACCGACATCGCCGCTCGTGGTATTGATATCGACGAATTAGAATTTGTCATTAATTACGAATTATCCAACATCGCTGAAACCTACGTTCACCGTATCGGTCGTACCGGTCGTGCAGGTGCGAAAGGGGCTGCGATTTCGTTTTGCGATATCGAGGAGAAAGCGTATTTGAAAGACATCGAGAAATTAATTGGGAAGAAGATTCCAGTAGTGGAAGCGCATAAATACCCAATGAAAGTCTTGCACGTGGAGAAAGCGGCCAAAAAACCGCAAGGTCAATCGCGTAATGGCGGTGGTTCTCGTCCGGGTGCTCCAGCAGCTGCAGCTAAAGATGCCAAGCCAGCTCGTTCTTTCGATAAGGCAAGTTCTGGCCGTAAATGGTACGGAAAGAAAAATACCTATTGATTTTGAAAAAATCGAATAAACTATTGCTCGTCATCGTAGGTCCCACGGCAGTGGGTAAAACCGCGCTTTGTGTGGATTTAGCGAAGCACCTACAGACGGACATTATTTCGGCGGACTCCCGTCAATTTTACCGCGAACTTTCCATCGGAACAGCAAAGCCATCTGCAGAGGAGCAGGGTGGGGTAACCCACCATTTTGTCGATTCACATTCGGTGGAGGACTATTTCTCTCCGGGTGATTTTGAGCGGGAATCGATGAAGTTATTAACGAAACTCTTCAAAAAGCACGATGTTGTAGTCGCTACTGGCGGCTCCGGATTATACTTGAAAGCTTTGATGGAGGGTTTGGATGTGATGCCAGAAGCTGATTTAGCCTTGCGCGAAACGCTGAATGGCCGTTTGGAAAAAGAGGGTCTTTGGGCCTTGTTTACTGAATTGAAGCAATTAGATCCCATTTATGCAGCTCAGGTGGATGCCAAAAACCCGCAGCGCGTCGTTCGGGCCCTTGAAGTCTGTCTTTCTACGGGAAAACCTTATTCGGAGTTTCGTTTAGCTCAAAAACCAGCCAGACCTTTCCAAGTCATCAAGATTTGTTTAGAACGTTCTAGGGAAGAATTATATACACGAATTGATCAACGGATGGACCAAATGCTAGCTGCTGGTTTAGTAGCAGAAGCACGTGCATTCGAGGATAAGCAACATTTGTATGCTTTGAAGACCTTAGGCTATAAAGAAGTCTATGCGTTTTTACGGGGTGAATACGATGAAGAGGAAATGGTTCGCTTGCTAAAGCGTAATAATCGTCATTATGCTAAGAAACAGATGACTTGGTTCAGAAACCAAGACGAGTTTACCTATTTGCATCCATCGAAAGCCTTCGTGGAAATTTTGAAACAATTAGAGGCTTAAATAGGCTTCGAGACCTCCTTCGAGGTGGTCGATGTGCGTGAAGCCTTTGGCCTTGAGTAAACGCATCGCAATCAAACTCTGCGTCCCATTATAGCAAATAATCACCCAGTTTTTCTCTTTTGAAATTTCATCGATGCGCTCCAAAAGCGTATCCAATGAAACGTGAAAACCTCCTAGATTAAAGTCATCCCATTCTCTGGGAGTCCGTATATCTAGGAGGTTTACATGGGTTAATGCTTGCTTGAATTGCGTCGCATTCATATTAGTAGCCAGCTGCTTGCCAGGCCATCATTCCGCCTAACACATTGCGCACATTCGAATAGCCTTCTGCTATCAAATAGTCTTTTGCACGTCCAGAACGAGCTCCAGAGCGGCAATGGATTAAAATTTCTTCGTTTTTCAGATGAGCAATTTCCTCTAAGCGATCAGGCAATTCACCTAATGGGATCAAAGTCGCCCCAATGTTGAACTCATCAAATTCATACTCTTCGCGCACATCGAACAAGTTCAGTTTTTCACCTTTGTCCATTCGCTCTTTTAATTCTTCAATTGTAATATCCATCTTATTCGTTATTTCCGTCACCTACTACCCAAACATCAATCGTATCTCCTGGATGAATACTCGTTCCATCACAAGTCGCACAAGTTTGTTTAAATATGGTTCCTGCTGTTAAATCACTATTTGCCTCGTAAGTCACGTGGCCTAATTTTAAATTCATCCCTGCTAAAATAATCGACACCTCATCTAAAGGCTTCCCAATCAAATCTGGTAATTCAATCTCCGCATCAGCTGTCCCATTTCCAATATACAAATCCACTTCAGTGCCTTTAGGAATACTACTCCCTGCTGTCATTTTACGTCCCAAAGCTTGCATGTCAATCACCTCTTTCAACCGGGGATCGTTTACCTGGTGCACAATCCCTTTTTTCAATCCAGCGATAATTAATTGTTGCTCCGCACTTCGAACCGATAAGCCAATTAAATTAGGCATTCTGATAGTAGGAGGCGTTTCAGAATTGATCGTAATGTAGATTTTACGTCCTGATTTTACCAAGGCATTCGGTAAGGGATATTGTGATAAGATGGTCAAAGGGGGCTTGTCTGCCACAAAAGTGCAATCCGATATTTCAAATTCTAGATTATTCGCATCGACTGATTCCTCCATCTTATCCATCGACAGACCCTTCAAATTAGGGACTTTAATGGTCTCTCCATGGTGCGTGCTCCAAGGTAAATACACAAAAAAGAAACCAAAAAACAGCACTAAGAATAACGTCACTAAGATCGCGACGTGCAGGTAGAAGTCCTTTTTTGATTTAGTTGAAATGATTGCCATAGAGCGATTAATCTAATATGGTGCAAGATAATAAAATCATTATAGAATTGGATTCAAAATGCAGAAATTGTGCTGCGCAATAATTTCTTGCATTTTAACCCAATTCCATTATTCATTTTCTTCCTCTCTCTACTCTATTATCTATTCTCTCTAATCAAAATTTTACGTAACAAAAAAGGGGCTTGCGCCCCCATTTTGTTTACTGACTACTGTCAACTGGCTACTGTCCACTGGCTACTGACCACTGTCCACTGGCTACTGACCACTGACTACTGTCAACTGGCTACTGTCTAGTACTTAAACACCTTATCTCCCGCCATTACCTCTTGCGTTTTCTCATCGAAAGTAACGCGTTGTCCCGTGCGGTAAGCCGCATTAGACATGATGGTTGCGATTGAATGTTGGTAACCCGCTTCGATAGGAGCGTTAGGTGTTTTGCGAGAACGAACACATTCCATCCAGTTTTTCACGTGGTTGAATGTTAGGATATCTCCACCTGTATCTGCGTCTGTTGCTACTTTAGCACCTTCAATTTTCATCGTTGGTAATAAGTTCGCTTGAAGGCCCATTGCTTTGGCCTCGCGTTCACGAAGACCTCCATTAGGAGAAATAGTGTTAGTGTCAAGGTTTAATTCACCGCCGTTAGAGTAGTAAATTTCCTTTGTGCCGCCTGCTGAATTAGAGAAGCGAGAGGTGAATTGAACTTGGAAACCTTTATCAGCTTTTCCGTAGTCGAAAACAACCGTCATCGTGTCCGCGTTTACGCGGCCATCATTCCATTGGTAAATTCCACCGTTAGCCACCACTGAATTAGGGTGTGATAAGCCGGAGAACCAGTGCACGGTGTCGATTTGGTGCGACATCCATTGACCTGGGATTCCTGATGAATAAGGCCAGAAAAGGCGGTATTCTAAGTATTTACGTGGATCGAATTTGTCTGCTGGGCGGTTCATTAAGAAACGTTTCCAGTCGATATCTGATTCTTTTAAGATGCTCGTTAATTCTGGGCGTCTCCAGCGACCTGGTTGATTGACGTTCCACATCAATTCTACCATTTTGATATCGCCAAATTTACCTGACTTGATAAATTCATCCGCTGCCCAGTAGTTCTCACCTGAACGACGTTGTGAACCGATTTGGACGATTTTATTAGAATCTTTTACCGCCTTTAAAACCGCACGGTTATCCTCCATCGTTTCAGCTAAGGGCTTTTCTGTGTAGGCATCGCAACCCGCTTTTACAGCCTCGATGGTATGTAAAGCGTGTTGGAAGTCCGCTGTGGAGATGAAAACGGCATCGATTCCTTTGGCAGAATACAATTCCTCATTATTTCTATAGGTCTGAATAGATCCGCCTAATTCTTTCTCTAAAAAGGCTTTTCCTTCATCTCTACGGCGATTCCAAAGATCTGACAATGCGACCATTTCGAAGTTCATTCCTTTGGCCAAAGCCTTAAAAGGAGGCACATGAGACGCCCGGTGTCGGTCAGAGAAACCCACGCAAGCCACGCGAACGCGGTCATTTGCTCCTAGGATCTTGCTGTACGATTTTGGGCTAAAAGCTAAAGTGCCTAGAGAAGCTAGGGCACCTTTGTGTAAAAATTCTCTTCTTTCCATTAGATAGGTTATTTAATTTCTCTGATTTTGATGTTTTTATAGAATACGGAATCCCCGTGTTCTTGGAAAAGGATTGGACCGGAATCTTGTGCTCCAAATCCATCCCACACTTTATGCTTGCTATGTGCCACTAACACTTTAAAGATATTACTCTTGCGCTCGTATTCAATCACTTTAAAGCCATTCAACCAGTGTTGAACGATGTTATTCGGGTATACAATGATGCGTCCTTGATTCCATTCGCCTATTTTCTTTTGGAAACGACCATCGATTTTGTTCGCTGGAATGATGTCGTATAAACTCGCTAACGTGCGATTTCCTACGGTTCCTAGTTTCGCATCTGGGTGTTTTGCGTCGTCTAACACTTGGTATTCTAAGCCGATCGCTGACATACCAGAATTATACGATTCATTCACGAAATACTTCACACCTGAATTAGCGCCCTCTGTTAATTTGAAATCAAATGTTAATTCGAAAGCGGAGAACTTGTCATTCGTTAAGATATCACCGCCATTGCCTGATTCCTTGCCACCAGAGCTATTCACGTGAAGCGTACCGTCTTCCACTGTCCAAACCGATGGAGGAGCCGTCGTCTTAAACGCTGAGCGGAAGCCTGTTAAGTCTTTTCCGTTGAATAATAGACGGAAACCTTGTGCTTGCTCTTGTGGAGACAGATTGTTTAACATATAATTGTCTACGACTACGTTTTTGTCCAAAGGACGTGGTTGCATCTCTTTTCCCGTTTGAATACGGATATTTTTCCACATCACTTGCATGCCCGGTTTCATCTCTCCATAAATAGCGTGTACTTGGAAGGCGATAAATCCTTTCGCCGTCATATCATCCACTAAATAAGTCACAGGATAATCGTTAATCCACGTGCGGATCGTGCTTCCGATTGCCTCGATGCGGTAGTGGTTCCAAACATCCCCTAATTTAAAGGCCTTCTTCGCCTCTGGTTTTAGTTCGTTTTGGGCTAACCAGCCACGGCGTGATTCATCATAAATTCCGCCTGACCAACCTCTTGTCGAAGGGTCGATTTCAGCTTGGTATCCGTGAACGCGGCCATTTTGGTATTCTGGGATGGATAAACTTCTGAATTGAACCCCTGAGTTCATTTTGTTGTCTACTTTGACATCGAACTCCAAGATAAAATCACCGTATTCCTGCTCCGTGGCCATGAAGGAGTTTGGTGTATTCGCTACGGTAGTTCCCACCATCACGCCATCCATTACTTCATATTTCGCTTGTCCATTGAGTTGTTTGAAACCTTTGAAGGTTTTACCGTCGAATAGGTTGGTCCATTTTTGAGCTTGCACCTGAAACGATCCGATCGCTAAAAACAAGCTTAAAAAGGGTATAATCAATTTTTTCATAGTTGTTTTTTGTTTTCTTTACAAGGCTTAGTTCTACGAAATTTACTCAATTATCTTAAAATAATTTAGTTTCTGTAGGGGGTGAAATCAGGTCAGGAAAATAGTCAGGAAGGGAAAGCATTTTTACTAAGTATTCTATTATTTTTGTAGATTAATAATTGATGACTATGCAAAAACAGACCAAAGCCATTCGTATTCAAGCGGAAAGATCTCAAAACAGAGAACATTCAGTGCCTTTATACTTGACCTCTAGTTTCACTTTCGATGATGCGGAGCAGGGTAGAGCGATATTCGCGGACGAAATGGCGGGTAATATCTACTCTCGCTACATGAATCCGAATGTGGATGAGTTCGTAGAAAAGATGAATATGCTAGAGAATGCGGAGGATGGCATTGCTTTTTCTACTGGGATGGCGGCGATTTTTGCTTCGATGGCTGGTCTATTGAAAGCGGGAGATCACGTGGTCGCTTCTAATGCTTTGTTTGGTTCTTGTATTCAGATTTTGACGAAGATTACGGCCAAATGGGGTATCGAATGTACGTTCGTTCCAGGTGCAGATATCAATGCGTGGAAAGCAGCCATTAAGCCTAATACGAAATTTTTATTCTGTGAATCTCCTTCTAACCCGGGTTTAGAGCTGATAGATTTGAAAGAATTAGCGGCTTTGAAAGAGGGTAGAGACTTGATTTTAGCAGTAGATAACTGTTTTGCAACACCTATTCTACAAACGCCGTTGGACTTGGGCGCTGATTTAGTCATTCACTCAGCAACTAAATACATTGATGGTCAAGGACGCGTTTTAGGTGGTGTCATCTGTGGAAAGAAAGTGTATATTGACGAGATTCGATTCTTTGCACGTCACACAGGCCCCTCTTTGTCTCCCTTTAATGCTTGGATTTTATCGAAGAGTTTGGAATTGTTGGATTTAAGAATGCAAAAGCATTCAGAGAATGCAATGGCATTGGCGGAAGCTTTGGAAGGACATCAAGCCTTAAATAATGTAAAATACCCTTATTTAAAATCGCATCCTCAATATGAATTAGCGAAACGCCAAATGAAGTACGGTGGGGGGATTTTAACCCTAGATATTAAAGGGGGATTTGAAAAAGTAGTAGCCTTCAGTAAGTTGTTAAAAATTGCCTCTATTTCACCTAATTTAGGGGATTCGCGCACGATTATAACGCATCCAGCGTCCACTACCCATTCAAAATTGCCCGCAGAAGAAAAAGCGGCCCTGGGAATTACGGATGGTTTAGTTCGCGTAGCCGTGGGTTTAGAGTCGATTGAGGATTTAAAAGCAGATTTCTTACAAGCCTTAAATCAGATAAACTAATGTGGATTGCTCTGATCGTTTGTTTGCTTTTGTTAACCGTAAATGTCGTGATAGGCGTTTATGTGGAGCGGAAGCTATCTGCATTTATGCAGGATCGATTAGGGCCCATGGAGGTGGGTAAATGGGGTTTGTTGCAGGTTTTTGCGGACTTGTTGAAGTTATTCCAAAAGGAAGATATCGTCCCCGAAAACGCCCAAAAACGTTTGTTTCTTTTCGCCCCTTGGATCATTTTTTTGTCAGTTTTTGGTGCCTTTGCGGTCATTCCGTTGAGTTCGGGTACTTTCTTACAAGGAAGCCAAACAGAGATGGGCTTAATGCTCTTGATGGGTATTGTTTCCTTAGATAGTTTGGGAATTTTATTAGCGGGATGGACTTCGAATAATAAGTATTCCTTATTAGGCGCAATTCGCTCTGCGGCTCAATTAGTCTCCTATGAGATCCCTTTGGGATTATCACTTTTATGTATCGTATTAATTTCAGGCTCCTTGAATTTGCAGGAGATTTCTCTACAACAGGGGATATTCTCTGCTGAACCACAATACTTATTCGGTTTAAAAGGTTTAGGGATTGATGTAACACAGGCAGGTGGTTTCTTGAGCTGGAATGTGGTGCGGATGCCATTGTTTTTCTTCTTGTTCATTATTTATTTCATCGCCTCTTTGGCAGAAGCGAATCGGGCACCATTTGATATTCCAGAGGCTGAATCAGAATTAGTAGGTGGTTTTCATACCGAATATGCTGGAATGCGCTGGGCACTTTTATTCTTGTCAGAGTATGGAATGATGCTTTTAGTGAGCGTTTTAGGTGTGATTTTGTTCTGGGGATCATGGTATTCTCCATTGCCTAATATCGGTTCTGTTCGCTTAGCAGATTGGACGAATGGAGAGCCGGGTACTATTTCTGCCACTTTGATTGGCTTTGTTTGGCTGATGTTGAAGTCCTATGTCTTAATTGCCCTCCAAATGTGGATTCGCTGGACTTTACCTCGACTTCGAGTAGATCAGTTGATGTATTTATGCTGGAAAGTGTTAACCCCCTTTGCCCTGATTTTCGTCGCAATATCTGCCCTTTGGTCGCTACTCATGTAAGGAATCTCCTTTATATTTTGTTTATTTACAAAATTGCTTCTGTTAACCTATCTTATATGATCAAACTCTTACCCAGAGTCTTTTGCTTAGGACTTCTATTTGTCCTTTCGTATCAAAGCATTGCACAAACCACCTCGCTTCCGGCCATTTTTGGTAAAGTAATCGACGCTTCAACAGGCGAGCCTTTAAAAGGGGCTGATATTTCCGTTGATTTTAAAAAATCAGGCGTTACAACGGATACTTCTGGAAACTACAAAGTCCACGTACCCTACGGTGAGTGGGTAATAAAAGTGAGTTATGTAGGTTATAATCCGTATCGCACGAAAATCTATATTAAGGCGAATACGGAATTAAATGTGCAGCTAAATAACGTAACCAAACAATTAGAAGAGGTTATTGTCTCTAGCGCAGCCACTAAGCGAGATATTCAAACACCCTCCTTAGGTGTAACAGTACTTAGTTTAAAAGGGATTAAGAAATTGCCTACGATGATGGGCGAGGTCGACGTGATTCGTAGTTTACAATCCCTTCCTGGCGTTTCTTCCGTAGGTGAGGGTGCTAATGGTTTGAATATTCGGGGTTCTAATGTGGACCAAAACTTGATTTACATCGATGATACGCCCATTTTTAACCCAACCCACATGTTCGGGTTATTTTCGGTTTTTGCTTCTGATGCCATTCGTGATTTAGAATTATACAAAGGAGGGGTTCCCTCTCGTTTTGGTGGACGTGCAGCTTCTGTTTTAGATATCAAGATGATCGAACCCAATACGGACAAATTTAAGATGCAAGGAGGAATTGGATTGATTTCGAACCGTGTGATGGCCGAGATACCGATTATTAAAGAAAAATTATCTGTTTTAGTTGCAGGCCGTTTATCCGTCAATGACTTTATGTTCAAATGGTTTGCACCGGATTATTTAAAGAATTTACGTGCGAATTTCTCTGATGTAGCGACGAAGATTTATTACCGTCCTAATACAAAGAATACGATTTCGTTATCCTCTTATTTGAGCCATGATTATTACCGGGTCGATTCCTTATTCAGTATCGAAAATGTGGTGGCTAAACAGACCTCCTTTAATTATGGACACACGAATTTTGCAGCGCATTGGAATCATTATTTCTCACCTAAGTTGAATATGATGGTGAGCGGCTCGTTAACCGATTATTCCACTAAAACCTTTGCACCTGATTCCGTTAATACGATCGATTTAAAAAGTTCGATCTTATACCGAAACCTAACGACTAGCTTTGATTACCAGCCGAAGGAAAATCATAAAATGAACTTTGGCATTACGGCGACTCGCTATGATATTAATCCGGGTACCTTAAATGAAGGTGTGGTGTCACGTGTTTCCACCGTAAAAATTCCAGACGAGCAGTCTTACGAATTAGCTTTATTTGCGGATGATGAATGGACAGTAAGTCCTAAATTTACATTGCAAGCCGGTTTACGGTATTCCCACTATTACCGGATGGGTGCAGGATCTGAAAATGTCTATGCTCCAGGGCAGATGCCTTCATTAAATACCGTGTTACGGAAAAATACGTACGCGGACGGAGAAGTCATGGCCTCCTATGGTGGTTTTGAGCCTCGTGTCACGATGAAATATTCTTTGGCAGAAAATACTACGATGAAATTTGGGTATAATCGTCAGCAACAGTTTTTTCAATTATTATCGAATAATACGACGCCTTTGCCTACCTCCCGCTGGAAAACGGCAGATAATTTTATCAAGCCTCAACAGAGTGATTTCTTTTCTTTAGGTTTGTTTAAAACCTTTAATGAAAACGTATTTGAAGCTTCATTAGAAACCTATTACCGAGATGTGGCGAATACTTTAGACTTCGTGTCAGGGGCTAATTTGCAATTAAACCCGAACATAGAAACGCAGTTGATTTCTGGTAAAAGTAAAGCCTACGGAATGGAATTAATGGTGCAAAAGAAGAAAGGAGAGGTTTCAGGTTGGGTTTCTTATACGTATGCAAGAGCATTCAATCAAATGATAGGTGAATTTCCGGAGGTACAGGCAATAAATGGGGGAGAGTGGTTTGCGACGAATTACGATAAGCCTCACACCCTTAATATGATGTTAAATATTCAACCTACGACGCACCATAGTTTCTCTTTCACTTTTGCCTATAATACAGGACGTCCATTTTCGTCTCCTTCAGGATCATATGAGATTGGAGGGAAAAAGTTTCCCGTGTTTGCCGAGCGTAATAATGACCGAGTGCGTGATTACCACCGTTTAGATTTCTCCTGGACCATCAATAATCCATCGATGAAAAAGCAACGTTGGGAAGGAAGCTGGGTATTTACTATTTACAACTTGTATGGACGTCAAAACCCTTACTCTGTCTTTTTTAAATCAACAAAAGCGGGTTTGAGAGCGTATGAACTCAGTGTATTTGCCTCTCCGTTTATCTCGTTAACTTATAATTTTAAATTCTTATAATCATGCCTCAATTATATAAAAGCAGTCTTTTTTATACCATTTTAGTGGGCTTAATCGCATGGGCATGTGTGAATCCGATTACGGATTTCGTTCAAGTAGATTCGACCTCTTTCACCACAATAGAAGCAGATATTTCAGATGACGCAGCCTTAAGTAAAGTGCGTTTAACGAGCTCATCTAATCGACTTACTTCCCAATTTTCTCTTCCTATTTCGAAGGCGACCGTTTCTGTGACAGACCAAAACGGAGTCAAAACGACCTTTACAGAGGGTATTCCTACAGGCACTTACTATCCTAGTGCAGGTTTTAAAGGTGCAGTAGGATCATCCTATAAATTGGCTGTTAAATTACTCACGGGTCAAACGTATGAAAGTGCAGTAGAAACGATGAAGGCCGTGCCAGAAATTGAAAATCTAATCACTCGTTTTGAGACCTTAGAACAATATCCTAAAGTCGATGTCAGACGTGCGGGATTCTCCGTTTACTTGGATTTTAAAGATTTCCAAAGTGAGGGAGACTTTTACCTTTGGAACTGGAAACACTTTGAAAAAATTAGACTATGCGCTACCTGCACCGATGGTGGCCGTTATGATTTCAAGAAGTTAGATTGCGTGCAACCTCGTTTTCCTACGGATGCCATTTTGAATTATATGTGTGATGGTAATTGCTGGGACATCTCTACAAACAATGATTTGAATGTTTTCTCAGATGTTCTAACGAATGGCCAAAGAGTCGTAGGTCGTCAAGTAGCCAGAATTCCATTCGATAACTGGACCCCTTATTATTTCCGTTTGGAACAACGCTCTATTACCCGAAGTGCCTTTGATTTTTATCAATCACTTATTTCTCAAATTCAGTCTTCTGGTTCTTTATTTGATGTACCTGCTGAAACGCGTTTTAGTTTAAATATCAAATCCCTAACGAATCCAGCAGAGAAAGTGATTGGTATATTCAATGTATTCTCCGTGCGTAAAAAAATATTTATTGTCGATCGCTCTAAGAATATTCCGATAGGGGAGTTGCCTATCATTCCTATAATTCCAGGAGAAACCTATGCTTGTCCTCCAGGATCGGTGGGTTGTCAAGATAAGGTTCCTTGCATCGAATCGAATACACGGACAAAAATTACCCCAGAAGGTTGGGTATTCTAGTTTTTTAGGCACAAATTTGTGCTTTAATTCAAACTATGATAGGTGTTTTATTAGTTAATCTGGGAACTCCAGATGATCCGGGTACCCCAAGTGTACGCAAGTATTTACGGGAGTTTTTAATGGATGGTCGTGTCATTGACATTCCGTATCCATTCCGATACTTATTAGTGAATGGGATAATTGCCCCTTTCAGAGCACCCCAATCTGCGAAAATATATAAAGAGCTGTGGGAAGAGCGCGGTTCTCCCTTGAAGTTTTACGGGGAAGACGTTTGCGCGTCTTTGACCGAAAAACTAGGTGATGGATACATGGTTCGCTTAGCCATGCGTTACCAAAGTCCGGATTTAAAGTCAGTTATGTCAGAAATGCAAACCGCAAATCTGAAGAAATTAATTGTCATCCCTTTCTTTCCGCAATACGCCTCAGCTACCACCGGTTCCGTTTATGAGCGCGTGATGGAAATTATGTCTGATTGGCAAATTATGCCATCTCTTTCGATGGTGAGCTATTTTTACCAGCATCCTATTTTTGCCAAATACTTCGCTGATAAAGCTGCGAACTACCAAAAAGACGTAGACTTCGATTATTATTTATTCTCTTATCACGGAGTTCCAGAACGCCATATCCGCAAGGGAGATATCACGAAGAATACCTGTGTTTTTGGCACTTGTTGTGAAACGATCACAGAAAAAAACCACAGTTGCTACCGGGCCCAATGCCACGAGACTACTCGTCTAATCGCTGCAGAAATGGGATTGAAACCAGGAACTTTTGGGACAGCTTTTCAAAGCCGCTTAGGTCGTGACCCTTGGTTACAACCTTATACGGATGAGACGATTAAAAAGTTAGTTAAAGAAGGTAAGAAGAAGATTTTAGCCTTCTCTCCAGCTTTCGTGGCGGATTGTTTAGAAACCACGATTGAAGTGGGTGAGGAGTATAAGGAACTATTTGAGGAAGCTGGTGGAGAGCATTGGCAGTTAGTAGAAAGTTTAAATAATTCTCCGGAATACGTGGCGCTTTTAGAGGACCTTGTAAAGAATTCATAAGATGTTAGCACTGGTTTTAACGGTTGTTTTCTCTGTTTTGCTCCTAGTGAATTTTCGTGCCCACGCAAAATTTAATATCGATACACGCATTGCCATTTTATTAAACTATCCCGTTTGTTTTCTAACCGGCTATTTTCATCAAATGGATGCGATCCCCTTTCATTGGCCTTCTGCAGGTTATACTTTGGGGATTTTGGGCATTGGAATTGGCTTTGTGATTACATTCTTATTATCAGGCTATTCGACCGTTAAAAATGGAATGGCGCCCACGTCTCTAGCGAATAACATCTCCTTAGTGATTCCGGTGATGGTGAATCTTTTCATTTGGAAGACAGGTGGAGATTTGACTTTATCTGTAATTGCGGGCCTTCTTTTATCATTTGCAGCCATCTATTTCTGCAGTCCATCAGGTGCAGGTTCTATCATAAAGCCAGTTATTTGGGCTTTGGTCGCCGTTTTTGTGGCCTATGGAATCACAAATACAGCTTTTAATTATCTCAATGCGGCCATCGTTCAGCAAGTGGGTGGAAGTATTTCCTTTACCTTGATGCTTTTACTCGGTTCAATGGCTACTTCTGCGATTGTTTTGGTGTATTGGACGATCACTGGTGGGGTTACTTGGTCTCTAAGATCTGTTTTAGCAGCTATTCCTTTGGGTCTTCCTAATTTCTTCTCTTTCTACTTCTTGCTAAAAGCCTTAGATGCCTACCAACAAAATGGCGCGGTGGTTTTAACTATCTATAACCTAGGAGTAATACTGCTGAGTGCGGTTACGGCTTTGGTATTCTTCCGGGAAAAATTGACGAAGAAGCAGTGGTTGGGGATTGGGTTAGGGTGCGCTGGTATTGCGTTGATTATATTGTAATACACGAGAATTGTGCTGCGCAATAATTCTCTTATGTATTACAACATAATCAACTCTAATTTCTTCCTGAAGCTTTTAGTTTATGAAATGGTTCACACATCGTTGCGAAGCAACATTCACCTTTATTCTTTGTGCCTTTCCTTCGGACTAAGCCGTAGGCGACTCATTGACTAAATTGCGAAGCAATGACTAAGCAAATGTGTTGTAGTTGCGAAGCAACTACAACACATTTGCAGTCTGCTCCTTAATCTTCTCTAACTCATCCTTCATATTCACGACTAGTCGCTGAATAGTGGAATCATTCGCTTTAGAGCCTATTGTGTTGATTTCTCGGCCAATTTCTTGGGCCATAAAGTTGAGTTTTTTTCCGTTTCCTTCAGCTAAGATTTCGATGAAATAGTCCAAGTGTGTAGCTAAGCGTACTTTCTCTTCGGAGATGTCAAATTTTTCGATATAGTATACGACCTCTTGTTCGAATCGGTTTTGGTCAAAATCTTCTTTTAAACCTAATTCTAGTAGGGCATTACGCATCCGTTCGCGGATACCTGGCATTCTAATTTTATCTTGCTCGAGTACTTGTGTCAGTCCTGTTTTGATGGAGGCAATGTATTCGCGGAATTTATCTTCTACGACTTTTCCCTCTCGGGCACGGAATTCTTTGCATTCTTTAACGGCTTCTTGTACGGCTTCGAATACGATTTTCCAAAGTGCTTCGATTTCCTCTACGTTGTCTTGTGAATGATCCGAAGCGTTCAAACTAGGCATGGACATGGCCTGTAGATACAAGGCGTTTTCGTCGATATTCGTGATCCCTAGTTCGGTCGCTACACGTTTTAATTCGGTAAAATAGGTAGCAATTTGACCTTGTGGAAGGATGCTTTGCTCTACGTTCTCATTGTTTTTTTGGAGGTGCAGATTCAGCTCCATTTTACCTCGCTCTAATTGCTGGGTGAGGTAATTGCGGATATCTATTTCTTTAGCTGAAAGCGATTTAGGAACACGGCAAAATATATCCGTAAACTTCGAGTTTAGACTTTTGACTTCGACACGGATTTGCAGGTCTTGGAGTTCTTTTTGGGATTTTCCAAAGCCCGTCATGGAGTAGATCATATGGTTTCTTTTTTGGCCTTAGCCGCTTGATAAAAGGCAAATACAAGGAATAAAAGCATCGCGATGGAAGCTGCCAAATCAATTTTATTTCCCGTAATCACGGAAACGGGGGCAAATTTAAATTCAATGGTATGTTTCCCTGCAGGAATCGCTAAGCCACGTAAGACATAATCCGCCTGTACGTGATTCGTTTCTTTTCCATCGATATAAGCCTTCCAGTCTTTGTTTCCGCGGTAGTAAATCTCGGAAAACACGGCGAAGGCAGCCGCTTTCGTGTCAGAGGTATAAGTCAAATGATTCGGTTTGTATTCCGTCAATTGAATGTTGCCATCCGTCTTGAATGTGGCGGTAGGTACGAAAGCGGCATCTTTTTGTTCTACTAAAGCCACAGAGCGTGGATCGATTTTGCCAATTCCATTCAAGGCATCATCCGCAGTAGGAACGACATTTACGCTAGATACAAACCAAGCATTACCTAAAGTGCCTGGATTCGTTTGTGGTGCTAATTGACCAGTAGAATCAGGGCTCAAAATGTATTTCGTATTCAGCATATTCAGGATGTTCATTTGTCCTGGGTTGCCTGTAAATTGTTTCTCAATCAATTCTTGGTAACGACGCAATTTAGCTGCGTGGTAACCACCTAAAGATTGGTGGTAATAAGACGTAGTGGCATCACTCATAAAGTTTGTTGCTACATTTACCACACGGTAATGTGTGGAATCTTGTAGGATCTTTTGATCAGCTGGAGTAGGTAGGATTTGTTCGTCTAGCGTAGCCTTGGAAACAAAGAAATCTTTGCCAAAATAGCGTTTCGCCACCGGCGTTAAATCAAAAATACCTAAAAGCACTAATGCGATTAACCAGATGGATTTTTTCACTTTCCCTGTACTTGCCACCCATAAAATACCTGCCCCGATCAATACAATAAAGAAACTACGGAAGGCATCGGATTGAAATAATTCAATGCGATCTAGTTGGATGGAGCGCCAGATTTGGTTATTCAGGGCGGTGTCTTGGATCAAGGCTCCTCCAAAATTGGGTCCTTTAAAATCAAAGAACAAATCCGGTGCCATACCGAAAAACAAGGCAAGACCACCACTTAATCCGGCTGCATAAAACAGCGGTTTTTTGATTTCTGACCAGCTCGATTTTTGTTGAATGAATCGAATCAACCCTAAAATACCTAAGCTAACAAAGCCTAATTGCACAAAGGAAAGTACCATCGTGATGGCCCTAAACTTGTTGAATAGGGGGAAGTATTGGAATAGAATTCCATTAAAGAAGAAATATTTACCCCAAGCGAAGGTGATGAATAAGGCTGTGAATCCGATGATCCACCATTTTTCGGCTGATTTGATGTAGAAGGCTCCAAACAAAAACAGGAAGATCACCAAAGCACCCGCATAAGCAGGGCCTGCGGTATAGCTTTGTTCTCCCCAATAGGCGGGTCCTTTTTCGACGAATCCTAAAGCTTGTTCGTCGGGAATACCTGCGTTAGACATCGTTTGGTAAGTATTCGAAGCCGTTCCACCTAAATCTCCCGCAGAAGCTCCCCCCATGAAATTAGGGATTAATAAAGTTCCTGTTTCAGCAATACCGTAGGACCAATCGAAGGCATAGGTTTGGTCTAAACCATCTCCACGCGATTTATTCGCACTTAGTTCGGAGGCACCACGCGTTGTTTCTTTAGCATATTCGTAGTTATTCCAAAGACGCATCGAGTGCGTTCCTAAGGCTAAAACTAAACCCAAACCCAGCAATAATCCGCGCTTCAACCACTCTACCACTGTTTTGTGAATAATGGCTTGAGATAAGGTGTAGATTTTATAAAATCCAATGATGAAGAAAAGGTAATAGGTGATTTGGACGTGGTTAGCGTATAATTCCAATGCCATTCCTAGCGTAAACAGAGCTGCACCTAGCCATTTGCGATTCCCCCAGCCTAATTTTACTCCCGCTAAAACGATGGGGGCGTAGGCCAAAGCAAGCACTTTCGAGGTGTGACCTGCTGGAATAATGACCATATTATAGGTCGCAAACGCGTAGAAAACAGCCCCGGCAAAGCCTAAAATAGGGGAGGATCCCATCGCCCAAAGTAAAATATACATCCCTAACATTTGAAGGACAAGCAAATTCACGGGGCTGGGAAGTAGATTGGTAATGAAAGAACCTATTTTGGCAGAAATCGAATACGGATACGATCCTGAAATCTGGTAGGTGGGCATCCCGCCAAACATCGAGTTCGACCACCAGGCATCCTCACCGGTTTTTTCTTTGTATTGAATGCTCTCCTGTGCCGCCGCTTGGGCTTGCTGAATATCATGTTGAATCAAAACTTTCCCTTGCAGAACCGGTCCACAATAGATAAAAGCGATCAATAGGAAACCCAAAAGGACAATCCCATGGGGGGCAAAGGAGCGCAAATTCATTTTCATAGCTTATGAAATCGATACTAATTCTAGTTCAAATGTTAAATCACGGCCAGCAAGCGGGTGATTGGCATCTAAAGTGACGTGAGAATCTGTTAAATCAGTGATCACTACTTCTACCACGTGACCACCATCTTGGTGCATGGAAAGAGAGGCACCTAATTCTAATTCGATGTGTGTGGGGATTTGAGCGCGCTCAAGCGTTACCGTATTTTCTGGAGAATGCTCGCCATAAGCCTCAGCTGCCGGAATAACAACGGTTTTTTTCTCGCCAATGGTCATGCCAGTTACGCCATCATCAAAACCTTTGATGACCATGCCTGAACCTAATTGAAATTCAAGGGGTGTTCTTCCTACAGAAGAGTCAAAAATAGCACCGTCGGTGTGTTTACCAGTGTAGTGTACGGCAACCTTGTCGCCGGTTTTTGCAATAGACATAATGAATCGTTATAAATTGGAAAATAAGCTACAAATAACACGAAAATTTGTAGCCTTTCCAAGCCTTTGGCCTACGATTCAATGGTCTGAAGCGTGTATTTTTGTTGAATAAAATGCAATTCGTTTTCCATGCTTTCTAAGGTATTCAGGAATGACTTTTTCGCTAAGGCTGGAACGGTTTTATAGTATTCGATTCCTGATTGCAGATTTGCGGTGAAAATTTGGAAATATTTCGTCCGTTTAGCCCAAGTCTCCGTATTGATTTCTTCTTCGATTGATTCTACCAGGAAGTTCACATAGAGTTCTAGTTCTGCCAAAAATAGGTGTGGACGACTCTCTTTCGTCAAATCTTGGATGCGACCATAGATATGATCAAGCATGGTTTTAAGGGAAACAATTTGGGAGAAATTGGCGATGTTCGGACCTGGACACATGGTCACGGCGGTTAGTTTTTTGACAAATGATTCTTTATTGACGATAGCTGCAGAATTGCTTAACCCTACGCAGAGGCATTCTTTGGCTAAAATCTCTTCTTTTTTTGCTTGTCCTTCCGGTGTCGCTAATTTTAGTTGAATGTATTTTTTCGATGCGGTACAAATGGGTTCCGTCGTAAATTCGGTATTAAAAGCTAAATGTTTTTCCGTACAAGGGCTTCCTGCCTTGTTTTGTTTTATCCGATTTAAGCGCTCTTTGTGGCCAGAAGTGCCTTTTAGATAATTAAATCGAATGCCGAGAGGAGAACTTTTGCTTAAAACAATATCCTCTTTTTTCGATGCTGCAAGCAATTGCATCGTTTCCTCATCCACCGTGGTCGCTTCAGGAACTAATAAGAATGGTGAGCCCCATCCGGTGCTGTCTACCGCATAATAATCGTGTAATAATTGGTCCTCCTCGTGCGTTCCGATGCCCCCTTGTACAGAAATTTTAATGGCGGGAGCTTTCTCTCCTTTTTGAAAAAGGGAGAACATCGTGTCGATTAATTCTTGTTTTTTTGTTTTGAATTCTTCTAAAATGGGGCCAAGCAAATACCCATCTGTCGCAAATGCATGTCCACCACAATTCAATCCTGATTCGATGCGAAATTCACTTACCCAAATGCCTTTTTTGGCCAAATATTTCCCTTGAATCAAGGCCGATCTAAAATCGGTCACCTTGACGATAACCTTCTTTTTACCGGTTTGGAAATCCTCAAATTGTTCTAAATAATTAAATAAACGGGGATTCATGCCCGCTGAAAAAACAAGAGATGAATTACGTAACTCACTGAGTGCATAGCCTCTTAATGCCGCCACCGCATCGGAATTTTCTTCTTTTATATCCCCATTCGGGCTTGGATTACTTTTATCCAATTTGGTCATAATATTTACATCGATGCTTCCTGGCTGCATTTTTGACCTTAATTCATTCGCTAACATCCCCTTTTTAGTGGGGCAATCCGTTTTCAATAGTTGCGTGTAAGAGGCCCGTAGAACTGAATCGGTGGGCAACATCTCAAAGTACTGGTCGATTTCATTTCCTTCTCCAAAAGCTTCTTGCTGTAAGGTTTTGAACTGCTTCTGCACGATACGATGGACTAGATTTAGGTAACTCGTAATCCTTTTCGCCCGGTAATCCTCCACATTAGGTCCTATGGGTTGGTAGTCATCTCCGGCTACTTCGCTATACTTTTTTCGCATCATTTCGATCAGGCGATCTTCTGCTAAGGAGAGGACGGAGGAAATGCCAAAACGGGCCACTTTAATAGGGGAGTCCACCGTAAATGCTAATCCCATAACGGGGATATGGAAGGTATGATTTGATTTTGAGTTCATCTGGAAAATTTTGGAGGCTATATAAAAGCCTTGCAAAATTACCCTAGCGATGGAGGGGGATAACTGATGGAAATCATACGCTAGAATGAGATAAGTCAAGTATCTCTACTCTCTTATCTATAATCTCCTTTATTCTTTGTGCTTTATTCTTTACACAAAGAAGCTTGGTACTTCAACGAAAGCGTATCCCCTAATTCAATCGCCGTCTTAAAATCCAAGCAGGCATCGTCAATCAGACCAAGGTGCAGTAGATTAATTCCCCGATTATAATAGGTCTCCGCATAATAAGGGTAGCGAATGATGGATTTAGAAAAGTCCTTTATGGCGCCTTTATCGTTCCCTAATTTAGATTTGAAGTAACCTCTGTAGAAGAAATAATCCGCATTCGTGGAATCAAGGCGAATGGCTTTAGTTAAGTCAGAAATGGCACCCGAGTATTCTTCCATGGAACCTCGTGAAAAAGCTCTGGCGAAGTAGATTTCGGGGTTTTTAGGATCTTTTGTCAGAGCCACCGAAAAGTTATACGTCGCCTCTTTGTATTTTTCTTGTTGAATTTGGGTGAGGCCAGCGGCATATTGTAGCATGCAGCTAGGTAAGAAAAAGAGGGCAAAAAGGGAGGCAAATAAACGGATCATTTAAAGGTAACGATGGTGATTCCCGCACCGCCACGGTCTGCGTGTTCGTCAGTGATGTTTTTGATTTCTCGGTATCGCTTTAATTGTTCACGAATTAACGTTCGTAAAATTCCGTCGCCTTTTCCGTGCAAAATTTGAACTTCTGGAACGCCTAATAGGAGGCAATCGTTGATGTATTGGTCTAAAATGACATAAACCTCTTCGCCGCGCTTCCCTCTGATATCTAATTTTAGCTGAAATTGCGCCATGCGATCGTTGATGTCGATGCCACGAAGTGGCGCTGTACTTTTCTTTTGCTGTTTGGGCGCGACGATTTTTTGGAGGCGATTCAGTTTAATCGTACTGCGAATGGCTCCCAGAGAAATGACTGCGTCTTTTCCTTTTAGTTCCAGAATTTGTCCCAAAGTAGGTTCGTCACCACTCCCTTTAATCACTACCCAATCACCCACA
Source organism: Aquirufa antheringensis (assembly GCF_023921165.1). Taxonomy (NCBI): domain Bacteria; kingdom Pseudomonadati; phylum Bacteroidota; class Cytophagia; order Cytophagales; family Flectobacillaceae; genus Aquirufa; species Aquirufa antheringensis. The sequence goes on from NZ_CP049835.1 coordinate 1,989,677, forward strand.
GCGATCGGGGAGTTGGCATAAACGATTCCGGGAGTTTCGGAAACGACCTTTAATGGCGCTACTATTTTCAATTCTTTTTGTACGAATTGTTCTAAATCCGCACGCAATTCCTTCGTCTTTTCTTTATCGGCCTCTTTCTCGCGGATCTGTCTGATGGTCTGCTCGATGCGTTGATTCGCCTCTTGGATGATTTTTTTCGCCTCTGCTTTCGCCGCATTTAACATCGCTTTCTGCTCTTCCTGCACGTGATTTTTCAGACGCTCGTAGTTTTCCTTGATAGATAGAGCTTGCTCATTAGCTAAGGCTAAACTGGCGTTTTTACTCTCCCAAATCTGCTTCTCCGTTTCCGTTTCCAGTAATAACTTATCAAAATCCACCTGCTTCTTGCCCAATTTCTTACGCGCATTTTCGATGATGGCTTTAGGTAAACCAATTTTCTGCGCAATTTCAAAGGCAAACGAACTTCCCGGTTTTCCCATATCCAAAATGAATTGGGGTTCCAAGTGCTCGGTGTCGTAGCGCATCGCGGCGTTGAAAAGTCCTTTTTGGCGATCAGCCAGACTTTTTAAGTTGCCAAAGTGCGTGTTAATTGCGCCGTAACATCCTTTATCAGCCAGTTTCTCTAAGATGGATTCCGCAATCGCACCCCCTAAAGAGGGCTCCGTTCCCGTACCAAACTCATCGACTAAAATCAGCGTTTTCTCGTTCACGTGCTGCAAGAAATACCGCATATTACTTAAGTGAGACGAATAGGTACTTAATTCATTCTCTAAATTTTGCTCGTCCCCCATATCTAGGAAGAGTTGGGAGAAGAAGCCCATCGTACCACCTTCAGCTAAAGGCACTAAACAGCCGGATTGAAATAAGAATTGCAATAAACCTACGGTACTTAAAGTAACTGATTTACCTCCAGCATTAGGTCCAGAGACGACCATGATGCGCCGATCTTCTTCCAATCGAATGGTCAACGGTTTAATCTTTTTGCCAATTTTTTCGAGCGATTTTTCCAATAAGGGATGCCGCGCATCAGTCCAATTAACGATCGGTTTATCTTGAATAAACGTGGGTTTGATAGCATTGTGTTCACTTCCCCACAGGGCTTTGGCCCGAATAAAATCAATCAAACCTAACCACGAAAAGGCGTGGGCTAAAAAGGGTGTCAAAGGACGAATTCGATCCGATAGTTTCGATAAAATTTGGATAATCTCACGACGCTCAGCCGATTCCAAGGATTTGATTTCATTGTTCATCGCCAGCGCATCTGCGGGCTCTAAAAAGACCGTTTTACCGGTATCTGATTCATCTTGAACGAAACCTTTGATCTTTCGCTTGTGCTCCGCCGCTAATGGAATCACCATTCGGCCATTACGTAAGGTTAACGAGAAATCCTTGCTCACCCAGCCCTCTTTATAGGCTTGGCTTAAATACGAATCGAGTTTTTTACGTAGACTTTGTTCCTCCTTTATCCTCTGGCGACGTAAATCGCCTAAAGCAGGGGAGGCCGTTTCCTTGATTTGACCGTTTACATCAAATACGCGGTCTAAATCTTGAATGATGGGTAGTATTTGTCTGAAATCTCCCTCGCTCTCCGCGCCTTTGGCGAGAAAATGCTGGGTGATTTTATGTATTTCTGGGTATTCGCTTGAATCAATTGCCGCAAAGAACCGGATGGTTTCATACAAAACCGTTAAGGCCCGTTGCCAATCCCTCCATTCATCCGCCGATAAATAATGGCCTTCCAGCTGCAATGGACTTAGATAAGAACGTAAATCGTAGTAATCTGTCTGCGGAAATTCGCCACCGTGCTCGCCCAAAATGCGGCCCATCTCATCGACCTGTTCTACCCATTGCTTGACTAAAGGGAAACGATCTGAAAAGCGCATTTTATCCGCGTATTCTAGCCCCATCGGACTTAAGCAAAGCTGCTTAATTTCCTCTTTTACCTGGTTGAAACCCAGTTTTTCGGCAAGATTTAGAGGGTAATTCATAGCTGGAAATGCGACTTTATTTTTTCGAGTAATACCTCGTTGATTTTATAATAACTTTCAGTGGTCCAACCTGCCACGTGCGGACTGAAAATGGTGGCTGGATAAGCGGCGATTTCGGCGAAAAGTTCTTTTTCTACTGGCGACCAAGTGGATAACTTTTCGTTTGGAAGCACATCCAGCGCCAATCCCTTGATTCTGCTTGTACGTAATCCGTGTAACAAGGGTTCCAGTGGAGCAATAGGTCCTCGAGAACTATTGATCAGTATGATGGGCTTTTTGAAAGATGCTAAAAACTCAATTGAAACTAATCCGCGCGTCTCAGAAGTCAAGGGGATATGCAAACTTACTATATCAGCCTGTTCAAATAGCTGCTCCATCGTAGCTGGATAATCAGCTGATGGGGTGTATTTGTCATAGGCTAAAATGGTCATTCCGAAACAAGCAAGTCGCGAAGCGACCGCTTTACCCATGTTTCCATATCCGATGATACCGATGGTCTTTCCTTTGAGTTCAAATCCCCGATTACCTTCTCTTTCCCACAATCCGTGACGTACTTCGGTATCCGACGTATGTAGTTTGTGCGCAAGCGATAATAACTGTCCAATAACGTGTTCCGCCACCGCGTCTGAATTTCCCTCATTGGCAGAGAAAACCGCGATTCCCCTGGATAGGCAGGCATCGACATCTAATAAGTCTAGCCCTGCGCCTGCTCGAGCGATGAAAGTCAATGTGGTATCTGTCAGTATGTCCGCCGTGATTTTGAATTTACTTCGAACAACTAATCCTTCGTAATTAGGCAAAATAGACACAAACTCTGTAAGTGTAAGATCAGTACGAGTCTCCACCTCGAATCCCAAATTCGTTAGCCCTTCTGCCATCGAAGGATGAACCTCGTCGACGATCAACACTTTACGCATTCATTCGGTTTTTTACGAGATCTAACGCTAAAAATAAGGCTTGAAGAAAAGAACCTGGATCGGCTACGTTTTGGCCAGCAATATCATAAGCTGTTCCATGGTCTGGAGAGGTTCGAATAACAGGTAAACCAGCTGTAAAATTCACACCTGAGTCAAAAGCGATGTATTTGAACGGAATCAAACCTTGATCGTGGTACATACCCAGAACGCCGTCAAACTCTTTGAATTGCGCTTTTCCGAAGAAACCATCCGCTGGATAAGGCCCAAAAACCAAGTTGCCTTTTGTTCTAAATTCATCCACTACCGGTTGAATAATCTCTAATTCTTCTTGTCCTAAAAGTCCTGATTCACCTGCGTGTGGATTTAAACCCAACACAGCTAAACGAGGTTTGTCAATCGAGAAATCTTCCTTTAAACTCTTCAAGAATAAGGTGATTTTTGTGCGCAATAAATCAGCGCTTAAGGCCTTAGAAACCTCTAATAGAGGAATATGGCCCGTAGCAACGCCCATTCTAAAGCCATCTGAAACCATCATCATAAGAGATGATTTTGCTTCGAAACGATCGGTCAAATATTCCGTATGTCCAGGGAATTTGAAGTCTTCGGATTGGATGTTGTGTTTATTGATTGGAGCAGTTACGAGTGCGGAAATTAGTCCGCGATCTAAGTCGTTCGCGGCTCTTTCTAGGCAATCAAAGGCGGCTTTCCCTGCTTCTTTGGTCTCTTTTCCGGGTTCTACCACGGTAGACGCATCGTCCCAGCAGTTAATAACAAAGCTTTCGCCTGATATAGCTTCGGAGGCTTCTTGAATCACGGCGATGGACCATTCTTTTAATTCGAATTTTTGGCGGTAAAAATCCAATACGTTGGCAGAACCATAAATCACAGGCGTACACCACTTTAGCAAGCGAGGACTGGCTAAGGATTTCAAGATTACTTCCGGTCCGATTCCGTTGTAATCTCCTAACGTGATACCGATGATAGGTTTCATAAAAAGCAATTTTTTGTTCGACCTGCAAGTTAAGAAAAATCGCTCGAAGGCGGTAGAATTATTTTTCTTGGTAACGAACCTAATAAATATGGTATTTTTTTAAGTTTCACCAAATAAAATGCGGTATTTGGTGCGAGTTTCACAATATATTTAGCATTTTTGTTAGAATCTCCTATTTTATTGATTATGCCAAAATCATACGTTAAAAAAATCTCCAGTTTATTGATCGCTAACCGCGGTGAGATTGCTATCCGAATCATGCGTGCCGCGTCCGAATTAGGAATTCGTACCGTTGCCGTTTATACCTTCGAAGATCGCTATTCCTTGCACCGCTATAAAGCCGATGAAGCTTACCAAATCGGGAAAGACGACGAGCCTTTAAAACCTTACTTGGACATCGAGGGCTTGATTTCTTTGTGTAAATCGAAGAAAATCGACGCTATTCACCCGGGTTATGGTTTCTTATCGGAAAACGTAGTGTTGGCAACTCGCTGTAGAGAAGAGGGAATCGTTTTTGTGGGCCCATCTCCAGAAGCGATGAACGCGTTGGGAGATAAAGTGGCGGCGAAAGTGGCTGCATTGAAAGCCAATGTACCCATGATTGAGGATTCGAAAGGGGATTTGGCTGATTATTCTTTGGCCCTATCCGAAGCGAAACGCATTAAATTCCCCGTGATGGTGAAAGCGGCTGCCGGCGGTGGTGGACGTGGAATGCGCGTAGTGAGAACGGAAGAGGAATTAGAAAAGGCGTACCAAGAGGCAAAGAACGAGGCGAAAAATGCCTTTGGAGATGACACCTTGTTCATCGAGAAATTCATCGATGATCCGAAGCACATCGAAGTACAATTATTAGGGGATCAGCATGGGAATTTAGTGCATTTGTATGAACGCGATTGTTCGGTACAAAGACGTTTCCAAAAAGTAGTAGAGATCGCCCCTTCTTTTGGTCTAAAAGAAGAAACTAAACAAAAATTATACGCTTACGCGCTTTCCATAGGTAAAGCCGTAAACTATTATAACGCAGGAACGGTGGAGTTTTTGGTCGATAAAGACGAAAATATCTATTTTATCGAAGTAAATCCGCGTATCCAAGTAGAACACACGATTACAGAAGAGGTGACGGGCATCGATATCGTCCGTACCCAAATTCTAATCGCCCAAAATTACAGATTATCCGATCCCGGTATTTTTATTCAAAACCAAGCGGACATCCCGCTAAAGGGTTTCGCGATCCAATGCCGTATCACGACGGAAGATCCAGCGAATGGATTTAAGCCGGATTTTGGAACAATTATCGCCTATCGAAACGCAGCTGGTTTCGGTATTCGTTTAGACGAAGGATCTTCGTATCCCGGTGTAAAGATTTCCCCGTATTTCGATTCGATGTTAGTGAAGGTGTCTGCCAAAGGCCGCACGCTTCGCGGTGCGTCCGAACGCTTAAACCGCGCGCTGACCGAATTCAGAATCCGTGGGGTAAAAACGAACATCCCATTCTTGCGCAACGTCATCACGCATCCGGTCTTCCAAGAAGGCCACTGCACGGTGCCATTCATCGCGAACCACCCGGAATTATTCAACTTCAAACCCACACGCGACCGTTCCACCAAGGCGATTCGCTACCTGGGAGAGGTAATCGTTAACGGAAATCCGGATGTGAAAGTGAAGCCTACGGCTCCTTTCCGCACCCCGATTATCCCGTATGTGGATCCAATGTCGGAATACCCGAAAGGAAACAAACAATTATTAACGGAAATGGGTCCGGAGAAATTTGCGAAACACATCCGTGATGCGAAGCAAATCTATTTTACGGACACGACCTTCCGCGACGGGCACCAATCGCTTTTAGCGACTCGTGTCCGCACCCAAGATATGTTAGCCGTGGCTGACGGTTTTGCGAAATCCTTCCCTCAATTGTTCTCGATGGAGGTTTGGGGTGGTGCTACCTTCGACGTGGCGATGCGTTTCTTGCAAGAATCTCCTTGGAAACGCCTGCAAGAGTTCCGCGAGGCGATGCCGAATATGCTATTGCAAATGCTTTTCCGCGGTTCTAACGCCGTGGGATATTCGGCTTACCCTGACAATTTGATTGAAAAATTCGTGGAGAAATCCTCTGAAGCCGGAGTCGATGTCTTCCGTATTTTCGATTCCTTGAACTGGATCGATGCGATGAAAGTCTCGATCAAAGCGGTTCGGGAACGCACGCCTGGCATCGCTGAAGCAGCGATTTGCTATACGGGTGACGTCTTTACAAACGAGAAATACAATCTACAATACTACGTAGATATGGCGCGTCAGCTCGAAGATGCCGGTGCTCACATGTTAGCGATTAAGGATATGGCCGGTCTTTTGCGTCCATTCCAAGCAGAAAAATTAGTCACCGAATTGAAGAAAGCGGTCGACTTACCCATTCACTTGCATACGCACGACACGGCCTCTGTTCAATCAGCGACCTATTTAAAGGCCATTGAAGCCGGTGTGGATATCGTAGATGGGGCTTTAGGAGCGATGTCTGGTTTGACTTCACAGCCTAATTTGAACTCGTTAGTGGCGATGATGCAAGGTCACGCGAAAGCATCTGACCTGGATTTAGACCTGTTAAACGAATATTCGAATTATTGGGAAGCGGTGCGTACGATGTATACGCCGTTCGAATCAGAACTGAAAGCGGGAACCGCTGAGGTATACAATAATGAGATTCCGGGCGGTCAATATACGAACTTACGTGGCCAAGCGATTGCGCTAGGTGTGGGCGACAAGTTTGAACAATTGAAGCGTAATTATACGGAGGCGAATACGCTTTTTGGCGATATCGTGAAAGTAACTCCATCCTCGAAAGTGGTGGGGGATATGGCGATTTTTATGACCGCGAATTCGTTAACGGCGGAGGATGTATATGCCAAAGGAGCTACTTTATCCTTCCCTGAATCCGTCAAAGACTTCTTCAAAGGCGGCTTAGGTCAACCTTACCAAGGATTCCCTAAACAACTACAGGAGATCATCCTAAAAGGCGAGCACGCAATCGAAGGTCGTCCAAATGACCATTTGGCACCCATCGACTTCGACGCAGATTTCAAGACCTTTACGAAGAAATTTCCAGAGGCAGAAGATGGATTCTTCGATTACTTATCCTACAAAATGTACCCGAAAGTCTACGAGGACTATTACAAGAATTCGGCTTTATTCGGCGAATTGTCAGCCCTTCCTACGCCAGCCTTTTTCTATGGCTTGAAGCAGGATGAGGAGATTATGATCACGATTGAGCCAGGCAAGACGATCATCGTGAAGTTCCTGTACATGTCTGAGCCTGACGAATCAGGTCTGCGCAATGTAACATTTGAATTAAATGGCCAGGCACGCCGCATTAAGATTTTGGACAAAAACGTCAAAGTCGAACGCGCGCAACACGCGAAAGCGAAAGTGAAAGGTGATATCGGTGCTCCATTGCAGGGTCGTTTATCTCGTATTTTGGTGAAACCAGGCGACGAGGTGAAATTAAATGCTCCATTGTACGTCATTGAGGCGATGAAGATGGAATCGATTGTTTCGGCTCCATTTGAAGGAATTATCGGTAATGTGTTATTGACTGAAGGAACGGTGGTAGAGCAAGAGGACTTAGTATTGACTTTGGAAGAAGCGAAACTACCAGAACCAGACGTAGAGGAATATTTATTCGTATACGGAACCTTGCGCCGCGACTGTGGAAACGATTTACACCGCTTGATCGCACGAAATTCGGATTACATCGGCATGGCGACCTACCAAGGTCAGATGTACCAAGTGGCTGATTATCCGGGTATTATCCCATCGGATGACGCGAAAGACCAGGTAGTGGGCGAATTGTATTTATTGTCCAATACGATCAAATTATTGAACGTATTAGATGAATACGAAGAATTCAATACAGACAAACCAGCCGAAAGTCTTTTCGTGCGCGAGCAAGTTAAAGTAAATTTGAAAGGCAAGGAAATCGAAACCTACGCGTATTTATACAACAAGAAAATCGATCCGAAAACGCGCATCGCGTCTGGGGATTATGTGAAAGGCTAATGAAAAAAATCGCCCTTTTCTGTTTGTTATCATTCGCTTTACAGGCGCAGAGTCCGTTGTTAAAAGCGCACGCACACAATGATTACGAACACGAAAGACCATTTTTTGAGGCATTTCAATCAGGTTTTGGTTCCATTGAGGCGGATGTATATGCCGTGAATGGACAATTATTGGTGGGTCACGAACGGAATCAACTGAGTCTGAATCGCAATTTGAAGGATCTGTATATTGACCCCATTATCCGCGTCCTAAAAGCCAATAAAGAGGGGGATTTTCATCAATTATTGATTGATTCGAAGACCTCATCGGATTCCACCTTGCCGCTGATTATTGCTGCTTTGAAGCCTCATGCAGAACTTATTCAACAAAAAGGATTCCGAATAGTGATTTCCGGTAACCGCCCAAAACCCTCCCAATACATTGAATCCCCAGCTTGGATCACCTTTGATGGTCGTTCGAATGAGCGTTTTCCCACTTCTAAAGTGTTGTTAGAGAGTGAATCGATGTTGAAGTTTGGCTTTTGGGCTGGACAAGGACCTATACCAGCAGCCTTGAAAGAAAAACTCAAAAACTACGTGGATCAAGTCCATGCAAACGGCCGAAAAGTACGTCTTTGGGCTACCCCAGATTCCCTTTTAGGGTATCAAGCACTGTTAGATATCGGTGTGGATTACATCGGTACGGATAAGCTGAGTCTATTAGCAGATTATTTGAAATTCAGCGAGAGTAAATAAGCTGTGGGAGAGGCTTTTATAATAAAACCTCCTCCTATGACAACTAGACGCGAATTTTTGGCCATTACCTTGGCTACAACACTTCCAGTTTCTTCTCTTTTTGCTGCGAAAAAATCCTATTCTTTGGGTTATTCTGCCATCACTTGGAATGGGCAAGATGAGCAGGCGATTCAAGAAATTTCAGCCCTAGGTTTCAAGGGAATACAGTTACGCGCGAATTCATTTGCAAAATACAAGGATAATCCTGCCGCTTTAAAAGCCTTATTAGATTCATCAGGCTTGCAATTATGTATGTTTTCGAGCGGCAATGTTGAGATTGATGCAGCCAAAGTAGAGGCATCCATCGCCCAGCACGTTAGGCACGCTGCTTTCGTAAAAGCCCTAGGTGGTACGTCGATTCAATTAACGAATTCCTTACGCAAGAAAGGGGTGAAGCCAGAGGAGAAAGACCTTATTCGTTTAGCAGAGGTCATGAACGAGATTGGTGCCAAAACGAAAGAATTAGGCATTCAAGCTACCTACCACAACCACATGGACCAGTTTGGGGAAACACCTGAGGAGGTTGATTTGCTCGTAAACCACATGGATCCGGCTAAAATCAAATTGCTATTAGACGTAGCTCATTATTTCCAAGGCGGCGGTAATCCGGCAGATGCGGTGTTGAAATACCGTAAAGTTTTACAGGCATTACACGTAAAAGATGTGCGTCAAACCGAGCCTCGCTACCGTTTCGTCGAATTAGGGCAAGGTAAAGTGAACCTAGAGGAGGTATTCGCTAACTTGGACAAAATCAAGTTCAAAGGCTTCGCCATTGTTGAATTAGATGCCGTTCCAGACGCGGGTAAAACACCCTTATCTTGTGCAGAAACGAGTAAGGAATTTTTAAAAACGAATATTCAGTATCCTTTTTCTTAAATTGCAGCCTAATCTAGAATCAAATGGCGAGCAAAAAGGATCCTGCAATTGGATTTATCTTTATCACTTTATTAATTGACGTTCTCGGAATCGGCCTAATTATCCCCGTTTTACCTAACCTTATCAAAGGTTTTGTGGGTGGAGATATTTCCGTTGCCTCTCAATATGCAGGCTGGTTAATGGCGTCCTATGCCATTATGCAGTTCTTGTTTTCTCCTGTTTTAGGTGGATTATCGGATCAGGTGGGTCGCCGTCCGGTGATTTTGGCCTCTTTATTCGGCTTCACGATTGATTACCTTGTTTTAGCCTTCGCGCCCAATATTCTTTGGTTATTCATCGGTCGCATCATGTCAGGAATCACTGGTGCCAGTTTTACGACGGCTCAAGCCTACATTGCGGATGTGTCAAAGCCGGAAGATCGGGCAAAGAATTTTGGTGTCGTAGGAGCCGCTTTCGGTGTAGGATTTATTATTGGACCTGCGATAGGTGGGATGCTAGCGTCTTATGGTGATCGAATTCCCTTCTTTGCCGCGGCGGGTTTAACTTTAATTAATGGGATTTACGGCTATTTTGTCTTACCAGAATCCCTAGCAAAATCGAACCGCCGTCCCTTTGACATCACGCGTGCGAATCCCTTAGGATCTTTAAAGAATTTGACAAAATATCCAGTGATCGCGGGTTTGGTAGGAGGTTTCTTCTGCCTGCAATTAGCCGGTCAGGTGCACCCTAGTACGTGGTCCTATTTTACGATGAAGGTTTTTGGCTGGACACCGGATCAAGTAGGCTATTCTTTAGCCTTTGTCGGTTTAATTGTAGCCATTGTGCAAGGAGGTTTGGCCCGTATTATTATGCCCAAACTAGGTGAAATACGTGCGATCTCTTACGGTTTACTCCTGTATGGCATCGGATTTTTTATGTTCGCCTATGCGACTAAATCTTGGATGATGTATGCCTTTATGATTCCTTTTGGGTTGGGGGGAATTGCAGGACCAGCTCTCCAAAGCCTGATCACTCAACAAGTAGGTCCGAATGAACAAGGTGAATTACAGGGTGGATTGACTAGTTTACAATCTATTACGACTATTTTTGGCCCTCTTTTGGCCTCCAATTTATTCGCCTATTTCGCCTCTGAACAAGCGCCCATTTTATTCCCAGGCGCAGCCTTCTTTATGGCTGCCATTTTAGTATTGATTGGCTGGTTTATCGTGATGCGTTCCATTCCGAAAAAAGCTCAATAATTTTACTATCTTTCGAAAAATAAACCCCTATATCATGAAAACAATGATCAAATCAATCTGCCTCGTAGCAGGAATGTTAGTCGCTTCAGTGGCGTCTGCTCAATCGACTGAGGAAATTTTAGCTAAGCACGAAGCTGCCATGGGTGGCGCTGATAAATGGGCTGCCGTGAAAACAGCCGTTGTAAAAAATAAATTCTCTGTTCAGGGAATGGATATTGAAAGTAATACGTCTTTAGTGATCGGAAAATCTTTTCGGACAGAAGTAGCTGTCATGGGAAATAAAATCATTACGGTCATTGATGGAAATAAAGGTTGGATGAATCGTCCTGCCATGATGGGCGGAACGGGTGAGCCAGAAGATATGCCGGCTGATCAAGTTAAAATGGCAGGTTCTCAATTGATGTTGGGTTCTATTTTGACGAACGCAAAGAAGGACGGATATAAGATTGATTTAGTCTCTAAAGAGAAATTGGATGGAGCTGATGTATATCTGTTGACCGTCACCAAACCATCTGGAGAAGATAGTAAGGTATATGTTTCTACTGCAACTAATTTTGTGGTGAAGACGCAAGCTAAAGTTCAAGTAAATGGTCAAGAGGTTGATTCTGAAGTGAGCTTCTCTAACTATAAAATGGTCAATGGCTTAGCTTTCCCTCATACCGTTGAGACGCCAAGTCCGATGGGTGGAACGATGACAGTAGAAACCGTGTCAGTGGAAATTAATCCTACGATCGACCCGGTGATCTTTGCAAAACCTAGTAAATAATTGAGCGATTTTCGCTGCATTAAAAAAGGGCTTCATATCTGAAGCCCTTTTTTTAGGGTAAAAATTGTTGGATGTGATTCCTCGCACTTCGAATCGCTTTGTCGATATCCTCTTCTGAGCCTTCATAGGCCTTATCTTCTACTTCAATCACGATTGGACCTCGGTACCGTACGTCGTTTAAAGCAGAAATGAACTTCCCCCACTGTATATCGCCAAGTCCTGGAATTTTAGGGGAATGGTATTCTAATGGATTCGCTAAAATCCCCACGCGATTCAATTTTTCAGGATATACTTTAACATCCTTTAAGTGCACGTGGTGAATCCGATCCGCATAGTGGTAAATAGGGTAGGTATAATCCATCATCTGAAAGACCATATGAGATGGATCATAATTTAGGCCAAAATTCGCCGACGGAATGATCGTAAATAATTCATCCCAAATCTTGGGCGTCGTCATCAAATTCTTTCCTCCAGGCCATTCATCATCGCTAAAGAACATGGGACAGTTTTCAATGCCTATTTTAATCTGTAGCGTATCTGCTAACGCAATAATTTCCGGCCAAACCTCCGAAAACCGACCGATATTATAAGCCACATTCTTCGTATAATCACGGCCTACAAAGGTATTCACACGCGAAATGCCTAAAACGGCAGCTGCTTTAATGATTTTCTGGATGTGCTCTCGGTAAAAAGCAGCTTGCTTTTCATCAGGATCCAATGGATTCGGGTAATAACCTAAAGCGGATATTTTGACCGGATGTAGATCTAATTTCGCCTTCAAGGCTACAAGATCCTCTGTGGATAATTGGTCTACTGAAATATGCGAAACACCCGCATACCTGCGCGCATCCGAAGAGGAAGAGGGCCAACACATGACCTCTACACAGGCAAAATGTTGTTGTTGCGCATAATCTAAAACCTCAAAAAGACTTTTGTGAGGGAGAATCGCAGAGACAAAACCAAGATCTAACATCTTATTTCCTTTTTTCTAAAACGTAAAACAAAGCAAACGAGCCGGATGCAATCCAAAGACCCACCGCTTCTCGTGCTAACTCTTGGTTATGTGTCTTCATGCTCAAGCCATCTGTTAAGAATCCTTCCCAAGCCGTTATTTCAACCCATAATTGCAATCCTGCGAATACAGAGAGAAAAAATAAGACGATCAAAAGCTCTGGATTCGTTTTGCCACGCATCGCCTGCAAAGCGGTATAAACTGCTGTAGCATAAACGGGTACCCACAAAATAGGGTCCGGGTCATTCAACTGCCAGTACGTAAACATTAAAAAGACGAGGCCGAAAATACCTCCCAAGATGAATTGTACGTTTCTCATATTAATTACATAGGTTTTTTACGGCTTCAGCCGCACCTGGATAATTCAATTTTTGCGCTTGTTGAAAGGCAAGGCATGCTTTGTCGTTTTGTTTCGATTTGATATAGCTTAGGCCTAGTGCGTAATAAGCTTTGCCAAAATTCGGATTAATCTCAGCGGCCTTCGCAAAATCAGCTACAGCTCCGGCGTAATCCTCTTCTTGAAAAAGGATGTTTCCGCGGTTGTAAAAGGCATTAATATCTTTTGGCGCCAGTTTAATGGCCTGTGTAAAATCAATTTTAGCTTTGGCTGGTTGTGCAAGGGCCGCTTGAATAATCCCTCTTTGGAGATATCCTGCGCTTGAATCCGGCTGCGAAGCGATGGCTTTATCCGTAGGCGCTAGGGCTTTATCCCAAACCCCTTGTTCCATCAAAACCGCACCTAAATTCAATTGAGCGGTATAGATGGAAGGTTTTAAATCGATCGCCTTTCGGTAAGCGGCTTCTGCCTCTGGGTATTTTTTTTCTTGAAATAGAATGACCCCTTGAAGGTTATATGCTTCCGCCAAACCGGGATTTTTCTCAATCGCTTTCTGCAGTGCTTCTTTCGCAGAAACCGTTTCCCCTTTCTGTAAACGTGCTTTCGCCTCGTCTAACCAAGCCTCACCCGAAGTAGAACAAGCCCAAGCAACACTAAGGCTAACCAATAGAATCCATTTTTTCATATTTTAAAGTTAAGGGGCTAATCCAAAAAAACGATATTTATTTTGAAAAAAGCTGCTTTTTTGTCATCTTTGTGGTGGCAAATTACCAGCTCCCGCTGAATCCCCCAGGTCTTGATCGAAGCAAGGGTAGGTCGGTTGTAGCGGTGAATTTGCCATTTTTTTGTTATAAAAATCTGACCTATGAAATTTTTTATCGATACAGCGAATTTAGCGCAAATTAAAGAAGCACAAGATTTAGGTGTTTTGGACGGAGTTACGACTAACCCTTCCTTAATGGCTAAAGAAGGAATCACCGGGAAAGACAACGTCTTACGTCATTACAAAGCGATTTGTGATATTGTGGATGGAGATGTTTCTGCCGAAGTAATCGCCACTGATTACGATGGAATGATTCGCGAAGGTGAAGAATTAGCGGAGCTGGACGATAAAATCGTAGTAAAGATTCCTATGATCAAGGACGGTATCAAGGCCTTGAAATATTTTTCTGAAAGAGGGATTAAAACGAATTGTACGCTTGTATTCTCTGCGGGACAGGCTTTATTAGCTGCTAAAGCAGGGGCAACCTACGTTTCTCCCTTCATCGGACGCTTAGATGATATCTCTTTCGACGGTATCGAATTGATCGAGCAAATTCGATTGATCTACGATAACTACGAATTTGATACGCAAATCTTAGCAGCCTCTGTTCGTCACCCAATGCACATCATTAAATGTGCAGAAGCTGCAGCAGATGTGATGACTGGACCCTTATCTGCCATGTTAGCTTTATTAAAGCACCCATTGACGGATAGTGGTTTAGCGCAATTCTTAGCGGATCACGCAAAAGCAAATTCTTAATTAACCTAGGCGATTTTTATGTCTGTATTATCTTTTGAACAAGTAAGTATTTCTCAAGACGGTGTTAATACACTGGAAGACATTAATTTAACGATTAATGAGGGAGATTTTTATTATTTGATTGGTAAAACGGGTAGCGGAAAGAGCACCTTCTTTCGCAGTATTATTGCGGAAATTGGTCTTGAGTCTGGAACAGCTTCGGTGGCGGGTTATTCATTGAATACCATTAAGCGTTCAGAGGTGCCATTCTTAAGACGTAAATTAGGCTTCGTTTTTCAAGATTTTCAATTGCTGACAGATCGCAATGTCGAGAAGAATTTGTCCTTTGTTTTAGAGGCGACAGGTCACACGAATAAGGATGAAATACGATTCAAAATCGAGGAGGTTTTAGCGCGTGTGGGAATGAGTTCTGTCATTTCTAAGCGTATTCACCGTCTTTCTGGCGGAGAACAACAACGCATTTGTATTGCGCGTGCCATTCTAAATAACCCGGTTTTATTGCTTGCTGATGAGCCCACAGGTCATTTAGATCCGGAGGTTTCTTTGGAAATTATGCAATTATTTAAGGAGCTGAATCAAAGTGGAATGGCCATCATCATGGCGAGTCACGACTACAATACAATGGCTAAGGTTCCAGGTCAAATCCTGAAATGCGAAGGCGGTAAAATATTCCCTGTAGCCAGTCTATAATCCTATTTTCCCGTGTAGTATATCACCGGAATGATACATTCTTCCAGTGAAATTCCGCCGTGTTGAAAGGTATTTCTATAGTGATTTACGTATTGGTTATAATTATTAGGGTAGGCAAATAAGTTATCTTCTTTTGCAAACACATAGGTGGTTGAAACGTTTGGTTTGGGTAAAAAAATGTTCTCAGGCTTTCGGCAAACCATCATCTTATTCGCGTTATCCCAATTCAAATTTTTCCCCTGTTTATAACGTAAATTGGTATTCGTATTCCGATCTCCCACGATTTTAATCGGATTTTGTACGCGAATCATTCCGTGGTCGGTCGTTATGATGACGCGTCCCTTTTTCTCTGCAATCTTCTTTAATAAATCAAAAAGAGGAGAATGCTGGAACCAGCTGGCCGTTAAGCTGCGGTAAGCTGACTCATCTGGAGCTAATTCTTTGATCATAGCCATGTCCGTCCTAGCATGGGAGAGCATATCGACGAAATTGTAGACGATGACATTTAAATCATTAGTCGCTAATTTATTGAAATTGTCGACTAATTGTTTTCCTTGGTACTGGTGAATAATCTTGTGATAAGAGCTTTTAGCGTTGATTTTTAGGCGCTTTAATTGCTCCTGTAAGTAAAATTCTTCCTGTTTATTGAATCCTTCTTCGTCTTCAGAATCGCCTACATCGTAGACCCATTTGTCGGGGTAATTTTTAGCGATTTCAGATGGCATCATTCCGGCAAATATGGCGTTTCGGGCGTAGGCCGTTGTCGTAGGCAGGATGGAATAATAGTTATTTTCGGATTCTAATCGGAAGTATTCTTGGATGTATTTGTCTAAGGTTTTCCATTGGTCAAAACGCAAGTTATCAATCAAAATAAAATAAAGAGGACTCTTGTCGTTGATCTTCGGAAAAACATGTTTACGCAGCATTAAATGCGATAATACGGGTGTTTCTGTATCGGGTTTTTGCAACCAATCCTCGTAATTTTTCTCGATGAATTTACTAAAGTGGGCATTTGCCTCATTTTTTTGGTTGTTCAAAACCTCGGCCATCGATTTGTTTTCGGTTGTGTCGATTTCGAGTTCCCAATAGATTAGTTTTTTGTAGATGTCAGACCATTCTTTGGCATTCAAATGATCCTGGTATTGCATCGATAAGGCCAAAAACTCTTGTTGGTAACTAATATTCGTTTTTCCTTCTTCGAGTCTTTTCTTATCAAAAATACGCTTGACAGAAAGCAATAGTTGATTCGGATTAAGTGGTTTGATGAGGTAATCAGCAATTTTCGAACCGATGGCGTCTTCCATCAATTCTTCTTCCTCTGATTTAGTGATCATAATAACGGGAAGATTCGGTCTGAACTTTTTGATCTGTAATAAGACCTCTAGGCCAGACATTCCCGGCATATTTTCATCCAAGAACAAGATGTCAAACTTCTGCGTTTCTACTAATTCTAAAGCGTCTGCACCTGAATTAACCGTAAATACTTCATATCCTTTACTCTCTAAAAACAAGATATAGGGTTTCAATAAATCAATTTCATCGTCCGCCCAAAGTATTTTATACGTCATCGCTCTTTTGTTTACCTTTCAAGCCTAAAATTAGCTAATTTTACATCGACATCCTCGTTAATACATGTTAATAGATCCTCCCGTTCGTTTGACCGAATCAGCCCTCGATAACCTACGTTTAATTACGTTTCCGGAGCCTTTTCTCCGGGTGGGAATGCGTGGAGGAACCTGTGGAGGAACTTTTGTCCTTGGTTTTGATACTAAAACAGAAAATGATGAGGAGTATTTAATTGAAAATATCCCTGTCATTATTGATCGAAGAGAATTATTATTTGTCCTAGGTACAGAAATCTCGTACGAAGTGCAAGGCAATGGTTTTTATCTTCATAAACCCCCTAAAGTATGAAATTTGCAGCCATTGATATCGGATCTAACGCCGCTCGCCTTCAAATATCTAGTGTATTAGAAAATGAGGGAGTCATCAGTTTTAAGCGGATTGAATATGTGCGTTTTGCTCTTCGTTTAGGACATGATGTCTTTGGTGATGGCATGATTTCGCCTGAGTCTGAGGTGCGTATTTTCAAATTAATGCACGCCTATAAATTATTGATGGACTTGCACGAAGTGAAGGACTATGCGATTTGTGCTACATCGGCTATGCGGGAAGCGTCTAACTCATCAGAGATTATCACTCGAATTCATAAGATATTGGATATGAAAATCCAGTTGATTGATGGTAGCCGGGAGGCAGAATTAATCAATGATGTGGTCGTTCAATCTTTACATCCGAAGAAAAATTACCTGCACATCGATGTGGGTGGGGGTAGTACGGAATTGAATATCTATCGTCACCGGGAAAAATTAGCTTCGAAGTCTTTTAAAATAGGGTCGGTGCGATTACTAGAAGGAACGGAAAAAGAGGGAGATTGGGAGAAGATGAAGAATTGGATTTCTCAGCAAAAAGAGTTGATTTCAGGAGATATTGAGGCAATTGGGACAGGAGGAAACATAGCTAAATTATTTAATTTGTCTAAACCTGCTGCCGAGGAAAAGTCGATGACTTTCGATGCCTTATTTGAAATGGCGGCCTACGTGGGTTCGTTCTCTTTTGAGGATCGCGTGAATAAATTACGTTTAAATACAGACCGCGCGGACGTAATAGTGCCAGCAGCGTCCATCTATTTGACAGCAATGGAATTAGGCGGTTGTCAGACGATATTAGTGCCTGATTTAGGGTTAAAAGACGGTATTATCCAAATGTTGTATGATCGGTACTTAAACCGAAAGAAATAGTTATTTTTCGATGCGGTAAACAAGGCCCATGGATAGAACTTGAGAGAATTGCCAATTAGGATCTTGGTCATAATCTCGAAAAAGCACCATTTGCAGATTAGTGCTCACATATTTATTCACTTTCATCGTTACATTCGCATCTAATCGATGTACAATACTGTTCGATAAAGTAAGTCTGAAATAGTCGATTAAGGCTGAATAACGTGCTTTTACATTAATATTCTCCCATACATCTTTGTCCACGTTGACTAAATATTGAAATACGAACTGATTTCTGATATTGTCTCCTGGTTTCTCTAGACCATATAATCCTGCTCTGGAGATGGCTTGGTCGAAGACAAAGGTTTGGCGTAAAGAACCAATACCGATTCGTGTATAAAATGATTTGTCTGGATGGTATTCTAGACCCATGGAGGAAGTCAAATAGGCCGGAGCAAATAAACTCGAAATTAAGGAGTCTACCGGAACGCCCGCTTTATTTTTCTTGCCATAATCATATCCATTAAAGAATTGAGTCTGGAAGTTAGTCGATCCATAAAAGTCCCATTTAGGGCTGATGCGATAACCCGCCTTGAATTCGTATGCAATACGGTCGATGTTTTTGCGTAGACTTTGAGTTCTGTTTTGGAGAAATCCGACTTGTAAATTCAGGTCAGAATTCAAGCGCCAAGATTCATTCGAAACGTTAGCGCTGTGATTCAAATACCAGCCTATCGCTAAGGTATTCGTTCCGCCACCTTTCCAGTTATCACTGAAACTGGACTGATTTAAGTTAATCCCAGAGGTCATCACTTGTTTCCATTTATTCGCTGTAGAATCCGCCTTAGATTCCCCGAATAGAGGGCTCCAAGCAGTTAAAAACAGTAAAATGACTAACAGATTAAACTTCATTTGACAAATGTACAAAAAACCTGAATGAATGATCTATTTTCCTATGGATAAACGGATCTGTCCTGAAAAGGCCTCCGAAGGGGCTAATTCGATCAAGCCATCACCGGTATTAAAGGCGTCTGTATTGGCAGTCATTGGCTCAATCGCCACCGAGTGATATCCTTCCGGTTGAAAGACGACTAAAAAGGGAAATTGAACAGAGGATTGAGTTAAAAAAAGCGAACGCTGGTGTTTATGATCGATGAATTCTGTGACGTGTTTTTCCCTAGGCTCTAGTCGAAAAACGTGGTCCACTTTCTCTTGACTGAAAACAAATTCGCTCTTACCTTGTAGATTTTCCTCTTTCAAAGGAATCATTTGGGAGTCTGATAAAAAACGGCTAGTGGGATGAAATTTGATAGATAAATCAGCTGCTTTTGTGTTTGGGAAGCTGAAATAAGGGTGCCAGCCACAGGCGAAAGGCATGGACGTTGAGCCCGTGTTCTGGGCCATAAAGGTAATTTCAAGACCGCCTTCCTCTGCTAAGGTATACGTATATCGGAAAGTAAATGGAAAGGGGTAATTAGGTTCAGCACCTTGGTACGCATGTTCTAATGTGACAGACGATTCTGTTTTTTGTACAAGGGTAAACGGTACTCTAGCCAATAAACCGTGAATAGCGTTTCCTAAGGCGGGTTCGTTGATGGGTAATTGGTAATTTTTACCCTTAAATGAATAGTTTCCGTTACGAACTCGATTTACCCAGGGGGTTAACAAGGCGCTGGGGTGGTAAGGGTTGCTCGCTAAGGGATGATCGGAGCTTCCGGGAAGGTCGATTAATGATAGGCCACCAAGATTTAGTTCGATTAAACTCGCTCCCGTTTTTTCGTCGATACGAATGTAATCACCCGTCTTTTTGTTGCTTATTTCCATAGCGTTTTTTCTTCGATGCCCATTCCGTAGAGGGCAAAATCATATTTGACAGGATCGCTTGGATCCAGTTCACGTAGCGTTTCGGTAAGGGCCAAAGCCGTTTTCCAATTCGCCTTCTCTTCTTTCATTAGACCCAGTTGGGCAGCTGTGCGCATCGCGTGCACATCGAGTGGACAAACTAATTGTGCTGGTTTGATGGTATTCCATAGTCCGAAATCAACTCCAGCCTCATCTTTTCTCACCATCCACCGCAAAAACATGTTGATGCGTTTACAAGCCGAGTTTTTCAGTGGAGAAGCAATGTGTTTTTTTGTGCGTTCTGGAGCCCATTCGGATTGAAAGAAATAATCGTAGAATCCGTTTAGCCCATTTTCTATACTTAAATCTTCTGCTTTCAAACCTTGGTTGAACGCCGTTTCTAGGGAATTATTGTTTTGGTAATGCTTATGGAAGAAATCAATAAAATACAGCGTATCTGGGTATTGAAAAGTCCGGTGTTTAAAATGCTCGAATCGTTTTAGATCAGATGCTTGATGTCCTAAAATGAACTCATACGGTGTGCCATCCATCAATTCGATGAGTGTTTGCGCATTTTGAAGTATCGTTTTACGCTGACCCCAGGCTAAAATAGCCACCCAGAAACCCATAATTTCCTTGTCTTGCAAGCGACTGAAGCGATGCGGAATTTGGATAGGATCGTGTTCTATGAAGCGCGGATGATTGAAAAAAGCGAATTTCTCGTCTAAGATGGCCGCTATTTTTTCTGAAATCATTTTCGGCTAAATAGGGCAATTAAACGGGAGGGAAGGGAGAATATCCAGACCAATACCGTTACCGCAACCGAAAACGCCGCAATAAAGGGATAAGATAAAATGAAGAATACCTCAAAAATAACGTGACCTGCGGTGATAGGCCTTTTTCTCTTGTTCATATTACTGTAATAAATAAGAGATTTCAGCTCTAACGCGCTTATCAACGGCATTCAATTTCTCAAAAGCTTTCGGAGAAAGTTTGATGATCACTTTGTTATCGCCGTTCGGCAAACGTCCGATGACCTTTACCCAAATGCTTTGATTATTCGTTAGATTTTTGACTAAAACCAAGGTTCCAATCGGAGCGGTGCGATGCAAGGCTAAGAATTTGCCAGAATTATCAGGTACGTCAATTAGTTCCGCAATTCCTGTTTCAATCTTCTTTTTGATATCCTCAGGTCCTTTTTCTTTCGCGGGAGCTACGACGGTTTCAGCTGGGGCTGGTGCTGCTGGTGCTGCCGATTTTGCAGGCAATAAATTGCTCTTATCAACTGCCATAGCGGAAGTGGATCCAGCTGGATCTGAGACGATTAAGCGTTGACCTTCTTGTAAGCGATCTGAGGTTAGATTATTCCATTTACGCAATTCAGCCATCGTTACTTTGTGCATGTTCGCTACTGAAAGCAAACCTTGCTTAGGGGCTACAATGTGAATTTCTGCTTCCTTAGGTGTTTCTGCTGCTTTTTCTTCCACTACTTTAGGGGCAGGATTGCTTTCTTCTAAGTAGTGCAAAGGAATATAAACGATTTCGCCCGTTTTCACCGGGATTTGGACATCGGTATTAGCCGATTTGAATTCGGTTAACGATAAATTATAGCGTTTTAGAATCGAAAAAAGGGATTGCTTAGGTCCCACTTTGAACAATAAAAAGGTCTTGTTGTTCTCCTTTTTTAAGCCCAATGAATCAAGGGTGCTCGCCTCAGTAGAAAACTGCAATGCAAATAAAAAGGCGATGAGTAAGGTTAGTTTATAATTTTTCATAAATCTTCAATTTCAGTTTATCCTTCACAAAAATCAATTGTTCGTTGAGTAACGTAAAGGTTTGGTATCCGATGGTATCTCCTTCAGCGATCTGTTCTAACAGGATCGTCTCAAAGGCTAAATTACATACCCGAAGGTAGTTTTTCCAGCCATTATCGTAAAGATAATAAGAAAATAGTAGCTTATCCTCACCTTCAAAATAATCTATTCCTTTCGCGATCGTTTCGTTGAATTGCTGCTGGAAGAAGGTTTGGAAGTCTTTAAAATAGTCTTGGCTTTCTTCGTAATGCTGGGGTACTTGAAATGAAAAGTCGCTTTCTGTGCTTATTGGGCGAGGTTTTTCTTCTTTCAGTAGCTTCAGTGGCTCTAAAGAATAGGTTTTTATAGACTCTATTCCTGGATTTTTTGACTGCTGTAATTTGATGAAAAGCGCCTCGTTTTCTGAGCCGTGTACAAAGTTTAATTGGGCATAATCGGAGGGAGCCTTTCCTAAAAGGGAAACCTCTTTAGTCGCTAAATCGATCGAATGCCAAAATGCCTCAGCGTTTCCTCTCGTTTCGACCCACAAACGAGGTTCGTCTGGTTTTCCCCAGAAGCGGATGCTCCAGATTGGTTCAGCAAAGGAATGTTCGAAAAATACAGGCAAAGGCTCGAATGTTTGGAAATTATGTGCAAATTTGGCAAAATTCTATCAAAAAACGTAATTAGTATGATTCACGGCAAAAAGGTCGTCGCCATAATTCCGGCTCGATTCGCATCCACTCGCTTCCCGGGAAAACCACTGGTAGATCTGGGAGGAAGACCGATGATTCAGCGGACTTATGAACGCGTCAAGTCGGTCAAAGGCTTTGATCGTATTGTGATAGCGACAGATGATCAGCGAATTTTCGAGGTGGCTGTTGGCTTCGGGGCAGAGGTGATGATGACAGCTGATACGCATTTAACCGGTACCGATCGATGTGCCGAAGTACTAAGTCGATTAGGTGAAACGGTCGATTATGTGGTGAATATCCAAGGGGATGAGCCTTTTATAGAGCCGGAACAATTACGCGAAGTGGCTTCAGGATTTGCGTCAGGAGCACCTGTTTTGACTCTTATTAAAAAAATAACAGACACAGAAACTTTATTCAATACCAATACACCTAAAGTGATTTGCGACCAGGAAGGTCATGCTCTTTATTTTTCCCGTCAAACCATTCCTTTTTTAAGAGGGGTGGAGCCTTCAGAATGGTTAAATAGACATACTTTCTACAAACACATCGGATTGTACGCCTATCGGGCTGATATTTTGCCCGGTTTAAGTGCACTTAAGCCCACTTCACTAGAGCTGGCAGAATCCCTAGAACAGTTGCGTTGGATTCAAAATGGCATTCAAATAAAGGCCATCGAAACGCAATTTGAAACCATAGGAATTGATTCCCCGGAAGATCTCGAAAAAATTCAAAAAATGGGCCTCATTTAGGCTGAAAAGCGGTATATTTGCTAGATTTTTGGCATAAACATCTGTCAAAGATTCGATTATACTTATGCAAAGACCACACATCAAAGACGTATTGCGTGAAAAGATTTTAATTCTTGACGGCGCGATGGGTTCTTTAATTCAACAATACAATTTAACGGATGCGGATTACCGCGGCGAACGCTTCAAAAATTTCCCGCACGAAGTGAAAGGAAACAATGATTTATTGTCTATCACGCGTCCGGATGTGATCAAAGAAATTCACGCGAAATACTTTACAGCTGGTGCAGATATCGCGGAAACGAATACCTTCTCCGGAACTTCCATCGCGATGGCCGATTACCACATGGAGGATTTGGTCTATGAATTAAATTTTGAGTCAGCGAAAATTGCCCGCGAAGTTGCGGATGAATTTACGGCCAAGGATCCCTCAAAGCCACGTTATGTCGCTGGATCCATCGGACCAACGAATCGTACGCTTTCGCTATCCCCAGATGTAAATGATCCGGGTTATAGAGCGGTCACTTTCGATGAATTAGTTGAGGCTTATACAGAACAAATTCGTGGTTTAGTGGATGGAGGGGCTGATTTACTATTGGTAGAAACCATTTTCGATACCTTAAATGCGAAGGCAGCTTTGTTTGCCATCGATCACTATTTCAAACAAAATCCATCTAAGCCTTATTTGCCGGTGATGGTTTCTGGAACGATCACGGATGCTTCTGGGCGTACCTTATCAGGCCAAACAACGGAAGCCTTCTTGACTTCGGTATCCCACATGCCTTTGCTTTCAGTGGGCTTAAACTGCGCTTTGGGTGCGGATTTAATGCGTCCCTACGTGAAGACTTTGAACGATAAATCCCCTTTCTTAGTTTCTGCTCACCCGAATGCGGGTTTGCCGAACGAAATGGGTGAATACGATCAATCCCCAGCTGAAATGGCGGTTATCATCGATGATTTCTTAGCAAACGGCTTTTTGAACATCATTGGAGGCTGTTGCGGAACTACGCCAGCGCACATCCAAGCGATTGCGGAAGTGGCTTCGAAGCACAAGCCGCACGTGATTCCGGAGGAAAATGTGAATCAAAAGCTATCGGGTCTCGAGCCTTTAGAGATTACGGAATTAACCAATTTTGTGAATGTAGGGGAGCGTTGCAATGTGACGGGTTCGAAGAAATTTGCGCGTTTAATTCGCGAGGAGAAATTTGAAGAAGCGATTGCAGTGGCTCGTGAGCAGGTGGATGGTGGTGCGCAGATTTTGGACATCAATATGGATGAAGGAATGATAGATGGCGTGAAAATGATGCCTCAATTCCTGAATTTGTTGATGGCAGAGCCTGATATCGCTCGTTTACCGATTATGATTGACTCCTCGAAATGGGAAGTAATTGAAGCAGGTTTGAAATGCGTACAAGGTAAATCGGTAGTTAACTCGATCTCTTTGAAAGAAGGGGAAGAGAAATTCATTGAATCCGCGAACAAAGTGAAAATGTACGGTGCTTCGGTCGTCGTGATGGCCTTTGATGAAACGGGTCAAGCGGATTCATACCAGCGTCGTATCGAGATTTGTCAACGTGCTTACGATATTTTAGTCGATAAAGTAGGTTTCCCGGCTCAGGATATCATTTTCGACCCTAATATTTTAACAGTTGCGACGGGAATCGAGGAGCATAATAATTATGCGGTTGATTTCATCAAAGCGACGAAATGGATTAAAGAAAACTTGCCACACGCGAAAGTTTCGGGTGGGGTTTCTAATATTTCCTTCTCCTTCCGTGGAAACGAATTAGTTCGGGAGGCGATGCATACGGTGTTCTTGTACCACGCGATTAAGGCGGGGATGGATATGGGTATCGTTAATGCTAGTCAGTTAGGCGTTTATGATGATATTGATGCGACATTACGCGATTTATGCGAGGATGTTTTATTGAATCGTAATCCAGAGTCCACTGAAAAATTAGTGGCTTATGCCGAAACGGTAAAGTCCGCGGGTAAAGAATTAGTAGTGGATGATGCCTGGAGAAAAGAGCCGGTAAACAAGCGTTTAGAACACGCCTTGATTAAAGGTTTGACGGAATTCATCGATGAAGATGTGGAAGAAGCGCGTCAATTAGTGGAGCGCCCGATTCAGGTGATCGAAGGTCCGCTGATGGATGGGATGAATGTGGTGGGGGACTTGTTCGGAGAAGGAAAAATGTTCTTGCCGCAGGTCGTGAAGTCCGCTCGTGTGATGAAGAAGGCGGTGGCCTATTTATTGCCTTATATTGAAGCAGAGAAGCAAGGAGGGGAGAGTTCGTCGGCTGGAAAGATCTTGATGGCTACGGTGAAAGGCGATGTGCATGATATTGGAAAGAATATTGTGGGTGTGGTTTTGGCATGTAATAACTACGAAGTAATCGACATCGGTGTGATGGTTCCTTGCGATAAGATCCTGGCTGCGGCAAAGGAGCATAACGTAGATATCATCGGTTTGTCCGGTTTGATTACGCCGTCATTAGATGAGATGGTGTATGTGGCCAAAGAAATGGAGCGTCTTGGTTTCAAAGTGCCTCTTTTAATTGGTGGAGCCACAACGTCCCGTATTCACACGGCGGTAAAAATTGATCCTCACTACTCAGGACCCGTGATTCACGTGTTAGATGCCTCGCGTTCTGTGCCGGTGGCGGGTCGTTTATTGCAAAGTGAATTAACGTCTCAGGAAATCTTCAACGAGATTAAAACAGAATATGCCGAATTAAGAACGGCTCACGCCGCTCGTCAGCAAGAGAAAAATTACTTGTCCATCGATCAGGCGCGTGCTAAACCGAGCGGCATTGATTGGACTGGATTCAAATCGAAACAGCCATCTTTCCTAGGCGTGAAGTATTTTGAGGATTATTCCTTAGAGGAAATTGCGAAATACATCGACTGGACGCCGTTCTTCTCAACTTGGCAATTGTCCGGAAAATACCCGCGTATTTTCGATAACGAAGTGGTAGGCAAAGAGGCGAAGAAATTATTCGATGATGCCAAGGCTTTATTGAAAGAGATTATAGCTAATAAATCGCTTCAGGCGAAGGCGGCTTTAGGATTCTTCCCAGCAAACTCGCTAGGAGATGATATTATCTTGCACGATTACGTGGAGAAGGCGCTTGAGGTCGCTTGCGAGAAACACGGTTCGCACAAACAGGTTTCTTATGAGATTCAACACAAAGACGAATCTTCTGACAAGAGCCAATGGTTGCACCATTTACGTCAGCAAGGCCAAAAAGCGAGCACGCTTCCTAACCGTTGTTTAAGTGACTTTATAGCTCCTTTAAACTCAGGGGAGACGGATTATATCGGTGCCTTTGCGGTGACGACGGGTCTAGGAATCGAAGCCCTGTTAGATAAATACGAAAAAGAGCACGATGACTATAACTCGATTATGGTCAAGGCTTTAGCAGATCGTTTGGCGGAAGCTTTTGCCGAATTATTGCACGAACGTGTGCGTAAAGAATTCTGGGGTTATGCTTCAGAAGAGACTTTAAGCAATGAAGACTTAATTTCAGAGAAATACGACGGAATTCGTCCTGCACCGGGTTATCCGGCTTGTCCAGATCACACGGAGAAGAAGCGTTTGTTTGAATTATTGGATGCGGAAAAGCAGATTGGGATTCAATTAACAGAGAGTTATGCGATGTACCCGGCTTCCGCGGTGTCAGGATTCTATTTCTCTCATCCCGAGAGTACGTATTTTGGTTTAGGTAAGATTGCGAAAGACCAAGTAACAGATTACGCGAAACGTAAAGGTATGTCCCTAGACGACGTAGAAAGATGGTTAAGCCCCGTATTGAATTATGACTAAGATTACTAAATACTTTGAAGAAGCGGCGGGAAAAACACTTTTCTCGATCGAGATTATTCCACCGATGAAGGGCCAACATTTGGGCGAATTAATGTCGCACATTGAGCCTTTGATGGAGTTTAAGCCACCGTTTATCGAGGTGACGTATCACCGAGAGGAATATGTAGATAAAGTCGTGGATGGCGTTTCTAAGCGCATTCCTATTCGCAAGCGTCCTGGAACCTTGGGTATCTGTGCGTCCATCATGCAGCGTTTTCAGATCGAAGCCGTTCCGCACGTGATTTGTGGTGGATTTACCAAAGAAGAAACCGAAGATTTCCTAATCGATTTACACTATTTGGGGATCGAAAATGCCCTTCTATTGCGCGGTGATCAAGAAAAAGGGGAAGCTCATTTCATCCCTAAGCCAGGCGGTCACGCCTATGCTAACGAATTAGTGGAGCAAGTAGCGGCGATGAATCAAGGTATTTTATTGCACGAAGAAACGGAATCATTACCCACCAACTTTTGTATTGGCGTGGCAGGTTATCCGGAGAAACATATTGATGCTGTTTCCTTTGATCAAGACTTAAGCTATTTGAAGCAAAAGGTGGATGCGGGTGCAGATTATATTGTTACTCAGATGTTCTTCGATAACACGAAGTATTTTGATTTCGTTAAAAAATGCCGTGAAATGGGTATTCATGTGCCCATTATTCCAGGTCTAAAACCATTGGCAACAGAACGTCAATTAGACATTTTGCCAGAGATTTTCCATTTAGAGATTCCTGCTGAATTTGTCTCGGAGGCTCGTAAATGCTCGAATAATGCTGCCATCAAGCAATTAGGAATTGAGTGGGCAGTCCAACAAGGAAAAGAATTAATTCAAGCCGGTGTTCCTGCCTTGCATTTCTATACGATGAGTAAATCAGATAGCGTACGCGCTATCGCTGAAAAATTATTCTAATGAAAGTTCTGGTCTACGGTGCGAGTACGAATCCAAGTCGATATGCCTATATCGCTACGGAATTGCTTTTGCAACATGGACACGAGGTCTCATTAGTGGGGATTAAAAAAGGGGAGGTGTTAGGTCTACCGATTCAGCAGGATCAACCTTTGTTGCAAAATATTGACACTGTTACTTTGTATGTAGGTCCTGCGAATCAGGAGGGTCTTTTAGCATACCTTTCGGCTATATCACCCAGACGAGTGATATTCAATCCAGGCACAGAAAATTCGGTGCTAGAGAAAGCTTTACAGAATAAGGGAATAGAAGTAGAAGAGGCCTGCACGCTGGTATTATTGCATACAGGCCAGTTTTAGTCTCTTATTGAGCTGTTAATGTAAACTCAAATTCTTCCATAATCAAGTTCGCTAGCAATTTCTTGCAAGCGTTAGTTACCACCTCATTTGCCTCAGCTTCAGAAGCTGCATCCACTGTTAATGTGATGTGCTTGCCGATACGAACGCCTGCCACTTGGTTAATACCTAAGTTTTGTAAGCCAATAAGTACCGCTTTTCCCTGAGGATCAAGGATTTCTTTTTGAGGCATTACGTTGATTTCAGCTAAGAATTTCATTATTTGTTTGGATTTAAAAGGAAAATAAGGCCGGAAAGAAGGATGTATGCAATCACTAAAACCGGAATTGCTGCAAATTTAAGCATAACAAGGGCAGCAATGCAAAAAATAAGAAAAATGAATTTTACTTGATTGCTTTTCCAATCACAGGTCTTAAACTTAAAGGCCAACAGGGGCAATTCGCAAACTAATAGATAACTCATCACCACCGCATAAATTAACAGGCCTTTGAATGATAAAATATAAGCGCTGTATTCCGGCTGGAAATGTAGAATTAAGGGTAAAGACGCAATTAATAGACCATTTGCTGGTGTAGGGACACCGATGAACTGGTCGCTTTGACGTGTATCAATATTGAATTTAGCCAAACGATACGCGGACATCAGAGCCAAAGCAAACACCATAAATGGCTTGTAGAACCCGAATAGACCCACGGTGCATTGAGTGCCGCAACTTTGTTCGACTAAAGAAAACAAGATAAAGGCAGGCAGCACCCCAAAAGAGACCATATCTGCCAAAGAATCCAACTCTTTTCCCAGATCAGAATAGGCTTGCAAGGCGCGCGCTAAAAATCCATCGAAGAAATCGCAGACAAGGGAGATAAATATACAATAGGAGGCGCTCACTAAATCGCCTTGCATTACGAACCATAGTCCGATGCAACCTGCTAATAAATTACCTAGTGTTAATAAGTTAGGGATTTCTTTTTTCATGCTTTTACGTAAGGATTAGATACTTTCTCCTCTCCGATGGTGGTGCTTCCTCCATGTCCAGGATACACAATCGTGGAGTCTGGTAAGGTGTATAATTGCGTTTGAATACTGTTCACTAAATCTGCGTGATTACACAAAGGGAAGTCCGTTCTGCCCACACTGCGTCTAAACAAGACA
Organism: Aquirufa antheringensis; assembly: GCF_023921165.1. NCBI lineage: Bacteria > Pseudomonadati > Bacteroidota > Cytophagia > Cytophagales > Flectobacillaceae > Aquirufa > Aquirufa antheringensis. The sequence continues at coordinate 2,018,964 of NZ_CP049835.1, forward strand.
TCCCCATCAAATAGAAGGCCTTCTTTTTCAAAATACAAGGCCACATGACCAGGTGCGTGACCCGGTACAAACAAGATCTTGATTTCCATTTCGCCAATGTGCAACACTTGATTTTCCTCGTACCAAACGTCTACTTCAGAGGGTTGGTAGTGAGGAAATCCATATACTTGTGCCCGATTCGCTGCATCTTTTAATAGAGGCTCATCTTTCGGATGTAGGTAAAAAGGTATCTTGAATTCTTGACGGAAATATTCAACTCCTAGCACGTGATCGATATGTGCGTGCGTATTTAAGATATGGGTTAAGGTAATATTTTTCTCCTCAATGAAAGCTTTCAATGTTTGGCGTTCTTCATAGGTATAACATCCAGGGTCTACTATAATACCAATTCCCTTTTCATCCCAAATAACATAGGTGTTTTCTTGAAACGGATTTAATGTGAAGGCTTGGTGAAAGATCATATTTATTTACCTAAAAGAAAAATACAAGGTTTTTTGTGCAAATCGGGTTGCGCTTTTGCCCAGTCGCTGGCTTTTTTTGTTTGGACAAAACTAGAGGGCGCGGTCACATCACAGGCAATGCAAATTAGGGAATCTGGGGCACATTGTGCAATCAAATCTTCTAGTAGTGCATTATTACGATAGGGTGTTTCGATGAAGATTTGTGTCTGACCCCATTTGGCTACATCTCTGTCTAGTTGCTCTATCTTGCGAATACGAGCGGCTTTATCGATAGGAAGGTAGCCGATGAAGGCGAAACTTTGGCCTGAAAATCCAGACCCCATTAATCCCAATAGGATAGAGGAAGGGCCTACTAAAGGAATGACTTCGATGTTTTGTTGCTGTGCAATCGAAACGGCTAAAGCTCCTGGATCCGCCACCCCAGGGCAACCCGCTTCTGAAATAACACCGATGTATTCGACTGAACTATGTTTTTTATAGAAATCGGTGACCGTTTTAGACTGTGTATCCTTATCTAATACTTCAAAAGTCAAGCTCTCAATCTGAATTCCTAATTTCAATTCACTGATGAATCTCCTGGCCGTTCGCACATTTTCGACTAAAAAATGCGTCGTCTGCTGAAGGGCCGTTAAGATTTGAGGAGGTAGGACTTCGGTTGAAGTGTTTTCAGCAATCGGGCAGGGGATGAGAAAAATTTTCATAAATACGATTGAAGCGCTTGTAAAAATAGCTCCGGTTGGTCCGCTTGCACCCAATGGCCTGCGCCTGGAATTTCTACAAATTCAAAATTAGGGAAAATTTCCGCAATGTATCGCTCGTCTTCCGGTTGAATATAATGGGAATCAGCTCCTTTGATGAATAGCGTTTCGGTATTGGAGGCAGCAGGGACGAATAATTCGTGCCCCACTACATCAATATTTTTGGTGATTACTTTCAGATTAATTCGCCACGCAAATTGCTGCTCCGCGTTTCTGTACAGATTCTTTAAAAGGAATTGACGAACGCCTTCTTTTTCTTCAAAGCGCTTCAAATGCTCATTGGCTGCTTGGCGACTTTCCAATGTAGTTAAATTCAGGCTGTTTAATCCTTCCAAAATGTGCGTATGGTGTACTGGATAGAATTTAGGGGCGATATCGACTATCACGATGCGAGAAGCGATGCCCGGATGTAACAAATCAAATTGCATCACTACTTTGCCTCCCATGCTGTGGCCTATAAAAATAGGGTTTTCTAATTGATGCTCCTGGATGAATTCCAACAGATCAGCCACCATCACCTCGTAATTGAATTCGTCTCCCCAGGGAGATTGTCCGTGGTTTCTTTGGTCCACTAAAAATACGCGGTGATTTTCTGAGATGGCTTTTCCAAAACCTAACCAATTATCGGAGGTCCCAAAAATGCCGTGTAAAATAATAACCGGCGTGCCCGATTCACCAAGTGCGCGATAGAATAATTTCATTAGGCTAAGTAAATGGCTTTTTCTTTTCTGTCTGTTAATTCCCCTATCGGACTTAACTCTAATCCTTGCTCCAGTGCAAACTTTTCGAAGGCTGCCGTATGTTCCGCTTCTACAGCGACTAGCAATCCACCAGAAGTCTGAGGATCCGCTCCTATGTAACGTTGACGTTCTGAAATTTCTTCGCTTAAACGTTCGCCATAGCTGGCTAAATTGCGTGCTGTTCCACCTGGGAAGCACTTTTGGTCTAAATAATGATCAATATTGGGAAGCAATGGTAAGTTTTCGAACGCAATTTTAGCGCTCAATCCAGATCCATCCGCCATCTCCACTAAATGACCAAATAACCCGAATCCTGTCACATCCGTTAAAGAGGTAACATAAGGAAGTGGTCCAAGCTTTTCTCCAAATGAATTTAAGGTGCTCATTTGCTTCACCGCACGAGCCAAATCGGCAGGACTAACGATGCCTCGTTTTTGGCCTGTAGATAAAATACCCACGCCCAATGGCTTCGTTAAGTATAACATACAGCCTTTCGTGGCTGTATCATTCTGTTTCAAATGTTCTTTGCGCACTTTTCCAGTGACTGCAAGCCCAAAAATAGGTTCAGGGGAATCAATCGAATGGCCTCCCGCTAGCGGAATGCCAGCCTCTGCACAAGCAGCGCGTCCACCTTCAAGTACTTGTGCTGCAATTTCTGGGGCTAATTTATCAATCGGCCAGCCTAAAATGGCGATGGCCATCAACGGACTTCCGCCCATCGCATAAATGTCAGAGATCGCATTAGTGGCCGCAATTTTACCGAAATCAAAGGGGTCATCCACAATCGGCATAAAGAAATCCGTCGTTGAGATTACGGCTTCGCCATTCTGCCAATCAAATACGGCCGCATCATCTCGGCTCTCGTTTCCGACTAATAAGAGGGGATGGGAAGCCTTTGGTTTATCTGATTTAAGGATTTGGTCCAAAATCTGAGGGGATATTTTACATCCGCAACCTGCGCCGTGGCTAAAAGAAGTTAATTTGATATTTTCTGACATCTGGAATAATTAGGCTACAAAATTATTCTTTAAATAATTAAAAATTAAGTTTCTGTTAAATAAATGCGATTTATAGGACTATAAGAGGCTGCAGCTGTTAGGATATTGCAGGTTTTTTCGAGATTAGTCCTAAATATCAACGAATTAACCCATTTTCGGTGAAAATACTTTATTGAGATATTTTGGAGTATTTGATTTTTCTCGTTTATTTTGTGCTATCATTTCTCAAATTATTATATAACTAAATTCCAAATTTATGCAGAGAAGGTTTATTACTAAATCAGTGTTATTGGGAGCGTTTTTCGCGCTTGTGATGGCACTACCTGTTGGGCAAGCCTTTGCTCAGGGGTCTACAACATCCGCTTTGTCGGGTACTGTTGTGGATGAAAAAGGAGAAGGATTACCAGGTGCTACGGTAATCGCAGTTCACGAACCTACGGGTTCTCGTTACGGTGCATCCACTCGTGGAGATGGTCGTTACAATATCGTTAACATGCGTGTAGGTGGTCCTTACAAAGTGACTGTATCTTTCGTAGGTTACAAAGAATCTGTTCAATCAGGTATTTCTTTGACGTTAGCTTCAGAACTTCGTCAAAACTTCAAATTAGAATTAAACCAAGCTCAACTAGAAGAAGTTAAGGTGGTTGCGTCTCGTTCCTCTGTGATTAACTCAGGTCGTACGGGTGCTGCTACGACGGTTTCTAACAGCTCTATCACTACTTTACCTACGTTAAATCGTTCGTTAGGTGATTTTGCTCGTTTAGATCCACGTGCAAACGGATTGAACTTCGCTGGTCGTAATGCATTATACAACAACGTAACGGTAGACGGTGCGTTCTTTAACAATGCGTTCGCTTTATCACCTACCATTGGTGGACAAGCTGGTGCTTCACCTATCTCAGTAGATGCGATCGATCAATTCCAAGTATTAATTGCTCCTTATGACGTTCGTCAAGGTATGGCAACTGGTGCTAACATCAACGTGGTAACGAAATCTGGTACAAATGATTGGTCTGGTTCTGCTTACTATTTTGGTACAGACCAAAACCAAGTAGGTAACAAGATCGGTGATGTGACTAACCAATATGGTAACTTCCAAAGGGGTCAATTCGGTGGTCGTATCGGTGGTGCTTTAGTAAAGAATAAATTGTTTGTTTTTGCCTCATTCGAGCAAGAATTACAAACACAACCAGGTTCTAACTTTGTAGCGCGCCGTGCTGGTTCTACAGCAGGTAATCAATCTATTGCGACTGTGGAGCAATTAGAAAGCATTAAGAGTTTGTTGAAATCGAAGTTCAACTACGATCCAGGTGCTTACGAGAACTGGGACAAAGAAAATTATTCTCAAAAAGCGAACGTTCGTTTAGACTGGAATATTTCTGACAAGCACAAGTTTAACTTGAAATACAACTACCTACGTTCTTATGCTGATGTTAGCCCATCATCATCAGGATCTTTATCAGGTGGTCGTAACCCATCAGCTACGGTTTTACCTTTCCAAGGTTCTTTATACCGTATTAATAACAACTTGGATTCGTACATTGCTGAATTGAACTCAACGTTCTCTGACAAATTAGCGAATAACTTGACTGTAGGTTATACACAAATGCGTGACTTCCGTCAATCACCTGTTAACAACACTCCGTTCCCAACAGTTGATATCGGTAACAATAACTTGAATGAGTTAACTGCTTTTGGTTTCGAGCCATTCTCAGCTAACAATATCTTAGATTCAGATATCTTCCAAGCATCAGATAACTTAACTTACTATGCTGGAAAGCACGTATTTACGTTAGGTGCTGCATTTGAGATGAATGCATTTAGAAACGGTTTTGCTCCTAACTACTACGGTGGCTACCAATTCAAATCAGTAGATGATTTTATTGCCTCTGTAAACACGGGTGTTTCTAATGCGGTTCAATACCAGCAATCATGGTCTAACTACGCGACATTCCCATTTGCGGAAATGAAGGGTAATACGACTTCCTTGTATGTACAAGATGAAATCACCGCTGCGAAAGGTTTGAAATTAACATTCGGTTTACGTGCAGATGGAACTTCATTCCCTGTGGATAATGATCCTAAGTACAACAACGCTTATGTTCCTAGCTTAACGTTCCGTAACAATACGGTATTAAGAACAAATCAGTTACCAGACTTTACGACTTTATGGTCTCCACGTTTTGGATTTAACTGGGATGTGAAAGATGACAAGACTACACAAGTACGTGGTGGTTTAGGTATCTTCTCTGGACGTGTTCCTTACGTTTGGTTATCTAACCAATTGTCTAATAATGGTGTGTTATTTGGATCTGAGCGTTTAACAAATCCAACAAACCGTCCATTCAACGCGAATGTAGATGCTTACCGTCCGGCGGTAGCTACCTCTATTATCCCTACGTCTTATAACTTAGCGGTAACAGATCCTAACTTCAAATTCTCTCAAGTATTCCGTGCTAACTTAGCGGTAGACAAGAGCTTAGGAAATGGTTGGTTAGTATCATTAGAAGGTATCTACACGAAAGATATCAACGCAGTCTATTTGGAAAACGTCAACTTGCCAGATTCGAAAGTGAAGGCGGTAGGTGCTGATAACCGTGTTATTTATTACACAGCTTCTTCAGCGGGTATTCCAACGAATACGAAGATTAACCAAATATATGGTAACGTTAAAGGAGTTAATGCTCCAGCTGCAGGTAATTCAGGCTTGAATCCTAATATCTCAGATGCGATTGTGATCAAGAATACACAATTAGGTTATTCTTATGCCTTAACTGCAACGGTTTCTAAGGCATTTGATAATGGTCTATTTGCATCCTTATCTTACACAAACTCTGATTCACGTTCAGTGAATGACGGTGGATCTATTGCTCAATCACAATGGAGAGATCGCGTTGTGTCTGGTGATCCGAACGAAAACGTAGCTTCTTATTCATCTTACATGCAATCACACCGTTTCAACGCGTATGGTTCATATAAATTAAATTACTTGAACGAAAAGGCAGCAACTACTTTTGGATTTACGTATTCAGTAGCTCCAGCAGGTCGTTTCTCTTATACGTACTCAGGTGATATGAATGGTGATGGCCAAACAGCTAATGACTTAATGTACATCCCTCGTGGAGAAGGTGAAATCATCTTGAAAGACAAAGTTATTTCTTACAACGTTTCTCAGAAATTCACTTACACAGCAGCACAACAATGGGCTGATTTAGATAAGTACATCTCTCAAGATGCTTATTTAAGCTCTCGTCGTGGTCAATATGCTGAGCGTAACGGAGCTGAATTACCTTGGGCTGCTAACTTTGATTTCAAAGTAATCCAAGATTTCTACATCCAGGTCGGTGGTAAGAAAAATACCTTACAATTCACGTTAGATGTATTTAACTTAGGTAATTATGCATCCTCACAGTGGGGCTTAAATCAAACGCCTTTACGTGCTGGCTTATTATCTTACTTAGGTAATGATGCTGCTACAGGTAAGCCAACGTTTGAATTCCCTCACCGTTACCAAGGTAACCCAACATCATCTGTTCCATTGACAGATTCATTCCAACGTAGCTTTGGTTTAGGATCAAGATGGCAAGCACAGTTTGGTGTACGTTATATCTTTAATTAATAAAAAAGGGGACTTAGGTCCCCTTTTTTATAGAGTATAGATTATAGAGCATAGAGTATAAAGTAGGTTAACAAAAAAGGCGCTTTAAGCGCCTTTTTTGTTTGTATAGAAAATAATTTCCTCCGGACTCATTGACTGAGCCGAGGGCGGCTCCGCCGCTTGAGGCGACTCTTTGACTACTGTTTTAGAGTATAGATTATAGAGCATAGAGTATAAAGTAGGTTAACAAAAAAGGCGCAATTCGCGCCTTTTTTGTTTGTATAGGAAATAGGTTCCTCTGGACTCTTTTCCTCTGAACTGACCACTGTCTACTGTCCACTGGCTACTGTTTTAGTCCGCTTCGCGACTAAAACGTTTTGTGATGCGCCATTCTAAACAAATCGTCCTTACTCAACGACTTGAAATAATCGTACGTAATCTTCAATCCCTCGGCACGACTCACCTTGGGTTCCCAGCCTAGAATGCTGCGCGCTTTGGTAATGTCAGGTTTACGTTGTTTGGGGTCATCTGTTGGCAATGGAAGAGAAATTAACTTCTGTGATGTACCCGTTAATTTGATGATCTCTTCGCCAAATTCTTTGATCGTTATCTCATCCGGATTTCCAATATTCACAGGTTGTGCATAGTCGCTCAATAAGAGGCGATAAATGCCTTCGACTAAATCATCTACATAGCAGAACGAACGCGTCTGAGAACCATCCCCAAACATCGTTAAATCCTCTCCACGCAACGCTTGTCCAATAAAAGCAGGCAAAACGCGACCATCATTCAGTCGCATGCGTGGTCCATAGGTATTGAAAATACGAATGATGCGAGTTTCTAAACCGTGGTAAGTATGATACGCCATTGTCATGGCTTCTTGGAAACGTTTGGCCTCATCATATACGCCACGTGGTCCCACTGGATTTACATTTCCCCAATACTCTTCTGGTTGTGGATGTACGTTCGGATCACCATACACTTCGGAAGTGGATGCAATCAAAACGCGCGCTTTTTTAACCCTAGCTAAACCTAAGCAATTATGGATTCCCAGTGATCCCACTTTCAAGGTTTGGATCGGAATCTTTAAATAGTCAATAGGAGAGGCTGGCGAGGCAAAATGCAGGATATAATCCAATTCGCCCGGAACGTGGATGAACTTGGAAACATCGTGGTGGTAGAATTCAAAGTGTTCTAATTTGAACAAGTGTTCGATGTTCTTTAGATCGCCTGTGATTAAATTATCCATGGCGATGACGTGGTAACCCTCTTTGATAAAGCGATCACATAAATGAGATCCTAGAAATCCAGCTCCGCCGGTGATTAAAATTCGTTTCATATTAGTGTATGGTTTGGCGGCCAATGGAATAATAGGTGTAGCCTAGTTCCTGCATTTGGTTTAATTCGTATAAATTTCTGCCGTCAAAAATGACTTTGTTTTTCAATAAACTATCCATTCGCTCGAAGTCTGGCGTTCTGAATTGCGGCCATTCTGTGACGATTAAAAGCGCATCCGCATTCTCTAAAGCTTCGTATGGATTTTTAGTAAACGTAATTTTATCGCCCATTAATTGCTTCACGTGGCCCATTGCTTCAGGGTCATAGGCACTCACGGTGGCACCTAATTCCAGTAAAGCGTCGATATTGTACAAGGCGGGTGCCTCCCGGATATCATCGGTATAGGGTTTGAAGGCTAAACCCCACATGGCAATTTTCTTTCCAGCTAAATCGCCTTTGAAGTGTTTCGCCAAATGTGGAATAAGTTTCGTTTTCTGGCTTTCATTCACCTGCATCACCGAGTCCAAAATCTTGAACTCGTAATCGTTCTCTGCCGAAGTTTTAGCTAGCGCTTGCACGTCTTTGGGAAAGCAACTTCCACCGTAACCGATACCTGCGAACAAGAAGCGTTTCCCGATCCGAGAATCCGTACCGATTCCCTTGCGCACCTCGTCTACATTCGCGCCTACGAGTTCGCATAGGTTCGCGATTTCGTTCATGAAGGTGATTTTGGTCGCTAAAAAGGCGTTTGCTGCGTATTTTGTTAACTCCGCAGATCGTTCATCCATAAAGATGATCGGATTTCCTTGGCGAACTAATGGCGCATACAAGCGAGACATTAAGTCCTTCGCACGGTCAGATTGGGTCCCGATCACGACACGATCTGGTTTCATGAAATCCTCCACTGCCACGCCTTCGCGTAAGAATTCAGGATTAGAAACGACGTCAAAATCGACGGTAGCGTTTTTCGCGATGGCTGCTCTCACTTTATCAGAGGTTCCTACGGGAACGGTGCTTTTATCGATGATAACGGTATAATCTGATAAGATAGGTCCTAAATCATTGGCCACCTGCAGAATGTATTTTAAATCTGCGGATCCATCCGCGCCTGGAGGGGTAGGGAGGGCTAAGAAAATGACTTTAGCTCCTTCGATACCCTCTTTTAACGAAGTGGTGAAATGAAGGCGTCCTTCTTGGGTATTTCTTTGGAATAAATCATCTAATCCAGGCTCATAAATGGGAATTTTCCCGGCCTGCATTTGCAGTACTTTTTCTTGATTGATGTCTACGCAAGTCACTTGGTTTCCTGTTTCGGCGAAACAAGTTCCTGTGACTAAACCTACGTATCCAGTTCCTACAACGGCTATTTTCATATAATTACTGTATTACTTTTCCAATACTTCCTGACGGTTCGTTGATTTTTAACCAATTGGCCAAGGTGCTAGAAATATCACTGATATGTGTTCTTTGGTTAATTTCTTTTGGTTTTACGTTCCAGCCAAAAAATAACAAAGGAACGTGTGTGTCGTAGGCATAAACAGCACTATGTGATGTGCCTGTTTTGTAGCCGGAGAACCATTGTGGCTTCAATAAATACATGTAGTCGCCACTTCTGGCTTGATTATAACCGTTGATGATCATTTCGCGGTAAATGGCAGGGATGGGACTTAAAGCGGCCGCTCTCATGTCCACTAATTCAGCGAATCCTGCTTGGTTTTTAAACGATTTCTCCAAAACCTTAGCCACCGCCTCCTTCGTAATATGTAATCGCTCCAGGTTCGTGTGATTTAGGTAAATTTGGTAATTATCTGCTCCAGTCATCAATTCCACCTCTCCAAATTCCTTCTTTAAAGCTGCTTTTGCTTCATTAATCGCTTTGCCATTATCAAATGATCCACCCGGAAGGCGTTTGCTTTTAATATAAGAAGGGATTTCTGCGACTGCGTGATCTGCAGTTAAGAAAACCAAGTATTGATTCTTGCCTAATTTGGCATCTAAATGTGCCAAGATGTCCGCAATATCTTGATCTAAACGTAAATAGGTGTCCTCTAATTCGATCGATTGAGGTCCAAAAGAGTGACCCACGTAATCCGTCGATGAGAAACTAATCGCTAAGAAATCGGTTGTCCCGTTCTTACCTAATTTTTCTTCGTCTATTGCTTTTATAGCGAAGTCTTTCGTTAGATTATTGCCATATGGTGTCGTACGAATAACTTCCAATGCATTACCCCCTTTCAGTTCGTGCGGAAATACGGGTGCCTTCTCTCCACTTAATTTGCTCTCATACGGGCTATCATCTTCTGCTGAGCGAGTGTAGGATGCGATTGGATACAACGTATTCCAGCCCTTTTGAATGTATTTCTGAGGGCGACCCTCTAGATTGAATTTCTGAACCCAAGTAGGTAATTCTTTGGCATAAAAAGAAGAGGTAATCCAATATCCTTCCGCTGAATCATACCAATAGGCTGCGTCTGCCGTGTGTCCACCTGGTAAAATAGAACCCCTGTCTTTCAGAGCGATGGCGATCGTTTTCGACTTGTAATTTTGCGCCATCTTTAACTGATCCGTGATGGTGGAGGTGAACATATTTTTAGGGGACATAAGACCCGCCTTGCTTTTGCTGCCCACGGTTTGTACTGTAGTGTCATCCACACAATACATCTTTTTACCCGTAGCTACTTCGATCCAATCATTTCCCACGATGCCGTGAATAGCAGGAACAGTGCCTGTGTAAACACTTGCGTGCCCAGCTGCCGTGACCGTAGGTGCGTAATTGTAGTGATTATCAGTGCAATTCATTCCCTCTCTCATCAGTCGCTTGAAACCCTTATCCGAATAGCGATCGTAATATTTATTGAGGTATTCATAGCGCATTTGGTCTACGACAATACCTACTACTAAGGCTGGTTTCTTTTGGGCTAAGCCGGAAAAAGATAAGAGTCCTAAGAAAATGAAAAGGGCTTTTTTCATGAGTATGAGGGGAATTCGTTTACTATTTCTGTTGAATGATGTAGTATAATATTTTGTAGGCCATTGGTGATGACTAGGTACTCTGCTTGCTGTATTTTTTGGTACTGGCTGATTTGTTGTATGGTATTTAAACTAATATCCACATGAGGTGCTTTGCATTCTATCAGCATAAAAACCTCCCCATTGTTTTTAAATAGCCGGATATCCGTACGTCTGTTTAATTGATCTACCCTCATGCTTCCTTCTATTTGGAATAATGACGCTGGGTATTTCAAATCGTTCACTAAATAATGCAAGCAGTGTTGCCTAACCCATTCTTCAGGCGTAAGTAATCGATATTTCTTGGTGATCTCTTCCAAAATATACAATTTCCCTTCCTTTTTCTTTACTTTGTGTGAATAGGCAGGAAAGACTAAGTTTAATTCGGGAGATGTGATCATCTTTATCAATATAAGCTCTAAATTAATCTATTTGCTTAATTAATTCATCACAAAGGAGAGTATAAATATGAAAACCAAAGAGGAAATTGTACAGAACTGGTTACCCCGCTATACGGGAACGAATTCGGAAGATTTTGGACAGTATATCTTATTGACCAATTTTAAGAATTATGTGGATATGTTTGCGGAGAAATTTGGGGTTGACATTAAAGGCCTAGATCGCCCCATGCAGACGGCTACAGCACATAATATTACCATCATTAATTTTGGGATGGGTTCTCCTATGGCCGCGACGGTGATGGATATTTTATCAGCTATTAGTCCGAAAGCGGTATTGTTTTTAGGTAAATGTGGCGGTTTGAAAAAGAATTTAGCCCTAGGGGATCTAATCCTTCCTATTGCCGCGGTGCGAGGAGAGGGAACATCGGATGAGTATATGCCCAAAGAAGTGCCAGCCCTACCTTCCTTCCGTTTACAGCGTGCGGTTTCATCGATGATTAAGAAACACGAATTGGACTATTGGACTGGATTGATTTATACCACGAATCGTCGAGTTTGGGAGCACGATGAAGTGTTCAAGACCTATTTGTCGGATATTCGCGCGATGGGAATTGACATGGAAACGGCAACGATATTTACGGTCGGATTTAAAAATAAAATTCCTCATGGCGCCCTTTTGTTAGTATCTGATAATCCGATGACACCGGATGGAGTAAAGACAGATGCTAGCGATAAGAAGGTGACGGCTAATTTTGTCGACAAACACCTTCAAATCGGTATCGATGCGCTGGAGGAATTAGCGAATTCTGGTGAGTCCGTGAAACACTTACGATTTGATTAAAAAAAAAGGCCTTCTATTCAGAAGGCCTTTTTTTTAGTTACAATAATCTCGAATCACATTATAGGCTCCTGCGTAACCCAGTTCGCCTGCTTTGCTTAAATCCAGGCAACCTGTTGAATCGTTTAAGGCCAGCTTGATGATGCCTCGAATGAAATAGGCTTCGGCAAATTTGTCATTCAATTCGATGGCATTGTTGCAATCTTGAATGGCATTGCGTTGGTCTCCTAGACTTGATTTAGCGATACCACGTTGGAAATAGGCATCTGCGTACGTAGGATGGAAGGAAATAGCTCGATTATAATCATCTATCGCGCTTTTAGGGTCACCAGATTTCACTTTGGCTAAGCCGCGGTGGAAAAACACTTCCGCTCTTCCTGAACTCATGTCGGTCATTTTCGTGCGATCAACTAATCCATTGCGGATTTCATCTAGTTGAATTTTACCCAGTTTAGCGGTGTAGAGAATCTTCGCATTTTCATTATTTCCGAATTCGATTGCTTTGGTAAAATCTTCCATCGCTGCACGCTGGTCGCCTAATTTGGCTTTAACGAAGCCGCGGCCATACATCGCTTCAATATTCTCAGGATCTAATTCCAAGGCCTTGTTGAAGTCCTCTAGCGCTCCTTTCTCTCCATTTTCACCTCGGTAATTTTCCAGCTGCGTTTTGCATAAGCCAGAATAATACCACTCCTCTGATTTCTCAGGACTCAATTTTAATACCTCAGTGAAATCCGCTAATGCGCCTTTGAAGTCGGCTATTTTCATCTTCGCAAAGGCGCGTCCTGATAGGTAATTCGTACGCTTTGGCGTTATCTCGATGGCTTTGTTGTAATCTTCAATGCTGCCAGCATACTCCCCTAATTTTGACTTACTATCTGCTCTCACGGCTAAGGTAGGGGCATAGTCGGGCAATAACTCCAGCGATTTGTTGAAATCAGTGATGGCTCCACGGTAGTTTTCTAATTTGTTTTTGGAAATACCTCTACTTAAATAGGCAGTTCCTTCTAACGGATTCAAACGAATCGCTTCGTTGTAATCTTGAATCGCTAAGGGGTGGTTGTCTTGCTTGCTGAAGCTTTGGCCACGTGCAATAAACGCCTCGAAGTAATTGGGCTTCAATTCCAGGGCTTTATTGAAGTCCAAAATCGCTCCTTGAAAATCTTTCAAATTGTATTTTGCAAAACCCCGGTTATAAAAAGCAATGGGATTAGGGTTAGCAGCGTTTTTTTCAATTTCTAAACTGAAATTGCGTAAGGCGTCCGCGTAATTTCCTGTTTTATTTTGGTTTAAACCGATCTCTAAATGATTGATTTCAGCTGTTTGCGCTGATAACGGGAATTGGAAAGCCAATAAGGCGAAGGCAAGAAAGCCCACTTTGAATTTCATAGTAACTTATTTTTTGTAAAAATAAGCGAAATTACTGGCTTGTTAAAATTTGGATGATCCCGAAAACGATGATCAAAAAAAGCGTTCTTAAAGCTGTTTTTTTCAAATAGGGATCAATTTGTTCCGAGTTCATCCCTGAATGTAATTCGCGGAACAACCCAATAATAGGGTATATACCTACAATTAGTAATTGTTGATTGACACCTATTTTTATTCCAGCTACGAAAGGATAGGCATAAAAGCAGGCGATAGCTGCTATATAAAGTGCTTTCTGGTAATAAAAACCAAAGGTTTTGCCTATTCGAACGGGAATTGAATTCTTACCCGTCTTGATATCATTATCGATGTCTCGTAAATTATTTAAATTCAATACTGCCACGGATAATAATCCACAGCCAGATGCCGGGAGGAAAATGGCTACATCTAAGTGATAAGTCTGTAAATAATAGGTTCCTAGCGTCCCAATTAAACCGAAAAATAGAAAGACGGAAATATCTCCTAATCCCATGTAGCCATAAGGTCTTTTGCCTACGGTGTACGCAATGGCTGCGGCAATGGCGGATACACCTAAACCCAGAAAAGTGCCCCATACTTCTAGCGTGGCATTCTTTAGTCCGAAAAATAATAAGGAGATGCCTGAAACAAAAGAAAGAACTGCAGTCCCTATAACGGCAGTTCTCATCTCTTGTTGACTGATTTTTCCGGTTTGAACGGCTCTTAAAGCCACTTTGCGGTCTGCATTATCGACTCCATTCGAGTAGTCGCCTAAGTCATTCGCGAAGTTCGACAGGATTTGCAAAAGAAGCGTAGTGAGTGTCGCTAGTAGAGCAATTAGGAAATCAAATTTTCCAGAGGCATAAGCCAGAAAATTACCTAATAATATACTACCAACCGCCAGCGGTAAGGTTCTAGGTCTTGCCGCGTCTACCCATCTATTCATCTTATTTTCCGATCGCAGCTAAAAATTCTGGACTATTTGGTTTGATACCTGAAGCAAAGAAGTTTTGCAATTCGCCCTTTTCATTGATTACGTATTTGCAGAAGTTCCAGCTTGGCTCTTTTTCATTCCAACCATTCTTCGATTTGTCTGAAAGCCATTGGTATAATTCACATTTTTCGGATCCTTTAACCACGACTTTTTCCATCATTTGGAAGGAAACGCCATAGTTTAATGAGCAGAAAGAAGAAATCTCTGCGTTAGACCCTGGTTCTTGTCCACCAAATTCATTGGCTGGAAAGCCTAAAATAACGATGTCTTTGTTTTCTTTGTGGAATTTCTCCCAATCAGCGTATTGTGGTGTATATCCGCATTTAGATGCGGTATTTAATACGATGATTTTCTTTCCTTTGAATTGAGAGAAATCAATCTCTTTTCCATCGATTCCTTTCATTTTGAAGGAATGGAAGTTGGTAGTTGCAGCGGGAGTTTCCATTTTTTCTGGTCTGTTTAAGACGGTTTTTTGAGTGAATGGTAAGGCCAAAGCCGTTAATAACGATCCGATTTTCATAAAACTTGCGATCATGATAATGATGATTAAAAAGGTGAGGTAAAGGTATTTACGTTTCAAATTACATTCGATTAGGTGAAACTATACCTAATAACAACGTAGCATGCTGAATTGTTTTTCCTGTCAGCTCAGCTAAGGTAAGTCGAATGTTCCGCTTCACCTCATTTTCCTCCGATAGAATACTCAATTCATTATAGAACTTATTAAA
The DNA here is from genome assembly GCF_023921165.1 of Aquirufa antheringensis. Classification (NCBI taxonomy): domain Bacteria; kingdom Pseudomonadati; phylum Bacteroidota; class Cytophagia; order Cytophagales; family Flectobacillaceae; genus Aquirufa; species Aquirufa antheringensis. Next base: position 2,034,150 of record NZ_CP049835.1, read on the forward strand.
AGTCTTCGCTAAATCATAGGCATAATTCGCGATGACCGAAGGAGCAAAGTTCGCCGCAGCTTGCGCAATAGACGTCTTGTATTCGCCTAATAAATAGATTAATTCTTGTTCCGATTCAGCTAATTCGGAATCGGTCGAAACAGCTGTAATTTCTCCTCCTTTACGTAAAATCGAGCAAATCCTAGCGTGTGTATATTGAATGAAAGGACCTGTATTACCTTGGAAGTCGATGGATTCTTCTGGATTAAATAACATTCGTTTCTTAGGCTCCACTTTTAATAAGAAATACTTTAAGGCTCCTAATCCTAGGTTATGGAATAATTCATTTGACTCCGCTTCTGTGAAGCCATCAATTTTCCCTAATTCTAGTGTGCGATCTTTCGCTGTTTGAATCATATCAGCCATCAAATCATCGGCATCTACCACCGTTCCTTCGCGAGACTTCATCTTGCCACTCGGTAAATCAACCATGCCGTAGGAAAGGTGGAAATTGCCTTGTGAGAAAGGTTTGTTTAATTTCTTTAGAATATGGAAAAGTACTTCGAAGTGGTAATCTTGCTCGTTACCCACCACATAAACTGATTGATTTGCTTTGAAATCTTCGTATTTTAACTGGGCTGTTCCCATATCTTGGGTGATGTAAACGGAAGTTCCGTCCTTACGTAATACCAGTTTTTCATCTAGTCCCTCGGCCTCTAAATTGATCCAAACCGATCCGTCAGGCTTTTGGAAAAATACACCTGCAGCTAATCCTTCGTCCACTAATTGCTTTCCTAGCAAATAGGTATTGGATTCGCGGTAGATTTTATCGAAAGAAACGCCCATCGTTTGGTAGGATTTCTCAAAACCAGCGAAAACCCACGCATTCATGGTATTCCACAAGTTCATCACCTCTTCATCACCTTGTTCCCATTTCAAAAGCATTTCTTGTGCCTTCAATAGGATAGGGGCTTGTTTTTTAGCTTGTTCTTCGTCTAAACCTCCGGCCTTTAATGTTGCGATTTCTTCCTTATAAGCTACATCGAAAGCCACGTAGTATTTACCTACTAAGTGATCGCCTTTTAATCCAGAGGTTTCAGGTGTCTCATGATTGCCAAAAAGCTGGTAGGCTAACATCGATTTGCAGATGTGTATGCCGCGGTCGTTCACTAGGTTCGTTTTAACAACGTCATAGCCACCTGCCGCTAAGATTTGTGCTACAGAAAAACCTAAAAAGTTATTGCGTAAATGGCCTAAGTGTAAGGGTTTATTCGTGTTAGGAGAGGAGTATTCGATGAGTACTTTTTCGCCTTTTGATTCAATTTGGAATGGATTTTTATCCGAGGCTACGCTGGCTAATAAACCTAACCAAGCGGAATCGTGAATGGATAAATTTAAAAAACCTTGAACAACTTGGAATGCTTTTACGATGGAACAATTCGCTAACATATATTCGCCTAAATCCGTTGCAATGGCTGCTGGAGCTTTTCCGGCTTGCTTCGTAAATGGGAAAACAACTAAGGTGTAGGCGCCTTCAAACTCTTTTTTAGTCTCTTGTAACGCGATTTCGGTTACTTCGATTTGAAAGAGGGCTTTTAATCCTTTTACTAATTCTTGCTGTAATGTTTGTTGAATGTTTGACATCTAAATGGCTCTGATTTATCAATCTGCAAAGGTAGCTAAATTCACTCTAAACCTTGCTTCTCATGCTCAGAAATGAATAAATTAATCTTACCTTTGCCCTTATTATGCAAAATATGTACCACGAGGCAATTCAAACTTTAAAATCAGGAGGCGTGCTGTTGTATCCTAGCGACACAATCTGGGGTTTAGGCTGTGATGTTCGAAATGAGCAAGCCATTGAGAAGATTTTGGAACTAAAAAATAGGCCTGCATCTAAAGGTTTGATAGTCTTGATCTCTAAAATCGAGCAATTGAGCGAATACGTGGAACAGGTGCCAGATCTTGCTTGGGATTTAGTTGAATTTGCGGAGGATCCTTTGACGATTATTTATCCCAAAGGAAAAAATGTTTCCCCCTCTTTATTAGCACCAGACGGCAGTATTGCTATTCGTTTGGTCAAAGATGAGTTTTGTAAAGGATTGATTTACCGCTACCAACGTGCGATAGTTTCCACTTCGGCGAATCTTTCAGGAGAGCCTTCTCCACTTAATTTTGCTGGAATAGCTCCCTCTATTGTTACTGGCGTTGATGGGGTTTTAAAAAATCCAGCAGGAGAGGGACCCGCTAAAAAGGCGAGTAAAATTGTGCAATTAGGCCTTCATGGCGACTATAAGTTAATCAGAGGATAGATGAAAGAAGGGAAGGAGATTGTAGCAGATCCGATATTCTCCAAAATTGGCCTTGCGGCTGATCGTTTGGGGGTAGATAGTTATGTCATAGGAGGCTATGTCCGCGATGCGATTTTAGGGCGTGATTGCAAGGATATTGATGTAGTTTGCATCGGTTCGGGCATTGATTTAGCCTTAGAAGTAGCCAAAGAATTTGATTTGCCTGAGCACGCTGTGTCTGTTTTTAAGAATTTTGGCACGGCGATGATCAAAGTCGATGATTGGGATCTAGAGTTCGTAGGCGCACGTAAAGAATCCTATAACCGCGACTCCCGCAAGCCGGTAGTAGAAGAAGGAACCTTAGAAGACGATCAAAATCGCCGCGATTTCACCATCAACGCAATGGCCGTTCAATTGAATAAATCGAACTGGGGTAAATTATTGGATCCATTTAATGGGCTCGATGATTTGAAGGCCAAAATCATTCGCACCCCTTTAGCCCCTGGCATTACTTTTTCAGACGATCCACTTCGGATGATGCGCGCGGTTCGTTTCGCAGCTCAACTCGGATTTGACATTTTACCTGAAACATTTGAAGCCCTAAAAACAGAAAAAGATCGCTTATCGATCATTTCGATGGAGCGCATTTCGGATGAATTGAACAAGATGATTCTCTGTAAAAAACCGTCTTACGGTTTTCTTTTGCTTGATGCCTGTGAAATTCTCCCCATCATTTTCCCCGAGTTTATGAAGCTGAAAGGCGTGGACACGGAGGATGGCAAGGGGCACAAAGATAATTTTTACCACACTTTACAGGTGCTGGATAATATTGCCGAAAACACAGATGACCTTTGGTGGCGCTGGGCTGCGATTTTACATGATATTGCCAAACCGCAAACCAAACGTTTCGCCCAAGGTAAAGGCTGGACTTTTCATGGACATGAAGAAATGGGTGCACGTCAAGTACCGAACATCTTCAAACGCTTGAAATTGCCGCTAAACGAGAAGATGAAGCTAGTCCAAAAGCTAGTTCGCCTACATCTACGTCCCATTGCCTTATCGAAAGAAGAAATTACCGCTTCTGCCTTGCGTCGCCTTTTATTCGAAGCAGGTGAGGAATTAGAAGCTTTGATGACATTATGTAGAGCAGACATTACTTCGAAAAATGGAGATAAAGTCAAACGTTACTTGCGTAATTTTGATACTGTTGAGCAAAAACTAAAAGAGGTAGAGGAAAGCGATTCGCTTCGTAATTTCCAGCCCGTTTTCTCTGGCGAAATCATCATGCAAGTATTCGATCTTGGTCCAGGCCGCGAAATTGGCTTGATTAAAATTGCGATGCGAGAAGCCGTTCTGGAAGGAACCATTCGAAATGAATTGGCCTCTGGTTGGGATTTGCTTCTGGAAGAGGGACGAAAATTGGATTTAAAACCGGTCGTTTCTCTCGCTGAAATTCAATGAAAAAGGCTCCGAATTCGGAGCCTTTTCACATTCTTAGGCAGATGTATATTACAAGTTGATCACTAGATCTTCTTTCGCATAACGAACCTTAGTCGCAGTTGCCATAAAGTCATTCGCTGCGTCACGCTCACCTACAGCAAGCATTAATACAGAGTGTAAGCCCATTGCTTCTAGACCCAATAATTCATCTAATTGCGCAGGAATAAATCCTTCCATGGGAGTAGAATCGATTTGTAATTCACCTGCTGCAGCTAAAGCAGTGCCCATCGCTAAATACGCTTGGCGTGCTGCCCAGTTTCTTTTTGCTTCTACTGGACGACCTAAAAGTGAACCAGCGATTGCTCCACGGTAATCTCCTAGCATATCCACCGAAAGACCACGTGTGTCAGCCACTAATTGGATGAACGCATCGATTTGTGTTTCTGTAATGTCATTCCAAGCCGCAAATACTAGCAAATGAGATGATTCAACTGCCTGTGGTTGACCATAGGCGATTGGTTGAATTTTAGCTTTTAATTCAGGGTTTTCAATAACCAAAATCTTGTATGGCTGTAAACCAAAACCTGATGCTGATAGGCGGATTGCTTCCAATAAAGCATCCATTTTTTCTGCGGAAACTTTGTTTCCAGTCATTCTTTTGGTGGCGTAGCGCCATGATAATGAGTCGATTAAAGACATATTGTAGATTATAGATTAGAGAGTGGAGATTATAGAGAAAATAGCTTTTGATCTATTTTCTGCGAATAAGCCTTAAATTTTATCGAATTAAATAATTCAGTTTCTTTAACACCTTCTCACAGTTGAGAGAGCGAAAGAGTATCTCGAGTATTGATTAAATTTGAATAGGGGGCGTGTAAAATATGACACAGGCCATTTTACAGCCCCCTATTTAAATTTACTCAGATACTAAAGATACGGTAAGAGCGAAATCATCATAAATCGCCTTATCACCAATTGAATCAAAGAATTTCTTAGATCCGTATTTGATATTGAAATCCGTACGATCGATCGTGATGTTCGCTTTCGCGTTCAATTTTCCACCTTTAACTGAAATTTCAGCTGGGAAAGTGATAGATTTTGTAATTCCTTTGATCGTTAAATTACCCGTTACTTGGTTGCCAGCCACTTTAGTGATAACGAAAGACGCTGTTGGGAATTTTTCGATTTCGAAGAAATCACCTGAAGTGATGTGTCCGATGAATTTTTGGTTGTAACCTGGATCCGTGATATCAAGTGCTTTGATAGTTTTCAAATCAATGGTGAAATTTCCTCCGATTAATTTGCTGCCATCAATGTTTAAAGCGCCAGCAGAGATTCCTACTGTTCCATTGTGCTCACCAGTTACTTTTTTAGCTAACCAAGCGATTGAACTAGCTGACTTGTTTACGTTCACTACTTTCGGTGCAGCTACACCAGCGAAAGTAAGTAGGCCTAATGCCAACGTTGCGATTACTACTTTTACAGATTTCATATAATTTATTGTTTAATTGTGAGAAAATACGGTTCTAAATTCGTCCAAAATTTGGTTCATTTCTTCGAGCCTTTTAACTCCTAAAGCGTCGAAATGTTTTCCCCAGTCATTTTGGACTTGGTCTACTTGGGTTAATAAATCCAGTCCAGCTGGTAAAATCAATACATCTACAGCTCTGCGATCTTGAGGACATTCGCGTCGAAGCACTAATTTCTTCTCTACTAATTTATCCACTAGGCGAGAGGCGTTGGACATTTTGTCAAGCATACGCTCTGTGATAGCTAAAACGGTCATTGGGTTTCCTTGTTGTCCACGAAGAATACGAAGTACGTTATATTGTTGTACCGTAAGTCCAAAAGGTTTCAATAATTCCTGTTGTTGCTGAACGATCCAGTTGCCTGTATAAATCGCGTTTACGACAGCTTTTGCGGCCTCGGACGGAAATTTTGACTGTTTTAAATCCTCGGAAATACCCATGACTAAAATTTGATGTCGTAAAATTAAATGTAATTACATTAAATGCAAAGGAAAATAAATTTATTTTTTCAAAAACCCTGATATTTTTAATTTTTGGCCTATTTTTGAACATGCAGACATCCTTATCCCTCCAGTATCCTTTTATATTAGCTTCTAATTCACCTCGTAGAAAGGAGATCTTACGTTCCGCTGGTTTCGAATTTGCAGTTTTACCCAGTGATGTGGATGAATCCTTTTCTGCTGATATGAGGCCTCAAGAGGTGCCGGTACATTTGGCAGAAAGAAAAGCGAATGAATTAGCGCGAATTTCCCCTAATGCCTTAGTGTTAGCGGCTGATACGGTTGTTATACTTGGAAATGATATTCTGAATAAGCCGCAGGATAAATCGGAAGCAATCTATATGTTGCAACAATTATCTGGAAAAACGCACGAAGTGGTCACAGGGATTGCGTTACATACCCCTCAAGGTTTGTTTACCAAAGCAGACTCGGCCTTAGTCAAATTCAGGACTTTCGAGGACTGGGAAATTGATTTTTATGTTCGAGAAGGATCTTGCTTAGACAAGGCAGGCTCTTATGGTGTGCAAGATTTCTTAGGAATGGTAGGCATAGAGTCCATTCAGGGATCTTTTTACACGGTCATGGGCTTGCCCATATTTGACGTGTATCAATTCATGAAACCTTATATTTTAGACGGGAAGCAGCTTCTGATTAGATAGAGAAACTTTCGCCACAACCACAGGTGCGGCTTGCGTTCGGGTTTTTAAATTGAAAACCTTTTCCATTCAAGCCGTCTGAGAAATCTAATTCGGTGCCAGCCAGGTAGAGGATTGATTTCTTGTCTACCATTACTTTTACCCCTTTGTCTTCGAAAATCATATCGTTTGGCTGTGCTTCTGCGGCGAAATCTAAATTATACATTAAGCCAGAGCAACCGCCTCCTTCTACAGCCACGCGGATGTTGAATTCTTCCGTTAAACCTTCTTTAGAACGTAATTCCTTAATTCTATTGGCAGCTAAATCCGTTATCGTAAGCATGATGGTCGTATTTTGATGAAAATCTGATACAAAAGTAGCCCTTTTTTTGATAAAAAAAACCTTTATTTAGAGTGAATCTAAATAAAGTATAGTTTTTCAAAACCATTGGTCTTAATTTTGTGTTTCAAATGCAGATTAAAAACACATACCATGCTTTCAATAAAGAATTTACAAGCGAGAATAGGGGAGAAGGAAATCTTGAAGGGGATTAATTTAGAAATCAAAGCCGGTGAGGTTCACGCCATTATGGGACCCAACGGATCAGGTAAATCGACCTTAGCGTCCGTTTTAGCGGGTCGTGAAGATTACGAAGTGACCGGTGGATCTGTGGAGTTTTTGGGTAAAGATTTATTGGATTTAGCTCCGGAAGAACGTGCAGCAGAGGGTTTATTCCTTGCTTTTCAATATCCTGTGGAGATTCCAGGGGTATCTACAACGAACTTTATGAAGTCAGCGGTAAACGAAATTCGCAAATACCGCGGCGAAGAGCCATTAGATGCTGTTCAATTTTTGAAAATGTTCAAAGAGAAGATGAGCTATGTGAATATTGATCAAAGTTTGTTGTCTCGTGCCTTAAATGAAGGATTTTCAGGAGGTGAGAAGAAGAGAAATGAAATTTTCCAAATGGCAGTCTTAGAACCTAAGTTGGCTATTTTGGATGAAACAGACTCTGGTTTGGATATCGATGCTTTGCGTATCGTGGCAGAAGGAGTTAATAAATTGAAATCCCCAGATAACGCGACGATTGTGGTGACTCACTACCAACGTCTTTTGGACTACATCGTACCGGATTTTGTACACGTTTTGTACAAGGGAAAGATCGTGAAATCAGGTGGGAAAGAATTAGCGCTTGAATTAGAAGAGCGTGGGTATGATTGGATCATTTCAGCTTTAGGAGAATAAGATGTTGTATACAGAATTAACTTCGTCGGCTCAGAAAGAGGCTTTAGATCGTTTTAAAGCCAAAGGATTTCCTACCAACAAATGGGAAGAATGGAAGTATGCGTCCTTGAAATCGTGGAATGAAAAAGACCTAGATTGGACACCTGCTCCTTTAAATGAAACCTCCTCAGCGAGTCTACAAACGCAAAATGGGAACACTCGTTTTCATGGCGTATTGCCTGCAGGGGTAGAATTCATTTCATTTGATGCTTTCATTGCAGCTAATCCAACGTTTGCAGCTACTTGGGAGCAACGTTTGCCTATTTTAGATCAGAACTCATTGTACGATTTAAACATAGCGCTTACCCTAAATACGCAGGTTTTATGGGTAAAAGCAGGTGTTTCAGTTGATCAGGCAATTACACACGATTATATTTTATCGGTGGCAAAAGCCTCAGCGGTTCAAAGTCGTTTAATCGTCTATCTAGAACCAGATGCTTCCTTAACCTTAATCGAGCGTGCCTTTACAATAGCGGGTTCTGCGGAGGTTTTGTCCAATTTTGTACAAGAAATATATGTGAGTGAGAAGGCGAATTTGACCTATGTGAAGGAGCAAGATTTGGCCCAAAACACGACCCACATCGATCATACGTTTATCACTCAGCTTTCGAATAGTCAGGTTGATTTGTTTACATTCTCCCTGAATGCGGCTTATTTACGTAATAATCTGCATTTCTACAGCGATGGCGAAAATGTGGTTTCGAATCTGAATGGCCTGTACGTGCCAGGAGAAGATCAATTAATGGATTCTCACACGGTGGTAGATCACCGCAAACCGAACTCCGAATCGCATGAATTATACAAAGGCGTGTTACTAGGAAACGCGACTGGAGTGTTCAATGGTAAAATTTTTGTGCGTCCAGATGCGCAAAAGACCAATGCTTTCCAAAGTTGCAAAAACGTCCTTGCGTCTACTCGTGCTACGATGAATACGAAGCCTCAATTAGAGATTTGGGCGGATGATGTGAAATGTTCCCATGGAACGACGACAGGTCAATTGAACGAAGAAGCTTTATTCTATTTACGTTCAAGAGGTATTTCTTTAGCGAATGCGCGAACTTTATTGTTACTCGCTTTTGTTCAAGAGGTGATCGATCGCGTAACACACGAGGAAACGAAGTTGCGTTTGACAGATAAAATTATTTCAAAAATCCAGACTTCCTTATCGATTTAATCATGACGGAAACATTGAATATAGATCAAATTAGAGCCGATTTCCCTGTTTTACATCAGCAGGTGAACAAGGCCCCATTGATTTATTTTGATAATGCAGCGACCACTCAAAAGCCGAAAGCTGTCATTGATGCGCTTTCAGCTTATTATGAGCAGGATAATGCGAATATTCACCGAGGTATTCACACCTTGGCAGAACGTGCAACAACCGCTTATGAGTTGACTAGAAAAAAGCTAGCGGCCTTTTTGAATGCTCCTTCCACAGATCAGATTATTTTCACTTCGGGGACGACAGCAGGGATTAATTTAGTAGCCCAAACTTTTGGACGTGCGAACGTCGGTAAAGGAGATCAAATTATTGTTTCTAACCTTGAACATCACTCGAATATTGTGCCTTGGCAGATGATTGCGGAGGAAAAAGGAGCAGAGATCAAGGTGATTCCGGTGAGTGATGCCGGTGTTTTAGATATCGAAGCTTATAAAGCTTTATTGAATCCCAAAGTCAAATTAGTCGCAGTCAATCACGTTTCTAACGCGATTGGGACGATTAATCCCATTGTTGAGATTATTTCTTTGGCACATGAAGTAGGGGCTAAGGTATTAATTGATGGAGCACAATCAGTTGCGCATTTAGCCGTAGATGTGCAAGCCTTGGATATGGATTTCTTTGTGTTTTCTGCGCATAAACTTTTCGGCCCTACGGGTGTGGGAGTTTTGTACGGAAAGCGTGATTTATTAGAGTCGATGCCGCCTTACCAAGGAGGAGGAGAGATGATTAAAGAGGTGAGTTTTTCGGGTACGACCTACAACGAATTACCTTATAAATTTGAGGCAGGAACGCCTAATATTGCAGATGTAATCGCATTTGGGGCTGCTTTGGACTATGTTCAGGCTATCCCTTCGGAAGCTTTAGCCGCGCAAGAAGAGGCGCTTTTAGCCTATGCTACACAAAAATTGCAATTGATTCCTGGTTTACGTATCGTGGGTACAGCTCCTGAAAAGATCGCCGTTATTTCATTTGTGATTGACGGAGTTCACCCGCAAGATATTGGGGTGTTATTAGATAAATTTGGCATTGCGATACGTACCGGACATCACTGTGCGCAGCCATTGATGCAGCGCTACGAGTTAGTGGGTACGTGCCGTGCCTCCTTTGCTTTCTACAATACGTTCGAGGAGATCGATCGTTTTGTACTTTGTTTAGAGAAAACCTTACAGATGTTAGGATAATGGGAAAGTCGATTAATGAAATACAAGAGGAATTAATTGAAGAGTTCGGTCTTTTTGAAGATTGGGCGGATAAATACGAATATTTAATTGACCTAGGTAAGAAGTTAGAGCCTATGTCAGATGCCTTAAAAACGGAGGAAAATGTGATTAAAGGCTGCCAAAGCCGTGTTTGGTTACACGCCGAAAAGCAAGGCGATTTAGTCGTTTTTCAGGCGGATTCTGAGGCCATTATTGTGAAAGGAATGATATCGATGTTGATTCGGGTTTTGTCGAATCACACGCCAGCGGAGATTTTAGCCGCGGATTTATACTTTATCGAGCAAATTGGTATGAGCCAGCATTTAGCCCAAACCAGATCAAACGGATTAGTTTCCATGGTAAAACAAATGCAACATTATGCGTTGGCCTTCTCTTAAGCGATTATTTAGTATGGAAAATTCAAGTCAAATGAATGAGGTAGAATTAAAGGAAGAAGTGATCAAGGCGATCAAAACCGTCTATGATCCAGAAATCCCAGTGGATGTATACGAGCTCGGATTAATCTATGAAATCAAGATTTTTCCGGTCAATAACGTGTATATCTTAATGACTCTAACTTCACCCTCTTGCCCATCTGCAGAGAGTATTCCGGTGGATATTGAAAAAGCAGTGAGAGAGATAGAAGGTATTGCGGAAGTCTCAGTAGAATTAACATTTGATCCTCCTTACGAGCAGGATATGATGTCTGAAGTGGCCAAATTGGAACTTGGTTTTATGTAATTGCGTTTAATTTAAAATCTAATATAAAAATATATGTATCCAGAACATTTAGTACATCCTATGCGGATGGATATCGTTGCCGGAGGTTTCCAAGAATTGAAGTTAGCTTCAGAAGTGGAAGACGTGATGGCTAAGCCAGGTACTACCTTGGTATTTTTTAACTCAGTTTGTGGATGTTCAGCTTCTACAGCTCGTCCAGGTGTAAAACACGCAGTAGCTTCATCAGCGAAGAAACCTAATCAATTAGTGACGGTTTTCGCGGGTGTAGATCCAGAAGCAGTTCAAAAAGCACGTGAGTATACTTTACCTTACCCTCCTTCATCTCCATCGATTGCTTTGTTCAAAGATGGCGAGTTAGTTCATTTCGTAGAGCGTCACCACATTGAAGGTCGTTCAGCAGATATGATTGCTGGACATTTAGAAGGTGTATTTGACGAGTTTTGTTAATATTAATACCATAAAAAAGGGAGCTTCCATCAGGAGCTCCCTTTTTTTATATCCTTTCAGTAAGTATTATTGCTTTGGTGCACCGCCCATCGCTCCTGATTCTGACGTATTATTTTTGGCTTTCTCAGCCATTTTCTTCGCAGCACCTTCATAGTCACCCGCTTTAATGAAGGACATCTTCAATAAGTCGATTGATTTTTGAGTTGCTTCTTGAATTTGTGCTGGGGTTAAGCTCTTCACTTTGTTCTCTAATTCTTCAGACCATTTCATGTTACGGCCTAAGAACAAGTTGCTGTTCAAGCTTCCCACTAATGCATTATCTTGAGAACGCGTCACTTGACGAGATTGTAGCCAAGATTTCTTCGCTTCGTCGATTTCTTTCTGAGTGAAACCCTCTTTCAATACTTTTTCAATTTCCTCTTTGAAAGCAGATTCAAGCTTCGCTAGGTTCTCTGGTGCATAGATCGCATAGCCGATAAACGCGCCGCTTTGGTCTAAAGGACTAGCCACAAATTGTGAACCTACACCGTAAGATAAACCGTCTTTTTGACGAATACGGTTCATTAAACGGGAGCTTAAACCACTACCACCACCTAACATGTAGTTAGATAATTCCAACGCAGCATAGTTAGGGTCGCTATCAGAAATTTTTAACGGTTGATAAGCTAAGAAGAAGGCATTTGCTTTATCCGGCGTTTCGATGGAGATCGCTTTTCCTCCCGTCTCTTTGAATACATCCTGAACGCGTTTGTAAGGCTTCGGAGACTTCCAGTTAGCAAATTCTGCTGTAATTACATCTTTCAATTCTTTTTCATCAAAATCACCTACTGCAGAGAATGTTGCATCAGATGCGCCATAGAAGCTCTTGTAGAAATTAACAGACTCTTCTAATTTAACCGCACCATAATTAGCGATTTGCTCCGCCATCGTAGGTTGGTAACGAACGTCTTTCTTATCATAGTGACCCGCTCTTAATTGACCTAAAGCTTCTGAACCTTTTGCTTGTGGCTCACTTTTTTGGCCTTCAATAGCGGTTAAGTTCTCTTGCTTTAATTTCTCAAATTCAGCTGCTGGGAAAACGGGTTGCTTTAATGCTTCAGCTACTAATTTTAAAGCCGGAATTAAATTCTCGCGCGTCGTCTCGATAGAAACGTTGGCTTGAGTAGCACCTCCAGAAATACTTACACGCGCTTTTAACTTGTCTAATTCGTCTTGGAATTGTTGACGTGTGTGTTTCGCTGTACCTTTTGTTAACATATCAGCTGCTAAGTCAGCTGCTGTCACTGTTCCCATTAATGATTTTTCATCACCAAAACGTAAAGTCATACGCGCATAAACTGAATTACCACGTGTTTTCTTAGCTAATAGCGCTAATTGAACTCCACCGATTTTCTCCGTCTTCGTGCGTGCATCAATGTTAGCTGGAGATGGATCAAAAGCCTCACCTTGGCTTACTGCTGCCTTTGGCTTGAAGTCTTTTAAAATCGTAGCTACGTCTTTCGCCTCTGGAATCTCTGCACGTTCTGGTTTTTCGGTAGGATAGAAAGTTCCAGATGTTCTGTTAGAAGATTTGAAGTAAGCTGCTGCCACACGCTGAATATCCTCAGGAGTTATTTTCTCTAATTCATTACGTGTGTGGAATAATAAACGCCAATCACCTTGTGCGATGTATTCTGATAGACCTACGCCCACACGTTGTGCATTGTTTAATAATAACTCAATATTTTTAATGCCTTTGGTCTTGATGCGATCGACTTCTTCCTTAGTTGGAGGAGTTTTGGCAAAATTCTCAATAGTATTAAACATAATCTGACGAACAGAGTCCACAGATTTCTCTTTTAAAACTTCCGCGCCGAAATAAATTAATCCTGGCTCTTTTAATTGGAAGGAGAATCCAAACTGGCTACTTGCCTTCTTCGTGTCAATTAATGCCTTGTATAAACGTCCTGATGGTGCATCTGTCAATAAATCAGCCATCACATCTACCGCCACATAATCAGGATGTAAGCCAGAAGGAATATGGTAGGCCATACCTACAACTTGCACATCACCCACGCGGCGAAGAGACACTTCTCTTTCTCCATCTTGTGTAGGTTCAGCCGTGAAAGTAGGCGTTAAAACACGCTCAGGACGTGGAATAATTCCAAATTTCTCGTTAACTAACTTTAATGTTTTAATTGGGTCAAACTTACCTGCCACTAACAAAACCGCGTTGTCTGGCTGGTAGTATTTACGATAATAAGCTTGTAAGTTTTCGATAGGCACTTTTTCGATGTCAGAACGAGCACCGATAGTGGAGTTGCCATAGTTATGCCATAAGAAAGCGGTAGAAACGATACGCTCCATTAAAACACTCCCTGGATCGTTTTCTCCGCGCTCGAATTCGTTGCGAACTACCGTCATTTCGGTCTCTAATTCGCTCTTCGAGATACGAGAGTTGATCATGCGATCAGCCTCCATATCTAAAGCCCAATCTAGATTTTCATCCGTTGAAGCGAATGTTTCGAAGTAGTTCGTACGGTCTAACCAAGTGGTTCCGTTGAATTGAGCACCATGATCAGAGATCTCTTTCGCTACTTCTTTGTGTTTTTCTTTTGTACCCTTGAACACCATGTGCTCTAACAAGTGGGACATACCTGTTTCACCATAGCCCTCATGACGAGAACCTACTAAATAGGTGATGTTAACGGTAATGGTTTGCTTCGATGGGTCTGGAAATAACAATACTTTTAAGCCATTGGCTAATTTGTATTCCGTAATTCCTTCCGCTTCCGTTACCTTTTCAGGTATGGGAAGGCTAGCAGATGCCTTTTGTGTGGTTGGAGTGGGTTTAGGCTGAGCTAATGCAGGTTGCAAAAGACAAAGTAGTAAACCCGATAGAATAATTTTCTTCATAGGGGTATTTTGTTTTTAGAATAGAAAATTAAAAATTAATTAAATCGGTGATGCTGATAAAATGATGAACGGCAAAAATTATTTCTTGTATTGCTGGATTAACTTGTAAATCGCCTTTTGTGTTTCCATGTTTGGGAAATACTCGAAAATAATTTCGTGTTTATCATAATCTAAAAGAAGACCGGATTCTAAGAAATGAAAGGCTTCCTTGAATTGACCTGCTTTAATTAAGAAGATCGCCGCGCGGTAATATAAATCTGCTTCTTCTGGCAGTTCATCGATGGCGGAAAGCATTATTTCGGCACACTTTTCGAAATCATTCAAATCATAGTGCAATTGTGCCCATTTCACCCAAGTGGGAGCGAAGAAGGAGTCTAGATCTACGGATTTGGCATATGCCTCATCAGAAGACACAGGATTGCCTAGGTAGGCCTCTACGTCCGCTAAACCTGTCCAATACAGAGGATTCGTATCATTTAATTTCAGTGCTTTCTTCAGAAAATGCAAGGCCTCAAACCACTTGTCCAGTTCAGTCAAGCAAACGGCTAGACCATAATAGCCTTCATCCCAAAGAGGGTCGACCTTAATCGCCTCTTTGTAGTGAGTTAAAGCCTCGTCAAAACGACGTTGACGCTCAATACTAGCGCCTAAACAGCAATAAAGTTCCGGATTCGGATCATCGTATTTTAAACAAAGCTGATAAGATTCTTCCGCCTTCGCATACTCCTGAATATTCATGTAGGTATTCCCCAGATTGAATAAGGAGGACCCAAAGGTAGGTTCAATGGCCAGGGAATATTCGTAGGCATCAATCGCTTTTTCAAACTGCTTTAGCTTCGAATAAGCAATACCTAAATTGTACCAGGCTGTAAATGAAAAGGGATCTGCGTCGATGAATTGCTTGTAATAGGGGATACTTTCCTCGATTTTCCCGATTTCATCTAGACAATTAGCCAGCTCCACTAGCGCATTTTCATTTTCTGAATTGAGTTCTAAACATTTCTTCAGCATATCTACCGCCTCACGAGGTTTGCCCCAGGCTTGGTAGCTTAGGCCGATGCGAAAATAGACCTCATCTTTTTCTTCAGTTCGGTCTAAAGAAGCTAGAAAAAGTTGTATGGATTCTTCGTGTTGCCCTAACTGGCTGAGTAAATAACCTTTTACGAGCGTTAATTCGATGTCATTGGGGAAGAGTAAAATGGCATTTTCAATTAATTCCATTGCCTCTTCTGGCTTCTGCATTTCGCCTAAAATTTGTGCTTTCAGGGTAATTAATTCCAGCGAGTAACTGTAATGGCTGAGGCCTAAATCCACCGCTTCTAAGGCTTGGTCAAAACGCGACTGCACGAAGTAGTGTTCTGCGATTTGTTCCAAAGTTTCTGCATCGAAAAACGCGTTTTCTTGCTGATTAATCATGTTCTCGTACCGTTGAACGGAAGATTGAATGTCTTCTTTGTTCTCGTCGAATTCGGGATCTAGCATTTTTTTGGATACATTTTCACTAAAATAAAGAATATTATTTATTCTTGAACGCCTTTTCGGCTTAATTTTGTTCCAAACATCTGATAATGTCAAAAATCTGCGCCATTGCGGACCTCGGTACGAACACTTTTCAATTATTGATTTCTCCCTTGGCTGCCTTTCTGGTGGAGGAGCACTTGCAACGACCGGTCGGTTTAGGGATGGGGGCGATGGAAGAAGTGACTTTGCAAGCTGATGCGATGGATCGGGCAATCGCCTGTCTAGCTGAATTTAAGCAGGTTTTTCTCACCAAAGGTGGGGATTTACGTGATTTTTATGCCATCGGGACGAGCATTCTACGCCGAGCCTCTAATGCAAGTGCTTTTCTGGACCGAGTCTTTAACGAATTAGGGATTCAGATTCGCATCATCGATGGAATCCAAGAAGCTGAATATATTTATGCCGGCATACGAAATTCCTTGCCCGAACGTTGGGAGAAAACAAGTTTGGTGATGGATATAGGCGGGGGAAGTGTGGAGTTTATCTTATTTAAAGGTGAACAGGTATTATATCGAGTGAGTTTAGAAATAGGGGGATTACGGTTGAAATCGCTTTTTTCGGTAGATAATGAGTTTAATCTCTCTGTAGTAGGAGGTTTAGATGCGTATGTTTCGAAGGAAATGATTTCGCTTTTGGAAGCTTGTCGCGAGGCAAAGCCCAGCGTTTTGATCGGAGCTGCGGGGGCTTTCGAAACTATTTTGGAATTAGAGAATAGGCCTGGTGGAGCTCCGGCCTCTTGTGAAATCGATGTTGACGTGTTTTTGCAGCATAAGACAACTTTAGATGCTTTGCCCTATGAAGATCGGGTGGATTATCCAGGAATGAAGGCGTTCAGGGCAAGTATATTCCCTTATGCTACTTTTTTAGTGGAGAAAGTGCTCCGGGAATTGGAGATAAAGGAGCTTTGGTTTTCGTCGTATAGTTTGAAGGAAGGATTTTGGTTTACAGAACTCCAATCTTCCGTAAGTCAGCCTTAGAATTTCAAAAAAAAAGTGTAAACTTGTAGTTAATAAGATTAATCAATTCATCCTATGGCTTTATCGCTAGCAACTATTTTACTTCAGGCGGGTGCGACCGTCGATTCTCTTTCTTCTGCAGTAGCAGATTCTATCGTTAATGCTTCTGGTCCCGTTCAAGAAGTGACTAAAGTAGTCGTAGAAGAATTTTCGGTGTTAGACTTATTAGGAAAAGGGGGATATGTGATGTATCCTATCGGTTTCCTGTTTGCTGCGGCCGTTTTCTTGTTTATTGAGCGCTATTTATACATTCGCAAGACAGCAAAATTAGATGAGAATTTTTTACACACGATCAACGACATGTTGCAGGCTGGGAATGTGCAAGGGGCGATTAATTTTTGCAAAGCGACTTCTTATCCGATTGCGAAGCTTTTGGAAAAAGGTTTATCCCGTTTAGGTTCTCCTATACGTGATATTGAAGCGGCGATTGAAAATAAGGCCAAAGTAGAAATCTACAACATGGAGAAGAATTTAGGGATTCTGAGTGCTATCGCGCGTATTGCCCCGATGTTTGGATTCTTGGGAACGGTGACGGGTATGATTCGTACTTTCCATAACATCTCTATCTCGAATAAAATTGATATTTCAACGATTGCCGGTGGTATTTATGAGAAGATGGTGACTTCTGCGTCGGGATTGATCGTGGGTATTATTGCGTATGTTTTGTATACGTTATTGACGACGATGATTGACCGTACGATTAATAAAATGGAAATTACAGCCATTGATTTCTTAGATATTCTTCACAAACCAGCGTCTAAAGCCTAATTCGATGAACTTCAGAAAAAGAGCCAGAGAAGCATCGGAGGTAGAAACAGGAGCCCTAGCGGATATTCTTTTCTTTCTATTGATGTTCT
Source organism: Aquirufa antheringensis (assembly GCF_023921165.1). Classification (NCBI taxonomy): domain Bacteria; kingdom Pseudomonadati; phylum Bacteroidota; class Cytophagia; order Cytophagales; family Flectobacillaceae; genus Aquirufa; species Aquirufa antheringensis. The sequence continues at coordinate 2,051,707 of NZ_CP049835.1, forward strand.
TTTTAATGATCTCGACGTTAGCTTCGCCGGATGCAATCAAATTGCTTTTGCCTGAGACGGCAAAGCCCATGCCTACGCCTGCGAATGAAGTGATTCGTTTAACTGTGGACGAAAAATTGAACTATTATATCGATGATCGTTTAGTAGATGTCGTGAACTTAGAGACTGAACTTTCGAATGAGGTGACTTCTAAAAAAGCGGTGACTTTAGTAGTTCGAATGGATCGAAATCAGACAGTTCAAGAATTAACCAATATCTATGACCTGGCAGCTAAATTGAAGTTGTCAATGGTGATGGCTGCGGAAAAGAAAAAATAGAAAACACCGATTTTTTGGGCAAAATACGGCCTAAAATCGTATATTTGTCCTATATCTCAACTGTTTGTAGAGTTGAGAATCATTTTGTTTTCTTAATTAATGGAAAAAATCCTAAAATTCGGTGGGACCAGTTGTGGTAGCATCGAAAGCATTCAATCCGTTTTGGCGATTATCGAGTCAAACGGGAAATCCTCCACAGATTTTGCTGTTGTCTTTTCTGCGATGAGCGGTGTGACCAATCATTTGTTGGAAGCGGGCACACTGGCTGCTCAGCCGAAAAGCACGGTAAATACCCTGATTGAGACGATTGAAACACGTCATTTCGACGTAATTAAGCATTTTATTCCGGTGACAGGTCAGAGCCAAGTGATCGCACATGTGCGGACTTTGGTGAATGAATTGCGGGATGTGTTGAAAGGAATAAACTTGATTAAAGAGATATCGCCTAAGACTTCTGATGCGTTAGTTAGTTTTGGGGAGCGATTATCCACTTATTTAATCTTTGCCATTTTACAGCAAAAAGGTCTTCCCGTTTTCTATGTAGATGCTCGGGAAATTATTAAAACGAATAGTTCTTTTAGTCATTCCGAAGTAGATTTTGCGGTGACTAATCCGTTGATTTCTAGTTATTTTGAAGCGAATAAGGGTAAAATTGGTTTAGTTACCGGTTTTATTGCGTCTAATGCTAAAGGGGAGACAACAACCTTGGGTCGCGGTGGATCTGATTATACCGCTTCGGTAATTGGTGCTGCTTTAGGGGTAAAAGAGATTGAAATTTGGACAGATGTAGACGGAATGATGACAGCTGATCCGCGAAAAGTGAAATCAGCTTTTACAATTCCTTCGATTTCGTATGCGGAAGCAATGGAATTGACTCATTTTGGGGCTAAAGTCATTTATCCTCCTTCTTTACAGCCTGCTTTCGCAAAGAATATCCATATTCGGGTACTTAATACGTTTAACCCCTCTTTTGAAGGCACCGTGGTTAGTAAAGAGCCTACAGGGAGTCCTTACATTATCACAGGAATTTCGTCGATTGACCAGCTTGCGTTAGTTAATTTACAAGGTTCAGGGATGATCGGAGTAGCTGGGGTTTCTGCCAAATTATTTACGGTTTTAGCCCGCGAAAAAATATCAGTTGTCTTGATTTCTCAAGCCTCTTCTGAGCACAGCATCTGTTTTGCCATTGATCCTTCTGTGGCAGATAAAGTGCGAAAAATACTTGAAAAAGAATTCGCGGCTGAAATGGCAGCGGGTGACATTGAGGGAATTGATATCCAAAAAGATTTATCAGTTATTGCTGTAGTGGGTGAGGGGATGCGTAAGCACACCGGTGTGAGTGGAAAGTTGTTCTCCTCTTTAGGGAAAAACGGGATCAATATTGTCGCTACAGCACAAGGTTCATCGGAGTTAAATATCTCAGTCGTCATTGAAAATAAGGACCTTTCTAAGGCCTTGAATGTTATTCATGAGACGTTCTTCTTCTCTCAGATTAAAACATTACATCTCTATTTAGTGGGTGCGGGTTTAATCGGAAAGACTTTAATTGAGCAAATTATTGGTCAGGAGCATTATTTGGCCAAATACAAAGGCATTAAAATTAGGTTAATCGGAATCGCGAATAGCCGCAAACAAGTATTAAAAGAGGAAGGAATTGAGTTAGATCAAGCTTTGAGCTTGTTGGAATCCGCAGGCGAACCAGCCGATTTAGCTGGATTTATTTCCCAAATCAAAGCTTTAAACTTGCCTAATTCCATTTTCGCAGATTGTACAGCGAACAAAGAGATTTATACAAATTACTTAGGCTTATTCCAGTCCAATATTTCGGTCGTAACACCTAATAAGGTGGCTAATTCAGGGCCTTATGATTTGTATGCACAATTGCATCAAACAGCTCTAGCTAAGGGAGTTAAGTTCTTGTATGAGACGAATGTGGGGGCTGGTTTACCAGTAATTAATACCCTTCAAGGTTTGATTGCTTCTGGGGATCGCTTTGAGAAAATTGAAGGAATTTTATCCGGTACTCTATCTTTCTTGTTCAATCAATTTACGCCAGGGAAGTCATTCGGTGAAGTATTACGTACGGCCAAACAAAAAGGGTATACGGAACCTGATCCTCGCGAAGATTTAAGTGGAATGGATGTGGCGCGTAAAATTTTGATTTTGAGCCGCGAGATTGGATTGAAATTAGAATTCTCTGATATAACCATAGAAAAGATCATTCCTCCGGCTTGTGAGGCAGCTCCCACGGTGGATGCCTTCTTCGAGGAGATAGATAAGGCCAATGATTTCTTCGAGAAATTGGTGAATGAGGCTGCTGCGAAAGGCGAAGTTTTACGTTACATCGCTTGTTTAGAAGACCAAAAAATCACCATCGGTTTGCGTTCTGTCGGTCCAGCTCATCCATTCTACCAAATGGATGGGGCTGATAATGTGATTGCCTTTACCACAAAGCGTTACCATGACCGTCCTTTAGTGATTAAAGGGCCTGGTGCTGGAGCTGAAGTGACTGCATCGGGTGTTTTTGCAGATATTGTATCCATCGGTAGTCATCTCGCATAATATGGAAAAGATACGCGTATATGCGCCAGCGACGGTAGCGAATGTAGCTTGTGGATTTGATATCTTCGGCTTTGCTGTGAATCATCCTGGAGATGAGGTCGTGTTAGAAAAGAAAGCGACTCCAGGAATCGTTATTAAAGAAATCACAGGGGATGATGGCCGTTTGCCTAAGGCTGTAGAGAAAAATACCGCTGGTATTGCCATCCAAAAGTACTTAGCACATATCGGTCGCGAAGATCAAGGATTTGAATTGTCGCTGCATAAAGATATGCCTTTAGGCTCCGGCTTAGGGTCTTCAGCTGCTTCAGCGGTTGCGGGCGTTTTTGCAGCAAATGAATTAATGGGCCGCCCTTTATCACAAAAGGACCTCTTGCCCTTCGCGATGGAAGGCGAGCGCGTCGCCTGCGGCTCCGCGCACGCAGACAACGTAGGTCCTTCGCTCTTAGGAGGCTTTATTGTCATTCGTTCCTACGATCCCTTAGATATCATTCAAGTGCCTGTGCCTGCAGATCTATATGCGAGTATTGTCCACCCGCAAATCGAGGTGAATACGAAAGATGCGCGCGGAATTTTAGATAAAGAAATCTCATTGGCCACTACCATCACCCAAATGGGGAATGTTGCCGGACTAGTAGCAGGGTTACTATTGCCCGATTATGAGCTGATTGGTCGTTCCTTAGTCGATGTGATCATCGAGCCCTCTCGAGCGATCTTAATCCCTGGTTTTGCGGAAGTAAAAGCTGCTGCGATTGCTAGCGGTGCGCTAGGTTGTTCCATTTCAGGTTCTGGACCTTCGTTATTTGCCTTATCTAAAGGAGAAGAAACTGCCCAAAAAGTAGCGAAAGCGATGGCCGCAGAATTTGCCGCCTTGGGTATTGGATCAGAGCAATATGTTTCTCAAATCAACCAAAAAGGTCCAGTTGTTTTAGCCGATTAGGCCTTCGGATGCGCTTGTAAGTAGATCGCTTTCATTTTCTCCATCGAGTTATGGGTATATACTTGCGTAGCTGCCAAATTCGCATGTCCTAATAACTCTTTGATGGCATTCAAATCCGCCCCTTTGTTCAAAAGGTGTGTCGCATAGGTGTGACGCAATACGTGTGGAGAAAGCTTCTCTAGCTGACTAAATTCCCCTAGGTTTTTCTTCACTAAGCGTTGCACAAACATCGGGTACAAGGGTTCCCCTTTATCTGTGAGTAGTAAATGGGCGTGTTCTACTGTGCAAAAGCTGCGATACGTTGCTATTAAGTCAACAAGTAAGCTAGGAATAGGAATCATCCGTTCCTTATTTCGCTTTCCGATTACTCGGATTGTTTTAGCCGCTAGATTGACTTGATTGTTTTGTAGAGAAATCAATTCTGCCAGACGAATTCCTGTTCCGTAAAGTAAAAATAGGATAAGTTCGTCTCTCGCCTCGCTGAAATTCATGGCGATTTTCCGGTTATTCACCAGGTTTTCCATCTCTGATTCCCGGACAAATTGGGGTATTTTTTTGGTGGTTTTGACCATCCGAATAGAGGTCATGGGATTTTCTGCGATTTTTCCTGTTCTTAAAAGGTACTTATAAAAGGTGCGAAGTGTGGCTAATTTGCGGTTAATACTGCGGTTTTGTATGGAATCATCGGATAAACTGATGAGCCATTTTCGAATGGTTAACGCTTGGACTTGTGATAGCTCCGTAGGAGCGATGAAAGCGCTAAACTGTTCTAAGTCAGTGGAGTAGGAGGTAATTGTATGCGAACTGAGGCGCCTTTCGATGGACAGGTGGTCCAAAAAAAAATTGACTAATTCACGATTCATCATCGAAATTAGTCAATTCCTTTAAAGATTGTATAGGAAATTAGTTATTAATATTTCCGTAAGTGATTTGCTTGTAAGCAGCACGAATCATTTCTTTACGACGACCTACAGAAGGTTTTTCGAAAGCAGATCTTCTACGTAGTTCTTTTACTACACCTGTTTTTTCAAATTTCTTCTTGAAGCGCTTTAAAGCCTTATCAATTGATTCGTTCTCTTTTATCGAAATAATTAACATTTTCTTTTGTCTGTTTTTTTAAATTGTGTGCAAAGATAGTCATATTTTTTTGATGCGCAATAGGTAAATCGATTATTTCAATGAATGTTTTTGCCTATTTTTGTGCTTTCATTTTACCCAATTTTATGTCAGACTTTTCACGGACTACCGTTACTGCAGCGTTAATTTATGCGAATGGACCTATTCACATCGGTCACTTGGCCGGATGTTATTTACCTGCAGATATCTATGTGCGCTATTTGCGCTTGCAGAAAAAGGACGTGATTTTCGTGTCTGGAACAGATGAGCATGGCGTGCCTATTACCATTAAGGCTGCGAAAGAAGGGAAGACACCTCAGCAAGTAGTCGATTATTATTATAAAGAAATCAAGGATTCGTTCGAGCAATTCGGCATTTCATTTGATATATATGGAAGAACTTCTGATCCAGTACATCACGAAGTTTCTCAAGAGTTCTTTTTGAAATTATATAACGAAGGGAAATTTATCGAGGAAGTGACGGAGCAATTCTATGATGAAGAAGCGAAACAATTCTTGGCGGATCGTTATATCACGGGCGATTGTCCTTCTTGTAAGCAGCCAGGCGCCTATGGCGATCAGTGTGAAAAGTGTGGAACGACGCTTTCTCCTACAGAATTATTGAATCCTAAATCGGCTTTGAGTGGTTCTAAACCTGTTTTAAAGCCGACCAAAAACTGGTTTTTGCCTTTAGATCAATGGCAGCCGGAATTAGAAAAATATATTAATTCACACCCAGAATGGAAGTCGAATGTGACGGGTCAGGTTAAATCCTGGTTGCAGGAAGGCTTGAAGCCTCGTGCGATGACGCGTGATTTGAACTGGGGTGTGCCTATTCCTTTGCCAGATACGGAAGGCAAAGTGCTCTATGTGTGGTTTGATGCTCCCATCGGATATATCTCGATGACAAAGCAATTAACGCCGGAATGGGAGACGTATTGGAAGGCGAAGGATAGCCGCATCGTGCATTTTATTGGGAAAGACAATATTGTGTTCCATTGTTTGATCTTCCCCGCCATGTGTATGGCGCACGGAGGTTATCAATTAGCGGATCAGGTGCCGGCGAATGAATTCATGAACCTGGAAGGGGATAAGATTTCTACCTCGCGTAATTGGGCGGTTTGGTTACATGAATATTTAGTGGATTTCCCGGGCAAGCAGGACGTATTGCGGTATGCGTTGACGGCTTCCAGTCCAGAAACGAAAGATGCCGATTTTACGTGGGCTGATTTTCAGACCAAAAACAACTCCGAATTAGTCGCCATTTTAGGCAATTTCGTGAATCGGGCCTTTGTATTAATTGATAAAAACTTTGATTCTGTTGTGCCTCCTAAAAGTGAAGGAACAGGATTAGAAGCTGATTTAATGGCGGCGGTGGCTGAAATTCCAGCTAAACTAGCGGTAGCATTAGAAAATTATAAATTCCGCGATGCACTTGTGTTAGCGATGGAGATTGCTCGATTAGGTAATAAATACTTAGCGGAAGCGGAGCCTTGGAAAATCATGAAAGAAGATCCGGCGAAGGCTGGAACGGTTTTGAATTATGCCGTGCAGTTAGTCGCTCAAGCAAGTATTGCCTTAGAGCCATTCATTCCATTTAGTGCTCAGAAATTGCGTACTGCGCTAGGTATGGAGAGCTTTGAGTGGTCAAGTATTGGTTATTTTGAGGTGATTGCTGCAGGGACAACCTTAAAAAATCCGGGCTTGTTATTCGAGAAAATAGAAGATGAAGCGGTTCAAAAGCAGGTAGATAAATTAGTTCAAACGAAAGCGCAGATGGAATTAGCGACTAAAACGGTGCCAGCTCTAAAAGAGACGGTGGCTTTTGATGATTTTGCCAAAATGGATATTCGCATCGGTGAAATTGTTGCGGCAGAGAAGATGGAGAAGAGTAAGAAGCTGTTAAAGCTTCAGGTGAATGATGGTTTTGTGACTAGAACGATCCTATCTGGTATTGCAGAGCATTTCGCACCGGGAGATCTTGTAGGTAAGCAGGTGACCTTTTTAGCAAATCTAGCGCCGCGTAAAATGATGGGAATTGAGAGTGAGGGGATGATTTTGATGGCAGAAGATGCAGACGGAAGTCTGGCATTAGTGCAACCTAACAAACAAATTTGGAATGGAGGGGCTGTTAATTAGGTCCTCATTTTCAGGTTGGTATAAAATAAAAATAAGGTCAGAAGAAACTTCTGGCCTTATTTGTTTAACCTCTAAACCTATTTAACTATGAAAATTTATACAAATATAATGCTTTAGTGGATATTTTATAAGTTTAGTGCAAAAAAAATAAAAAAAAGGTGAAGTTAAAAACTTCACCTTTTTTGATTACCTCTAAACCTATTTAACTATGAAAACTACTAACAATCTACTTATAACATAACAATCAAGTGCTCTTGCTGTTCTGAGCTGTTATCAAAATTAGTATCGATAACGGGTTCAGTGCCTACAATTGACCACACTAGGTTGATCTTTTTAGCTGTTTGATTAATTTCTTTGATCCAGTTTAACGTCTTGGTGTCTGAAAAATTTTGACCTTGCTCAGAAATAGTTTTGATGGTTTGATTGAAAACCACTTTTTCTGACTCAGAAGCTTTTAAGAACTCTGTTTTGTTATTTTGGAAATCTTCTAAAATCGATATAGTCAAACTCGCAGCGCTTGCACTCTTCAGTTGAGCGTCTTTGCGAATCAACGAGGTGATCACTTCTGATAATGTTTCTGTTTTTACTGATAAATCGTTTGAACGATTAAATGAACGTGCTTCTTCTCCTGCAACCGCAACTAGGTTTAATCCAATTAAACAGCTAGCTAATAATAATGTCTTCTTCATATTTTTGTTATATTTATTATCTAAATCAACGATGCAAAATTATTGCATTTTTTTAATATGTCAAAACTTTATTTTAGTCTATTTTGTGTGTTATTTTTCAGTATATTCCGAATTTGAATTCAAAATCAGAATATTTAGTATAATTTATGAAGTATTGCAGAATAATATTTGGCTTATTATTTTAAATCGTTTGATTAATTCTTATTTAAAAATTACGGAAAAATTCAAAGATTCTTTAAAAAGTACAATCATTGGTTGTATTTGTTCATTGTTTTAGTGAGTCCTTCAACGCAGAATGTTTCTATTATCTCCGCGGTTTTGTCCAAAATGAAGGGGATTGTCTCTAATTCGGCTTCTGAAAAGTTACTTAAGACATAATCAGCCTGCCTTCCTTTGGCAAAATCGCTACCAATTCCCATACGCAAACGAGGGTATTCTGTGCCTCCTAGAACTCCTTCGATACTTTTAAGGCCATTGTGCCCACCGGATGATCCTTTGGGCTTTAGGCGCAAGGTATCGAATGGGATAGCCAAGTCATCTACTAATACGAGCATGTTCTCCTTTTCAATCTTATAATAGGAGAGCCAGTAATTCACCGCCTTACCGCTCAGGTTCATGAACGTGGTGGGTTTGATCAGGTAGATCGTGTGCCCTTTTAATTTATAAGAAGCAACGGAGGCTAATCGATCGGTTTTGAAGTTGAGGTCCTTTTGTTTGGCCAAAAAATCCACCGCCATAAATCCAATATTATGGCGTGTAAATAAATATTGCGGGCCTATGTTGCCCAATCCAACGATTAAAAAGTTCATAGGGTATTGAATTTGGATACAAATTACGCTCAAATTTTTTAGAACACCTCTTTGCGCTTACCTTCGCATAAAATTAATTCCTATGAAAAAAATCGCCTGCATCACGGGTGCGAGTTCCGGAATCGGTCGCGCCACTGCTCAATCCTTAGCTAAAGAAGGTTTTCAATTAATCCTTTGTGGTAGAAGAAAGGAACGTTTAGAGGAGCTGCAGGCAAGTTTATCGGTTTATTCGACGTTATTAACGTTCGATGTGAGCGATCAATCTGCGGTTATTCAAGCGTTTGAATCTCTTCCAGCTGAATGGAAAAATATCGATGTCTTGGTGAATAATGCGGGTAATGCACATGGTATGTCTGCTATTCAAGATGGAGATGTAGCTGATTGGGATGCGATGATGGCCTCTAATTTGACCGGTTTATTATATGTGTCTAAGGAAGTGATCAAAGGAATGGTCGAAAGAAAATCGGGTCATATCATTAATTTGTCTTCTATTGCAGGAAAGCAAACTTATCCGAATGGGAATGTGTATTGTGCCTCCAAAGCGGCAGTAGAGGCCTTATCAGCGGGGATGCGCCAGGATTTAAACCCGTTTGGGATTAAAGTTTCGAATGTGGCTCCAGGGGCAGTTGCTACCGAATTTTCCGAGGTTCGCTTTAAAGGAGATCAAGCAAAAGCAGAGGCGGTATATGCCGGATACGAACCTTTAGTCGCGGAAGATGTGGCAGAATTAATTCGTTATATCGTCGCAGCTCCAGCACACGTGAATATTGCAGACGTGACTATTTTGCCGACAGCGCAAGCGTCGGCTTTCCAGATTCTTCGAAAAAATTAAATAGAACGTTGGCGAACGGTCTCAAAAATAATGACACCTGCCGCAACCGACACGTTTAGTGATCCTACTTGACCTGCTTGAGGGATTTTAGCGATCTCATCTGACTTGCGGATGATTTCGTCTGTGATTCCATCTTCTTCTGATCCCATAATGATGGCGATCGGGTCCTTGTAGTCTATTTCGTAGATCGTGCTTTTGGCTTTCTCTGTACAAGCTACCACGCGCAAGCCCGAATTTTGCAAAAAGTCAATCGTTTGGATTAAGCTGTCTTCCTTACATACGGGAATAAAGTTCAACGCTCCAGAGGATGTTTTCATCGCATCTGCGTTGATTTGAGCGGCTCCACGAGAGGGTAAAACAATGGCGTGAACACCCGCGCATTCTGCTGTACGTGCGATAGCACCGAAGTTTCTTACATCTGTAACGCGGTCCAAAATCAAAATAAAGGGTATTTCGCCTTTCTCAAAGGTGTCTGCAATGACATTCTCTAATTTTGCATAGTGAATGGCAGAAACGAAAGCGATGGCTCCTTGGTGATTTTTCCGTGTAATGCGGTTTAATTTCTCCAAAGGTACCTTTTGTACTTGAATGCCTTTTTCTTTGGCTAAATCAAGGATTTCAGTGTTTCCTAGTTCTCTTTGGACTAATAAACGATCAATTTCCTTCCCAGAACGAAGGGTTTCTAGAACAGATTGTACCCCAAACACAAACTCTTTATTGTCTGTTACCGGAGCTGTAAAATGTCTAAATGGTCTCTTAAATGGGGGTCTTGATGCGTTTTCTTCTGACACGATGTTGCTTGAAATTTTGCACGAAGGTCGGAATTTTTTTTAACATTTCAGCTAGATAATTCCTTACCTTTGTCTCTTAACTTTATTAGAATGTATAAAACTACCGAAATCGCTTCCTCTGATATTCCTTCAGATAACCCCGTTCACCAACGTTTATTGTATCCTTATATCCACGTCAGCCAATTACTTTCTGGCAATGTATTAGAGATTGGATGCGGCACAGGACGTGGTGTGGGTGTATTAGCTGACGCGGTAAGTGACTATACAGGAGTAGATAAGAATACAGAATTGATGGAGAGTTTATCGAAGACTTATCCTAAGTTCAAGTTCATCGATATGTTCTTACCTCCATTAAAGGATTTGCCATCGAATCATTTCGATTATGTGGTGACTTTTCAAGTGATTGAGCACATCGAGAACGATGATTTCTTCTTAGCGGAAGCGGCTCGCGTGTTAAAGCCGGGCGGTAAATTGTATTTAACGACCGTGAATAGGAAATTCTCCTTAACCCGCAATCCATGGCACGTACGTGAATATTTGGCGCCAGAATTACGCGACTTGATGAAGAAACACTTCTCTGAGGTTATTACGGAAGGGGTGCACGGAAATCAAAAAGTGATGGATTACTATGAGGAAAATAAGGTAGCAGTCAAGAAAATCACGCGTTTCGATATTTTCAACTTACAATATAAATTACCAAGAACTTGGTTGCAGGTACCTTATGATATCGCGAATCGCATGAGTCGCTTATCGATGTCTAAGTCGAATAATTCACTTGTTTCATCGATTCAGGTGGATGATTATTTCCTTAGCCAGGATCCTGATCATTCATTGGACTTCTTCTACACAGGGATTAAATAATGGAATTCATTGACGAAGGAATAGAGGAATATGCACGCCTGCACACGGAGCCAGAAAATGACTTGTTAAAGGAGTTAGTTCGGGAGACGCACGCGATGGTGTTGCAACCTCGGATGCTTTCTGGTCATTTGCAGGGGCGTTTTTTGTCTTTCATTGCCAAAGTTTATCAACCTTCTCTCATCCTCGAAATAGGGACATATACCGGTTATTCTGCCCTTTGTATGGCGGAAGGTTTAAAAGCAGGTGGTCGTTTGATTACGATTGATGTGAATGAAGAGTTAGAGACGTTTACGCGTTCATTCTTTGATCGTTCTCCTTATAAGGAGCAAATTGATTACCGTATCGCGGATGCCGCTCACGAAATTCCTGCTATTGAAGGCCCTATCGATATGGTATTTATCGATGCGGATAAGCGTAATTATGCGCTGTATTTTGATCTTGTTATCGACAAAATGCGTCCAGGAGGACTTATTTTAGTGGATAATGTGCTGTGGAGCGGTAAAATTATTGAGGAAGCGGCTAAAGACAAATCGACACAAGCTTTGCGTGATTTCAATACCAAAGTGGCGAATGATCCACGTGTAGAGCCTTTACTACTTCCTATCCGGGATGGATTATTCCTTCTGCGGGTTATCTAACTTCTTTTTAGGCGGTAACAGAAAATCGTCTGGCTGTAAAATCTCAGGGATCTGGATAGAGTTATCAAAGAAGGTAACTGTGGATGGGTGATAAATAATGTAATTCTTATCGCTAGGCACGTAATCGTTCAATATCCATGGATTGTATTTCTTCAAATCATCGTAGCTGACATTTAGCTCATCCGCAATTTCATACAGGTTTTTGCCGCAGGAATTATCGTAACAAATCAGTTTAGACTGGTTAATTGGTTGAATACCAAGAGAATCATCTTTTTTGAATTCATCTGCCCAGAATTTTTGGTAAGCTAAAAAACGCAGCACATACCAATCCGTACTTGAATCCACCTGAATGTCCGATTTTCCCACCCAATCCATCACATAGGACGTTTTCTTCGCCGTTCCTAAACCTACTCGGTAGGAGAGAAGTGTTCCTACCCAGTTATTCAATACTCGATTATTGCGGGTGAAATAGTTCGCAGCGCCTTTCGTGGCCTCAATAATGTGCTTGCGTTCATCCACATTCGCGTTCACTTTCATTCCCACATCTGTCGCAGTACCTGATTTGAATTGCCAATATCCCACAGCTTGCGAGCTCGAAACAGCGATCGGATTTAATCCACTTTCCTGAACCGAAAGGTATTTGAACTCATTGGGAATGCCTGCTGATTGTAATAAAGGCTCCATGACAGGAAAATAGAAGCGCATTTTTTCCTTCATACTCTCCACAAATTTCTTGCTGCTGCCTAAGCGCTTTTGCTCTGTTTCTAATATGGATTTAGCAGAAGGATGGATGAATACCTTTACGTTTCCGATCAAAAGGGAGTCGGGAAACTCAGTTTTGGCAAAAACCGGTAAACAGATTAAAAGTATTAATAAAAGTATCCAAAGGGATTTCATAGTGTAAAATTACCTATATAAACTATAATATGTACCTTTGTGGTTCAAAAATAAGCAGATGATTTTAATTGACGATACGGTAATCTCTTCCGATGTAGCAGACGAATTTTTCGTGTGTGATTTAGCCAAATGCAAAGGCGCTTGCTGCGTAGAGGGCGATTTAGGTGCTCCGTTAGAGGAAGATGAATTAGAGATTTTAGAGCGAATTCAGGACGATATTAAGCCTTTTTTATCCGAAATAGGGTTAAAAGAAATTGAAAAATCGGGTGCCTGGGTAAAAGATGACGACGGTGATTTTTCTACACCAGTAATCAAAGGAAGAGAATGCGCCTATGCTTTATATGACGACAAAGGCCATTTGAAATGCGGCATCGAGCAAGCTTATTTTGCAGGAAAGACGGATTTTAGAAAGCCTATTTCATGTCATCTGTATCCAATTCGCTTAGCTAAATTAGCCGATTACACGGCCTTAAATTATGATCGTTGGTCTATCTGTTCAGATGCGTGTTCGAATGGTGCGTCCTTAGGTGTTCCCATCTATGTGTTTTTGAAAGAGCCTTTGATTCGCAAATTTGGGGAGAAATGGTATGCCGAGTTATGCCAAGAGATCGAAGAGCGTAAAGAAGAATAATGGCTGATTTTGAAGCAATTTACCAGGTGGTAGCGTTGATCCCTCCCGGCAAAGTGTCGACTTATGGTGCTATTGCTGGTTATTTAGGCTCCAAAGGAGGTGCTAGATTAGTGGGCTGGGCGATGAATGCGTCGCACGGTCAGGCAAATATTCCTGCTCATCGGGTTGTAAATCGAAATGGAGTTTTGACTGGTAAGAACTTTTTTGGAGCTAATCGAATGCAGGAATTATTAGAAGCAGAAGGCCTCACGATCAAAAACGATCAAATTCAACAATTCTCCAACCATTTCTGGGATCCTTCGGTCGAGTTATTATAGATTCTTCAGGTAGTTTTTACCTCCTAAAGCTTTCATTTGGCGTTGAATGGCTGAGGTACGTTTGCGCACATAAGCCGATGGATGTTCGATGGAAAAGCGATTGGGACTCGGTAATACGGCCGCAATTCTTGCCGCTTCTGAAGCTGAGATCTCGGTTCCACTGTGACCATAGTATTGGCGACAGGCCGCTTCCACGCCAAAAGTCATAGGTCCCGTCTCAGCCACATTCAGATAGACTTCTAAAATGCGTTCTTTTCCCCAGATCAATTCAATCAAGAACGTAAAGTATACTTCCAGTCCTTTTCGGATATAGCTTCTGCCTTGCCATAAAAAGACGTTTTTAGCCACTTGTTGCGAAATGGTGCTCGCTCCACGGATTTTTTTGCCCTTCATATTGTATTTCACTGCGCCCCACATCGCGTCAAAATCAAATCCGTGGTGATCTGGGAAAGCCTGGTCTTCTGAGGCTATCACGGCGATGGCTACATTTTTGTCTAGTTTTTTGTACGAGCTCCATTGGCTGTGAATCTTGGATGGTTTTCCTTCTAAAAGGGCATCAATCTTCCTTGAAGCCATGGTTGGCGTAAAATAGACGGGAAAGAATTTGAGAAATACGACAGAAAACAGGCTGAAAATCCATAGGTAAAGGAAGAAAAAGCCGATTTTCTTGAGCCACGTGCGTTTCTTGGGGCTTTTCTTCGCTAAGCGTTCAAACTTTTTACTTCCGTTGGAGGGGATAGGTGATTTCTTATCGTATTCGATTCGCTTTGCCATAGGGTTGTAAAATTACAAAAAGGCCTTAGACCACAAAAATATCACTGCTTAATCGATCGGCAATTAATTTTCCTTCGCCTTCTAGCAGTAAACTGTCATTTTCAATTCGAGCGAAACCTTTCGCAATCCAGGTCTGAAATTCCTTTTCAGGATAAATTTGTCCCATTTTTTCGAAGCTCTCCCGCACATAGTTCAGGTCGATACCCCATTTTGTTCGCAAGCGGACCATCAGGTATTCATTGAGTTGATCGGCTGGGCTGAGTTCTTCTTTCTCTGCTAATAAATGACCCTCTGCCATATATTTGGCATTATTTGCCACGTTCCATTGCCTAGAATGGCCGTTGAAACTATGGGCAGAAGGTCCTATGCCTACGTAGGGTTCTTGCTGCCAATAACTGGTGTTATGGACAGAATAATGGCCTTCTTTGGCAAAATTAGAGGTTTCATAGCCCTCATAACCTTTGGATTCTAAATATTCGCGGACCTGGTTGAAGGCGTTTGCCATCGCGGAATCCGGTATTTCCAGAAAAGCCCCTTTCTTTTTTTGAACGCCAAAAACCGTTTTAGGCTCCACCGTTAAGCTATAGGCTGAAATGTGTTGTACTCCCAGCGAAGTAGCTTTTTCTAAATCTTCAACTAAATCTTCCTGGGTATTAGAGGGAATTCCGTAAATCAAATCGATGCTGATGTTCGTTATTCCAGCTATTTGTGCATTCTGAATCGCCTGGATGGAATCAGATGCCTGATGGTTTCGATTCATCAAGACTAGGTTTTTCTCCTGAAAGGATTGAATGCCGATACTCAGGCGATTGATTCCTTTAGAAGCTATCATTTCGCAATAGTCAGATGTTAAATCTTCTGGATTCGCCTCTAAGGTAATCTCCGCGTCTTTAGCTATGGTGTGGTTACCGCAAATGGTATTGAAAATCAAATCTAAATTACCCGCATTTAAAAGAGATGGAGTACCTCCGCCAAAATAGATCGTCTGTAATTCGGCACCTTTTAAATAGTCTTTCTGCGCAGCTATTTCTCGACATAAGGCGTTGACCATTTCCTCTTTTCGGCTCGTATTGGTCGAAAAATGGAAGTCGCAATAATGACAGGCTTGTCTACAAAAGGGGATATGGAGGTAAAGATGCACCGAATTATGGTTCGAAAATCAAACAACTCAAGGTAGCTGGATCGAGCATTTCTTTCGCCAGCGATTGAATATGCGCGCTGTCGATGAGGTCAATTTGTTCGAAAATTTCGTCTAAACTCTCGATTTTCTCTCGATCCAAGAGATTCTTAGCCATCATTAACATGAAATTGAGGTTTCCCTCTTCCGCCATCGCTAATTGCCCTTTTAATTGACTTTTTATCTTAGTCAATTGAGGTGCCGTTAACTCTTTTTCTTGCAGTTTGGCAAACTCTTTATGAATCAATTTTAAGGATTTATTCACCTGATTAGGTTCAGTCCCAAAATAAATGGCCCAATAACCCGAGTCTAAAAACGAAGTCAAACTAGCTTCAATAGAATAAACTAAGCCATGTCTTTCCCTAACTGAAACATTTAACAAAGAATTCATTCCAGGCCCTCCCAATAGATTGACTAATAGGAAAAAGGCTAGTCGATTTGGGTTTTCAATGGCAAAAGATTGACGGCCTAAAGCCACGTGGGATTGCGTAATGCCTCTTTTGATGACTTTGGTCTGTGGGATCATAGGTGAAGGAGCAAGACGTTTCACGATTTGCTTCTTCGCTTTAATGGATCCTAAATGCTTTTCTGCCCAGGCAAAAACCTTCGCTGGATCTAATTTTCCAATCGAAGAAAAGACAATCCGGGAAGTATCTAAATTGCGTTCAATGAAGGATTCGAGGTCCTTTTTTTGGAAGGCTTGAACCGTCTCTGTCGTTCCTAAAATATTGACGCCTAAGGGGTGATTGGGAAATAATAATTCATCAAAATCATCCTGTATCGCTTCCTCCGGAGCGTCATAATACATCGACATCTCCTCTAAAATGACCGAACGCTCTTTCTCTAATTCCTTTTCAGGAAACACGGATTCAAACGTAATGTCAGTTAATAGTTCTAAGGCCCGTTCGAAATAGGGGCTTAAAATGGAGGCGTGGAAACAGATTTTTTCTTTAGTGGTATAAGCATTCAATTCCCCACCATAAATTTCAAGGCGGTTAATGATCTGCAGATTGTTCTTTTTCTTCGTTCCTTTGAAGGCCATATGCTCCCAAAAGTGCGCTAAACCCTCTTCTCCCGCTAATTCATCCCGACTTCCTATATCTAACATAATCCCTAAATGCGAGATCTCTGTGTGAAGCACTTGCCTGTGCACCACCGTGATTCCGTTAGAGAGGGTATGCAGGTGAATGGAATTCATAAATGGGGTTTTGGTGAAAAATGTCTCAAAAATAAGTAATTTTATGGCTAATCGCTTCCTTTTCTTCTATGAATCCAGTATCCAAGGTGTTAATTATTCAGACCGCTTTCCTCGGGGATGCGGTTTTAATAACGTCATTATTGGAGAAAATCCGGATAGAATCCCCTGAAACGGCCATTCATTTGTTAGTAAGGAAAGGGAATGAGTCTATTTTTCAAGCTTATACACATCCTTCTTTGGAGCGCGTTTGGAGCTATGATAAGTCCAATAAACGGGCTTCTTGGCTTGATTTGCACACTAATTTGAAGAAAGAATCCTTTGATAAAGTCTTCGTGGTGCAGCGATTCTTCGGAATGGGTTTGTTAAGTCTGATGATAGGAGCGAAGCAGGTGATGGGATTTGCAAAAAATCCACTTTCTTGGTTTTTTACGAAGTCTTATCCACACCCTTTTGGGAATGGGATCCATGAAGTGGAACGAAATACGGCTTTATTGAGTGATTGGTTAGGGGAGAAGGTACACAAACCTTTCTTGAATCCTTCGAAGGCACCAGCTCCCGCTACAAATTACATCTGTATTTCCCCCGGAAGTGTGTGGGAGACGAAGCGTTTGCCTATTCAGAAGTGGATCGATTTTATTCATTTATTGCCTCGAGATCAAGCGATTGTATTAATGGGTTCGCCTAATGAGAAGCATTTGTCTGATGAGATTGAACAAGCTTGTCAGGGTTGGCCTATCTACAATGAAACAGGGAAACACGCGCTCTTGGCGTCTACCTCCATTTTCGCCCAAAGCAAAGGTAATTTCGTCAATGATTCCGGTCCGATGCACCTTTCCTCTGCGGTGAATGTGCCTACGGTTGCTCTATTTTGCTCAACGATACCAGATTTCGGTTTTGGACCACTAGCTGATCATAGCCAAATCATCGAAGTGTCAGAAAAATTAGATTGTCGTCCTTGTGGAGATCACGGCAAGAAAAATTGCCCGTTAGGCCATTATGCTTGCGGAAATCACATCTCCTCCCAAAAAATGTTATTAGCTTACGAAGCTCTTGAAGCAAGTAAATAAAGGACAGCCATTCTTACGGCCACGCCATTTTCTACCTGATCTAAGATGATTGAATGCGGCGAATCTGCTGCATCAGAGCTTAATTCCACCCCGCGGTTTATTGGGCCTGGGTGCATTAAAACGATCTCTTTCGGTAATTCCTCCAGCATCGCGCGATTGATCCCAAAGAACTGTGAGTACTCCCGAAGACTTGGGAAGTATTTGATTTGTTGTCTCTCTAATTGGATACGCAACACGTTAGCGGCATCACACCAAGCTAAGGTACTCTTTACGTCGTGAGAAACTTCGACGCCTAAGCTTTGTATGTGCTTCGGAATCAGGGTGCTAGGTCCACAAAGGCGAACTTCTGCTCCTTGCTTTTTCAAGGCGTAAATATTAGAAAGGGCTACGCGTGAGTGCAAAATGTCTCCAATGATGGCAATCTTTTTGCCGGCTAAATCGCCTAGTTTTTCTTGTAAGGAGAACGTATCTAATAAGGCTTGCGTCGGATGCTCGTGCGTTCCGTCGCCTGCATTGACGATATTGGCTTTGATATGCTTCGCTAGATAATGAGGCGCTCCTGGACTCGCGTGGCGCATCACAATCATATCCACTTTCATCGCCAAGATATTATTGACTGTATCAAGCAATGTTTCCCCTTTTTTTACGGAACTGCCTGAGGCCGAGAAGTTAATGGTATCTGCAGAAAGTCTTTTTTCGGCTAATTCGAAGGATAATCGGGTACGGGTGGAATTTTCAAAGAAGATATTAGCAATCGTCACATCGCGTAGAGAAGGAACTTTTTTAATGGGTCTGTTCAGGACCTCTTTAAATTCTCTGGCCGTTTTAACAATCAATTGAATGGATTCTTCATCCAGATCTTTGATTCCTAATAAATGTGGCGACTTTAACATAATTATTCAGGTTGAGGAATTAACCAAATTCTGTCCGCTTCGTGGCCTTGTTCTGTCCACTCTACGAGTACTTTTTCGGTGGGCAAGGTGTTGACACTTTTGCCCACGTAATCTGCGTTAATGGGCAAATCACGGTTATAGATACGGTCGATTAAGACACATAATTCCACTTTAGCCGGTCTCCCAAAACTATTCATCGCATCCAGCGCCGCCCGCACCATTCTGCCCGTGGCTAATACGTCATCTACTAAGATAACACGCTTGTTTTCGATCAAAAAGGGGACATCGGTTGAATTAGGCGATACCGTTTCTCTGCGGCGGTAATCGTCGCGGAAGAAGGTAGCGTCTATTTTTCCTACGCTAGGAGCTTTTTCAAGGTGTTTGCTTAATTCTTTCGCGATACGTTCTGCAAAGAAGATTCCGCGCGGCTGTAAGCCTAGAATTACTGTTTCAATACCGTTGATTTGATTTTCAATGAGCTCTTGACACAACCGAGAGATGGTTATTTCGAGTAATGGGCTTGATAAAATCAGCTTGCGAGTCATTGATGCAAAGATATCAAAATTTTAATTAAAAAATCGGATGATTGGGGTCAAAATCGGGTAGAATTTGGTCTTTATCCGATACAATTGGATTTTCTACGCCCCATTCGATTCCTAATTGTGGATCATTCCAGCGAATACCTGATTCCGCTTCTTTGTTCCAAAAATTCGTGCATTTATACACAAAAATCGTCTCTTCTAGGGCAATAAATCCGTGCGCGAAACCGATGGGCACATACAGCATATTGCCTTTATCTGCGTCTAAAATGAATTTTTCGTGTTGTCCAAAAGTAGGGGAGTCCTTGCGTAAATCCACCACCACATCTAATGCTTTCCCGGTCATTACCCGGACTAATTTTCCCTGGCCATTGGGATTATGTTGGAAGTGCAAGCCTCGCAATACACCTTTAGTTGAGAAGGAATAATTGTCTTGTACAAAATCTTCCGGGATTCCATTCGAAGCAAAACGCTTTTGGTTATAGGATTCGTAGAAAAATCCTCGTTCGTCATGATATTTTGTTGGTATGCACTCAATGACTCCTGATAAACGATGCTTAATGAATTCCATAAATTGTTTTTTGGCAGGGAAAGGGATAGATTTGTGGCAAAATTAATCCTATTTTCCTTCTTTCACATGAATTCAGCGGAATTAATTAAGCAGATTGAACAAAAGCGATCCTTTTTGTGCGTGGGTTTGGACACCGATATTACGTTGATTCCAAGTCGCTTCAAGGCCGAAAAAGATCCCATTTTTGCCTTTAATAAAGCTGTTATTGATGCCACTTTACCTTATACGGTGGCCTATAAACCGAATATCGCCTTTTACGAGGCTTTAGGGCCTGCTGGTTGGGAAAGTTTACAGAAAACGATGGAATATATGCCTAAGGACGTATTTTCTATCGCAGATGCGAAGCGTGGTGATATTGGAAATACGGCCACGAAATATGCTCAAACTTTTTTTGAGCCTGCTCGCGCTGGATTCGATTTCGATTCGGTAACGGTGGCTCCTTATATGGGGGAAGATTCGGTGACTCCCTTCTTACAGTTTGAAAATAAGTGGGTGATTCTGTTAGCCTTAACCTCTAATCCAGGAAGTAATGATTTTCAACAAATGAAAGACGAGAATGGGATTCCATTTTACGAGAATGTCATGCGTAAATCAATGGAATGGGGGAATACAGATCAATTAATGTTTGTGATAGGAGCTACGAGGACGGATTATATTGCCAAAGTCCGGGAAATCGCTCCAGATAATTTCTTCCTAGTTCCTGGAGTAGGAGCACAGGGGGGAAGCTTGTCCGATGTTGCCAAATTTGGTATGAATAGCCGTGTGGGTCTGTTAGTTAATTCCTCTCGTGGCATCATTTATGCAGGGGATGATACCTCCCTTTCTGCCGCTAGAGAGGCAAAAAAAGTACAAGAAGAAATGAATCAATTACTAGATCAATATTATAAGTAATATGGAATTAAGCATCGGTACCCCCGCCTTATTATTCTCAACCGTTTCCTTGTTGATGATTGCCTTTACGAATCGCTTTATGTCAATGGCTTCGTTAATTCGTGGTTTGCATGAAAAATTTCAGCAAAACCCGGATGATGCGATTCGCATGCAAATCGATAACCTGCGTCTACGAATGAAATTGATTCAGCGTATGCAGATTATCGCCATTGTGAGTTTGATTTTGAGCGTCGTGTGTATGTTTCTGTTGTTTATGAACCAACAACTCATTGCCCGTTGGTTTTTTGGGATTGGATTGCTAGGAATGAGTATTTCCTTAGCGTTAAGTGCATGGGAAATAACGATTTCTACGAAAGCGTTAGAAGTAGAACTTTCCGATATGGAAGAAATTATAAATAAGAGGAAATAATGCTATTTTTTATCTGAATAGTAAAAAATATCTATCGAAATATTTTCCGCCTATAAAATATTTACTACTTTTGTATACAATAATTACATTTCATACAAACGAAGATTTTGAATGACTTAGGTCATAAAAAATACTACTTAGGCGGATTGAATAAAGGCTCGGAATTTTTCTGAGTCTTTATTGTTTCTACCCATTTCGGATCTTAGGCCTTTAAAATAAGCGCTGAAAGAGGAGGGAGGTTGATCGCGATCGAAAATGCTTTCCCTTGCCAGTTGATTTCTTCCGTCATCGTTGCCCCAGAAACAGGATAATTGCTTCCCCCGAATTCCTCCTTATCAGAGTTGAATACCGTCTTCCAAACCCCAGGAAGCGGCACACCTATCCGATATCCGTCTCGAGGTGCCGGCGTTAAGTTCAAGATGACAATCACTTGTTGCTTCGCTGTTTCTCCTTTTCGGATATAGGAAATGACGGAATTACCTTGATCATTTGATTCAATCCACTCAAAGCCCTCGTAATCAAATTGCTTGCTGTAGAAAGCTGGTTCTGATCGGTAAAGTTGATTTAAAGCTTTTACGGTCTCTTGAATTCCTCTGTGGGAATGTTGTTCTGTCAAATGCCAGTCAAGGCTTTGGGTGTGATTCCATTCTTCTCTTTGGCCAAATTCGCCTCCCATAAATAATAAATGAGAGCCTGGATGCGTGAATTGTTCTGCTAAAAGCAGACGTAGATTCGCAAATTTCTGCCAATCATCGCCGGGCATTTTAGTCAAAAGGGAGCCTTTACCATAGACTACTTCGTCGTGCGAAAGTGGTAGACAGAAATTCTCTGTAAACGCATAAATGAGGGAGAATGTCAGCTCATTGAGGTGATGCTGACGGTAAATCGGATCTTTTTGGAAGAAACGCAGGGTGTCATTCATCCAACCCATCATCCATTTTTGGCCAAAACCTAAGCCACCCATATGTACCGGCTTCGTCACACCTGGGAAGCTCGTGGACTCCTCTGCAATCATTTGGATATGAGGGAATTCGCCGTATATATGACTGTTTAAGTCTTGTAAGAAAGAAATAACCTCTAGGTTATGGTTGCCACCAAACTGGTTAGGTTCCCATTCTCCGTCATTTCTCGAATAATCTAAATACAACATAGAAGCCACCGCATCCACGCGCAATCCATCCACGTGGTAACGATCGCACCAGAAAAAGGCATTTGACATCAAAAACGAGCGAACCTCGTTCTTTCCATAATCGAAGATATAGGACTTCCAATCTGGGTGATAACCGCGTTTCGGATCTGGATGCTCGTAAGCGCTACTGCCATCAAAGTTAAATAACCCATGCGCATCGCCCGGGAAATGAGAGGGAACCCAGTCTAGAATCACCCCAATTTCCGCCTGATGAAAGGCTTCCACTAATCGCATAAACCCTTGAGGATCGCCAAAACGTGCCGTAGGAGCAAAATAACCCGTGATTTGATAGCCCCACGATGGATCATAGGGATATTCCATCACTGGCATAAATTCCACGTGTGTAAAGCCCATTTCTTTGACGTAATTCACCAGTTTTATGGCTAAATCGTCATAAGTCAGGTAATCATTTTCTAGCGTTTTCATCCAAGAGGCTAAGTGCACCTCATAGATAGACATTGGAGCATTCAGGGCATTTTTAGAAGCCCGAACTTCTTGCCATTTGGTATCTTTCCACTCTTTATAGGTATTCCAAACGATACTCGCCGTCTTAGGTGGAGCCTCGCAATACAAGCCCATGGGATCTAATTTCTCTACATATTCACCACCTGCCGTTTCAATACCATATTTATAGGTTTCTCCTGTTTTTACACCTGGAATGAAGCCTTCCCAGATACCAGATGAGTCCCAACGAGGAAATAAGGGGTGCGAATAGCGGTCCCAAAAATTAAAATTACCTGTTACAAAGACATTTTTCGCATTGGGAGCCCAAACCGCAAAAAAGGTTCCTACAGTCCCTTCGTGCTCTATCTCAAAAGCCCCTAATTTCTCATAAAGTCTTGTATGTTTGCCATTTAAGAATAGGGCAATGTCGAAATCTGTTAGTCGAGAATAGGGTTGTACGTTCGCCATAAGGGGTTCTGCTTCAATGATTAGGCTAAAATAGCGAAAATAAATTAGAAAATAATTAGTCTTTTTTTGGCTGGTAGTTTTGAATATAAAATGGAAAAGCCTACCTTTGTGCCACCAAAATAAATAATGGTCCGTTCGTCTAGGGGTTAGGACACGTCCCTTTCACGGATGAAACACGGGTTCGATTCCCGTACGGACTACTTCGGTAGGCAAAAAACCACACAACACGTGTGGTTTTTTTGTTTTATAATGCCTTCATTTGTTTTTTGAATCTGTTATTTACCTTTGAGACTTTTCTTTTTCCTTTTTCTTTCCTTCTCTCTTTCTGCTCAGCAAATTGCTCGATTGCGATTTGATGATAATTTTTCGGCCTTGAAAAATGATAGTTTGAAGAAGGAAGCGGTGGATTATTTGAAAGAGATTCGCCTAGGAAAAGAAACGAGATTGAGCTTCGGAGGGGAATGGCGAGAACAATACCAGTCGTATACCCATTTTAATTTTGGGGAGGTTCCTGCGGATTTTGTGACCCAGAGTCCGTATCAACTCATGCACCGCACGATGTTGCACGCGAATATCGAATTTCCTCGAGGTTTTCGCGTATTTACACAACTAAACAGTACGGCACGTTTCTTAAATCCGAATCCGATCACCGGACAATTGGATCAGAATGTGTTATCGCTGCATCAATTATTTGTCGATATTCCTTTTTCTAGGCAATGGAAACTAAGGGTAGGAAAGCAGGAATATTCATTGGGTATGGAGCGATTTGTGGCTACTAGGGAAGGGCCTAATACGAGAACGCCTTTTTATGGTATTAATCTTAAATACCAGCTAAAGAATCTACAGTGGGATGCTTTCGTTTCTCATCCGATTCGCATTAAACCGGGTGTGTTTGACGATGAGCCTACGGAGGAGGTTTTGGGTGGATTCTATGCGAATTACCGGGCTCAAAAAAGAAGGCAGTTTGAACCCTATTATTTTTATTTCGAGAGTGATTTGCGGGAATATCAATTCAAACGCGGTTTGGAAAAGCGTCATACGTTTGGTTTACGATCATTTTCTAGTCCAGGAAATTGGAATTACGATATTGAATTAGCGGGCCAAACGGGTCAGTTTAATGACCTGTCCATCGCTGCCTTTATGGGTGTTTGGGACTTTAATGTGGCCCTTAAAAAGGCGTTTTATGTCGGATTTTCGGGAAATTATGTGCCCGGAGATCGTTCTGGATCCGATACTAAATTGAATACGTTTAATACCTTATTTGCGAGACCGCCTTTTGGCCAAACCGTCGCCTTAAATATCACGAATACATGGAATTTTAGCCCCTACATTCGGTATCAAGACTTCAAGAAGTGGTTAGTGACGGGTAGAGCCTCTTTCGTATCAAGAGAGAGCACGGCTGATGGTATTTTTACACCTAATATGACGCCAGCGAGGCCTATTCTAGGCAAAAACGTAGGAAGTGTTGCTACAGATATCTGCAACATTTATGCCTTAGATGCCCAGTTTTTCCCCACGAAACACTTTAGCTTTCAAGTAGAACTAGGTTATTGTGATGCGGGTGACTACCTAAAAGAAAGTGGATCAGGCCAAAACGTCCACTATTACGCCTTACGCAACGTGTACCGATTCTAGGTTTTTGTCCCGAATCATCCACAACATCACAAAGCAAATCGCTCCGTTCAAGATCAATTTAGCGAATCCAAATCCCCCAAATAAACTCTGCGCCTGTGTTTCTAACACGAATGTAATGATAGGCGAAAGCACACAGATAATAGGCACCCATTTATCCCGGATGGCATATTTCGTAAACAAACCGAACGAGAATAAGCCTAACAAGGGCCCATAAGTATAACCCGCTAAATTGAATACCGCGGCAATCAATTCAGAGGTGTTGAAGATGTGGAATAAGCCGATTACAACAAAAAACAAAGCAGAAAACCCGATGTGCACGAAATGCTTCATCTTCTTTTGTTTTTCCTCCTTGAACTTCTCGATACTCAAGAAATCGATGCAGAAAGAGGTTGTTAATGCCGTCAAGGCTGAATCAGAACTGGCATAAGAGGCCGCGATAATCCCTAATAAGAAGGTGACAGCAGCTAAGGTCCCAAATTCACCACCTAAGGCTAACATCGGATATAATTCATCCGTTTTTGTAGGAACAGTTATCCCTTTAGAAGCGGAATAAATGTACAATAAAGCACCTAAAGAAAGGAATAAGATATTAATGAAAAGAAGCACCCAATAGAACCAGAACATATTTTTCTGCGCTTCACCGATCGATTTGCAAGTCAGGTTCTTTTGCATCAAATCCTGATCTAATCCCGTCATAACGATCGCAATGAACACGCCCGCCAAGAAATCTTTCCCAAAGAAATGGGGATTCTTCCAATCCCATTCAAACAGATGTGAATACTTGCTCGCGCTAACTTGTTGGATCATGTCAGGGATGCTCATATCCATTTTTTGGCCCACTAAAACAATCGTAATGAACAGCGCTACGAGTAAAAACAAAGTCTGTAAAGTATCCGTCCAAATAATCGTTTTAACGCCTCCGCGGTGCGTATACAGCCAAATTAAGAAGATCGAAACGAATACGGTCACGATAAAGGGTACGCCGATAGGGGCGAAGATCGCAATTTGTAACACGTTAACGGCTAGGTACAAACGAGCGGCAGAACCGATCGTTCTGGACAATAAAAAGAAGGCAGAACCGGTCTTATAGGCCCAAAAACCAAAGCGTTTTTCTAAATATCCGTAAATAGAAATCAAATTTAATCGGTAATACAAGGGCATTAATACGAGTGCAATGGTCAGATAACCAAGCGAATGGCCTAAAATGACTTGATAGTAGGTGAAATAGGTTTTTCCCACAGCACCTGGCACCGAAATAAAGGTTAAGCCAGAAATCGACGTTCCTATCATACCAAAGGCCACTAGCCACCAAGGCGACTCGCGATTAGCTGTAAAAAATGCGTGGGTATCAGCGCCTCTCGAGGTAAAATAAGAGATCGCTAACAGCAGTCCAAAATAGAGGGCAAGAATTCCTCCAGCTAATTGTACAGACATAAGGTTTGGAACGGATTTTTTTTTAAATTTGATTTCAAATTCATCAAAAATATGGAATTCTGTGTAGATAGTATTTATCGTCTACCTTTTTCTTTTCAAAATCAGGAAAAATGGCAAGAAGACACGTCGACCCTCGTAGAGGAAGAGGTGATCGAGGCCCATCAGCTGATTGTTTACAATGATGAAGTCAATTCCTTTGAATATGTCATTTTAACGCTAATTGAGGTGTGTGAACACACGCCACAACAAGCGGAGCAATGTACCTTACAGATTCATTTCAGAGGGAAATGCGGCGTGAAAACCGGTGGATTTGACGAATTAGTAGCTATGCGCAATGAGATTTGCCGTAGAGGAATTTCCGCAGAAATAGAAGCCAGCGCCTAATGAATAATTACCCCTCTAAGATGATTGAGCAAGCCGTGGAAGAGATTTCCAAACTGCCCGGCATCGGTAAAAAATCAGCACTGCGCCTCGCTTTGCACTTATTAAAGCGCCCAGAAGCCCAATCTTTGCAACTAGCCCACGCGGTAGTTCAACTGAGAACGGAGACGAAATACTGCCCACAATGCCACATGATTTCAGATGGTGATTTATGCGGCATTTGTGCGAGTCATAAACGCGATGAAAGCATCATTTGTGTGGTGGAAGATCTACGCGATGTGTTAGCGATTGAAAATACGGGCCAGTTTATGGGGCTATATCACGTTTTGGGCGGGATTATTTCGCCTTTGTCCGGTATTTCACCAGGAGATTTGACGATTGAATCCTTAGTGGCGCGCGTCGCATCTGGGAAAGTGAGTGAAGTGATTTTAGGCTTGAGTCCTACGATGGAAGGAGATACGACGGCTTTTTATTTGACCAAAAAGCTGAAAGAGTTTCCCATCAAATTATCCACGATTGCACGTGGTATTCCCATTGGCGGCGATTTAGAGTATACCGACGAGATTACACTTGGCCGAAGTATAGTAGGACGAGTTGTTTACGAATAGTATAAACCGAAAAACGATGAAACGTTCCGAATTTCTGAAACAATCCCTAGTCCTTGCAGGTGCTAGCGTGGTGTTGCCCTCTTTTTCAGCTCCTGTAGCCGATTCATTTAGTTTACCAGCCTTGCCTTATGCTTTTGATGCGTTAGAGCCTCATATCGATCGTTTAACGATGGAAATCCACCACGACCGTCACCACAAGGCCTATGTAGATAATTTAAACAAGGCTTTACCAGCTGCGACTAAATCGCTTGAAGAGATTTTAGCCACCGTTTCTACTCAGCCTGTTGCCGTACGCAACAATGGGGGAGGACACTGGAATCACAGTTTTTTCTGGAATGTGTTAGGACCTGCCAAAGGTTCTAAACCTTCTGCAGCTTTAGCGAAGCAAATAGAGGCTGATTTTGGCTCCTTTGATGCATTCAAGGCTGAATTCACGAAATCTGCAACGTCTCGTTTTGGATCAGGCTGGGCTTGGTTAATCAAGAAAGACGGAAAACTAGTGATTTCTTCGACGCCTAATCAAGATAATCCATTGATGGATGTGGCGGAAGTAAAAGGTCAACCCATTTTAGCTTTAGACGTGTGGGAACACGCGTATTATTTAAAATACATGAACAAACGCGCGGATTATATCGCGGCGTTTTGGAACCTAGTTAACTGGGACTTTGTATCAACAAACTTTAGTATATAAGATGTTATTAGATGAAATTCCTTCGTTGGATTTAGCAGATTTCCTTTCTGGGGACGCGAATCGCAAGGCGAAATTTGTACAAGATTTAGGGGCTGCCTTCAACACGATTGGTTTTGTGGCGATTAAGGGTCACGGATTGTCGAATGACTTTACGAAAAAGCTGTATTCGGATGTAGAGCAGTTTTTTCAATCGCCTGATTCGCTTAAGCAAACCTATGAAATAGAAGGAATTGCGGGTCAGCGTGGCTATATCGGGAAACGAAAAGAAACGGCTAAAGGCTTTAAGGTGCCTGATTTAAAGGAATTTTACCACGTGGGTCAACCACACAAGGAAGATGGGGATTCGGTTTGGTCAGAATACCCTGCGAACGTTTTTCCAGCGGAATACCCTGATTTCGAAAAGAACACAGTCGAAGCTTACCAAACTTTAGAGAAGGCTGGTAAAGCTTTGTTACAAGCAATTGCGCTCTATTTAGAGCTTCCTGAAGACTATTTTGAATCCCGGGTTAAAAATGGTAATTCCATTTTACGTGCGATTCACTATTTCCCTATTTTGGATCCTGATTCCTTGCCAGAAGGAGCGGTGAGAGCGGCTGCACATGGCGATATTAACTTGATTACCTTATTGATGGGCGCTTCTGCGGAAGGCTTAGAAGTATTGCGAATGGATGGAAAATGGATTCCCATTACAGCTTTACCGGATCAGGTAGTGGTGAATGTAGGAGATATGTTAGATCGTTTGACGAATCATAAATTGAAATCGACAATTCACCGCGTTGTGAATCCGCCGCGTGAAAAAATGGGGACATCTCGTTATTCGATCCCTTTCTTTATGCATCCGCGTTCTGAAATGGATTTGACTTGTTTACCATCTTGCGTTTCGACGGAATATCCTAAGATCTATACGGATATGACGGCTGGGGCGTTTTTGAATGAGCGATTGATTGAATTAGGACTTAAAAAGGCATAAATGAGGCGGCTAAAACACCTGGATTTCCTGTGGGATGTCTTGCTTTTAGCCTGCACCTCTTTTGGTGGCCCTCAAGTGCATTTTGCGCTCTTTTTAGATCGCTTAGTTAAGAAAAGAGCCTATTTAACGGAGGAAGAGTTGTTTGAAATTCAAGCGCTTTGTTCCGTATTACCAGGGCCTACCTCGACTCAAATGATCACAGCGATTGGTTTGAAGCTAGGTGGGGCTTCTTTGGCTTACCTTACTTTGTTTATTTGGATCACTCCGGCGGTACTCATCATGACCCTGGCAGCCTACGGAATGACCTTTTTGCGGAATAATTCCATTCTTCATTACGTTCTTCCTGTGGGTATAGGTTTGATTTTACAGGCAGGCTGGTTTATGGCTAAAAAGGTCATCACCGGTCCTATGTACGTCATCATCTTACTCGTCACCTTGTTTTTAGGGATCGCATTTCATAGTCCCTATATTTTCCCCTTGGTTTTAGTTCTAGGAGGTGTAGTGTCCTCTTTAAACTACAAAGATTTTCCTCGCCAGACTAAGCATAAATTCGTTATTCCTTGGGCTAATTTTCATTTGTATTGGGGATTTTTAGTTGCTTTAGCCCTTTTAGGCCATTTTACCGATTATTTTCCTATTCGACTTTTTGAGAATTTTTACCGGAATGGATCCCTTGTTTTTGGGGGAGGGCATATTTTAGCACCTGTTCTTTATACGGAATTTGTCGAGTTTAAACAGTTAATCAGTTCGGAGGCCTTTTTAACAGGAATGGCTCTTTCGCAGACGCTTCCGGGTCCTGTATTTGCCTTTACGTCTTATTTGGGGGTCTTGTTGATGAAGGACTATGGTTTGTGGGGCGAATTGGCGGGTTCGTTAATCGGCGCCCTGGGAATCTTTTTGCCAGGTACTTTTTTGATCTTCTTTGTGTTTCGAATTTGGGGGCAATTGAAGCAATATCGCTTCATTCGCGCTTCTCTAGCAGGTATTCAGGCCGCCTCTGTGGGATTGACTTTAGTGGCCGTTTTTACCTTCACAAAGCCTATGGTGGTAGATGCGCAATTTGTCTCTCTTGGAATCGTAGCGGCAGCTTTTGTATTGGCCGAGAAAACAAAAATTCCCGCCATCTTGCTGTTTGGATTAGCATTGATAGCGGGAATTCTAGGTATTTAAGCCGATTAGGCGATTAAATTCAAGAGGTATTGTCCATAACCACTTTTCACCAGTGGCTCAGCGATTTTCTTTAATTGTGCTTTGTCAATGTAACCCATTCGATAAGCCACCTCTTCGATACAACCTACTTTCATTCCTTGGCGTTCTTCGATCACTTGAACGAATTGACCTGCTTGCATTAAGGAAGCAAAAGTACCTGTATCTAACCAAGCCGTTCCGCGGTTCAAAATACCCACCGAAAGACGGCCTTGCTTCAAATATTCTTTGTTCACGTCCGTGATTTCGTATTCTCCACGCGGGGATGGGGCGATGTTTTTGGCAATCTCCACCACATCATTATCGTAGAAATACAAGCCTGGCACGGCATAATTCGACTTCGGTTTTGCTGGTTTCTCTTCGATCGAGATCACTTTATTGTCTGCATCGAATTCCACCACACCATAACGCTCTGGATCATTCACTGAGTAAGCATAAACCACACCCCCTGAAGGATCATTGTTCGCTTGTAATAACTTACTTAAGCCGGATCCATAGAAGATGTTATCGCCTAAAACCAAGGCTACCTTATCTTTTCCAATGAATTTTTCTCCGATGACAAACGCTTGCGCTAAACCGTTCGGCTCCGGTTGCACGGCATATTCGAAACGACAGCCAATTTGGGATCCATCGCCTAATAACTTCTCGAAATGAGGTAAATCGTGCGGTGTAGAGATGATCAAAATCTCTTTTATACCCGATAACATCAAGATAGACAAGGGGTAATAGATCATCGGCTTGTCATAAACCGGCATTAATTGCTTACTAACCGCTAAAGTTAATGGGTGTAATCTCGTTCCGGATCCACCCGCTAAAATAATTCCTTTCATCTTATCTGCCTGCGTAGTTTTTTTCGTAATATTTCTGATAATCACCTGAAGTGACATCGTTTAACCATTTTTCATTCTCTAAATACCAATTCACGGTTTTCTCTAAACCCTCCGCAAATTGCAAACTAGGCTCCCAGCCTAATTCTTTCATAATCTTGTTCGCATCGATCGCGTAGCGCAAATCGTGACCCGCACGATCCGTCACATAGGTAATTAATTGAACCGACGTTCCGGCTGGACGACCTAGTTTCTCGTCCATAATTTTGCATAATAAATGGACTAAATCAATGTTCTTCCACTCATTAAAGCCACCTATGTTATAGGTTTCGCCTATTTTTCCATCGTGGAATACGGTATCAATAGCACGCGCGTGGTCAATTACAAATAGCCAATCACGTACATTTTCACCTTTTCCATAAACCGGTAGCGGTTTGTGGTGAATAATGTTGTGAATCATCAAGGGAATTAACTTCTCTGGGAAGTGATTCGGCCCATAATTATTTGAACAATTCGTGATCACCGTAGGTAAACCGTAAGTCTCGTGGTAAGCCCGAACGAAGTGATCTGAGCTGGCTTTAGAGGCAGAATAAGGCGAACGAGGGTCATAAGACGTCGTTTCTAAGAAGAATTCTTTCGGATCGTGCAACTCACCATATACCTCATCCGTAGAGATGTGGTAAAAGCGCTTACCCTCCATTTTTCCTGCCCAATGTTTCTTCGCGGCTTGTAATAAATTCACCGTTCCGATGACATTCGTTCTGACGAACGCCAAAGGATCCGTAATGGAGCGATCCACATGGGATTCAGCCGCTAAGTGTAATACGCCATCAAATTGATGCTCTGCAAAAAGGGCGTCAATATGTTCCGCATCCGTAATATCTGCCTTAATAAAGTGGTAATTGGGGGCAGACGCCACATCTTCATTATTTGCTAGGTTACCTGCATACGTCAAGGCATCCAAATTGTAGATCTGGTAATCCGGGTATTTGTTCACAAACAAACGAACCACGTGCGATCCAATAAATCCGGCACCGCCGGTGATAACTAATTTTTTCATCTTATTGATTGATTGCCTCTTGCCATTTCCAGGCGTCTTGCAAGGCTTTTTCTAAACTAAATTGTGTTTTCCATCCTAATACCTGGTTCGATTTATCGGTTGAGGCATAAACCGCCGTAATATCGCCCGCTCTTCGGTCTCTGATTTCA
Source organism: Aquirufa antheringensis (assembly GCF_023921165.1). NCBI lineage: Bacteria > Pseudomonadati > Bacteroidota > Cytophagia > Cytophagales > Flectobacillaceae > Aquirufa > Aquirufa antheringensis. Next base: position 2,083,823 of record NZ_CP049835.1, read on the forward strand.
TACGGAACTTTCTTGCCAGTCGCCTTTTCGAAAGCGGTAATTACCTCCATGACAGAGCTTCCTTGACCTGTTCCGATGTTAAAGAAATCGTAGTTTTTGGTTGATTTTCCGTCGATTAAGTGGGCCAAAGCTTTCACATGCGCCCCCGCTAAATCCACTACGTGAATATAATCGCGAATCGCTGTTCCATCCGGAGTAGGATAATCCGTTCCCCATACCTGTAATGGCCCACGTAAACCTGCTACCGATTGTGTTAAAAACGGAATCAAATTTGCCGGAGGTCCGATCGGTAATTCACCAATTAAGGCCGATTCGTGTGCCCCAATGGGGTTAAAGTAACGTAAAGCAATGGCTTTTAACGCTGAAGACGCTGCTACCGTATCGCGAATAATCTCCTCACAAATTTGCTTCGAGTTGCCATAAGGGGAGGTAGCCGGTTGAACTGGCGATTCTTCCGTGGCTGGGAGTGTTTCTGGTTGACCGTATACCGTACAAGATGACGAGAATACTAAGTTTGAAAGACCGTATTCGGCCATTTTTTCTAAAAGGAGAACCGTCGATGCTACATTATTTCGGTAGTATTTTAAGGGGTTCTCCACTGATTCACCTACTGCTTTAGAAGCGGCAAAGTGGATAATTCCTCTAATATCGTATTTCTTGAATAGTTGATCGTAGGTCTCCGGATGGTTGACATCGCCTTCTTCGAAAATCACCGGTTCTTTTGTGATGATTTCTAGGTTTTTAATGACCTTTTTCGAAGAATTGGAGAAGTTATCTACGATAACAGGGGTGTAACCGTGTTCTTTCAAAACCACATAGGTATGTGATCCAATGAATCCAGCTCCTCCCGTAATTAAAATTTGCATACGTAAATGATAAGAATTAAAGACAAATTTAGGGGAAAATAGGCCAAATGTCTTTAATTTTGTCAAAAATATACGTTCTCTATGACGGAAGCTGCCATTAAAGCCATGATTCATTTATTAGACGATTCTGATCAGGAAGTCGTGACTATGGTAGAGCAGCAAATTCGGACCTTAGGACCCTCGATTATTCCGGTTTTAGAATCGGAATGGGAGACTGAGAGCTTAAATCCAATTCTCCAAACCAAGATTGAAAACTTGATTCACGATTTCCAATGGCAATCGGTGAAGACTCGTTTACAGCTTTGGAAGGAATCAGGAGGAATGGATTTATTAGAGGGAATGTGGATTTTAGCGACTTACCGCTATCCTGACTATACTTTTGAGCAGTTAAAAGTGGAAATGGATCAGTTATATTATGAGGTTTGGCCACAAATGCGGGAGGAATTACACCCAATGGACCAAGTGAAGGTCTTGAATACGGTGTTGTTTGATCAATTGAAGTTCGGTCCGAATTCGAAGAATTTCCATGCAGCCAATAACTCGTTCATTAACAATGTGTTATCCTCTAAAAAAGGGAATCCCATAAGCCTGTGTGTTATTTATATGTGGGTCGCACAGAAACTTGGTCTTCCTATCTACGGAGTCAACCTTCCTAATCTTTTCGTCTTAACTTACAAGCAGAAGGGTTTGCAGTTTTATATCAATGTGTTCAATAAAGGATTGATTTTCAATAAGATAGATATTGATAACTATATTGCTCAATTGAACTTGACTCCTAACGAGATCTATTATAATCCTTGCACTAATTTAGAAATCATCCGCCGTGTCATTCGCAACTTACTGATGGCTTATGAAAAAGCAGGAGAGCAGGAATACAAGGATGAACTAACGGATCTGATTGATCTATTAGATTAAGGCAACAGTCAGGCTAAATTCCGGGAATTCTTCCCAATAGATAGCGATCTCTTCCTTGGTAGAAATCTGCGCTTTGCACGGATTTTGATTAAAATCGAATATCTCCATTTCCTTTTGAAACGAAAGTCCAGGTTTACCCACCGCTTTATAGATGGATTCCTTCGCAGACCAAGCCAAAGTTAACAGATTTGAGGTATCTTTCCATTTGGCTAATTCCGCGGGGCATAGGAAACGTGGGGCAATTTTCTCGATATTTCTACCCGGTTTCTCCAGATCAATTCCGATGCGTTTCTCGGGTGAACAGGCCGCTGCCACATAAGGATAGGAATGGGTAAGGCTGATGTGCCATTCAGAATTTTGGAAATAAGGTCTATTACGGTCGTTTTGGACGAGAACTAGGCTTTCAAATTCAGGTGAAAGCTGATGCAAACAATACCTTGCCGCAATGGATTCCAGTTTTTTGATCGGATTTTCAATAGTAGGAGTGGACCAGGATGCTGGGAATGTTTCAAAAAAAGCGAAGGGCTCTTCGATTTTCCAAACCAAAATTTGAAAATTGTCAGCGCTAATTTTTGAAAATATTTGGGGCATAAAAGGGAATAATTGAACGTAAAATTATCATTTTTGTAGCTAAATCGATGGAAATAATTTGAGTACGCTAAAAATTGAACGTATTGATACCTTTTCAGGGCACCGTGGACCAGTTTATTCGCTGGAAAAGGGTGTTGATTCCTTGTTTTATTCGGCGGGTTCTGATGGCTGGGTAGTACAATGGAATCTCGCTAAACCGGATTTGGGGAAAGTCATTGCCCAAGTTGAAGGTTCTGTCTATGCGATGAAGCTGGATGCTGCCGGTATCTTATGGGTAGGCCATAACTACGAAGGTATTCAGGGAATCCAAGTAGCCGATCAGGCGCAGGTATTCTCGATTCCAACGAAGGGTTTATCCCTATTTTCTATTGCTTTTGTGGGTTCTAATGCCTGGATTGGACATAATGAGGGTTTGATTACGGTAGTGGATATGGCTACAAAATCGGTCATAAAGCACATCAAAGCGAGTTCAAAAAGCGTGCGTTGTTTCTGTACTTTAGCGGATGATTTCGTGGCTGTAGGCTATTCTGATGGTTTTATTCGTGTTTTTGACACTACTTTTCAATTAGTGCACTCATTCAAGGCGCATGAATCGTCTGTTTTTTCGCTCCAAAGCAGGGGAGGGGAACTCTTCAGCGTAGGCAAAGATGCGCGAATTAAGCGTTGGAGTGCTGATTTTCAGCTTCTAAACGAAGTGATTGGGCATATATATGCCATTCATGATTTACAGTTTTCTCCGGATGGTAAATGGTTTGCGACGGCGAGTATGGATAAGACGGTGAAAGTTTGGGAAAGTGAGACTTTAACCTTACGAAAAGTACTAGATGCTTCCAGGCACGGAGGGCATAAGAATTCGGTTAATAAACTAATCTGGTCTTCATTCGACGATTTGCTGGTGTCTGCTTCAGACGACAAAAATCTTTCTATTTGGAAAATTCACTAAATAATTTCCTATTTTAGCGTTTATATATCTAAATCAATCAATGTTGGAAGCTTCCTTTTCTAAATCTTTTCGTGGTTATGATGTCTCAGAAGTAGACGCTTATGTTCAAAGTGTACAAGACTTTGAGACCGAATCACAAAACTCTTTGGCTAAATCAAATCAGAAAGTAGCTGATTTAGAAGCTGAAGTAGCTCGTTTAAGAGAAATTGAATCCAGTTTATTTAGAGCGCTAAAACTAGCCGAAGAAAGTCAGCAAAACTTCAGTGCTAAGATGGAGAAAGAGGCAAAAGTAATCCTTGATAAAGCGTCAAAGGAGGCCGATGCCATCAAAAAGAAAGCAGAAACAGAGGCTCAAAAGCAGGCGTTATTATCCGAAAATGAGCGTAAACAAACCTTAGCGCAAGCTGGTCAGGAATTAAAGGAACAAGAGCGCCAATTGCGCAATTTGCAAGAGGCACAGAAGGAAATAGCGGCGCAATTAAAGCAAATAGCGGAGCAAACATTAGGGTCTATTTCCCAATGGAACGCGACCGAATTAGTGAAGCCAGTGGCTTCTATCGATACTGTTGCTGCACCAGCGGCTAAAAGAGGTCGCAAGCCAGGTGTGAAAAATAAGCCTAAATCTAAGGCAAAATCAGCTACCAAAGCTAAAGTCGCGAAATCTAAGGCCGTAGCGAAACCAAAAGCTGTAGCTAAACCGAAAGCAGTCGCGAAACCTAAGGCAGTTAAAGCGGAAGTTCCTGCTAAGCCCAAAGCTGTTCCAGCAAAACGTGGTCCTAAGCCGAAAGTGCAAGCCGCAAAGCCAGCTGCTAAACGCGGTCCTAAGCCTAAAATCACTTTGGAAACTGTATCTGACGAAGGCCTACCTACCTTGAACAAGGTGTTAGAGGCATACGCAAAATCATCAGGTCCACGCGGTAAAGTAGGGGAGATCAACTAAGATGGCAAATTACCAAGTTTCTATTGATGACATACGTATTTTTGCGTTTCACGGATTATATCCCGAGGAGCGCATTTTAGGGAATTGGTATACGCTGGATGTAGTAGTGGAGTCTGAGACGCAGCCTGCTTTTTCAGATGATATCGCTAACACGATCGACTATTCTCAGATTTATGCCATTTGCAAGCAGCTAATGGCAGAACCGGTGGATTTATTAGAAACCGTTGCAGAAGCCATTGCTCAAAAAATAAAGTCTGAGTTAACGGAGGAAGTAGCTGTTTTAGTCCAAATTTCAAAGGAAAATCCCCCTATGGGAGTCTCGGCTGGTAGAAGTACAGTCGTTTATCGCCTCGATTGAATTTTGTAAAGATTTATTGTGTAATTTTGGATAAGCTAAACTTAGAAAATGCGTCACCAAGTTACCATTAAAGATATTGCCAAACAGCTGGGAGTTTCAGTTGCGACCGTATCCAGGGCTTTACGTGATTTGCCGGATATTCATCCAGATACGAAGAAATTAGTCTTGGATCTTGCTAAAGAGCTTGATTATCAGCCTAATGTACTCGCTACCAGTTTAGTTAAATCCAAGACTAAAACACTTGGTCTCATCGTTCCTGATCTAGGTTACTATTTTTTTTCTACGGTAGTGAAAGCGGTGGAGGATGCCGCCATTGCTGCCGGATATTCCTTACTTATCGCTCAAACTCAAGAGTCTTTCGAGCGTGAATTAACGAACATTCAAAACCTTTCTCGTTCCCAAGTGGAAGGCATTATTATCTCCTTATCGCGTGAAACGGTCAATTTTGAACATTTGACTCGTTTGCAACGAAGGGGAATTCCACTGGTCTTTTTTGACCGAGATAGTGAAGAAATAGATGCATCTAAAGTAATGGTCGATAATGAGCAGTCTGCTTATGAGGCTGTTAAGCACCTGATTGAAAATGGGTGCAAGCGCATTGCTTTTTTAGCGGGTCCCAAGAACGTTTCTGTCAGTAACCAACGGCGTTTAGGTTATTCAAGAGCGCTTCAGGAGGCTGGAATTGAAGCTGACCCTTCCCTTATCATACATAGTGATTACTTCCAGGACTCAGCGATTGCGAAGACTCATCAGTTGATGAAAGAGCCGAATCGTCCAGATGGTATATTGGTTGTATCTGATCGTTTAGCGATTGGTGTGTTAATTGCGCTTCGGGAATTAAATATCTCGATTCCAGAAGAGGTTAAAATAGTGAGTTTTAATAATGAACCCATTTGTTCTTTAGTTTCCCCTACGATTTCCTCTATTGCCCAGCCTTTAGAAGAAATAGGCCGCTTATCCGTTGAATTATTAATAGAGCAGATCGAACATAAAACGGATAATCCGGTTCCTAGAGTGGAAGTTTTGAAGACAAAATTGATTGTACGGGAGTCTTCCGTTCGCAAAAAATAATCCCCTCATTTTACCCTCTTTTTTTCTTGGAAAAATAGGCAAAATTTAAGATATTTGTTCTATTGAAAAATACCGCTTATCGCTGTGTTTTTCTCTTGAATCAAAACAGTTTTTATGTCATTACAAAGCAATGTTATCCCTATCAACATCGAAGATGAAATGAGAGGGGCGTACATCGATTATTCGATGTCAGTAATTGTGTCTCGTGCGCTTCCAGACGTACGTGATGGGTTGAAGCCAGTTCACAGAAGGGTTTTATTCGGAATGGAGGAACTGGGGGTTAGTTACAACAAATCCTATAAAAAGTCTGCTCGTATTGTGGGTGAGGTGCTGGGTAAGTATCACCCACACGGTGATTCATCTGTTTATGACACGATGGTGCGTATGGCCCAAGATTGGTCTTTGCGTTATCCGTTAGTGGATGGTCAGGGTAACTTTGGATCCGTGGATGGTGATTCTCCGGCAGCGATGCGTTATACGGAGGCACGTTTGAAGCGAATTGCGGATGAGTTGCTTTCTGATTTGAACAAAGAAACGGTTGATTTTCAGCCTAACTTCGATGATTCCTTAGAAGAGCCTACGGTTTTACCTGCTAAGATTCCTAATCTATTACTGAACGGTACTTCGGGTATCGCAGTAGGTATGGCGACTAATATGGCGCCACACAACCTGAATGAGGTGGTAGATGGTATTTCTGCTTATATCGATAACCGCGATATCACGATTCTGGAGTTAATGCAATACATCAAGGCGCCAGATTTCCCTACGGGAGGTACGATTTATGGTGTTCAGGGTATTCGCAATGCATTCGAGACAGGTAGAGGTCGTATTGTGGTGCGTGGAAACGCTACTTTTGATACGTCTAAAACGGGTAAAGAGCAGATCGTCGTTTCGGAGATTCCATATATGGTCAATAAGGCTTCCTTAATCAAGCAATGTGCTGATTTAGTGAACGATAAAAAGATCGAAGGTATTTCTGAGATTCGCGATGAGTCTGACCGTCAAGGGATGCGTATCGTATTCGATTTAAAACGTGATGCGGTAGCGAATGTCGTATTGAACAACCTGTACAAGCATACGGCTTTACAATCATCGTTCTCGGTGAATAACGTAGCCTTAGTAAAAGGTCGCCCGATGATGTTGAATCTAAAAGACTTGATTCACCACTTCGTAGAGCATAGAAATGAGATTATCGTACGTCGTACACAATACGATTTGCGTGAGGCGCGTAAGCGTGCACATATTTTGGAAGGCTTCATTATTGCCCTAGATAATCTAGATGCGGTAATTAAGTTAATCCGTGAGTCGAAAGATCCGAATTCGGCTCAAGAGGGCTTAATGTCTAAATTCAACTTGTCTGAACTTCAATCGAAGGCTATCCTGGAGATGCGTTTACAACGCTTAACCGGTATGGAGCGTGAGAAGATTATGAATGAGTTTGCGGAGATTATGAAGTTGATCGAAGATTTGGAAGATATTTTGGCCAAACCAGAGCGTCAATTACAGATCATCAAAGACGAATTAACAGATATTAAGCAACGTTATGGTGATGAGCGTAGAACGCAAATCAACATGACGGATGAAGAATTCTCGGTAGAGGATATGATCGCGGATGACGAAATGTTAATCACCGTTTCTGCACAAGGTTATATCAAACGTACACCGATCACAGAATACCGTTCACAATCACGTGGTGGCGTAGGTTCTCGTGCTGTTGCAACGAAAGATGACGATTACACGGAGCATTTGTTCTCTGCAACGATGCACAACTGGTTATTGTTCTTCACAGAGCGCGGTAAATGCTTCTGGTTACGTGTTTATGCGGTTCCTGAAGGGTCTAAGGTTTCTAAAGGTCGTCCTATCCAAAACTTGATGAACATCGAGAATGGAGACACGATTAGAGCCGTGATCAATGTGAAGTCGATTTCTGATCCAGATTATATTGATAATAACTTTATTGTGATGTGTACAGAAGACGGTACGATCAAGAAAACGTCGTTAGAGGCGTATTCTCGTCCACGTCAAAATGGTATCATCGCCATCACCATCCGCGAAGGAGACCGTCTATTAGACGTTGCCTTAACAAATGGTAATAACCAAATTGTTATTGCTACTAATACAGGCCGTTCTGTTCGTTTCGAAGAGACACGCGTTCGCCCAATGGGACGTTCTGCAGCTGGTGTGAAAGGTATTTGGATCGATGAGGATATTCCAACCGAGAAAGTAATCGGAATGGTTTGTGTATCTGATCCAGAGGTACAACAATTGTTAGTGGTATCGGAGAAAGGATTTGGTAAGCGTTCTGAAGTAGAGGATTACCGTTTAACAAACCGCGGTGGTAAAGGGGTTAAAGCCTTGAATATCACGGAGAAAACGGGTAATCTAGTCGCTATCAAAGAGGTGAACGATAACAATGACTTGATGATTATTACTAAAGCGGGTATCTTAATCCGTACAAGCGTCGCAGAACTTCGCGTGATGGGACGTAATACGCAAGGGGTTAAATTAATTCGCTTGAAAAATGAATCTGATGAGATTTCATCTGTAACGAAGATCGAAAAAGAGCCGGAGCCGGAAGAGGTTGAGGTTTTAGAGGGTGCTGAGTTAACAGAAGGAGTAGTGGATACAACAAATGCCGTTACTGAAGCTCCAGAAGGAGGGGAGGAGACCGCATCTGAAGCAGCCTCAGAAGAATTAACTGAAGAATAATACCTGAGCCCAGACGAAAGTCTGGGCTATTTTTTAATTAAATAAAACAATGAAAAAACTACTTTTATCCCTGTTTACGGTGGCTTTGGCGATGAATGCTTCATTTGGCCAAGCAGAAAAAGCACTAGTTGATGCACAAAAGAAAAACATCAGCGAAGCGATCAAAAAGTCTGATGAAGACGTTAAAAAAGCCCCTACAAAGGCTCGCTTATGGTTATCTCGCTCTCAAGCTTATTTGGATTTAGCTTCTTTCCCAGATTCTACTTTCGCGTTAACTAACCCAGAAGCAGCTTTCCAAGCGTTGGAATATGCTAATGAGGCGATCAAATTAGATACGAAAGAAGGTAAAAAAGGTTCTGTAGCAAAAGAAGCTGACCAAATGATGGTTGACAAGAAATTCTCTAATGCCTTTTTAAATATGGGTGTGGTGAAATACCAAGGGAAAGATTACAAAGCTTCTCTACGTTATATGGCTAAAGCTTCTGAAGTAGCGCCTAATGACACGATTACAGCGATGTACACAGGTGTGACGGCTCAACTTTGCCAAGAAGATAAAATTGCACAGGCAGCTTATGAGAAGTATTTGACTATTGGAGGAAAAGACTTAGCTATCTTGTACGGTTTGTCTCAAATCTACAAAAACAACAAAGAAGAGGACAAGGCGATCGGTTTGATCGAAAAAGCCATCGCTATTTATCCTTCAAACAAAGATTTGAAAGGGGAGAGGTTCAATATGTTAATTGCATTCAACCGCATCGATCAAGCGATTGTTCAATTGACTCAAACGACGGCTAACGATCCTAAAGACGGCATTTCTTGGTTAAACTTAGGTTTATTATACGAAAATAAGGTTTCTGGTTTGAATGAGGAGATTAGAAAGATTCAAGACAAATCATTCAAAGTACAGGAGGCAGATCGCCGTTTAGTAGCTCAAAATGATCAAATTTCTGCTTTCCAAGACGAAGTGAAGCGTACGAAAGCGAAGTTAAAAACAGCCACAACACCTAAGGCGAAAGCATCTGTAAACAGCCAAGTAGCGAGCCTAGAAACTAAAGTAAAGGATTTAGTTGAGGTTCAAAAAGGGATCCAAACAGAGAAAGCAGCCGCAGAAGCTGCAGCAGGGGATGCCGCAGCAAACAAAGCTAAAATCGATGAATTAACGGCTAAAGTGAAAGAAATTCGTACGAATTTGCCTAATTACTACACAAAAGCGTTAGAAGTTGATCCAACGAATTATGACGCATTATACCAAATGGGTGCATACTACTACAATGATGCCGTGGAAATTAAGCGTCAAATAAACAGTATGGATATGAACGAATACAAGAAGACTGGTAAGGATTTAGAAGCTAAATTAGCGGTTAAATACAACGAAGCTTTACCGTATTTCGAGCGTGGTTATAAAGTAAAGAAAGACGAAGACTTGAAAGAGATCTTAAAGCAAGTATATCGTGAATTGAAAGATGAGGCTAAATTAGCTGAGTTAGATAAATAAAAATCAAAAAGGGCTACTTAGAAATAGGTGGCCCTTTTCTTATGGTTTATAATCTATTTAACATAATATAAATTATATAACAAATCAGTATCCAGTAATCAGTATCCAGTAAACTGTATGTTAATTCATCTATACTCTATACTCTTCTAATCTATTTCCTGGCTACTGTCCACTGACTACTGGTTACTGACCTGAAATGTCACTGTAAACTCCGTATAGGAATCCGGTACCGAAACCACCGATATTTGGCCATTGTGTAATTGAACGATGCGTTCAACGAGGGATAATCCGATACCGTATCCCTTGGAGGACGCCGTATTTTCGCCTCTAAAGAACGGTTGGAAGATATACGGCAAATCATTCGCTGGGATGCCTTTTCCTTCGTTTCTCACGAAAATTTGGATGGAATTTCCAGAGTTCTTGAAGCTAACTTGTGCCGATTTTGACGGGCTGAATTTGCAAGCATTCTCCATCAAATTCTTAAGGGCCGTTAAGATTAGTTTGTCATCTGCCTTGATTAATAGCATTTCCTCATCTTCCGGCATATGTGAAGTGTCGATGCTGACTTTATAGGCGGAGTTTAGTTTTTGGGTTAGACTTCTTGCTTCCCAAAGAATTTCATCGATTCTCCATTCATGAAAGCCTGCCTGGCTATCAGATAAGCTTAATTTGTTTAACTCTAACAAGGATTCCGTGATAGCGGCTAATTCTTGGGTGTCTTCTAAGACTGAGCTAATCGTTTTTTTGTAGTCACCTGATTCTCTTTCCTTTAATAAACTCACTTCTAATTGAGAGGATATTTTTGTCAAAGGATTTTTCAATTCGTGCGAAACGTTCGCAATAAAGGTCTTTTGTAATTTAAAGGCGTTCTCAATGCGTTCTAATAGGCGGTTGACCGTAGACACCATCTTCCCTATTTCGTCCTCAAAATCAGGCGATTTGAGGCGTTCTTCCAGGCGTTTGGGTGATAATTTATCAACTTGTTGGATAACTTCAGAGATCGGATTGACTGCTTGACCGGCAAAAAACCAGCCTGATAGTACAACAATGAGGATAAATAAGAGAAATAAGGCGATGAGGATGTTCTTTAAATCTTTGGCATTCTCTGCCGAATATTGATCCACTGCCCCCGCAAAGACGACTAAACGACCCTGTGGAGTGGCGAAAACGGTCCCTAAAACCTCGATATCTTCCCGTTGGAAGGTGATTTCTTGCTTTTGGCGGACTTGTTTAATGAGATCAACATCGATATGAAGATTGATGCTGTCATTCGATGCGTAGATACGCTCGTTGCATAAATCGTAGACCAAAATACTCTCCCGGAATAGTAAATCGCGGTTCGTTTGCCCGATGATCCCCATTAATTTGGAGTCTACTTGGTTTACATTGACCAATAGTTGAGCCGTAGTGTTCGCTTTTTGGCGTAAACGGCTATAAAATTTGTCTTTGTAATTCTCTTGCGTGAAAATGTAGATGATGAAATAGGATACGAATAAAATCGCAGACACGAGGTAGGTAAACTGGTAGGTCAGCCTGGATCTAATCTGCATAATTATTCGTTTTTAAGGATATATCCTCTACCAAATTGAGTGTGAATCAATTTACTTGCAAAGCCTTTATCGACCTTTTTACGCAAATAATTAACATAAACTTCGATCAAATTCGAGCTGTTTTCATCCTCTACTTCCCAAATATTCTCGGCTATTTGAGCCTTCGAAATCACCATTTCCTGGTTTCTTAGAAAGTATTCCAATAATTGAAACTCTTTGGAAGTCAAATTGATGGATTGCCCAGAGCGCGTGACTAATTTACTGATGAGATCCATCTCTAAATCAGCGAATTTCAGCACTTGCGCATCTAATTGGGTTTGTGATGAACGTTTTAATAGGGCCTTGATACGTGCCAAAAACTCCTTAAAATCAAAGGGTTTGCCCAGATAATCATCTGCACCAGCATCAAAACCAAGCAGCTTGTCGTCCGTTGTACTCAAAGCTGTCAGCATTAAAATGGGCGTCTGAATTCCCTCTGCTCTTAATTGTTTACATAATTCAAGTCCATTGATGCCAGGAATAATGATGTCTGATACAATTAAGGAGTAATTATTTCGCAAGGCTAATTGCTTCGCGATGGTTCCGTCATAGGCCACTTCCACCTCATAGCTGTTCTCCTCTAATCCTTGTTTCAAGGATTGAACAGTTTTAGGTTCGTCTTCTATGAGGAGTATTTTGATCATTTTAAGATGGATTTCAGATCCGCTGGAGAGTAATTAATGGACTTTAATACTTTATTATCAGCCTTACGATACACTTTCCAAACACCGTTTTCTTCCTTTATCTCCGCTTCTGTACCATCTTTATCTTGGTAGAATTTCACGGTATATTCTGCTTCTTCTAAGGATGCACAGGCTTTGGACATATTCGAACGCTGTACTTCATTAAATAATTCGACGAATTTTTCACCCATTCCAAACTCCAAAACAGCTCCGGATAAAACATATTGAAGATCACAAAGTGCATCAGCAACCTCCACTAAATCGTTCGCCGCTATCGCTTCTTTTAATTCGTCTAATTCTTCTGCTAAAAGGCTTACACGTAGATTGCAACGTTCGATAGCTGGAATAGCCGGTTGAGCAACGACAGGGGCTCCAAAGGTGTGATGAAATTGTGCTACCTGGTTTAATGAGTCTAATTTTTCCATATAAATGATTAATAGAATAAAATTAATCAATTAATGCGGGGGAAGCAATAAGGTTCAGAACCAGAATGTCGAAAATACAATTGTGCACAAGTGTGGATAACTTGTGGATAACTCAAAAGCAATATGTGGATAAGTCTACTATTTGTTCACAATTCTTATTTTGTTTACACGGGTTTACTTTCAGAGAAAGTACCATCTGTATAAAAAATAAGGACGCGTTCAATCTTTTTAGCGAGATGAGTAGTAGTCGTGGGAGCTGCCACCACCGGTTGACTTGCTTTAGGGCTACTTTCTCTAGGGCGTCTGAGATTCGATTGTACGATCGTTTGTTCAGGTAAACTATTTCTAGGCGATTCTAGAGCTCTAGGTGTAACAGCATCAAAAAGTGATGGAGTGGAAGCGATCGGAGAAGGAGCTGTTTTAGGAGCGGGTGCCGAAATAGATAAATCCCGTTTATCATCTAATAACTCCTCCGCGGGGATTTCAGGGAAAGCGATGAGAATCTTTTGTACAACATCTAAGCTAGGCTTATTTCTGCCCGATAGAATATGAGAAATACTACTGCGAGGAATTCCTAAGGTATCTGCAAACTGAGAGGCACTTAACTTCTTAGCCTGAATTAACAATTCTATTTTTGCGCTTAGATTCATTTTTGTAAACTTGATTAATATGTTACAAATTTAAACAATCTAATCAAGTTTACAAATTGAAATTTAAGCAACAAGTGATAATTTACAAAAGTGACACACAATCAGAATGCAATGCAATCAGTTTACTTTTGTATAATCCTCCAATCGCTTTTTTGAAGTCCTTTTTAGACATACCTAACTGATCGTAGATATCTTCGGCTGGGCTTTTATCGTGTAGATATAGAACACCTTTGTTGTCTTTAATTGCTTGTAATACTTTCTCTACTTGCGCATCTAAACGTATACGTCCTACTGGTTCCAAACGTAAATCCAGGCGTCCGTCTTCGCGTAAGTTTTCGATGTATACAAATGTACGTTGGCCTAATATTACATTTGTAAATATTTCATTTTTGAATAGCATTCCAATTTTACAATTGTCAACTAAGCATTTAATGCCTAAGTCAGTGTATTCAAATGGAACTGCTTCTATTTTTGTACCAGCTGCAAAACGATTCTCCTCATCTTCTATGAAGGCGGGTAAGAAGTTTTCTATTCTAGCTGATGCGACGATGCGATCTGTTTGTGCATCGAGGTATATATAAACGAGGTAGAATTTCCCTACCACCATTTTTTGATACTGTTGACTAAAGGGAACAAATAAGTCTTTTGCTAATCCCCATTCTAGGAATACACCTAATGGAGTAACTGATTTAACCTCCAAATAAGCGAATTGCTTAATAGTGGCGTAGGGTTTTAAGGTGGTGGCGATGATGCGATCTTCCGAGTCACGGTAGATAAATACATCAATCGATGAATCGATTTCATACGTTTCTGGAACGTATTGCAAGGGTAAAAGGATTTCATCTTCGTAACCATCTAAATAGAGGCCAAAAGGTACTTCTTTGATAATACGAAGGTGATTGTATTCACCAATTTTCAATTCATTTTCCATAAAAAAAGCCCGGCTGTGAACCGGGCATTTATTCTTGTTATTAACTAAACGACTACGTTGTTCTCTCTTAATGCTTGATTAAGCGATGTTTTTAAGTCTGTACTTTCTTTTCTTTTACCAATGATTAAGGCGCAAGGTACGCCATACGTTCCTGCTGCAAAACTCTTTTGTATGCTACCGGGAATGACTACTGAGTTTTCTGGTACATAACCAATGTATTCAACGGGCTCTGGGCCTGATACATCGATGATCTTAGAAGAGCCTGTTATCGTAACTCCAGCGCCTAAAACGGCTTTTTTACCAATATGTGCACCTTCCACCACGATACAACGAGAACCAATAAAGGCGCCGTCTTCAATAATGACCGGAGAAGCTTGAGGTGGTTCTAATACGCCACCGATACCTACTCCACCACTTAAGTGTACATGTTTACCAATTTGAGCGCAAGATCCAACCGTAGCCCACGTGTCTACCATGGTTCCTTCATCCACATAGGCACCAATATTTACATAAGAAGGCATTAAGATCGTCCCTTTCGCTAAGAATGCGCCATAACGGGCTACTGCAGGAGGTACGACGCGAACGCCCAGTTCTTTGTAATTAGATTTCAACTTCATTTTATCGTGGAATTCGAAGATACCCACTTCTGAAACGGCCATTTGGCGAATAGGGAAATACATCACGATCGCTTTCTTTACCCATTCGTTCACTTGCCAGCTACCATCAGCTTTAGGTTCTGCAGTACGCAATTCTCCTTTATCCACTAAGTCTACGACTTTTTCAATCGCCTCGATGGTTTCAGCCTTCGAACGAAGCTCCGGGTTGTCCCAGGCAGCTACAATAGTTTTTTCTAATGAATTCATAAAAATGATATGCAATAAATGAAGATGCAAATTAATCAAAAAAGGCTTGTCTTCTCCAGAACGGTGGAAATAAAATCGGTATCTATTGGCTATGAATAGGCAAAATGCCTAAAAAATAGAAATAAATTTAACTTGAACTTTAATAAGTCAATTAGCTGATTATCAGTCAGTTGCACTTCGGTACAAAATTATATTTCGGTAAATTACGCTAGAAAATTAGCTAAAAAGACAAGTGACATTCTGTCACTCTCCTACCCCACCGATCTGGATCGTTTGTTTCTTATGTAAATATGCGAAAAAACTTTTGAATAAAAAACGTATCCGAGTAATTTTTTTCTGCAAAAGTATTTAATTAGCAATAATGCTAAATTTATAATCAATGATTTACTTTTGTAAAATAGGCCCTGTAAACGTTTAATTGGGTTTATTTTATCCTATTGCTCTTGGAATAATACATTTTAAATGCTATATTTGGTCTTTGTATGAAATCAAATTAATTTATTCAATGAAAAAAATTAAAGTTGCTATTAATGGTTTTGGTCGTATCGGTCGACTTACTTTCCGTCGTTTATTGGAAAAAGAAAATGTGGAAATCGTTGCTATTAACGATTTAACTGACAACGCTACTTTGGTACACTTACTAAAGTATGATTCAGTTCATGGTCGTTTTAATGGTACTGTTACTTCTGATGCAGACAGCATTACTGTTAATGGTAACGTGATTAAGGCTTTCGCAGAACGTGATCCTAAGCAATTACCTTGGGGTGCTTTAGGAATCGATGTTGTTTTAGAATCTACTGGTCGTTTCATCGATCAAGAAGGTGCTGGTCAACACTTAGTGGCTGGTGCTCGTAAAGTAATCATCTCCGCTCCTGCTAAAGGTGATATTCCTACAGTCGTTTTAGGTGTTAATGATGATACATTAACAGATGATATGACAATTATCTCTAACGCATCTTGTACAACTAACTGTTTAGCTCCAATGGCTAAAGTGTTAGACGATGCTTTTGGAATTGAAAAAGGATTCATGACTACCGTTCACGCTTATACAGCGGATCAAAACTTACAAGATGCACCTCACTCCGATTTACGTCGTTCTCGTGCTGCAGCTTATTCTATCATCCCTACATCTACAGGGGCTGCTAAAGCGGTAGGTTTAGTTTTACCTCATTTGAAAGGTAAATTAGATGGTAACGCGATGCGTGTTCCTACTCCAGATGGATCTGTTACAGATTTCACGGTAGTATTGAAGAAAGAGGCAACTGTTGCGGAAATCAACGCTGCTTTGAAAGCTGCTGCTGATGGCCCAATGAAAGGTATCTTAGAATTCACTACAGATGAAATCGTTTCTATCGATATCATCGGAAACCAACACTCTTGTATCTTAGATTCTAAGTTAACAACAGCGATGGGTAACTTAGTGAAAGTAGTAGGTTGGTATGATAACGAATTTGGTTATTCATCTCGTGCAGCAGATTTGATCGCTCGCGTAGGTTAATCAACCAATTTGATATAAATGAAAAAGCCTCTCGATCTGAGAGGCTTTTTTTATTTCGAATTTATAGCTCTGAGGTAATTGATGTTAAATCCTTTTTCGTAGAACATCTCCTCGAAGCGTGTTTTGATTCCAAAGTGATCGTCCATCCATTCGGATGTGTATAGATCATTCGTCTTGACGATGACGTCCCATCCATTTTCTGCTAGCGAGCCCTCAGAAAATTCGAAGAAAGGCAAGGAATCTGTTTTTAGGTGAAGAATTCCGCCGGGCTTCAAGATTTTCTTGTAGCGGTTAAGAAAGGTATGAAAAGTGAGGCGGCGTTTCTCATCGCGATCTCGAAGACGTGGGTCCGGAAAAGTAATCCAAATTTCATCGACCTCATTTTCTCCAAACTGTTCGTCTATCTCTTGCATATGGATACGCAAAAATGCAGTGTTTGTTAATTCAAGTTCTCTCGCAGCTCTCCCTCCTTGCGCTAAACGATCTCCTTTGACATCCACCCCAATGAAATTCATATCAGGAAATAGTTTACCTAAGCCATTGGTGTATTCTCCTCGGCCACAGCCGAGTTCAAGTACAAGTTTACTGTCATTTTTAAAGTAATCCGATTTCCATTTATTCGCCAATGTTCCGAAAATAGGTTTCGGGCTTTGGATGACATTGTCCAAGGCGATGGCGAGATTGTATTTGGCTGTTTTTCTTCTGCTCAAGGGTACGCGAATTAAAAGGTAATTTCTCCTACGAGATAGGTAGATCCACAGATGAGAATCCCATCTGAAGGTTTTGAATTTAATTTTGCCAGGGCAATGGCCTCGTTCACGGAAGGAACGACTTTGCCATTCAGTCCTTTAGTTGCTGCTAATTTTTGAAGTTCTAAAGCGGAGATCGCTCTCGGGTTATTTGCTTGGCAAAAATAGTAGCTGGCCTCTGTCGGAAACAAGGTTAAGACCGAATTGATGTCCTTATCTGCCACCATCCCTAGAATAATGGTCAAATGATCGAAACCTTCCTGTTTTATTTGCTGCATAATCTCTGTTATGCCACTTTTGTTATGCCCGGTGTCCGCAATGATTTTAGGGCTTTCGCCTAAAATTTCCCATCTGCCTTGTAAACCCGTATTTAATCGGGTTCGCTCGATTCCGGATTTGATTTTTACAGCTTCTAGGGGAATGATGGATTGAATCTGCTCGCACCAAGCCAAAACACCACTTATGTTTTTTTGCTGGTAATAACCTTTATAAGGGCTATTTACTTTCATTTCACCCCAAGTGGGGCTTGTGAAAGTGAAATCTACAGCGCTAATAATATCTGAAGCAAATTGTAAAGGGGCATTTACGGAGGTAGCTTTGGCTAGAAAAACCTCAGACGTTTCTGGCTGTTTTTCACTGATCGTAACCGGAATCAGAGATTTAATGATTCCAGCCTTTTCTGATGCAATTTTTTCCAACGTATCCCCCAATAAATCTTGGTGGTCAAAACTGATGTTCGTGATCAGGCAAGCCAAAGGTGAAATGATATTCGTTGAATCCAATCGACCGCCTAAGCCCGTTTCAATGATTGCATAATCGACCTGCTGTTCCTTGAAATAGGTGAAGGCCATAATGACGGTCCATTCAAAAAAAGACGGGCGCACAGTTTCAATCAGATTTTGATGGTTCGTGACAAAATCAGCCACCCATTCTTCTGCGACCTGAATACCATTTATTTTAATCCGCTCTGTAAAGGAATGCAGGTGTGGTGAAGTATATAATCCCACCTTGTAACCATGTTCCTGAAGAATAGAGGCCATAAAATGGGAGGAACTCCCCTTTCCATTCGTACCTGCAATATGCAAGGACTTAAATGAATCCTGCGGTTGCCCCATGAGATTACAAAGTGCTTCAATATTGCCTAAACCAGGTTTGTAGGCTTTGGCCCCTTCCCGGTGAAATACCGGCAATTGTGCATATAAAAAGGAAATGGACTCGGAATAATTCATCAGATGCCTATCTTTCTCCTACGCGGAAGGTGATAGACCCGGTCGCCTCTTTCGGGCTTGGGCCTGAAGACGTTTTGATAAATTTAGATTTTTCGATGGCTCTTTTATATTTCTGTGCCAAAGAGTTAGAGAATGAATTCTCCGCAATCACTAATTTGATGATATTTCCGTCTTCATCGATTTTGATTGTGAATCGAATCATACCCGTTTCACCTGTATCATCTTTGACATTCGGACGATTAGCGATTCTCCAGCCAGCAATATTCACAGAAGAGGATCCAGAACCCTCTCCGCTTCCGCCATTACCGGAGTAATTCGTCGAATTGTTGATTTTTCCGTTCGGGCTACCTTTATCCCCTATTTTTCCAGCATCTGGTCCATTGGAATTTCCTCCTGGATTCGGATTGGTGCCTCGAGTACCGTTACTGGTTGTTTTCTTTTTGAATAATGCACCCTCATCGATTTTTTCGACTGGTTCTGGTGTCGGCTTCGTTGAAACGGTAGTAGTCTTTTTTGTATTCTCTGAAATACTAACTGGGCTTTTAACCACGGATGAAATCACCGTTTCTTTCGAGCTAGGTGTCGGTTTCGCTTTCGTAACAGAGGCTACTTCGGTTTCTTTTTCCGCTGGTTGTGATTCGTCGTTATTAGGTAAATCACTCGCTTGATTGTAAGATTGGACATTTCCTCCACCTTCGTCATCAGTTCCATAATTTACTTCGAATCCAGGTTCTGGCAATTCCAGCTTCATTTCTTCTGCGGACCAAATCTTTGCATACCAAAACAACAAGAACAGCAAACCTTGAATCACGATCGTGATAGCCAAAGCTTTCCGTTGGTTTTTGCGTTCTATTGCTTGTTGTTCGATGCGTTGGTTCATATCTTATAGCGCCTTATACACCCAAATGTCTACTTTCTTGGACGCTTTCAATTCAATGGCTTTAGCATATCCTGCATCCATCGAATGCTCTGTGCCTAAACTAATGCGGTAAAATTTCGTCTGCTCGTTCTTAAGTATAATCTCTGCTTGATCGAAACCGCGTGATTTGAACTCCTTAAGTCCTTTTTCGGCTTGTGTTAAGGATTGAAAACTCGCCGCGACTAAATAAATCACCTCTTGATCTGCAGGTGCCTCTACTGAAGCGGGTGTAGCAATCACTTCTTTCTGAACAGTATCTACTTGCACTGGCGTTGGAACCGTAGGTGCCGCAACGGCTACAGGAGTGGCCACTTTTTTCTCGATTTTGATCGGATTTAACGAACTCTGCGATTGATTTCCAGCGGGTTCTGTCAGGAAAAATGCTCCTATTCCCCCTATGATAAAGGCCATTAGCGCATAAACATAAGCGGATCTGCTGACCTTGATGGGTGAAGGTTCCGGAGTATAGCTTGGAAGATCTTCTGCCACCGGCGCTTCTTCCAATACCGTTTTCTTCTCTTTAGGTAATGCGTGTCCTAAGCCCACTGGAAATAGTCCGAAAACGGATAAATCCGCATTAAAATCAGGATTTGGGGAGAATGATAAGCGGTTTTCTGAATTCAAGGTAAACGCTCCTAATTCTCCTATAGTCAAATAGCCTTGAGTGGATATTTGGGATTTTAATTCCTTAGAAATGGCTGTTATTTCAATGGAAGCCTCTTTTTGTGAGATGGACATCTTTTTAGCCCATTCTGTCGTTAAGAAACGATCATCTGTTTTTAGCTTCTCGTTGAAAGCAACGCACTTTCTCTTCGGATAAATCTTACCTTCTTGAGCATTGAACTGAAAATCTTGTGCATTCACTACGAATCCACCAAATTGTGGAATAATCACACATTCGTGATCGTAGAGTAAGTGCTCGAGAAAGGTATAAAATTCAGTCATTCTTAAAATGAATATGCGAGAGTTACTGTAAAGTTAAAACCTTGTGTTGGATAAAATAAATATCGCTGGTAATTTTTTCCTACTATATTATTTGCAGATAAAGTAGCCGTCAATTTCTCTGTAATCGCATACTCCCCTTTTACATTGATATCCACGATGTTATCCAATGTAGTCGCCTTTTGAGTTCTCGGATTGAAGCCGTAAAGACCTCCTAGATAATAGATTTCTGGAGAAACTTTGAATTTAGGAAGCACTGCAATGCTATTTCTCCAAGCGATCTGGATATTAGGACGGTGGTAAGCGTACAAGAAATTACCTAGGTTTCCGTAATTCGTATAATCCACTTGTAAGTCTGATTGGATTTTATCCGTGACTGTCATCTTCATGTTTGCCTGTAAGGAAAGTACTGAAACAGCTGCATCTGCAGTAGAATATTGGATATCAAATTGTGATAGGTCCGCTGCTGAAGCTGTGAAGAAGGCCATTTTAGCATATTCTCCATACGTAGCTTTCAATTCATAAGATACATTGCGCTCGTTTGTTCCCGTTAAACCTCCCGATACCGCCCATTTTTGTTGGGTATTTTGTAAGATGATGGATTGAGAAAGCCAAGGGTTGGTTAACAAGCTACTGTGATAAGAGTTAAACTGGGTATCTCCCTCAAATCCAGCAAATAAACGAATGAAGTCATTTGCACGAAAGCGAACTTGAACGCTTGGGTAAATGCTCAATTCCTCCTCTTGTACCGCATTAATGCCTGCTTGCAGGTTTAAACGAGGTAAAACATCATAAGATAAACTTGGTTTCAAACGGAAGAAATTGCGATTTGTTGACGTATTGCTCGTAAAATTGGATAAGATGGCATCTCCATTGATGCGAAGCGATAATCCTTCCGAAATCGCATAATTTGCCTTTAAGTAAGAAGTTGACATCCACTCTTTAGGGGCTAAATTTCCGGCTAAAGAGGAGAATTCGGTGCCAGCCTGGTAGGAGTATTTCTTGCCTTCTGTTTGGCTGTAGACATCGCCATTGAACTTAATCTGATCGTAACGTACCCCAAACGCATCTTCTGGCGTGTTCGCAGGTATGCTTTCTTTGCCGTAAAAATTCGTCGCGATACGGCGGTAATCCACTGAACCTTTCAATAAGGCTTTAGACCAAAGGGATTGGCTGTAAATTTTCACTTCATTTTCTGAGCGACTGGAAAAGGCATTATCTGTGGGTCCAATCGAGTTTGCGTCGTGATTGATGTACAACCCACGCAATTCTTTAGCCGTAGGATTATAGCCAAAATGTCCATTCAATAAGGTATGGCCATAATTACCAGCTCCGATTTTAATGGAGTTTTTTGCCTTCGAGGCATAAGGGGACTTTAGCTCCTCTCCTGTTCTAGGTCCTAAGACATTCGTTTGAATGCCGGGTAAAACGAGGGATTGCGGCTTGGAAAGGTCAAAATTAAAATCAACTTTATGGTCTTTGCTGTAGTCCGGAATTTCATTCAAGGCCTCAAATGAACGACTCATTATGGGCTGTACCTCAATTTTACGCACCTTTTCCGTGACAAATTCTTCATTTTGGATAGTACCTTCCTTTTTCTGTTGACCAAAACTTAGGATGGAAATCAGGCTGAAAGAGGACGCTAAAACGATTTTGGATGGGAATCTCATATGCATTATTTAGGGAAATAGGTTTTCAAAAGAGCTTTAGCCGCTTCTACGCTTTCTTTGTCCTCTGAATTATCAATAATGGATTTTAAGGTAGCTTTCGCCTGAGCGAGGTTTTTTAATTCGTATAGGTTTTTGGCCAAAATCAAATAGGCCTTCCCTAGCGTCGCATCAGAAACCTCTGCAAATTCATTTCTGAATTTGTCTAGAATCATCTCATTAGAAGTGGCATAATTGCCTTTCGCATTATTCAATTGAATGATATCTAAGTATTTAAGCGCAGCCTCTTCTAGGCCTTCAGCTTCTTTTACGGCAAGCGTGTGGTAATCTGCATAAGCAATCAGGGCTGAATCAAGCTCTTTTAATTGAATGAAGGACTCTAAAATCCGCTTGTTTGAACGTTGAATAACAGTCGAATCGACTCCTTTCTCCTTCAATAATCGGTAATGGCCGATAGCTTCTCTATAGGCTGCAGAATCAAATTCAATATCAGCCACCTTCGTAATGACCGAATTCAATGAAGGGTGTACATTTTGTTCGATGACCTTTTTGTAGAATTGGAAAGCCAAAGCTTTGTTATTCGAGCGGTTAGCCGCATCTGCGATTAAATAGGTCACTTCTGAAACGCGTTCATCCGCTGGGAAATGCTCCACGAATTTCTTCAAAGGCTCGATTGCCTTATCGTATTTCTCCCCTAAATAGATTCCTTTCGCCGCTTGGTACTCTAAATCAGTCTTCTCCTCTTCGTTTAGGCTACCGCTTTGATAGATGCTCAAATAAGCGCTCATCTCTTCTGGACGACCTACTTCATTCAATTCCTCTTGTAAACCGGCTACCGCATCTTTCGCGAAAGCCTCTTTCGAGTATTTCTCGATCACTACCTTGTAATCTGTAATGGCCTTCTCTGGTTGCTTCGAGTTAGAATACGATTGCGCTCTTTTTAAGATGGATTCCGCGTAATAGGGACTGTTCGGTTGATTGTTAATTAAATCAGTGAAGCCCGCAATCGCTTCAGCATATTTACCTGTGCGGAAAGAGATCAAGTTCTCTTGGAAGCTCGCATCATCACCAAACTTCGTATTAGGGAATGACTTTTTCAAAGCCTGGAACGTCGCCTTCGCTTCTGCATCGCGTTCAAGGTAGACTAGCGTGATTCCTTTTTGGTACATCGCATAATCCTTCTCCGTCTTCGCATTTTCAATGGCCTGGTTGTAATAGCTCAAGGCCTCTGTGTAATTTTTAGCCACTAAATAGGTATCCGCTAATCGTAATACGGCATTCGCATTTGCTTTACTAGATGGATTCGCTTTTAATTGATCTACATAGGTCTTGAAATAGGTATTCGCATTCGTGAAATCCTTCACGGAGAAATAGGCATAGGCAATCCCAATGCGGTTTCTTTGTAAAAAATCAGCCGAATGCTTGCCTGAAAGCAAGGGTTTATAGACTAAAATGGCAGCCTCAAAGTCTTTCAATTGAGATAGACATTCCGCCTTTCCAAACGCTGCCTCATCCGTTACATTTTGATTAGCGCCTTGTGAAATTGCTTTGTCAAAGTAGGAAATGGCCTCTTTGTATTGTTCTTTATTGTAGGCCTTGATGCCCAGATTATACGTTAACGTCTGGTAAGCCACTTTCAATTCTTCTGAAACAGGTACTCCAGATTTCATAAAATCGGTGGCTGGAGCTAATTCAGGCAATTTAAGGATAGCATCTGCAGCGAAACTTTGGTAAGCAGCTGTAAAGGAACTGGATGGATAGGTTTTGCCAAATTGCGCAATCGACTTCAATCCTTTCAGCCAATTTCCTAGGTCAATAGCAATGCTGATGGACTTGAATTGGGCTTCTTCTTGTTGATTAGGATCAAAAGCAAGAGCGCCTGATTGATTAAAGGATTCTGCCGCCTCCGTTTTTTTACCCAACTTTAACTGCGCTAAACCTTGTAAATAGTAGGCTTTCTGACCTAGTGAATCTGATTTTAATAATCCGCTGATGGTTTGAATCGCGTCTTCGTATTTATCGATGGAATAGAGTGCGAAGCCTTTCTTGTATGTAGCCGTTTCGTTTTTATGCTCCTTTAAGTAATCGCTGAAACTCTTCGCTGCCTTTGCAAATAGGCCTTTCTTAAATTGAACTTCTGCTACTAACAGGGCTAAATCGGGGTGAGTTGAAATGATTGGCTCCGCATATTTCAATAGTTCATCCCATTGTGCCGTTTGTTGATACGATGAAATCAACCAATAAGGTAAATCTTTGCGGTATTTCGAATGGCCATTGGATTTTTTGAAGTCTGCAATCGCTTCTAGGTAATTCTTTTGTTGGTAATGAATGACACCTGCGTAATAGGCCGCAGAGAAGGCATATTCTTCGTCTGGGTCCGTTTTTACTTCATTGAATAAGGCAAGGGCATTATCGAAATCTTTAGTCTCAAAATAGGCAACGCCTAGTTTATAACGGGCTTCTACGTTTCCTAAAGACGAATTTTCGAGGTAGCGTATCGCTTTTGCATAGTTAGCTACATCATAGAAATACAAACCTATTTTTCTAAATAATAAATTACTCTGTGGTGAATTCGGGTGATTTAAGCTGAAATGATAGCCTAAGACATCGATTTCGGGTTGATTTAAATAAAGCGCACACAATACTTGGTAGTATTCTGCCAAAATCACTTCACTCTTATGTACATCCGTTTGTCTGCCTAAAAAGTTCGCGAATTCTTCGCGGGCTGCGACATAGTTTTGTGCCTCAAAATACTCTTTGCCTAAACTATAATGTATCTGATTGCTCTCAAAAGCCAGAGATTGCTGCGCAAAAGAGGAGAAATGAAGGGATAAAAATAGGACGAGGCAGTAAAAGGAAGATTTAAATACCATAGGTTTATTGTCAATAGTCACGACTAAACAATAATACGATTTTTATGTGAATTAATTGTCCCGTCATTTAGAATTATTTGGAAAAAAATAGCATTTGCTAGACTATACGGCTGATTTTTATAATTTTACTGAAATCTATTTCTCAACAAAAAATAAAATGAATTTAAAACTACTATTCCTTAGTGTTTTCTTGTCTTTTGGCTGTTTTGCCGGTCCGATTAAACACGAAATCAGTATGTCCGAACCTTTCTCTCATTATTTTGAGGTGAAAACAACAGTGGACGTCAGTAAAGAAACCAATTTTTTCGATCTTAAAATGGCAGCCTGGACGCCTGGCTCCTATTTAATTCGGGAATTTGCAAAAAACGTAGAATCGGTTAGCGCTGAATCGAATGGTACTAAAGTCGCTATTTCAAAGATTAGCAAAAATACCTGGCGCATCGCATTAAGTCCAGGTTTAAAGCAAGTTTCTGTGCATTATCGCGTCTATGCCTATGAAATGTCAGTTCGTACTTCTTTCTTAGATGATGCGCACGGCTACATTAACCCGGCGAGTGTATTGATGTATGCCCCTAAATTTGCAGCTCAGCCTCAGGAATTGACGATTGTACCGCACAAAGACTTCAAAAAAGTTTCTACTGCCATGAAAAATGTGGGTGGATTCAATTTCGTGGCGAAGAACCTAGATGAATTGATTGACTCCCCTATCGAGATTGGAAATCACAAGGTTTGGGACTTCAAAGTGAACAATATTCCGCATCAAATTGCCTTTTACGGCCCTGCTAAAGTGGATTCAGTTAAATTTTTAGCAGATGTGCAGAAGATGGCGGAAGAAGCGCAGAAAGTAGTGGGCGAACATCCTTGCGATCATTATTTGTTCATCATTCACAACTTAAATCGCGGTGGTGGCGGTCTAGAGCACTTGTATTCAACGACTTGTCAGGTAACTCGTTCAAATTATGAAACGACAAAGGGCTACCAAGGAATTATGAATTTGTTAGCGCATGAGTATTTCCATCTTTGGAATGTAAAACGTATTCGTCCCAAAGCACTAGGGCCATTTGACTATGAAAATGAGAACTATACCCATAATTTATGGTTCTCAGAGGGCATTACTAGCTATTATGCAGATGTGATTAATCAACGTACTGGTATGGTTTCGACTGGCGAGTACATAAAGGCGTTAGGCGATGAAATTGCGGGTGTAGAGAATACACCGGGTAATCAAGTGGAATCTGCGGCTGAATCGAGCTGGGATGCTTGGATTAAGTATTACCGCCCCAATGAAAACTCACGCAATGCGTCTGTCTCTTATTATGACAAAGGCTCTTTATTAGGCGGTGTTTTGAATATGTGGATCATTCAGCAAACGAAGGGCACGAAATGCTTGGATGATGTATTTAAGTTCTTATACCAAACCTATTACCTAAAAGCAGGTCGCGGATTTACGGATCAAGAATTAGAGGATGCTTTCTCTAAAGTGGCAGGTACATCAGCAGCGGAGTTCTTTAAAACGCATATTTATGGTGTGAAGACCCCAGCTTATGCTTCAATGTTCAAGGCTTTTGGCTATCAATTTTCGGATGCAAATGTAACTAAAACGGTTCCTTACATAGGAGTTGGTATTGTTGCTGGACGTGTTACTTCGGTATACAAAGGTGGGGCAGCTTATGTGGCTGGCTTGAACGTAGGTGATGAAGTATTGAAAGTGAATGGGGCTGACTTCCCAGGAATCGATAAATTGTTAGCGGATAAGAAACCGGGGGACTCGTTAGTGTTCTCTGTTAAAAGAGATGGAATGGAGCGTACGTTCTTAGTGGCCGTACAACAAACACCATTAAAGTCTTTTGTAATTGAATCAGAGGCTACACCGACAGAAGCGCAATTGAAATTACGCCATAAATGGTTAGGCGGGAATTAATCAGCCTGTTTAGCCATTTCGGCATACATGTTTTTAAAGGTCTGTAAGACGAAATCTTGAAAGGAGGAGCTGGATACCAGCTCCTCTATTTCATTTTGGGAAGAAAAGTCCATCACTGAATACTTATAGCTCTGCTCTAGATGCGGAGTCTCAAATTTCACGATGTATTTTGAATTCCACTCAAAAAGGGAGATTCGCATCTGTGGATGGCTTATTTCCTTGATAAAATGCATTAGTCTTGAATGATTTTAACGCTTTGGATTTTATCTCCTTCACGTACTAAATCGATTACGTCTAATCCTTCTACTACTTTACCAAAACACGTGTGTTTACGATCTAAGTGTGCCGTATTGTTACGAGAGTGGCAGATAAAGAATTGAGAACCACCTGTGTTAGGTCCACGGTGAGCCATCGATAAAACGCCACGATCGTGGAACTGGTTGTTTCCGGTTAATTCGCAAGGAATCGTGTAGCCTGGGCCACCTGCTCCAGTTCCGTCTGGACAACCTCCTTGGATCACGAAATCATTGATGACGCGGTGAAAAGTAATTCCATCATAAAAGCCTTTTTCAGCTAAGTCGATGAAGTTTTTAACGTGGATAGGTGCATCCTCTGTGTAGAATTCGATTTTCATTAACCCTTTATCGGTTAACATTTCTGCGTATGCCATAATTTTACATTTAATTAAGCTACAAAGATGCGAATGAAATTTGAATTATTTAAATTGAACTTTCTTTTAGATCGATGAAATACCTACTATTCTTTTTTGCCTCTTTGTTCCTTTTGAGTTGTTCCACTTCTTCTGAAGAAGAGAAACGTGAATCAAGCGCCTTCTTTTTGCGTGGAAATGCGAAATGGAAAGAAAAAGAATACCACGAAGCGATTAAATGGTATTCAGAAGCGATCGAAATACGTCCAGATTTCTCAGATGCCTATTACAATCGGGGTTTAGTGTACCAAATCTTAGAGAAGAATGACGAGGCTTTAGCAGACTTTACGAAGGCGACGGAATTAGATGTAAAATTCGCTCCAGCCCTCTTTAAGAAGGCCGAAATGCTACAAACCTTGCAACAATCAGAGCAAGCCGCAACCGCTGTAGAATTATTAGTTAAAATTTTTCCTGATTCTGCCGCTAATTGGACATTAAAAGGGGATATTTTGCTTCAAAAAGCTGATTTATCAGGTTCTTTATCTTCATACGAACGTTCATTGGCACTTGATTCAACTTCGATTGAAACCTTGATCAATAAGGGCGTCGTATTGCAGGAGATGAATGAAATAGATTTAGCGGAAGCGGTTTTCAAGAAAGCATTAAAATCAGGTAAATACACTGATTTGCTCAATAATAACCTGGGTTACCTCGCTATTCAGCGAATGCAATGGGATTTAGCCGCTTCTTATGTCAAGAAGGCGTTAGAAAAAGATCCTAAAAATGAGTTGTATCTAAAGAATTGGGCCAAAATTCAGGCTAAATCAAGCCTTAAATAAGGCCATATACTTTTTCAATTCTGCCGCGTTTTCGATCGAATTCGTGTGAATTTCTAACAGCGCAGGGCCTTGGTTGTGAAGAAATGCGTTAAGGTCTAATTCACTTGGGTTCGAAGCAGAAAAATAGTTGATTCCGGCATCTTTAGCTGTATTTTCAGCGGTAAACCCTTGACGCGTTTCCATAAACTCATCCAGTTCTGGCAGGTCTTTCGCTCCATCTAGATTGCGGAAAATGCCCCCACCCCCATTATTAAAGACGATGATGCGCAAATTTGCTGGAATGTAGTGATTCCAAAGGGCATTGCGATCGTATTGAAAGGCCACATCCCCAATAATGGAGATGCATAATTTGTCCGTTTTTTGAGCGGCACCTACGGCTGTACTTAAGCAACCATCGATTCCAGAAGTGCCTCGATTAGAGTATACTTCGGTTTTTATGAATTTTGCCAAAGTCCAGTTAATGTATCTGACAGCTAATGAGTTAGCAATATGAACTTCAGCCTCCTTTTGTTCAATCGCTTCGGTTACTTGGTTATACAGATGTAATTCCGTCCAACTGGGATTAGCAAAAAACTCGGTTTGCTTAGAGTCAATTTTGGCTGAATTCCAGCTATTCCAAGTTTTCGAACTCCACTCGGCACCTTCCATAAAGCTATTTGAATCCGTATTTACCACGTCAGTCAAACACAAGAAGGGATCCGGTCTTCCGATCGGATTCGGATGAATGAGCCACGATTGCTTCGGCTTGTGAGTGCGTAAAAACTGCTTAATTCGCTTGGAAACAAAGGATTTACCGAAGTGAATGTGCAAATCAGGTTGCAAAGCTGGCCATACGGATTCGTCAGCTAAGAGTAAATCGTGTCCAATCGTACTGCCACAATTAGACGTCGCATCTCCTATCACCGGAATCCCATAAGCCGAAAGTGTTTCGAAGATCGAATTATCTTCCATTTGACCTACGGTCACTAGGATTTTTTCAGCTGAGGCGATAGCTTGATTAAAATAACTAAAATCTACTTTATACTCTCTACTCTCTACTCTATACTCTATACTCTCTACTCTCCCCACTTCAACTTTAGGGATAACTTCACCTACAGATGGATAAAACGGCTCACTAATCGGCACATTAATCTGCACGGGGCCTTTTGGTTCCGCCATAGCCGTCAATGGTGCAGAAGTGCAATCATCCGTTTCAAAGTCAAAAAAGGCTTTTGCGTGTTTCCCAAATAGGTTTTCTTGGTAGATCGTCTGTCCATCCCATTGTCCGATCCATTCCTTGGGACGATCTGCTGTTAAAACAATCAGCGGAACTTCTTGGAAGAAGGCTTCGACAACGGCTGGGGCAAAATTTAATCCGGCTGAGCCTGATGTGCAGCAAATAACGACAGGACGTCCTGTTTTCAGGGCGATTCCTAAGCCAAAAAATCCCGCCGAACGTTCATCTGCAATGGAATAGCATTTGAAACCGCCGTGGCGGGTTAAGGCAATCATTAAAGGGGCATTTCTGGATCCTGGGCATATAACCGCCTCATTTACACCTTGTTGGTATAAAGAGTCCACTAGTTCGATGATGCCTTTTGGAAATGCCATAGCAAAAAAAAGCCTCATAAGAGGCTTTAAAAATTATCCAAGATATGTTTTTAGTGCTTTGCTTCGAGAAGTGTGTCGTAAACGACGAATCGCTTTCTCTTTAATTTGTCTTACACGCTCACGCGTTAAATTAAATTTCTCGCCGATCTCTTCTAAAGTCATTGCGTGTTCGCCATTTAAGCCGAAATACAAAGTAACCACATCCGCCTCGCGTTGAGTTAAGGTAGATAAAGCGCGTTGTACCTCACGACGAAGGGAATCGTTGATCAAACCAGAATCTGGCTTGTCTTCAGAATCATTCTCTAATACGTCTAAAAGCGAGTTTTCTTCTCCTTGAACGAAAGGTGCATCCATAGAAACGTGACGACCTGAAATTTTCAAGGTATCCACTACTTCGCCGGTTGAGATCTCTAAAACCTCTGCTAATTCTTCTGGTGAAGGCTCACGCTCGAATTTTTGCTCTAATTCAGAGAATGTTTTTGAAATCTTGTTCAAAGAACCTACTCTATTTAAAGGCAAACGTACGATTCGCGATTGCTCCGCTAAGGCTTGAAGGATCGATTGACGAATCCACCAAACGGCGTAGGAGATAAATTTAAATCCACGAGTTTCATCAAAACGCTGTGCTGCTTTGATCAAACCTAAGTTTCCTTCATTAATTAAGTCACCTAAGCTAAGACCTTGGTTTTGGTATTGTTTTGCAACGGATACCACGAAACGAAGGTTCGCTTTTGTTAAACGCTCTAAAGACAATTGATCTCCATCACGGATTTTCTGCGCGAGAATTACCTCTTCATCCGGAGTCAATAAATCGACTTTACCGATCTCTTGAAGGTATTTATCTAGAGATTGACTTTCCCTGTTGGTAATTTGTTTGCTAATTTTTAGCTGTCTCATAAGATCTTACAACAGAATGAAAGCGTCGCGCACGAATGCGCGACGCTTGAATAAACATTTTTATTATTCAGCTGAAGCAGCTGGAGCCTCTGGTTTTTCTGGCTTAGGTAAAAGAACCTTAGCAGATAAACGGAATTTGCCCGTTTTCTTATCTACCTCGACTAATTTAACCTTGATTTTATCTCCTTCTTTGAAAACACCGTCCATCGTGTCGATGCGATCCCATGAAATCTCAGAGATATGTAATAAACCATCTTTACCCGGTAAAAATTCCACAAAAGCTCCGAATGCTTGAATATTCTTCACTTTTCCTTCATAAACCTCTCCTACTTCCGGTAAAGTAACGATTCCACGAACCATACTTACCGCTTTCGCCATGGCATCTCCGTTAGAAGAGAAGATACTTACGTATCCACCGTCTTCTTTTTCTTCGATGGTAACGGTTGCACCTGATTGTTTTTGGATATCTTGAACGACTTTACCACCTGGTCCGATTACGGATCCGATTTGGTCTTTCATAATCTTGATAACCGTAGCACGAGGAGTTTGAGGTTTGAAATCTTCTCTCACGGCTGGCATCGCCTTCTTCATCTCGTTTAAGATGTGTAAACGACCTTCTTTCGCTTGAGTTAACGCTTCTGCTAATACTTCGTAAGATAAACCTTGAACTTTGATGTCCATTTGGCAAGCGGTGATACCGTTCTCCGTACCCGTTACCTTAAAGTCCATATCGCCTAAGTGATCCTCATCACCTAAGATATCAGATAATACAGCGTATTTACCTGTTTTTGAATCAGAAATTAATCCCATCGCGATACCTGACACTGGAGCTTTGATTTTTACACCTGCATCCATTAAGGCCAAAGTACCTGCGCAAACTGTCGCCATAGAAGACGAACCGTTTGATTCTAGGATATCAGAAACGATACGTAAGGTATAAGGGAAGTCTTCCATTTTAGGTAAAACCTTCTTAATCGCACGCATCGCTAAGTTTCCGTGACCTACTTCACGACGACCTACTCCACGGTTTGGTTTAACCTCACCTGTTGAGAAGCCTGGGAAGTTGTAGTGCAACATAAATTTGTTGTACCCTTGAGTCATTGGTTGGTCGATGATTTGCTCATCCATTTTCGTACCTAATGTAACGGTAGTCAAGGATTGAGTTTCACCACGAGTGAAAACAGACGAACCGTGAGGAGTAGGTAAATAATCTACTTCACAGGTGATTTGACGGATTTCATTCAATTTACGACCATCTAAACGGTAGCGCTCTTGCAATACTAATTGACGAGCAGCTTCTTTTTCGATATCGTGTAAATACGTTTTTGCCATTGAAAGGTTCACTAAGTGATCTTCAGGCAACGTAGCAATGTACTCATCAACTATCGCCTTGAAACCAGCTTTACGCTCGTCTTTCTTCGGATTCGCTAATTTTGCAACCGCTAAGTATTTATCGTAGTAGTTTTTCCACAATTCAGCACGCAACTCTTCGTTGTGTGATTCGTGTGAGTAGCTACGTTTTTCTGTTTTGCCACAAGCTACGGTCAATTCATTCAATGCAGCGCATTGGATTTTGATCGCGTCGTGTGCAATACGTAAAGCCTCTAGCATTTCGGTTTCAGAAACTTCGTCTCCTTCTCCTTCTACCATCAAAATATCGTTTGCGTTTGCCGCTACTAATAATTCTAAGGAAGCACCTGCTAATTCGCTAACGCTTGGGTTTACTTTATATTCACCGTTGATTTTCGCTACGCGAACTTCTGAGATAGGACCATTGAATGGAATATCGGATACGGCCAAAGCTGCAGCTGCCGCTAAACCGACAAATGCATCTGGTAATACTTCTGAATCTGCTGAGATCAAGTTAATTAGTACTTGAACATCTGCGTGGTAATCATCTGGGAAAGTAGGGCGCAATGCGCGGTCTACTAAACGAGAGATCAAGATTTCGTAATCAGAAAGGCGCGCCTCTCTTTTTAAGAATGATCCTGGAATACGTCCATTTGACGCAAATTTTTCTTGATAGTCTACTGATAAAGGAAGGAAATCAACTCCTTCTTTGGCCTCTTTGTTAGCCACTACAGTAGCTAACAACATCATATTTCCTGATTTGACTACGACTGCTCCGTC
This sequence comes from Aquirufa antheringensis, assembly GCF_023921165.1. Classification (NCBI taxonomy): domain Bacteria; kingdom Pseudomonadati; phylum Bacteroidota; class Cytophagia; order Cytophagales; family Flectobacillaceae; genus Aquirufa; species Aquirufa antheringensis. Next base: position 2,116,755 of record NZ_CP049835.1, read on the forward strand.
CGCTTGCTTGGCTAATTTGCCTGTTTCAATCGAGACTTCTTTGCCGTCAGGCATTGAAATATGCTTTGTAATGATGTTAAATGACATACGTTTCTGAATAAATTTCACGCAACCTCGCGTGATTTAAGATGTTGTTTGAACAGTTCAAACGTTTACAGCGGGGAAATAAAAGAGGGCTCCATCGAAATGAAGCCCTTTTTTATCTTATTTACGAATACCTAACTCCGCGATGATCGCACGGTAACGTGAGATATCTGTACGTGTTAAATAATCAAGCAAGCTACGACGCTTACCTACTAATTTTAAAAGTCCTAAGCGTGTGCTGTGGTCTTTCTTGTTTTTCTTAAGGTGCTCAGTCAAGTGATTGATTCTGTACGTGAATAACGCAATTTGCGATTCAGAAGAACCAGTATCGATCTTAGACTTTGCTTTACCTTTTGCTTCGAAAATTTCTTGTTTTTTCTCAGGTGACAAATACATCTTTTACCAGTTTAAGTTTAAAATATTTATTGAATTTGCAAAAGTACTCTTTTTCTTGCTATAAAGCAAATGTTTTAGGCGTCTGTTTTTACGCTTACGAATTTACCTTTTAGTCTGTCCCAAACCACTCGATAGAAGTCTGTTTCAAACAAACGCGAATCAGCTAAGGCGATCTTGAGGAAGTAGGTTCCTATTAAAGCTAATATGCCATTCGCGAGCCACGCCCCTATCTGGATGATTAAGGCGCCTTCTTTGGCCATCTTATCTCCTTGCTGCGTTAAAATGTACAATAATATGAAGAAAGAAACCGCCACCACGACCGGCACGCCGAATCCACCCTTCTTAATAATGGCTCCTAGCGGTGCACCAATCAGGAACATCACCAAAATGGCAATGGCATTCGTGAACTTATGGTGCCATTCTAGATTCGTCTTATTTAATTTCGATTCATAATCCTCTAAAATGGCCTTATTCGTTTCGCCAGCCGTCATCATGTTCTTCGCTTGTTGCGCTGCTAGATCGTAGGGAACAGGATTTTTAGCCGCCAAACCCTTCGCTAAACGAGGCTTGATCCAATCCGTTTTCTGAAAGAATTGCAAGGTTTTCTTCACCGGCGTCACCTGGTAAAGGAAATTAATGGAAGATGACTTGAAAAAGCCCTTTTTAACGGTTGAAATCGTATTGGCTAAGGAATCTGCATCATCCGCCAGCTGGTAATTATTGCGCATAATCTCGTGGTGGGCGAATTGTTGCTCATCCGTTTTTTGGAGATCAAACACGGCCAGCGACATCACCACCTTGCTTTTCTTGAAATCATGCACCGCTAATTCCGTCGGATTTACCACCGAACCTTGGTCCGCATCTTCTAAATAATCCTTGCCATTAAACAGTTCAAACACTAAATAGCGTTTGTTCATAATAGTATACATCAGCGCAGAATCCGCCAAAGTCACGTGGCGATTTCCATCATTGTGTGTATGATCATAAATAATCAGGTTCTTCAGGGTCTTATTATCCGGGTACTTCTTCCCTACTTTGATAGAATAGCCTGTCAAATCCGTATAGAATATGCCCTCCTTGATGTTCAACGTCGTTTTAGTCGTCTTAATGTCATAGAGTAAACTCCAACCTTTGATGTTCGCCCAAGGCAAAGCCACGTTCATAAACCAGAACATAAACAAGCTCAAAAACACCGCCACGGTTAAAATAGGACGCATAATTCGGAAAATCGAGATGCCCGCACTCTTCAGTGCCGTCAACTCAAAGTTTTCGCCTAATTTCCCAAAAGTCATCAACGAAGAAAGCAATACCGACAACGGCATCGCTAAGGGAATGGTGATTAACGAGAAGTAAAAAAACAACTCCACGTACACAAATGCCCCTAAATCCTTGCCAAAGAGATCAGCAAAGTAAAATAAAACCAAACGCAACAGGAAAATAAAGATGACAACAAGAAGTGTCAAAAAAAATGGTCCAAAAAACGCCTGCAGTACTAATTTATCAATCTTACGCATCCTAACTCCCTACTATTTCTTTCAGTTTGTCGATTAAATAATCCCACAATTCTTCTGCATCCGCATCCGTTTTAAAGGTCGAAGCCCCATCGATAACCGTTAGATAGGTCGTATTCGAAACCTCACTCACATCCAGGCTTAACTCAATAATGTGCTTTCCTGGTTCAGAATTCCCTCTTTTAAAATCAAATTTGACTGATTTATTGGCTTTCCCAGGTAAAACCAAGGCTGGATGGTTCTCATTATCCCAATAAAAATGCAATTCTGCACTTCCACGAACAATCACTTTGTCTGCAAACCATTGTTGTAATCCGGATGGACTACTTAAGTAAGGATAAAGCACCTTAGGCGACGCTTTTATCTCATATTCAAAAGTATATGGAGTTTGTGACATATGAACGGGGATAAATGAACTAGTAAACCTACCTGTAAAACTACCTGTAAACAAAGGTATTAACTCTGGGCTAAATCCCAAATCCTGTGCAAAATTAATAAGTATTGTGAAAATATTTGTGTTCTACGGTGGGAACGCTTACCTTTGCACCATAATTTGGCGGGGTAGCTCAGATGGTTAGAGCGTTGGATTCATAACCCAAAGGTCGGCAGTTCGATTCTGCTCCCCGCTACATAAAATCCCTTTATGGGATTTTTTTATGCCTATGAAAAAGCCCTCGTTTGATGTAATCTTTATGGAACTGGCTCAGAATCTGGCGCTTCGTTCTCATTGCACCCGCGCTCAAGTGGGTTGTGTATTAACCAAAGATACCCGCATTATTTCGATCGGTTACAACGGGCCTCCCGCAGGAACTCACAATTGTGATGATGAATTTGGCGAGGATGGTTGTCCTCGTGATTCGAAAGGAAGTTGTTCTTTAGCCTTGCACGCAGAGCAAAATGCCATTTTATATGCCTCTAAGAACGGTGTTTCAGTCGAAGGTTCTACAATTTACGTTACTTTATCCCCTTGCATCTCTTGTGCTCGTATTATTTTTAGCATGAAGATTAAGAAAGTGATCTTCTTGAATTCCTATGCCGCCTACAAGGGTTTAGCGTCTGATGAAGGGGTTGACTTTTTGCGGAAGTTTGGGGTGGAAGTAGTTTCATATTCAGAATTATAGCTGAGCTATAATTCTGAATATGAAACGAGAGTAGAGATAATAGAGTAGAGAGCATAGATTTAAAGCATAGAGCATAAAGCACAAAGTATAAAGGTGGAATCAAAAAAGGGGCTTTAGCCCCTTTTTTGATGGATATATTAGAGTGGAGATTAGAGAGTATAGAGCACAGATAATATGCAATCGATTAGAATAGAAATAGTATTTTTTAAGCTCTAATCTACTCTCTCTACTCTCTACTCTATAATCTATACTCTCCCCTCTCTCTACTCTATTAAAACAAAAGGGGATCGATTCGATCCCCTTTTGTTTTAATGATGAACTCCCCCTTCCCCATGCACGTGGCCGTGGGCAAGTTCGTCTGGAGTAGCTTCTCTGATTTTTAAGATTTTTCCTTGGAACATTAAGGTTTTCTCCGCTAAAGGATGGTTAAAGTCCATGGTAACGGTTTCTCCTTCGATGGAAACGACTAAACCTTGCATGCGGTTTCCTTGGTCGTCCGTCATCGGGATGAAGTTTCCGATTTGTAAGATATCGTCTGCAGATTGGTCTTCGGCTTGGAAAATAGATTTAGGCAATTGGATGATCGCGTTCGGATCCACGTTACCGTAAGCATCTTCTGCTGAGATACTGAAATCGAACGTGTCGCCTTCGTTTAAGCCTAAAAGGTTCTTTTCAAACGCTTCAGGTAAGCCGCTAAGGCCGTGAATAAAAACCATTGGTTCTTTTTCGTCTACGATTTCTACGACATCTGGTTGTCCTTCTTCATCTGGAAAAGCTAGTTGATACGAGATGAATACGACGTTATTTTTTGCAATTGACATGGTTTGAGCTGTTTTTTTGCCTGCAAACCTACGGGAAATACTTGAGATATTTTTCCATCCCTTAGCTTTTGCCTATTTTTGTTTAACTAAATTCATCTATGCAACAGAGCGCTCAAGAAGTTTTAAAGGATATTAAGCAGAAAAAACTGGCTCCTATTTATTTGTTGCATGGTGATGAGCCCTATTTGATTGATCAGCTGGTGGATGCTTTTGAAAAGCAGGTGCTGCCGGAGGATCAGCAGAGTTTTAATCAATTTGTCCTTTTTGGCAAAGATCATAGTCTAGGATCTATTATTGCGACGGCGCGTCGGTATCCGATGATGGCGGAGCGTCAGGTCGTGATTGTGAAGGAGGCGGCGTTCATCGAGGCGATGGCGAAAGCGAAGGAAAATGCGAAGGCTAAAGAGGATGATTTAAAGGTTTGGGAAGATTATTGCGCGAATCCGACGCCCTCTACCCTACTGGTTTTGACCGTTAAATCCTTGCTTTCTGATAAATCAAAGGTGTTTTCTGCGCTGGTGAAGCACGGTGTGATTGTCACATCGAAGAAAGTATCGGAAGATAAATTGGGTGCTTGGTTAGTGGATTATTTGGGCCAAAAAGGGATCAAAATTCAACCTTCTACGGTCGAATTGATGGTTTCTTATGTGGGTGCGGATTTGTCTAGGATGGCGCACGAGGCGGATAAATTAGCTGTGAATGTGCCAGCGGGTGCTGAGGTAGGCTCTGCAGAGGTGGAGAAATACATTGGTATTAGCCGGGAATACAATTATTTTGAGTTCCAAAAAGCGATCATCCAGCGCAACACCGAAAAAGCCCAGAAAATTGCCTTTCACTTTGCAGAAAACGCGAAGCAGAATCCTGCAGCGCCCATGCTAGTCTTGTTATTTAACTTCTTCTCTAAAGTATTACAGGTTCACGACGTGGGAAATGTCTCTGACGGGGAGATTGCGAAGCTGATTGGAGTGAATCCTTATTTCGTCCGTGATTATACGACAGCGGCGAGAAATTACCCTTTGGCGAAGGTTGTTCGTATTATCGAGGCGGTGAAGAACGCTGATTTAAAAGTAAAAGGGGTTATCGGCAGTGCGGAGACGGACCGCGAAATCATTTTGGACTTAAGTTTCCAAATCTTGCACCTCTAGATTCTAGTTAATAGGCAAGAAGTCATCTTCTTTCACGTATCCTTGCTGACTTTCAATCAGGCTATACACCCAAATATCACGGGTAAACCAATAATTAATCCGATTTCCCTTCTTTAAGAGGCGTTCCACCGGAGCGGCAGAGGACGGAAAGTCGCGCATGTAGGATTTGTCTTTGGTAATAATCCCATAATTTAAAAAGCCCGGAAAGTTCGCAAAAAGCCCAATAAATGCGATGTAAAGGATTAAATAGGTGAATTGACTGCTGCGGATCACTTTCTTTTGAAAGACGGAATAGGTCAAAATTCCAGCCCCATACAAGGCTATCAATAAGAGAAAGCCTAGCAGGAAAGGGAAGAATTTAAAGTAAAGCCAATAAATCTGATCCCAAAGGCTCATTTTAAAGCCGTTCAGCCCCTGCTTCTCACCTATTTCCTCCAAACGCTTCGATATTTCCGGCCGCGCATTCGTCGCTTGTATGCTAGATAAATAGTAAAGTTCTTTCAACCAATCGTTTTTTGCTTTCGCGATATAGGCCAGTTTTAATTTAATATTTTCGGAATCGCGCGGTTTGGTCTTTAAATGGGACACGTAAATTTTCTCCGCACGCAAAAGTCTATTCGCCTTAAACAAAGAATCTGCTAATGCGAGTTGATTTCTATCTATTTGGGAATAAGCTCTTTGGCCAAAACCAAAAGAAAAAATCACAAGAAATATAATTTTATTTAGAGAAAGAGCTTGCATTATTTAAAAAAGGGTGCTAGTTTTGCACCGCAATAAGGGGAAAAAGTTACTCTTTTGCAAACGAAGGTCAACCAGTGGTTGAACTTCCTTTCGGTTCCAGAGTGAACCATTTTTATATACCAAGCCTCGGCTTGAATGATTCCGTAGCTCAGTTGGTAGAGCAATACACTTTTAATGTATGGGTCCTGGGTTCGAATCCCAGCGGGATCACTTCTTAAAAATTAAACACTATCTATTTCAATATAGATGGTGTTTTTTTTTGCTCCTCTAAATACGAGATAAACGAGTGCAATCGTAAGGTTTTATGGTGTAAACAATTATCTGAAAATTGTTTTGTCTGCATAAAAAGTTCCAAAAGGTACGAGTGAAGCTATAAAAGCCCAAAAGATTTTCACTAAGTTCCATCGTTGTAAAAACGAAACTTGAAGCACTAAAACGATATAAAGGACAAATAGAATTCCATGTGCTAAACCCACCACGTAATTAGGCTGTGGAATACCAAATTTGTATTTTAAAATCATCGTAAAACCCAAAAGCAAATACGAGCAACCTTCTAAAAATGCGATAGTGCGTAGTCTGCCTACTGCTGTTTTCAATAAATTATTAATCATAGTTGAAATTTAATTGATAGAGTGTGAAAAACCAACTCAAGGCACCATCCACTGAAATCTCCCCTCCTCATAGTCAAAGAAAGCTCTTCTATGCCCCGCATGATTCAACCACAACCAATCGATCGATTGAACATGAATGGATACAATGCCAAAGTTTTCGTAACCCACTTCACTTTCTGCTAGCGTAAAGTTCTCTTGTTCGATGTCTTCTGGTAGTCCGCTGGTCGATGAATTAGCAAAACTGGACGGGCTTTGGAGTGTTAAATAGCATTTTCGACTGGATAGAGAGGTGGTTTGCCAGGCTTTGGCCGTCATATCATCCGTATGATGTAATACCGCTTTTCCTTTTACGCGTAATTGAATGCGCTCTTCGGAATCATAAAATAGCGCGCTTATAGAAGGATTATGTATTAACTCTTTCCATTTAGGGCTTCTGATATCCGTATGGAAACGCAATTCTCTTTCTGTAGGCAAAGTCTTACGTAAAACAACCGTCCGCATATTCACTTCGCCATTAGCCAAAGTAGCCACGCATGGCGTATGAAAAGGATTTCTGCTTTTAGTGGCTCCAGTGACTAATCTATTCCAGCAGTCCTGTTCAAGATCGGTTAAACTGTAATCGATGTAATTGATTCTATTATGCTCCATACGATTAGTTTAACAAAGCAGCAAAGGGTAATGTTATGAAAACACCTCATTCACCAATTACCATTCACCATTTACCATTACTTTTCAAACACCCTCTTCAGCAGCTCAGTCGTCCGTGCCATCGGATTCGCACGGATATCTTTTTCTTGTTTTGCTATTTCGCTGTAGATTCCTTCCATCGCCTTTTCGGTTACATAAGCGCTCAAGTCTGGATTGATTTTCTTGTTGCTGAAAGGAATGGCATTATAGGCTGTGATGGCTTTTTCCCAGTATTTGGTGGCATTTACTTTATCTAAGGATGTTTTTACGATCGGATTAAAACTGGATTTTAATTCCGTAGCGGTCTTTGAACGTAGATAAGAAGTAGCTGCTGTTTCATCACCGCGGAGGATGTTGATGCCATCTGTGATGGTCATTTGTTTGATGGCATTTACGAAAATGGGTGCGGCGGTAGCAGAAGCATCTTCTGCCGCGCGGTTCATGCTGAGGATAAAATCGTCCGCTAATTGGTTTAGGCCTACACTTCTCAGTGTGCTTTCTACTTTGGCGGCTTCTGGTGGCATGAGGATTTTAAGGGCAGCATTTTTAAAGAATCCATCTGGTTTTGCGAGGTTTGCACAACCTTTTTCGGCTCCTACACGTAAGGCTTCTTTGAGGCCATTGGCAATATCATCTGAACTTAAGCCTGTTTTAGTGGCGCCGGAAGCGATTTCGGTGGCTTTTTTGAGTATGCCTTGGAAGGATTGGGCTTTGGCATTTAGAGAACAAAGGGTTAAGAGTATTAGTAGTTTTTTCATATTTATTGAGATTATAGATAAGAGAGCATAGAGTAAAGATAGGATACACAAGAATAGAGAAGTGTAATTGTCAGCATAATTTATCTCTAATCTATACTCTATAATCTATACTCTGAGCTACACTGCCAACTAGCAACTAAATTTACCGAATAATTACTATCTTTAAAATCACTATTTATTAACCGACTATGAAATTACGTTTCCTACCCTTATTACTTCTCCCCCTCTTTTCTAACGCACAATCCAATGTCGATAGTCTGTTCATCAAGAAGATGTCTGATGAGATTCTGACGAACGGAAAGGCTTATGACTTATTGTATGAGTTAACCAAAAAGATTGGCGGGCGTTTAGCCGGTTCTCCACAGGCGCAGAATGCGGTGATTTGGGGTAAGAAAAGTTTAGAGGCGATGGGTCCAGATAAAGTGTTCTTGCAGCCGGTGAAAACACCGAATTGGAAGCGTGGAGGGAATGATTTTGTGGCGATTACAGGCGTGAATGGAGAGGCGAGAATGCAGCCGTTGGCGGCTTTGGCCTTAGGAAATTCGCTAGGCTCCAATGGATTAATCGAGGCGGAAGTGGTCGCAGTGGCTAGTTTCGAAGAATTAGAGAAGCGCAAGGAAGAGGTGAAAGGCAAGATTGTTTATTTCCACAGTGTTTTTGATCCGACGAAGATTCAGACCTTTAAAGCCTATGGCGAGAGTGGCGCTTTTCGCCGTTCTGGTGCAAGTAAAGCAGCAAAATATGGTGCAGTGGCGGTGTTAATTCATTCACTGAGCACGGCGCCGGATAATGAGCCGCATACCGGTGTGATGGTGTATGATGAAGCATATCCGAAGATTCCAGCGGTGGCTTTAGGTCCGAATGATGCTCAGCTATTGTATGCTTTGGCCAAAAAAGGAACCATCAAAGCCCAAGTTCAAACCTACGGTTTCTTCCTTCCAGATGCGGATGACAACAACGTAATTGCAGAAATCCGCGGATCTGAATTTCCAGACCAATACATCACCTTAGGCGGTCACTTAGACAGCTGGGATGTAAATGAGGGTGCACACGACGACGGCGCCGGCATCGTCCAAACGATGGAAGTGTTGCGCGTCATGAAAGCGTTAAACTACAAACCAAAGCGTAGCATCCGTTTTGTCCTATTCGCAAATGAAGAAAATGCCGCGCGTGGTGGCAAGGAATATGCAAACCAAGCTAAAATTAACAAGGAGAACCACATCTTTGTCATCGAAAGCGATGAGGGTGGCTTCACTCCTCGTTCCATCGGAATTACGGCCCCTCCTGCTCAATTCGCCAGATTTCAAACGTGGACTCCCCTATTAAAACCTTATGGATCTGAGATTACTTTTGGTGGTGGCGGTACGGACATTGCCCCGATGGCCGGCATCAATAAAGAATCCATCTTAGCTGGACTAATCCCAGACAGCCAACGCTATTTCGATCTGCACCACGCAAAGACGGATGTGTTCGAAAACGTGAACAAAAGAGAATTGCATTTAGGCGCCGTGAATATGGCAGCCATCATCTATTTAATTGATAAATACGGCGTAAAATGAGATTAACGACATTATTTCTGCTTTTTGCTTTTGCTACATTCGCGCAAAAGACTTCTTTTTCGGTTCTTGTGTACACGAAAAATGGCCCTGGCTATGTGCACGATAACATTCCCTCAGCCGTGGCTGCAGTTCAGAAGTTAGGCACTGAAAATCGCTTTCAAGTGGATGTTTCGGCTGATCCGGTGGTGTTTGAAGAACAGAATTTGGCCAAATACAAAGTCATCATCTTCACCTCCACTAACAACGACGTCTTCGACACAGACGCACAGCGCGTCGCTTTCCGCCGCTACATCGAAGCTGGTGGCGGATTCGTGGGTGTGCACTCGGTGACGGGAACAGAACGCAAATGGAGCTGGTTCAAATCGATGGTAGGCGAAACGTTCTCCTGGCACGCCAAGTTCCAGCCTTTCTCGGTCATCAACATCGCCCCATCGCACCCATCCCTACAAGGTGTACCCTTAAAATGGTCGAAAGAAGACGAATGCTATTTTGGCTTTGAACTTTACCCCGGCATCCAAACACTAATGATGCATGACGTGACTACCTTAGATCCGTCCCAAAAAGACCTCATCACAAAACACAAAGGCGTTTACGGAGACTATTTCCCAGCGGTCTGGACCCAACACTTCCAAGGCGGACACATCTGGGTCACCACCCTAGGCCACGCGAAAGAAAACTACCAAGAACCGACCTACTTGAATCATTTGTTGCAAGGGATTAATTACATCGCTGGGCAGGTTCGCAAAATCGATTACTCGAAGGCTTTCGCGACGGGTAAGGATGATGGGTTGAGGTTTTAAATTGGGATTTCTTTTTCCTTTTTTCGCGAAAAATGCCCATTTTTGCACCATGATTAGAGTATTTATAGTGGCTTTGGCCTCCGTGTTCATCTTAAATTCGTGTGAAAAAACCTCTGCTGAAATCGAGGGTGAAGTGCGTGAATTGTGGTTGCAAAATCTTCAAAAAGAGCAGATTACAGGTGTAAGTGTCCTAGATGTTTCCTTAGTTCAAAAGAGTGATTCGCTCTATACAGGTATCTTGAAAACCAAAGAGCCAGAGGGTACTTTCTTGTACAATCTGGAGGTAACCCGCGCGGGAGATCAGCTTAGTTACGAGGTAATTGGGGATGGTATTCCGACCGATGGCCGAAATACCCACGAACCCGATGATCAGCCTGTGGTGACTGATTCCTTATAATTTAGTCCGGCTGATAAATACGTTCCGCATTTTTCAGTATTTCCGCTTTATCTAAAGTCATCACCTTCGTCTTCTGAGCCTGGTACAGTTCGCGTTGATCCGCGAAGTGTTTCGACTCTGGATGTGAACTCGCTCCAAAGGTATTCACCGTCTCAATCAGTGGCAAACCTCCGCTTTTAGGAAACTTCACAAAACCGATGTAGGCATCCCCTGAATTCATCTTACGTTGTGATTCGCCCATTGGCTCAGACATGACCGCCGCTAACACATCTGGCATTCCAGCTTGAGGCCAATCTTGATCTCCTCTTTTCAACCGTTGGAACTCCCCTAGCGTCACGTCCAAGCGGCCGTAGTGCTTCAGTAAGAAATCGTGCACGTACTGCGTTAGCTCGACTGCTTCCGATTCTGTTAATGGATCTTTCGATGCGTTTTTGCGTATTTTAGAGGCCCCATAATACGCAATGTTATAATACAAAGCGCCTATACTTTCGATATTGGTCACGTGGTCCCATTGTTGGATGCCCCGGATAATAGTGGCCAAAGCAGGATATTTAGAAGCATCAAGCGTAAATAGCACCGAAGCATCGTATCCATAGGGGTATAAAATCTTCGCTGGCAATTGACGATCGAACTTGATGCGCTTTAAATCTTCCCAACCTATTTTGTCGTAGGTGTCAATTAAGTCCTTAGCCCGCTGTGAACGGTTATTATGGTAGGTCTCGTATCCGTCGTATTTATCGTAGTTCGCAGGATTTAGATTCTCATTAACGGCCGTAGCCATAAAGGGCGAGTGATTCGTGTTAAACAAATACCCAGCTGCCGGATTCAAGTGCTGCGGTAATTCATTCAGCGGTTTGAATTTTTCCCAAAGTGTCTCCCGCGTATTTCCTGGTAGTGTGGAGGCCCAGTTGAACTTAGGATTACGATAAGGCATCTTCCCATTGGAGATATAGAAGATGTTGTCTTCCTTGTCTGCATACATAATGTTGAACATAGGCAGGTGATTCTGGTTCAAGGCTGCCTTGAATTCCGTGAAGTTCGTAGAGCGGTTCATCGCATACCACTGCTGAAGAGCACCGGCGTCCATTAGAGACGGAAGACGTAAGGAGAAATAGCCACCTTTGGGCGATTTCACCGTGGGGCCATAAATCGATTCGTAGGCCATCTTAGAGACCGAGAAGGGAATCCCTTTAATGTTCAGCTTTATTCTTCTTTTTACCAAAGGCAACCATTCGCCATCCACCTCGTATTGACCCGGATGCGCTTTGTCCGTCTTCAATTGATAGACGTCGATTTTGTCCTGGAAATTTACCGTATGCGCCCAAGCGAGATTAGGTGTCACCCCGTGGAAGATCAATGGACCGCCCGGGAACAAACCACCCAAGATATTCCAACCCTCCTCCGATTGCACATGAGCCTCATAGAAAGCCGTAGCGCCCTCGATGGGCTGATGCGCGTTAATGACTAACATCGGCTCGCCAGTAGCCGATTTCGAGCTCTTAATGGCAAAGGCATTACTCCCTTCTCCGGTAAAGCCGGGAAGCGAGGGAATGGAGCCATCGAGGATTTTGGGCAAAGCCTTATCCACTCCACAGAAAATAGCCACCGAAAACATCGTCGTCGCTATATAATCTTCTATCGCAATAGGAAATACGTGCTTGTTCACTACTTCCGATGGATGTGCCTTCCCATAGGCTTCTAGCCCCATCAGGTAGCCCTGCACTAATTGCAGAAAGCGAGGATCCATCGCCTTGATCTGCTGATCCACCACCTTGCGCGTATTCAATAAGCCAAAAACAAAATCCACCGGCGCGCCTTTCTTGCCAAGGTGTGTGCCTAACTTGCCCTTACCGGTTAGAATAAGCGTCTGAATCGTCTTAAAGTCATCCTCAGAATGCGCCCAGGCTAAACCATAAGCTACTTCTGGATCTGTAGGCGCAAATATGTGTGGAACCCCGTAAGAATCGCGTGCGATCGTTATTTTGTCCTTGCGGATAATCGGCTGTTGCTGGGCATTTGCCCAAAAAGTAAAAAGGCAAAGAGCTATAAGTGGTAATTTCATTTTGAGGGTTTTGCGAGTAAGTTAGCTAATAAACGGTAGGCGCCTGGAACGCCAGCCGGTAATTCCCGGAAGAAAACCAATCCGGTATAAATGAATTGACCTTTTCCGTATTTGGTAACAGCGATGTTTCCCTTGTTTTCTGCTTCATTCGGATCGGTAAACCCGAGAGGAAATTCGAAATGTGGATCATTGGTCTCCGCTGTATAAACACTGCGTTCTTGGATCCAATCTTGGAAATCTGTTTCACTGATTTTGTTTGGGCTGTTGAGGAGCGTATGCGACGGCAAAAGGAATGCGGGTTTCGCTTCTTCTTTTGTAATCCGGTTACGCGAAACCAGCAAGGGATAAGGCGACATACTCGACTTCATAGGCCCTAAGAAACTGGCCGTATTGTATTGAACGACATAATTGCCGCCATTCTCGATGTATTTCATGATCTCAGGATAAGCGTTTTCCCAATAGTCATTGGTATTGTAAGCACGCACACCGGTAAGCACCGCATCGTATTTCTGCAGATTCGCTGCCGTTAAGTCTTTCTCCCCTAAGAAGTCGACCTCGTATCCCATCTGCTTTAATGCCTCTGGGACCTTATCGCCGGCGCCTTTGATATAGCCTAAGCGATTACCTTTTTTCGCGAAGTCGATGTGCAATAAGCTCAAGTTCACTGGTGTGAAATAGCGTTGGGTCGGAATGTGTGGGTATTCAATGGTTTGCAAGTCGAGTGAATCGATCCAGTTTTCGCTCCCAGCGTAAATATGTAATTGGAGGTTGCTGGTTATTTTTCCGTCAGGTACGACTGCCTCGTTGAAAGAGACAGGCCATTCCCGCTTCTCCCCTGCTTTCATTCCCTCTTTTAGACTGATGTTTGCCAAAACCGATGCCCCCGACTTCACCTCCATTCGGCCAGGCTTTAAAGCGGCTAATGCCGTGATGGATAGTTGAATCGTTTTTGTTGTCTTGCTGCCTTTTGGCAATAATACTACGTTAGAACTTAAGCGAAAGACCGTTTTAGGGGTCACGGCGATAGGCTGCAAGATCTCTCCTTTCACTGGGTCGATGATCAATTCTTGTACCGGTTTCTCTAGGGAAAATTCTTCCCCTTGAATGTGGAAGATTGCTTTTGCGGTATACGCTGGATCTACCTTAGCTTGACCGATCTTCTGTTGATCACTCACATTAAAATGTCCTGTGGCTTTCGCTTCTTGTATCCAATACGGTTGTGTAATGGGCGCGGAGGCCGTGATTACGCGATTGAAAGGATACTTTTTATAGGGTTCAATTTTACCTAGGATGGTTGTATCAATTCCAGCAAATGAAATGCTAACATGATCTACATTTATAGGCGCACGAACGATAAACTCCGTCTTGATAGGAAGCTTCTCTCCTATGGCTACCATGCCTTGAGAAGTCGTAGCTCCTAAGTAAACTCCCGCTGCGCTGACAACCCAGGCATTGATTTCTGCAATTTTCTTCTGCGTCCAAGGGCTAGAAGGAAGCGCTTGAATCGATTTCTTTAAGTTGATCAGAGCCGAAATGCTCTCGTAAGGTTTCTCCGGATTGTAGTCTTTAATGATGGGTACAATAAGCGCATCGATGTTCGGATTCACGCGATTCCATGAGGCGTCTACCCCATCCCACAAGAATTCTTTGGGAGCCTCACCGCCTAAAGTGGCGAAGTATTCTGTGCTTCTTCCGCGGTCCACCGCAAAGCCAAAACCTTGGGATTTATGCTGGCTCCGGCTGTAGGCGGCTAGTTCTCCGGTGCTTTGGCCTAAAAAGGGCAGATAATCGCCAATATTTACTTTGAACTGAGAGTCAGAAATAGTCGAATTTCCCGTCGAACCCGGGAAACGGAATGTGTTCCACAATAATCGTTTCGCCTGCCACACGTCCACTCCCTTTTTCAATTGTTCTGGGAACATCTTGGGATCTGCTGCTGCCTTATAGGCTTCAATGGCCAGTGCCGCGGAGGCAGAATGATGCCCGTGTCCAGCCCGTGCATCCGGTGGAAAGCGCGTGAAAATGATATCAGGACATGTTTTTCGAATCACCCAGACTAAGTCCGATAGAATCAGTTGCCTGTCCCAAAACACCAAAGCTTCCTCCGTCGACTTCGAAAAGCCAAAGTCAAACGCACGCGAAAAATATTGATTCGCCCCGTCAATTCTCCTAGCGGCTAACAATTCTTGTGTTCGGATTAATCCTAAAGGAACACCTTGCTCGTCGCCGATGAGATTTTGGCCGCCGTCTCCCCTTGTACAGGCAAAATAGCTCGTCTCCCAATGTTGTTGCTGGGCGAACCACGTCAACATATGCGTACTTTCATCGTCCGGATGTGCGGCCACATGCAACACAGAGCCAAGCACCCGTAATTTCTGCAAATCTTCTCCTAATTGGGCAGAGGTGCGTTGTTGTGCTAAAGCTGGAAGGGCCAATAAGGCCAATAGGATGAGCTTTTTCATTAAACTAGCATATTTCTATTCCACGGACCGCGATAATTTCTAGCTAATAAGGCGGTTGCTTCTGGGTCATTTAATACGGTTTTTGTTCCTGGGTTGTAGGAAAGAGGTCGACCTAACTTCATGGAAAGATTCGCAATGATACAGGATGCCGTAGAAATATGTCCTTCAGCGATGTCTGCAATGGGTTTTGAACCTTTATCGATTGCGGCTAAGAAATCGAGCATATGGCCACGCGTAGCTGGTGCCGCATTTAATTCAATGCGATCCTCTTTTAAATCTTCTGGATATTTCTCTTTTTCATAGACCACATCCATGTGCAGTTTCTCTCCTTTAGGATCCGTAGGCGTGAAATCGTATTTCATAGTGCTCATTCTCAGCGTTCCTTTTTCGCCGTAAATAGTTAAACCCCACGGATATTCTGGATCTGGAGGAGTGCCCCAAGTTCTATGTTGCCAAACACAGTTCAATCCATTGTATTCAAAAACGGCTGTTTGTGTGTCAGGGATGTTCGATTTGCCCTCTTTTTGGACATAAATACCACCTTCTGAACTCACGCGGTTAGGCCAGCCTAAATCCAGCATCCAGCGCGCCGTATCAAACATGTGGATGCACATATCGCCCATAATTCCATTGCCATACTCCTCGAAAGTTCTCCACCACCGCGTGTGTGGTAAACCATCATAAGGACGCAATGGCGCAGGTCCCGTCCACATTTCGTAGTCAAAATAGTCAGGAACAGCTTGTACTGGCGGATTACCATTATTGCGCATGTGGTAATAGCAATACATCTCCACGTGAGCCACTTTTCCTAAAAAGCCTTTGTCTATAATCTCCTTTTTAGCCTGAATTAGGTGCGGTGTACTTTTACGTTGAGTTCCCACCTGAACCGTTTTGCCGTATTTTCTAGCGGCCGCGACCATCGCCTCGCCTTCCAGCACATCGACTGAAATAGGCTTCTGCACATAGACGTGTGCCCCGGCCTTCACGGCATCGATCATCTGTAGCGCATGCCAATGATCTGGACTACCTACAAGGGCGATATCTAGTTCATTTTCCTTCAATAATTGGCGGTAATCACCGTATAATTTCGGTGTTTTACGGGATTTTTGGCGAGCAGCAACGAGCTTTCCTGCTTCTGTTAACATATTTCGATCTGGATCGCACAAGGCTACTACTTCTACAGGTACGACCTGCATGAGTCGGAATAAATCACTCTTTCCGTACCATCCAGCGCCAATTAAGGCCACTCGGTACGGTCGTGCGGGATTCACTAAATCTAATCCATAAGCGCCAAAGGTAGACATGGCCAAAGCGGCCGATGCCCCTTTCATAAAATGTCTGCGGTTAATGTTAAAGTTTTTCATAGGATGATCGTTAAGACTGATTCAGCCGGTATTTCTAGGTTTAGTTTTTCTATGCTTAGGTTCTTTTTGCGGCCTTCGTTTTGGACCAGTAAGACTACTTTCCCATCCGGACGCTTAAAGGCAGCCGCTTGAATGCCTTCAGGCACATCGATTCCTAAGCGTATAGAGCCAGCTGGAACAAATCGTGCTGCTTGCATAACAATATAATACGATTGATTTCGAATGATATCCTGACCTGAGATGGTTAGCGCACCTAAGCATTCTGTGCAACCACCAGGTGTATGTGGCCCATAGCTAGGATCATTCGCTAAATTCCATTCAATGGCCGTTTTCGCATGATTATTCACCGCACCTAAGATGACATTCTTAACGTGCCACATGAAATCACCTGTAAAATCCCCTTTGTATCCCGTCCATTGCTCGGTAAAATAGAGGTCTTTATCCGGATGCGCCGCTTTCACTTTGCTCAAGGCTGAGATATCCCCATTGTACAAGTGGAAAGCTGAACCACTCACATATTGTTTTGCATCCGCATCATTTAATAAGTCAATGGCGTACTCTGGATGATCGCAATTGTGATCGTATACGATGATTTTGGTCGTGATTTTTCGCTTTTTGAATACAGGACCCAAGGCTGTTTTGATAAAATTCGCCTGCATCTGCGAGCTCATGTACATGCTGGGGTTGTTTCCTGGGTGTAAGGGCTCGTTTTGGGGCGTTAATGCCCAGATAGGAATTCCCTCTTTCTCCATCGCTTGAATGTAGTTTGCGAGGTAATTCGCATAGGTTATATAGTGCTTTTCCAAAAGTGATCCGCCTTTACTCTCCCCATTATCCTTCATCCAGGTGGGTGGAGACCAAGGTGTGGCCATCAATTTTATCGCTGGGTTAATGGTTAAAATTTGTTGTAAAACGGGAATTAAGTCTGCTTTCGAGGGTTCTAAGCTGAATTTTCTAGGCTTGTCTTCGTAGGAGAATACGGTTGCGTCTAGATCTGTTGCACCCACACCTATTCTTAGAACGGAGATTCCATTGGGTCCAAATAATTCCTGTAACAAAGCCGCTCTTTTGGTGGGTTCTAATTGCTGAATTAATTGAGCGCTACCGCCGGTTAAGGTAAATCCGAATCCATCGATGCTTTGAAAGGATTGTTCTGGGTGTACCGTAATCTTCGCTCCGCTGAAATCAGAATAGAGATTTTCGGTCTTTTGAAAAAAGGATTTCTGTTTAGGAAGGCTAAGAATGGTTTCTGTTTGGGAAAAACAGAAAAGAGGCAAGCTTAGCAGCAGCACAAGTTTTTTCATAGGTTTAAATTTCATTAAAGATATCGATTATTTACAAAAAAATAAACCGCCTTTTTGAGGGGCGGTTTATCAGTAGGTTTACTATTTTTTCCGTTTCATCGCGGCGGCCTTATGACCTGAGAGCGATTTGTGTGAATCTAACCCTATAAGAGTCACAGATCCACCTCCGCGTTCATAATCGCGCTTAAAGTGTTCGAAATTTTCCATTACGGAGTGATCGACAAGATGCGTTTTGGAAAGGTCAATTGTTACATGGAATCCAGATGGAATGGCTTCTAGTTTACGTTTGATTCCCAAGTAATTTGTGAATACCGCAGCATCAGAAATCTCGACAAGGTAGGCGTCATCAGTGAATGAAACCTCCGTAGGTGCGCTGAAGATGGCTTTTAATGGCTTGCCGTTAAATAAATTGACTAAGATTTCGGTCAAAATACCGGCTCCAATTCCCACCAATAAATCTACCCCCAAAGTGAAAAAGATCGTCACCAGGAAAATCAATAGTTGCTCTTTTCCTTTTTCAAGTGTGTGGATGAATTCTTTCGGGTGTGTTAATTTGATACCTACCGTGATTAACATGGCTGCTAAAGCGGTATTGGGGATTAATTCAATTAAATGAGCAGCTAATAAGACGAATACTAAAATAAAGAATCCGTGGAAGAAGTTTGCCCAACGTGTTTTGGCCCCATTCGCGATATTAGCTGATGAACGCGCTACTTCTGAAATCATTGGTAAACCACCTAAAAACGCGACCAATGTATTCCCGATACCGGTGGCAATCAAATCTTTATTCGCATCTGATTTACGTTTGTAGGGATCTAACATATCCATGGCTTTTACCGTCAAAAGGGATTCCAAAGTACCCACTAGGGCAAACATAATCACAAACTTGATAAAAGTTCCAGTTTGATTGAAGCCATCAAAAGAGGCATTCAATTTTATATTATCTACCAAATTCCCAATGTGAACAAGGGCATATCCTGGTTCAGTGGTTTGGAAGTCCATGATTAATTCTGCCGGAATTGCAATCGCTAAAACAACTAATGGCGCAGGGATTTTTTTAATCAGCGGGTTCTTAATATAAGGCCATCCCATCATAATGACCAAGCTGATTGCACCGATTAAAGTAGCCTTGGGGTCCCAATTTGCAATAAATTCAGGTATGGCTGCGAATAATTCCAAAGGTTCTTTTCCTTTGGCTAGGATTGGATTCACGTCTAAAAATACTGGAATCTGCTTGCCTATGATGATTAATCCAATCGCTGCTAACATACCGTGTACGGCAGAAAGGGGGAAGAAATCCATTAATTTGCCCAGTTTGAATACCCCGAAAAGGATTTGGACTAAACCCGCTATCACCATCGCTCCTAGGGCTAAATGCCAGCCTTGTTCTCCTCCGCCAAATTCAGCTACAGCTCCCGCCACAATCACAATTAATCCAGCTGCAGGTCCTTTTATGGTTAAACGTGATCCACTAAATAAACTGACAACGATACCCCCAATGATGGCGGTAAGTAAACCCATAATCGGAGGGAAATCCGATGCTTTAGCAATCCCTAAACTTAAAGGAAGCGCTAATAAAAAAACAATAAATCCAGAGGCTGCGTCTGACGCATAGTTCTCTTTTAATCCGGCTAGGCCGTCTTTAGGTATATTCTTCATCTTAAAAATATCTGTTTGAAAAGGTGGCATGGGTTCTATAATTAGGACCCATAAAAATGCGGGCATATATACGGATCACGGCTAATCCATCCAGGATAAAGCTAAGTGAAACGATGCCTGCAAGTAAAAATTGATCTTCGTGAATGTGTGAAAAGATTAAATCCTCTCCTATGAACGTGGGTGTTATCGGAAATCCGGTCAGGCCTAAACACGCTAACAAAAAGATTAGCGCAATTTTAGGATGGTTTTCAGATAAACCTTGGAAACGATTTAAGGTCATTTTGCCTTCTTGTTGGAATAAACGTTGCAAGCAAAGGTATCCAATAAGCCCAGCTACCATAATTCCACTTAAATAGAGCACTGACTCGAAGGAATCAAATTTCTCATTTAATGAAATGGCTAAGGCAATCCAGAAATGGTTCATGATTACCAAAATCCAGCTTAAACGAATACTCCTGCGTTGTGTAAAGGATTTAAATACGAGCACTAAGCCAATTCCTGCAAAAAATACGGGTAGCCAGTGCAAGGCAGTTACATTCATTTGGTTTTCGTTGATCAGGTAATAACTGATGCCAAAAGCCGGTACAAAATAGGCCATCAACCGTTTTCCATTTAAGAAATTCAATTTGTTGCCAGCCCATTTCATTGGATTCCAAAGGTATTGGTACAACATCGAATCTAAATTCCACTCCTTTAGGCAGAGTACATAGAGCGTATTACGCCATTTTAGAGGCAATAATCGCTCAATAGAAAGAGCTCTAGGCTCGAAGTGGTAGAATTGCTCTCTGATCAAATAGGAAACCACGGATGGCGAAACCAATAATTGATAGGTTCGTAGGAATGCATTACCAGCGAAATGGAACAAGGCTAATTTTTCAAACCCAAGCGAAACTTCGATGAAGATCAAACCTATTTGCGCAATGGAGGCATAGGCAATCTGACTTTTCACCGATGATTGAACTCGGGCAATTCCAGTTGCCACTAAAGCCGTCAATAAGCCTAATCCTGCTATTAGAATTCGCACTGAGGTTTGATTCTCCCAAAAAGGGAACGTCCTGAGCATCAAAAAGACCCCGATATGCACCGAAAGCGAACCATAAAAAATGGCCGAAGACGGTGTAGGACCTTCCATAGCGCGCGGTAACCAAGATGAAAAGGGTAATTGAGCTGATTTTGCCGTGGCTGAAAGTAAAAACATCAAGGAGATAAATACCCCGATGATACTATGTGTTTGCAAATGCTCGTGAACCAATTCAGCATTGTTTAACTGGGAAAAAGTAATGTTTTGGCCCCATAAATGATGGCTAGCCCACATCGCTAAAATAATTCCCACATCGCCGATACGGTAAATAGAGAATACTTTCACCGCATTCTTCACCGGTAAATAACGTTCTCGGTAGAAAGAAATTAGTAGGAAAGACGAAATTCCCAGGATTTCCCATCCGATGAATAGTGTCTCTAAATTTCCAGAAAGCGTTGTCACACAATAACCCACATAGAAAAAGAGCGTGGTGTTAAAAAAGCGCTTATACCCCGCTTCGCGGTGTAAATAATAGCGAGAATACAAGGTCACCATAAACGTTAATATGGCTCCCACAAGCAAATAGACCGCTGTTATTTTGTCAAATAGAAAATCAATTTGGAAGACATATTCCTCGTTTTTAAAGAGGATAATGTCATTGATTTGTATCGTCTCAGCGCCAGTAAAAAGCCAATAAGCGATGAATCCTGTTGCGAGACTTAATTGAATCGCTAAGGTGCTAAAGGCTGTAACAGAAATGAGTGTCTCGTTCTTTTTTGGTAAAATTAAACTCACCAAAAAGCCGAAAATAGGCACCCAGATAAATAAATGGAGGGTTAAATTCATGGTTGGATTAATTTTGATTGAGTAGATACACAGGGAAATTTTCTTGCGACGACGCTAATAATTCATCCAAATTATCAATCTCTTGGATATCCTTTGTTAGCGGTTCGTAAGGCTTAAACTCCCCTTTTTCAAATACAGACAACTCTTTCGTCTCTGGATTAATCGACACGAGTTTCACCCAATCATTGATGAACCATTCATAGGTTTCTTCGGCCTTTTGGATGGTTTTCAATACAATTTCAGGGAAGTGCTCCACGATCAACAACAAACGAACCGGGTCGTGAACTTCGGTCATCTGAGCAGGTAAACCGGGTCTTAAATCACCATCGATTCCATTGGCCACCCCAAAAAGTCCCATCACATTGTGCGGTAACTTCGTCCCTGCGCCTAATTTCTCGCCATCCACTCTAGAGAAGTAATATTCTAAATTGATTCCACCACACACAGGCGCAGCCGCTTTCAAAATGTTGAATAAATACGTTCCATCGGGATCTACGCGGTAATCAAAGGAGTTCAAGAACGAACGGCGATCTAAGAAAACCCCTTTCGATAATTCTCTTCGACCCACGATGCACAAGGCATTCGTCGCGTGATTTAGTTCTGGACGCGGTTCAAAAATGGAAACGGAACGGGTTCTGATTTTCTCATGAATTTCGCTTGCTCTCGCTGAGGTGTTGATGGACTCAAAGCGCCTTGAACGTTCTTTGGCATTATTATCTAAAGCCTTATCAAACAATTTTACGTGTTCCGCGTGCTTTATTTTATAATCTGCATAGGTGATTTGTTCATCGTAGAAAACGACATCATCGCGAGTCGTGTCACGTAAACCTCCCACGAATACAGTCGTTTCCGGAATATGAATCCCTTTTTCACTTAGAATTGCACGCACCTCTGGTTTATTGGCCATTTGGCTGATCACCCGCGCATTAACTGAACCCGCACGTCCTGAACATGCGCCACAATCATAGGCCGCGTAATGGGGATTATTCACCGAACTTGCTCCGTGACCGATCACATAAACGATAGGGGCAAAATTATCCACAAGTCCAATGCTCTTCAATAAGCTTTCGACTCTTACCGCCATTTCTTCGATATGGAAGCCTACTTGAAGCCCATTTTCCATCGCTTGGTAATCCACCCGAATGGTCGAAAATTTATCCACGTGCTTCAATGAAGAGGCAGTCGCAGGACTCATCGATGGTTTGAATAGGTTTACGAAAAGCTTGGCAGCAGACCAAAATCCAAGTGTTTGGCTAAATAACCAACCCGTATAGAAATTATGGCTGTGCTTCGAGAAATGGAGATCAGTTCCTAACTTTTTCTCGCTTCCCTCCTCTTTGATTAAGTAGTAAGGGGTCACTGGAGCGGGACAAAGTTTGGTATAAAATTTACCTCCTACCGGCTGATAGAAAAACTCCACAGAAAAGAATCCCGGTGTTCCATAGGTATCACAGGCTGGATCTAATGCCTCCAAATGACGTCTAAACGAACATTCTCGGTCATCAATGCAAAACATCGCTTGGAAGCTTTTCGAATGCGGTTTAATGGAGTCCACCTTTTCCATTTGCAAGCCTTTTAAAACCTGGTCATAATAGGTCCATTCAAAAGCTTCTTGCCAAAGGCTCAACACATCCAACTTCTCCCAATAACCAATCGGATCATGCAAGGGAATAATTTTCTCTGTCGCGAAATGGCCAATTGGAGACCAGGATTGGTCTAACTTGTAGTTCAGCGCATCAAACTCTAACAATAATTCAAATAGAATTAAGTCTTCTAACTTAATCAGACGGGTATCCAATAAAGTCTGAGGTAGATCCTCCACAGTAGAAACCATTCCTGACCATCCCTGGTGAGAAAACTGTTGATCGTATAAATACTGCTCATACAGTTCTTCCTTATCCCCCACAACTTTCTTTAGCAAGTCCGTTATGCTCAATTCAGGATTTAATAAGAGTTTTTTCGTTTCCTTACTGTAAAAAATACTCGCGAAACTGGTGCTTTCAAGTGTTCGAATTGCTTCTAAAAAGGATTTGCCCTCTAAAGGGAAATTCCAGATGGAAATACCTTGGTCTAAAAAGCTTCCGATAATTCGAAATAAGGTAGGATGTACTAAGGAATCTAAGTCAATTCCGTAGGTACTTTTCCAAATACCCCGTAAAGCTCCCACTCGTCCAGGTTCAACGGTAGGATATTCACCAAAGAGTAATTTACCCTTCCAGGCTTCCGCATTTCCTTTTTTCTGTACTAGAACGCGTTCTAAAACATCATCCGAGATTCGCCCTTCCTGATACATCGAACGAAAGGTCTCTAATGGGAAATAGACTTGGTAACCTAGTTTTACATGCGCGGTGGCTAATGCTTCGTGAAACGCTAGGTTTTGGAATGCATGCAAGGTATTGTGGTGCACAAAGTCCATTAATGGAGCTTGTGCTGGCAAAAAGTGCTTCAGTTCATGAATCACCTGATGCTCATCAAATGAGGTTGGCATATTCAAATAAATTAAAATGTAAAAAATACGATAGTATCGTAGGCTTTTTTACAGTCTAATATTTCTGAAAGTCAAGAAAATAGGTGTTTTAAAGAAGGCGAATGCCTTAGTGGGAAAACCTGTTTTTGTTCTAGAAATGGAGAAATCTACAGGTGAAAATAGCGAAGAGACTTTATATAAATTAAAAGGAATAAATAAATTATCGTCCTCATTCTCCGTAGTATCCTCTTCGAATAAAAAATCCATAAAACCATAGTCAGATGACTCGGTTTTATGGATTTGTTGTGATTTTTCTTTTTGAATGGAAGCTTGCATCCCATCCACTTGTACTTTCGACGCCATAGACGTCAAAAACAAGAGTGAGATGAACAATAAGTATATTTTGTTTAGCTTCATTAGGTCAAATATACGCTTATTTCAGGGATGATAAGTATTCCACCACATCTCTAATTTCTCTTTTACTCATCAAAGATCCCATGGGAGGCATTCCTGATGGCAAGTTTTCTCTTGATTTAATGCGCGTTACAGGAATGCGCAATGGTTCCGCATCGTTCGTTTTTAATTGTACTAGTTCATCCGTTTCAGAAATAATCGAGCCTGAAACTTCTTGTCCATCTGTTAAGACAAAATTCGTAGTACCATAACCTGGAGAAATGCGCGCACTCGGCTCGATCAGAGCTTGTAACAATTGCTCTCTTGTTAATCTTGACGCAACGCCCTTTAAATTAGGGCCTACGTTCGTTCCCTCTCCACCTACGATATGGCAGCGTACGCATTGGACGGTTGAATTGTAATTAAAAATATTGCGTCCATCCGCCACAGAACCGCCATACAAGGCTTCTTTGAATTCGTCAGTTAGTGTTCCTTTTACTTTAAGGGCATCTAATTTAGCCACTAATTTCTCTTCATTACTTGCCTCTACAGCCTCCATTAGGTCTAATTTAATCCCAGACGGCAATTGATTATGGACCATTCTTTGAATCAAATCAGCTAAAATAGCAGATGTGTTAGCCGGCTTCATTTTGGCCATACTTTGCAATAGCGATTGCTGCTCGGTAAGCGATCCTTTTTCGAAAATCGGTTTTGTAATAGCGGGTAATTCTGTTGCGCTTAGTTCAATTTTGTTCAAATTGCTTAAGGCGATTCCGCGGACGTTTTTGTCCTCATCGCTGATTCCTTTTTCTAAGATCGAGCCTAGCTGAGGTGTTTGAAGTTCTGCCAAAGAACTTAATAAAGCTGCCCTTACCTTCGCATTGGGATGATTTTTGAAAAGGTTGATCTCAATCTCCGTGAATGATTTCAATTGTAACTCTGCTACTAATTTAGCCGTTGCGATTAAAACGTCTGGATTTTCTGAAGCGAAGAATCCCGGGATTTTAGGCTGTATACGCGCAATCACATCCGCTGGATTTCTTTCCAAAGCACCTCTGTGTCGTCCATCCACTCGGTCCATCACGGATGGGTTTGCCCAAGAACCTAAGGTCGCAATCGCTTCTGCACGTAAAGCTTCAGAGATCCCCGTTCTTTCAGAATAGGCAATCAATAAATCAATCTCTTTCGCTGATCCCACGCGCAAGCAGGCATTGATGGCTCTTCGAATGATCACCTCATCTTTCAAGCGCGAATCAGCTAAAGTCGCCGCTAACGCTGGCAAAGCCGCAGGAATGGATTCATCATCGTTAATCGCTCTCGCCGCTTCCGCCACGATGTATTCATCCGAATCTTGTAGGAATCCCGCAATTCCCGGATGAGCTAAACGACGTAACACTAAAACCGCCGCAATACGCAACGAACGATTTGGCGAATTTTGCAAAGCTAACATTGGTTCTGCTTGCCCTATTCTGCTAATGGCTAAAACCGCTGCATGACGCAAATACAGATCTTTGTCCGCGTTAGTTTCTATTAATTTCAACAAGGCAGGTATTGCTTTCTCAGAACGAATGCGACCTAAAGCCTGTGCCGCAAAGAAAGAAACACGCGGGTTAGTCGATGCTACTAATGGAATCAATTGATCTGCAGAGGACGCATTGAAAATATCCCCTAAGGCTTTTGCCGCTTGCGCGACGATTTCTTCGTCTGTATCTGCTAAAAGTGGCTGAATAGCAGTTGCTGCCTTGATTTGGCCTAATCCCCAAATTCCGTGTACGCGAGCTAACTGATTCTCTTTTTGTTGAATGGCTTTAACGAAAATAGCGCTTGCCTTTCTTTCCGCTAGTTCATATTGTGCCTTTAAACGAACACGTTGATCTGCGTAGAATAACAAGTCATACAATTGTGTCAAACTTTGTTTCGCATAATCCTGCTGGATATACTGCTTCGTTTGCTCGCGTTCCGCTTTCAAATCATTCTCTTTCTCTTCTACGTCAATTTTCCAGATGCGACCGTAATTCTTGGTATCCCATCCAAAAATCCAATCAGACGCATATAATGCTCCCTCAGGACCGAAACGAATACCTGTGGGCAAAATACCTTTCACCACATCTTCTTCTGATTTGAAGTCAAAAGAAGCCCCTTTGGGCTTTAAGTCAAAGGACCAGATATGGGACATATTTGCGTTACCCACAAACTCCACCAAGAAAAATTTATTTGTCCAACGCTTCCCTAAAGCCGTTCCTGGGTTCCAAAGCATCCCCGTAGGACCGTTGTGAAAATTGCGAATCGGTGGAATGATATAGGCTGCCTGGCCTTCCCAACGAGGGACAAATAACTTCTCATCCATCCAAACCTTGTACTGGTTGTTACGTGGATCCGTATACTTTCCATACTGCCAGTTTGAGCGCCAGCCGGCATCAGAACCTTCCACTACGTGCACTAAACGCTCACTTTCGCCTGGATGATCGCCATCGTTATCGGAACTGATTAAATTACCATAGTTATCAAAAACGAATTCGTGTGTGTTACGCAATCCGCTCGCATAGACTTCGAATTCTGAACCATCAGGATTCGAACGTACGATGACTCCAGAATTGGGATTTTTGTATTGTTTGCCATCTTTGGCCGTAATATTTGCTCCAATATCCCCAATTTGCCAATAGATTTTGCCGTCTGGGCCTTCCGTAACACCTGACATCCCATGTCCACCAAAACCAATGTGAACAGCATATCCCGTCGAAATCGATTCTGGATTCATCCATTGCCCTCCCTTGTGTTTTAATCGCATTAAATCAGGACCAATGGCCACAAAAGCATCTTTCTTCCGCACTAATAAACCTCCCGCTACATCCGTTACTTCTTCGTTAAATCCGTTAAAAACGCGCGTGGATTGATCTGCATAGCCATCCCCATTCAGGTCTTCCACTTTGTATATTTCTTCTTTTTCCACTTTTAAATCTAACCAATCGTGTGATCCATCGCCATTCATATCTGGTAGCCACGTATTTTTAGCGGAGTTCTCTGGAGCAAATGTGCGGCGTAAAAAGGCACGACGATCCTCGACTGTTTGGAAACCTATAGATTCAGTCATCCAATCGCGGTGACCTCGGATGTCAAATTCGGACCCTTTATTTCGATTCGTGCTATTGACGAAGATGGCTCCTTTGTCATCCACTGCGATGGCAACGGGATCTTGTAGCAAGGAATCGGATGCCCATAAATCTATTTTGAGTCCAGGAATGAGCTTGATAGGTTGTTTGTCTTTGATGGCTTTCGCATTTTCGGCTACCTTCGTTTGGTCTTCGTAAATAATCTTGTAGGTGTCGTCTTTGCCTTGTTTGCTACAAGAAAAAAGCGCTAAAGCGGAGCAAGAAAGTAGGATGATTCTTTTCATTGGTGTGATTAATTTTCTTCGTCCATTAAGCTGCGGCGTTGTTTGGCAGCCTGTTTAGTTGTTTTAAATCGGTAATTAAAAGTTAAATTTAGGGATGTTAATCGGCCTTGCGATTCTCCTCGGGTGTAAAAACCAGAACCATCTGTAGGTTCTAAGAAACGGGACTCGTATCGATTAATTCGAGAGCTAAATAAATCTAAAATACTCAAACTTAGTGTCCCGTTTCCTTGTAAAATATCTTTAGAAGCAGAGAAATCAGCCCACGCGATATACCCGCGCGTCCCTTGAGGGGTTTGTTGAGGCGCTTCGTAATTTGCTCTCACTTGAAAATCGACCGCACCTAGTTTAATGCGGGAACTATGGCGAACAAACCATGAATACGTATCGCTTTTAAAAGCAGCATTGATGTTAGTCGCATCGGTTATTGCTCTGAAAGCATTGATACTTAGATCCGCTCTATAGGCTTTTGTGAACGTATAGGAACTCGCAATCTCGATTCCCATTGATTGTTGATCACTTAAATTAACGGGTAGTGTTTTGGCAAAACCAGAGGTGTCTACGGATCTGAATCGGTCGATTTTTCCCAAAGTATGGCGGTAATAAAGGGACGAGCTAACACTTCCCTTATCAAAGTACCGTACGTTTCCTAAATCAAATGAATTGGTAAATTCCGGGTTCAAATTGGGGTTTCCGGAGAAGAAGTTTCGGTTATCAGAGAAGGTGACAAAGGGGCTCAAATCATTGTAAGTAGGCCTTCTAACGCGTCTGGAATAACTTAATTGAAAAGAATTGTCCGGAGTAATAGTATAGGTAAAATGGGCACTAGGAAACAAATTTGCATAATTTCGAGGGTTCTTCTCCCCTGTTTGCTCGAGTTCGGTTTGAATATCGGTGGTCTCAGCTCTTAACCCGAATTGATAGGAGAATTGCTTCATTTTATTGCCAAAAATGACATAAGCCGCAGAGATATTTTCTTTGTAATTAAATACGTTTCTTAAACCGGGGATGACGGTAAAGACGCCAGAGGGCTGTTGTTCCGTCACGATATAATCGTTGATCATATTTCTGAAACTAGTCCGAACACCCATTTCAATTTTAGCCTCTTTACCAATCGGATTTACGTAGTCTGCTTGTAAAATCCATTGACGTTCGAATTCGTCGTTTAAGGCCTTTTGTACCTTAGAAAGTTCAGGAAAAACTGATCCATCGGCTTTCTTTCCATTTTGGGTGTAGGTCTGATCCGATCGCTCCCAATAATCTAGGTAGCGCAAATCGGCACTAAATTCTTTGCCTTTTTTCGCAAAACTTTTCTTGAAAGTAAGGGCATATTCCCCATTCGGTTCCGCTTCTTTTTCATCCTGTTGGCGGTAGGTATCACTGTACAAATTGAAGACATTACCTCGGTAATCCAGGTAATTAAAGTCGGTAATGCGCTGCACATCTGTACGTCTGAAGATGTAGGAAGCCGTTAAAATGGTTTTATCATTGAAGAAATAATCGGCTCCTCCTCTTACGTTATTTACGAGGCCGGTAACATTGTTTTGAGAGCGTTGCTCTAAAATATTGGTCTGCTTACCTGTATAAACTTCTTGGTAAATACTTCCTCTGCCGGGCGTTCTGCGGTAGAAAACGCCATAGTTAATAAAGAAGTTGAATTTGTTTTTTCGGTAATTAACGATGGCTGTTCCTCCAAAATTCTCCGGATACCCCGTCGTCGTTTCTATGGCGCCGTTGAAACCTTGGTTTTGGTTCTTTTTTAACACGATATTGATAATCCCGGCCATTCCCTCCGCCTCATAGCGTGCGGATGGATTTGTGATGATCTCCACTTTATCGATGAGGTTCCCTTGCAAGGATTGTAATCCAGAAGATCCATTGATTCCAGCTAAAGTAGAGGGTTTTCCATCAATCAAAATCCGGACATTATCACTTCCCCGTAGCTTAATCGCCCCTTCTGGGTCTACTTGAATGGAGGGTAAGTTACCTAAAATTTCCGATGCCGTCGCCCCTTTATTCGCTAAATCAGTCCCCACATTAAAGATCCGTTTGTCGAGGTTGAGTTCCATAGAGGCTTTTTGGCCCTTCACTACGACTTCATTCAAGGTCTGATTACTTTCTTTTACTGTGATTATACCTAGGTTTGTAGAAGAAGTAAAAGATTGATTTGTCATCTTTAAAGCCTCATATCCAATGCTTTCAACTAAAAGATCATAAACCCCAGGCGCGACTTCCATCGTAAACTTACCTTTTTCGTTTCCAATCGTTCCGGTCACTAATGCAGCACCTTTAAATAGACGAATGCTTGAAAAAGGGACGTTCACTTCCCCTTGAATCTTGATTTTAGACTGTGCAAAAAGGCTGGAAACGCACAATAAGAGTAGTATCGGAAGAAGCCGAACAATTTTCATAGGAGAGGTTTAGAATATTCTTGTAAGATAGAAAGACAATTTTACATTGTTTATACCCTCCTGACCCGATTTTTTTCTATTTTTATATCTCATGAAAAAGCTATGAAAAAAATTCTATTCCTGTTACTTTTTTCCACATTTACTACTGAAGCAAATCCGTACACGGATCAAGCGAAACGCGTAACAATCCACCGAGACGAATGGGGTATTCCGCATATCTATGGTAAAACGGATGCGGACGCTGTTTTTGGATTAATGTATGCCCAGTGCGAGGATGATTTCGACCGAGTGGAGATAAATTACATCGAGAAATTAGGTCGGATGTCTGAGCTAAGAGGGGAAAAGGAATTAGCTTATGACCTCTATATCAAATTGTTAATTGATGAGAAGGAGGCCAAAGCAGAATACAAAACGGCTCCTGTTTGGCTTAAAAAACTCTTGAACGCGTACGCCGATGGAATCAATTATTATTTACAAAAGCATCCGGAAGTAAAACCTAAATTATTAACCCATTTTGAACCTTGGTATCCCCTATTATGGACCGATGGATCCATTGGAGCCATTTCTACGGGAGATGTGACTGAACAAGAAACAGCCTTGTTTTATGGTTTACCAGCTCAAGTCGCTAGTGTGAAATACCAAACTCCAGACGAAAAATTAACGGGTTCGAATGGCTTCGCAGTAGGCCCTTCCCTCTCTAAATCCGGTCATTCTTTACTTTATATTAATCCGCACGTGACCTTTTATTTTCGTCCCGAAGTACACGTAGAAAGTGAAGAAGGTTTATCGGTGTATGGAGCGGTGACTTGGGGTCAATTCTTTGTCTATCAAGGATTTAATCCGTACAATGGTTGGATGCATACCTCCTCTGAAGTCGATGTGGCGGATGCCTATGTAGAGACAACACGCTCGCGGAACGGACAGATGCAATATCTTTTAGATGGCAAATGGATTCCTTTTCAAACGAAAATAATCACTTTAGGATCACGTAAAATCAAGGCCTATTTTAACCACCGAGGTCCCGTTTTAGCGGCAAGAAATGGCAAATGGATTTCGGTTCGCTCCTATAACAGAGCTCGCAAGAGTTTAATGCAAAGCTGGCTTCGCATAAAAACGAAAGGTTTGGAAGATTATAAACGAGTGATGGACATGAGGGCGAATACCTCGAATAATACGGTTTATGCTGATAATAAAGGTAATATCGCTTACTGGCACGGGAATTACGTTCCGCGTAGAGACGCCACTAAGGACTGGGGCGTGCCTCAGGATGGCTCTTCTAGCCAAATCGATTGGAAAGGACTTCATTCTGTTGACGAAATCGTTCACGTATACAATCCTACCTCTGGATGGATTCAAAATTGCAATTCAACGCCTTTCACCGTTTCAGGAACTTCGAGTCCGCTTCGCACTAATTATCCCGTTTATATGGCGCCAGATGGGGAAAATTTCCGTGATCGCAATGCGGTTCGATTGTTCTCTCAGACCGGCAAATTGGATTTACAGGGTTTAATTGGATTAGGTTACGATCGACATTTGATGGCTTTCGAAACTTTACTGCCAGCACTTATAGATGCGGCAGGGCAAGAATCGGATTTAGCCGAGGTGGTTCAAGAATTGAAAAACTGGGATTATAATGCGTCGTCCAGTTCAATTGCTCAAACCATCGCTATTCGCTGGGGACTGAAAATAATGTCTAAAATTCCTAAGCCCAAGCAATTTGGAGGAGAAACAGAGGTTGTTCAGAATATGGAAAGCTATGCAAAAACGGGTGCTAGATCAGAAATGGTGCAAGCGTTAAGGGAAGTTTTAGCTGATTTAAACAAGGATTTTGGTACTTGGCGGGTTGCTTGGGGCGAATTAAATCGCTTTCAACGTATTTCCAATGGTGACGCTTTTCAAATGGATGATTCGAAAGCGAGTATTCCTGTACCTTTTACCTCGTCAGCTTGGGGCCAACTACCCTCTTACACGAGTCGATCGATTCAAGGCTCGAAAAAATGGTATGGGGTGAACGGCAATAGCTTTATTGCGGCGGTTGAATTTGGCCCTAAAATAAAGGCATATTCGCTATTAGCAGGCGGTCAAAATGGTAACCCTAATTCCCCGCACTTCTTTGATCAAGGTCAGATGTATGCCGAGGGAAAATTTAAGACTATTTATTTTTATAAAAGTGATGTCTTGAAGCATGCGGTTGCTTCCTATCATCCTTAAAAAAGGGTATATTTATATCAAATTTCAGTCAAATGCCTAATCAAATACAAGCCGGATTCGAGTTTGAAGCCATTTTTCAAGAGGCGGCTATCGGTATTATTGTAACGAATTCGCGATTTGAAATGATCCTTTCTAATCGTTTTGCAGATAAACTTTTTGGTTATGAATCGTCTGAGTTAATAGGAGAAAACATATCCTTGTTAATTCCTAATCATTTGAAAGAGCGTCACCACGGTCATTTGGGAAATTTAGGCCATGAAAAACCCATTTCTCGTCCCATGGGAATAGGTCTTGACTTAAAAGCGAAAAGAAAGGACGGTTCCTTATTCCCCATCGAAATCTCCTTAAGTCACTTTAAAGCGAGCGATAGCATGCATTATATCGCCTTCGTGAGTGATGTGACTTTAAAGCGTAAAGTCGAGATGGAGTTGATCTTAAAGAATCAGCAGATCAATCAACTAAATGAGACTTTGGAACAAGAAGTAGCGGCGAGAACACAAGCTTTACAAAATACCTTGGACAAGTTAGAGGTCAATGCAAAAGAACTTGAAATTTCCTTAGAAAAGGAAAAAGTGTTAGGGGATTTGAAAACCCGTTTTGTCTCGATGGCTTCCCACGAATTTAGAACGCCATTAACCTCCATTTTGGGGTCTGCTACGTTGATTGAAAAATATACAAAGGAAGAAGATCAGCCTAAAAGGGAACAGCATATTAATCGGATTAAGTCATCTGTTAGTCATTTAACGGAGATATTAGAAGAGTTTTTATCTGTGGGTAAATTAGAAGATGGAAAATTAGAAATTCATCCCTCTGAATTTAGTGTGAGACACTTTTTACTAGATATTATATCTGATTTTAGTACTTATCAGCAAGCTATTCGCTTAGAATTAGAGGGAGATTACACTTGCGTGCAAGATGCTTCGATTCTGCGAAAAGTCATTTTCAATGGACTTTCGAATGCACTAAAATTTTCACAGAAAGAGGTGGTGCTACGTGTCATTCCACAAGAGAAATCGGTTACCTTAGCCATTATTGATCAAGGTATTGGTATTAGTGAGGAGGACCAAAAGCATTTATTCGAACGTTTCTTCAGAGGTGGAAATGCGACCGTTATTCAAGGAACGGGATTAGGATTGCACTTGGTAGATCGTTATGTGCGTTTATTAGGTGGCAAAGTAGAAATTAAAAGTGAATTAAATAAAGGGACTGAACTACGAATTCAGTTACCTCTGAATTAACAGGATGAGCAAGCGCATACTAATTATTGAGGATAGTGTGGATATTCGAGAGAACACCGCAGAGCTATTGGAATTATCTGGATTCACAGTCGAAACGGCTTCGGATGGTTTGGAAGGTGTGCGTTTAGCGCGTTCTTGGAATCCTGATTTAGTGATTTGTGATATCATGATGCCTAATTTAGATGGATTTGGCGTTTTGCAGGTTTTCTCCAGTCAGACAGAATTATCGTCCATTCCTTTCATATTTCTAACGGCTAAAACCGATCGTGCCGATATGCGCAAGGGGATGGAAATGGGTGCGGATGATTATTTGACGAAACCCTTCCAAGAAGTGGAATTATTAAAAGCCATTGAGGCTCGTTTGAAAAAATCAAAAACGCAGACACCGGTTTTAGAATCAGTTTCGGATTTGAAAGCAGTGCACGAAGCCTTGGCATTTTTAGATTTAACTACTTGGACTGGTGAGAAGAAGACGCAAACGCATGCAAAAAAGCAAGTCATTTATGCGGAAGGTGATCATCCGATTCGGTTGTATTATTTGGCCAAAGGAAAAGTGAAAACCTACCACACCAATAAAGATGGCAAGTATTTCATTACTTCTTTTATACAAGAAGGGGAATTTTTCGGCTTTGTTGACATCTTAGAAAACCAGGCCTACCGCGAAAGTGCGGAAGCCTTGGAAGAATCTCAAATTATTAGTGTATCCGCTGTCGATTTCCAGCAAAGACTAAAAGAAAATATTCATTTGGAAGTCTTCTTTAGAAAAGCCTTAACCAGCTATTTGTTAAAGAATGAAAAGTTACTAGTTGAAATGGCTTATCAAAGTCTGCGTATGCGCGTTGCTATGGTCTTAGTCGAATTAGCAGAAACTTATGGCTCGAATACCTCGGAACCTTTAATCATCAAACTTTCCAGAGAGGATCTAGCCTCTCGCGTAGGAACAGCCACCGAATCCGTCATTCGTACCTTGAGTGACTTTAAGAAAGAGGGGTATTTAGATGTGAAAGGAGGCGAAATGACCTTGAAAAATATCGAAGGGCTTGCGAAACTTAAATACTAAAGGGATGACAGATGATAGGGCTCAAAGTCGAGTGAGCTAAATAGTCTGAATAAGCCATCCCGATTCCCCAAGCTCCTCTAAATAAAAGAATTCCAGCGACTAACCAGCCCAAGTATTGGAAAATCAGCTGTTTCTTTAATTTAGCTGTACCCCAAATGTATAGCTGTAAGGCTGGCAATGTCGCAATGCCTAGGGAAACCATAGACATAGCTCCTAAGATAGGTTGAGGTTGAATTAAGGCCACACTTAACCCTGCCACCACGAGTCCACAAGGCAATAAACCATTGGCCATTCCTAAAAAAAAATAGCCAAAGGGCCCCATGGTTGCCCCTATTTTTTGTAATTTTTTCCCAATGGATTGATGTAAAAAAGCGAGCGGACCCTCCCCTATGTTTTGGCTAAGAATGAGTACAATAAATACCCCAGCTATCAGATAATAATAGGACCAAAGCGATGGAAATAACCAAATAGAGCCAATTCCTGCCACGAAATAACCTAAGATTCCATACATCACTATTCTCCCCAAAGGATACAAAAATAGTCTCGCTGGCGAATGTCCTCGCGCATTGATTTGGGAGACGATGGGTCCGCACATGGCAAAGCAATGCCAGCTTCCAGCTAGTCCGATCAGAAAGGTATAATACCAGGTATACATTAGGGAACTTGAATGCGCTTCTCTTCGATGTAGTTTTTGCCGTCCTTCTTCCAGCTTAAGCTCACATTCCAGGGGCCTTTTACTAAAAAGGGTGTTGTGATGAAGACTAGTCCGGCCGAATCAGCCGAAACGCGGAGTGTTTTATCTTGACTTGCATTAGATGGACGATAAAAAACTAAAATGCCTGTAGCTACTGAATTCGGAAACTGAATTTTGGCTTGTTGAAAATCTGATGAAAACTCCAAGCTGGCCTTAACCTTTAAAGCCTCCGTTTGCTCTCGCTCATTGATTTTTTGCTGAAATGCCTGACCATCTGCATAATAGTTTTTACCTACTAATTCGATATTTTCTTTCGACATATTCACATAGAAATAAGCCATAAAAGCCCCAAAAAGTATAAAGGTGACAATAATGCCATGACCCCAATTAAATGAAAATTTAGTCATTTTGATTTTTATTCAGGTTGTATAAAACTTGTCTTTATGGTTTCTTCATCACCCCCTTTTTCAATTATGGTAACAGGAACCTTCTCTCCACTTTTCCATTTGCCTATTTTTACCCGAAGGAAAAATTCACTTTTAGCTAATTTACCAGCTTCAATTTGTAGTAGGGGTTTTCCTACCCATACTATGTTAAATGCGTCCGGAGCCTTGACAGAGAACTCCTGTTTATCCATCGATTTATTTAATAATTTGATTTGGTACAAATTACTTACCTCTTGGGTTTTTTCATCGACCTGGAAAATCATTCCTGGTGTGCGCAACAGTGTCGTTTCAAAATGAGTGCGTGTCACTAACATATACGTTAAACCCGCGACAATTAATGCCAAAACCGTGCTATAAGCACCGATACGCCAGGTGAATTTCAGTTTTTGTCCAGAATTTACTCCGTTCAACGAATCATAGCGAATTAATCCGGTAGGCTGATGAGTTTTCTCCATGACCATATCACATGCATCAATACAAGCTGTGCAACCAATACATTCTAATTGGTTACTTCCATTTCTAATATCAATACCGGTAGGACAAACACGAACGCACCAATGGCAGTCAATACACGCTCCTTTATCTTCTCCTTTTCCGCGCGGTTCTCCCCTCTTATGATCATATTGAACCAGAATGGAATTATTATCTAATAATACGCCTTGCAGACGGCCATAAGGACAAATGACCATACACACCATCTCTCTGAATCGAGCAAAAACAAAGTAAAATACCGCTGTGAAAATAAGAATGGCGATTAAGCCTACTACGTGATCTAGAGGTGGCTCTGTCACTAATTTTAACCATTCTTTTTTGCTGATGAGGTACATTAAGAAGGTATTCGCAATGGCAAAAGATAACAACACGAATAAGCTATGCTTTGTGCCTCTTTTTACCATTTTTTCGGTGTTCCAAGGGGATTCTGCCAGTTTTCTTTGGGCCTTATCATCTCCTTCTATCCAGTATTCAATCTTCCGAAATAACATTTCCATGAAGATGGTCTGCGGGCAAGCCCAGCCACACCAGATGCGACCAAATAACACGGTAAATAAACTGACAAATAAGAGGAATGCCACTAATCCTAAAGCGACTAAATGAAAATCTTGCGGAAAAAAGGGAACACCCCAAAAGATAAATTTCCGTTCTAAGACGTTAAAGAGAAAAATGGGATTCCCCTTATACTCGAGCCAAGGTAAGCCGAACAAAAGTGTTAATAACAAGTAGGAGAAATACGTTCTTAATCGATAAAATTGACCGATAATGCGACCCGGAAAGATCCAAAGTCGTTTACCGTCCTTTGTCTGGTTGTACAGATGGTCCCGGTAATCATCATTATCTAAATTGAATTGTGACATAAAAAAAGAGGGTCCGTTGCCGGACCCCTTTTACATTAAAATGGAGATTTTTCTCGGCAGGTACTTATTCCAAAGGGTTTATACAATAAACACACTCTGACAATTCCCGTTAGGGCAATGATAGCAGCTACAATGTATACTGTTAAAGCAAGATTGGCTGGAATGATTCGAGCATAGGCCAGAATCGATAAGCTCACGGCGATCGCTAATCGAAAAATGCGATCCATTTTACCTACGTTTTTTTTCATAATTTAAGGTGTTTTAGTTTCTGTTCCTTGTGGTTCTTTTGCTCCAGGAGGATTCGTCCCTTGAAGCGTTAGAATGTAAGACGCAACTTTCTGAATTTGTAAGGGATTTAATGTTTTATTCCAGGCTATCATTCCTTTCTCAGGAATACCGTGGGTAATCGTTTTAAATAAACCCTTTACATCTCCACCGTGAATCCAAAACTTATCCGTTAAGTTAGGTCCCACGCCCCCTTGCCCCTTATCACCGTGACAAGCTACGCAATTTGTGGAATAAATTTGTGATCCTTCTGTTAAATCTTTAGCCTCTTTTACCACCGTGACATTATCTTCATTCACCGAGTTTGCGAACTTCTTCAGGTATTCCTCTCTTGCTTTTTCCGCAATGGTAACTTCGTTTTTGTACTCCGTTTCTTGAATATTTCCATCTAAATAGACATGGTAATACAAGCCATAAATGACAGCAAAAAGGATTGATAAATAGAATAAATACATGAACCAGGGCGGTGTAGGATTGTCTAATTCTGCGATATCATCGTATTTGTGTTCCATTAGAAGCTCTTTTTCTTTTTCCAATGGTTTCAAACCTGAGAATCCCTCCCACCAGGATTGCTTTTCAGCGGGTTCCGGTGCTGCCTGTTCAGCCAATTTTTTTAGGGCCACGTGCAACTGTAACGTTACGATTAAAATAACAACCCCAGTCACAAGGATCATACTGACTAACCAAATTTCAATAACAGAAACTGACATAATTTTAAGATTTTGAGTTCTCAGATAAGGTATTTCCATCGTTAAAGGGCATATGCTCCATTTCAACGAGGTGCTTTTTGTCCATCCAAATCAAGTAGATGCCTACTAGAACAAAGAAGGTAAAAAAAGTGAGTAGCGAGAAAATCATATAATTATCTGCTCCTGGAATGTTAGCTATAAACTGTTTAAACATAGGGCTATTTTTTAGAAATGTCCGTACCTAATCGTTGTAAGTAAGCAATCAATGCAATAATCTCCTTGTCTTGGCTTACCTTAATTTTTTCCGCTGCTAAATTTAATTGGATGGCTTTAGCCTGCGTATTCAAGTTTTTAACGGCATTCGTAATCTCATCTGTTGAATAAGGAACGCCCAGTTTTTTCATGGCGGCTAACTTATCCTGGGTTGCAGAAGTGTTTACTGTTTGTTCTAAAAGCCAAGCGTAGTTAGGCATAATTGAACCTGGAGACATACTGCTCGGCTCTCTCATGTGGTGGTAGTGCCAGGAATCGGGGTATTTCCCTCCTTCTCTGTGCAAATCTGGTCCAGTACGTTTAGATCCCCATAGGAAGGGATGATCATACACAAACTCCCCTGATTTAGAGAATTCCCCATAGCGTTCCGTCTCACTTCTGAATGGACGTACCAGCTGAGAGTGACAACTGACACAACCTTCCCGGATATAGATATCTCTACCCTCTAATTCTAAGGATGTGTACGGTTTAACTGATTCGATGGTAGGAACATTCGATTTGACCATAAACGTAGGAACTAATTCGACCAAAGATCCTACTAAAATCATCACTAAAGAAGCCACTAATAACTGGATAGGGCGTTTTTCAATCCAGCGGTGCCAGTGTCCATCACTTTCGTGTTTCTCTTCGATGATAGCTAATGGAGCTGCTTCTGCTTTTTCATTGGCTAATAAGGTGCCTTGTTTCATCGTTTTGAACAAGTTATAGGCCATTAATACCGCTCCCGTTAAATAAAGTGTCCCCCCTAAAGCGCGCATCATGTGCATGGGTAATAATTGTAAAGTTGTATCTAAGAAGTTACCGTATTGCAAGGTGCCCTCTGCAGTAAATTGCTTCCACATCATCCCCTGTGTAAAACCGGAGATGTACATCGGGATGGCATAAAAAGCGATACCAATCGTTCCGATCCAGAAGTGGGTTTTAACTAATTTCTCCGAATAAACAGTGGTTTGGAAGATCCGGGGAACTAACCAATACAACATCGCAAAGGTCAAGAACCCATTCCATCCTAAAGCTCCTACGTGTACGTGCGCCACAATCCAATCCGTAAAGTGGGCAATCGCGTTAAT
The DNA here is from genome assembly GCF_023921165.1 of Aquirufa antheringensis. NCBI lineage: Bacteria > Pseudomonadati > Bacteroidota > Cytophagia > Cytophagales > Flectobacillaceae > Aquirufa > Aquirufa antheringensis. The sequence continues at coordinate 2,156,084 of NZ_CP049835.1, forward strand.
ATTCTTTAACGATAGCATAGGACCTTCAAAAGTAGCCATGCCATAGGATGTGATCCCTACCACCATGAACTTCAATAGCGTATTCTCCCGTACTTGATCCCAAGCACCGCGTAAAGTCAATAGACCATTAATCATTCCACCCCAAGAGGGAGCAATAAGCATGATGGAGAAAACAACCCCTAACGATTGAGCCCAATCTGGCAAGGAAGAATACAATAAGTGGTGAGGCCCCGCCCAAATGTAGATAAAGATCAAGGCCCAGAAGTGTAGAATGGAAAGTCGATAAGAATAGACCGGACGATTCGCCATTTTTGGCAAGAAATAATACATCATTCCTAAGAACGGAGTCGTTAAGAAAAACGCCACTGCATTGTGGCCGTACCACCATTGAATTAAGGCATCTTGTACGCCGGCATAGACATAATACGATTTAGTAAAGGAGATCGGTAATTGAACGGAGTTCGTTAAGTGCAACACCGCGACCGTAATAAAGGTCGCGATATAGAACCAAATCGCCACATATAGGTGACGTTCTCTTCTTTTAAAGATGGTACCGAACATATTAATGCCAAAAGCAACCCACACTAACGTAATCGCTATATCCAATGGCCATTCTAATTCGGCATATTCATGTGAAGTGGTGATACCTAGTGGCAAAGTAATCGCAGCAGCTACAATGATTAATTGCCAACCCCAAAAATGGAAATTAGATAAGAAATCACTGTACATACGTGCTTTTAAAAGACGCTGTAACGAATAATAAACGCCAGCAAAAATGGCATTTCCCACGAATGCGAAAATGACGGCATTGGTATGCAAAGGACGAAGACGCCCAAAGGTTCCGTATTGAGTTAAATTCCACGAGGGAGCAAAAAGTTGAGTGGCAATAATGACACCTACTGTCATCCCGATTACCCCCCAAAGAATGGTTGCCAAGGAAAAATTTCGAACAATCTTATTATCGTAATAAAATTGCTCTAATGAGGTAGTTTTTGTGCTCATAGATTCGTATTTTTTTCGTCTTCTTGTAAAATGCGCATGGCTGGAGTAATTAAATCCTCTTGTTGTCCCGTTTTAACAGACCAAACAAAGGCAATTACAAATCCGATCGCCATAAAGAGGCTTAATCCGATCATTAGGTACATTATTTCCATGGCCTACCCATTTTATTTGTTGCAATTTCGGGACAAAGCCCTTCGCAAAACCTGACTTTACTCAGCTTTTAATCTGATTTTAAAACGGTTTAGAGCTTGCCCTTTCCAATTCATTCCCCAAGTGGCTATCACTAACATACTGATGGAATTAATGGGCATCAATATGGCTGCTATCAAAGGATATAAATTCCCTTGAATCGCATAGCTTAATCCAAATCCATTGTAAACAAGCGAAAGAAGGAAACTTGCTTTGATCAATTGAAGGCCAAATTTGGAGTAGTTTAAGAACTCGCCAAGGTGAGGCAACTCCGATCCTTTTAAGATGGCATCAGACGACGGGGTAAAATGTAGGTGGTCATCTGAAACGGCAATACCTACGGCTGCCTGTTTTAAAGCCCCTGCATCATTTAGACCATCCCCAATCATAGCCACGATTTTTCCTTGTTTTTGTAATGCTTGGATATACTCCATTTTGTCCAGTGGGCTGCACTCAAATTTCACGTGATTTTGATCTTCAAACCAATCCAATAAGTGAGCCGCGTGTTCTTTTTTGTCCCCTGAAATCAAATGGACTTCGTATTGATGTCTTAAGCTATGTAACATGGCTTCTATACCAGGTCTATTTTCCCAAGGAAATTCGATAAATCCGATGGGCTCTTGGTTGATTGAAACAAATAAGCGTGTTTCTGAGCTGATAAATCCCTCTGGTAAATCGAGTTTATTCAAGGTGTATTTAGCGCTTCCGATTTGGACAAATAAGTCATCAAATGTAGCTTCAAGTCCCTTTCCGCTATGTTCTTTAAATTCAGAAAAGGCAATCAAGCTTCGCTGTTGCAAGAATTTTTTGGCTTGTTTTGAAAGTGGATGCGTGGATTGGTAAACCAAGGAATAGATCGCGTTCCATTCCTTGTCTGTTACTTCACGGTTAAAATGAACGCTAGGTTCTTGTTGACTTTGCAAAGTTAGCGTTCCTGTTTTGTCAAAAACCAAAGTGTCTACTTGGGCCATTCGTTCGAATGTTTGAATATCTTTTACGAAAAAGTGGAATTTAGCTAGCCAGCGAATACCGTGTCCGAGAGCAAAGGGATATGAAACGGCCAAAGCACACGGGCAGGCAATCACTAGAATGCTCACTACCGCATTAGACCAACGGCTAGGATCTACATTATACCAATAAATACCCGCAGCGGTGGCTAGACTTAACAGTATCCCGGTGAAATACATCCCCACGTTATTCGCAAAGTTTTCCCAGTTTTCCGTCTTGTGGTGCGGGTCTTTAAAAGCTTGTTGCTCCCAAAGCTGTGTTAAGTGGCCTTGATTCAATTCTTTGCTCAATTGAATTTCGATAGACTCTCCTAGGTGTTTTCCGCCTGCATAGATGGATTGACCCGCTTGAATTGGAATTAATTCACTCTCGCCGGTGACGAAGCTGTAGTCCATTTGACTTTGGCCCTTTAATAAATAGGCGTCTGCTGGAATGATTTCTTGATTGCGGATTAACAAGCGGTCCCCCACCTGAATTTCTTCAAGGGGAGCTATTTCTTCTTTTCCATTCGCCATTCTAGTAACGACTAAGGGAAAATAGGCTTTATAATTGCGTTCAAACGAGAGGAAATCAAAGGATTTCTGCTGGAACCACTTCCCTATTAATAAGAAGAATATCAGGCCAGAAACGGAATCGATATAGCCAGCACCCGTATGCGATAAAATTTCAAATACACTGCGACCATATCCTACCAGAATACCTAGTAAAATGGGTAATTCAATGGTCATTTTGCGCAATTTGAGGTGCGCATAGACCTGGCTAAAATAGTCCGAACCGGAATAGAATACGGCCACGCTACCCAAAGCAAGATTCAAGTAACCAAATAAAGCCTGAAGAGAGCCATCATCAATCCCTAAATACTCCGGAAAGCTAAATAGCATCGCATTTCCTGCGCAAAAACCGGCGATTCCAAGCTTAAGAAACAGCTTTTTTTGATCATTATTTTGTGGTTTTTCTTCCGCATTTGAAATATGCGGTTCATAACCTAGGCTTGCAATTAAGGTGGCTAAGGCACCTAAACTAAGTTGATCTTCTTTAAACCAAACCGTTAGATCCTTCTTCCCAAAATTCAAACTTGTCTTTATTATCTGTGGATTCAATTTTTGCAGATTCTCCAATAGATATAAACAAGAGCGGCAGTGAATGGCTGGCAAGTGGAAGCTAACTTTGGAAAAATCAGCATTTGAAAAAGTGATTAATCGATCTCTAAAGGCCTTGTTGTTAAGGAAATCAAAATTCTTGTCTGTAGGTGAAATACCTGGATTTAGGTCACATGAATAGTAGGCGTCGAGGTGATTTTCATTTAGTAATTCATATACTTGTTCGCAGCCGTGGCAACAAAAAGTCTTATCCTGATGAATGATGGGTGTCTCAGGGCATTCATCTCCGCAATGATAGCAAATTACCTCTTCAAGAATCTCTGTGTGCATACTTTTAATGGAATGTTCAAATTTCCGGAGATTCGCTGTTGAATATCGTGATAATTAACACGTTCAAAACTGATGAATATCAGGTATTGGGAACGTTTATCCCTGTACTTTCGCCTTATTATTTAAGCCCATGAACAATTTTTCAGATACGGAACGAAAAGTGTTAGCTAGTGGAATCGAACTCCGCTATTTGCCTGATGAATATTTATTTCGTCAAGGCCAAAAAGCAGAATTTGTATTTTACCTGCAAGAGGGCAGCCTGGTGTTAGAAGGACCGGCTGGCTTTGTGACCATCGATCGGAAAGGTGTTTTTATTGGAATTGAGGAAGCAATCGAAGAGAAAAAGCATGTGTATGCTGCGATGACTTCGAGTTATTCACAATTTTTGGTTTTTGAACGGAAGTATTTTAAACAATTAATCGATGAATTCGATTTAGCCCTTCCCTATTTTGAGTATAAAAAAGCGGAATTCAATGAACTCTTACAAAAGGTTCAATTGAATTATGCTACGGTATAAATGATTAGAGTGGTATTTAATTGGGTTTTGGCTCCCTTTTGCTTTTAGCGGAAGGGAGCTTTATTTTAAGGGACTATCCTTTTCCTTTTTCAGGGTATTGTAGACCATTTTGTCCAAAAATCCATTCATCCATTTATTTAGGAATACGGTTAATTTACCTTGGAAAGTGAGTACTAACGTCTTCTTCTTAGATTCATAAGCCTCAGCAATGCGTTTAGCCACTTCTTCAGCAGACATCATTTCTCCCTCATCCCGCATGGAATCTCCTGTCACTTTCCCCTCACTGTTTAAAGAGGCTGCTCTAATATTCGAAGCAGTGAATCCGGGGCAAGCAATTAAGACATGAACACCCGTTTCTAATAACTCTGTTCTCAAGGCTTCTAAGAAACCATTCATCGCGAATTTGGAGGCAGAATACCCTGTTCTGACGGGAAGTCCGCGGTAACCTGCGATAGAAGATATACCTATAATTCCACCTTTTACGGCTTTTATATGGGGTAATGCCGCGTGTGTGGCGTAAACTGTTCCCCAGAAATTAATATCCATTACTTGTTTCAATACCTTGAGGTCGACCGTTTCAAACATCGATCGCATGGAGATTCCTGCGTTATTGATTAGCAGGTCAATTCTGCCAAACAGGTGCATCACCTGATCTACCATGGCACGTGTTTGTTCCTCTGAGGCTGAGTCGCAAACGATGCCTTTTGCAGCTATGCCTGCTTCCTGTAATTCCGCTTCTGCAGCCAATAGATTCTGCTCATTTCTACCCGTGATGACGATTTGAGCTCCTTTTCTGCCGTATTCAAAGGCTAACGCTTTTCCGATTCCAGAACTAGCTCCCGTGATGATAACTACTTGATTCTTCATGTGAATTAATTTCATCGCGAAGTTAAGGTTTTATCTTGAATTGGTTGGCTTGCCCACATAAAGCCGTATTTTTGTGCACATTTTTAGCAGCATGAGTCAGAAAAAAGAAAAGAAAGCCCCAGTGGTGTTGGAACAAATTGCCATTTTGGATTTTGCCGCTGAGGCAAAGTGTATTGCCAAAGTGAATGAGGAAGTGATTTTTGTTCAAGGTGCTGTCGCTCCTGGCGATATCGCTGATTTACGTATATTGAAGTCCAAAAAAAGCTTCAAACAAGCCCAAGCCATCAATATACAGCCACTTTCTAAACACCGTACAGACGTAGCCTGTAGCCATTTTGGCATTTGTGGCGGTTGTAAGTGGCAACACGTTTCTTACGAAGCTCAAACCGCCTTTAAAGCGCAACAAGTCAAAGATAATTTGATCCGCATCGCTAAAGTGAAATTGCCCGATTTTCAACCGATTCTAGGTTCTGAGGAGACCTATTACTACCGCAATAAATTAGAATTCACCTTTTCTTGTGCCCGCTGGCTGACGGAAGATGAAATCGGTAAAGAAGATTTAGGATCGATGAATGCCTTGGGATTCCATGTTCCAGGCCGTTTTGATAAGATTTTGCCCGTTGATCATTGCTATTTGCAACCTGATCCATCCAATGCGATTCGCAATGGAGTGCGTGATTTCGCTGAAGCGAATGGTATCTCCTATTATGAATTAAAGAATCAAAAAGAAGGTGCTTTACGTAATTTAATTATCCGAAATACGGTTACAAACGAATGGATGATCACCGTCCAGTTTGCCTATGCCACAGAAGAGGAAATAAAATCAGTCATGGAGTATTTGAAGTCAACATTCCCGATGATCACCTCTTTGAATTATGTGGTGAATCAAAAAGGAAATGACACTTTTCATGATTTAGACGTAGTTTGCTACCATGGAAAACCTTTTATGGTAGAAATAATGGAAGATTTGAAGTTCCAAATTGGACCTAAATCATTCTTTCAAACGAATGCTAAACAAGCGCTCAAGCTATACCAACTAGTGCGTGAATACGCTGATTTGCAAGGAAATGAAGTTGTTTACGACTTGTATACGGGTACAGGAACTATTGGTTTGTTTTTAGCGAAACACGCGTCTAAAGTTGTTGGACTCGAATACGTTGAGATGGCCGTAGAAGATGCACGTATTAATGCCGAATTAAATGGTATCAAGAATGCAACCTTCTTTGCCGGCGATATGAAGAAGGTTTTGACAGAAGAATTTATTGCTATTCACGGCGCTCCAGATGTCATTATTACCGATCCTCCTCGTGCAGGAATGGATTTAGATGTAGTGAATCAAATTTTGGCAGTCAAACCGAAGAAAATCGTATATGTCTCGTGTAATCCTGCTACCCAAGCCCGCGATTTAGCCTTATTAGATGTTTCTTATGAAGTGGATGTAGTTCATCCGGTGGATATGTTCCCGCAGACGCACCATGTGGAGAATATTGTGAGGTTGAAATTAAGAGCATAGATTATTTCATTACGCGATTCCGAAATTGTGCTGCGCAATAATTTCTTGAACCGCGCAATAAAATATTCTAATGCCTAATTTAACTCTACTCTAACTGCAATAAAATGGAAAAAGGGCGATTAATCGCCCTTTTTATTCTTCAGAAATGTATTCCCGAAGGGAATTCCAACTTTGTACTTTTTGCTTTGCTATTTGTGCTTTACTTTTAAAAAATTGCATTGCAATTTTTTAAAACGGAGTATTCAACGGATCATAATCCTCCGGTGGTAAATTCATTTTACTTCCTTTGAAAACAGAATCATTGCTTGACTCGAAAGCGGATGTTTGGTCACCTAGTGCACTTAAGTCGAAGTTGCCCCCTTCATTGTTTGAGAACGGTTGGAAGTCTAAATCGCAGTATTTAGTGAATTTACCGATGAATTTCAGCCAAACACTGTCGAGTGAACCGGAACGGTTTTTGGCCATAATGATCTCTCCCATTCCCGTGATGGAGTTTCCTTGATCATCCGCCGTGATGCCATAATATTCTGGACGGTAGATGAACATTACCTGATCGGCATCTTGCTCGATGGCTCCAGATTCACGAAGGTCAGACAGTTGCGGTTTCTTGTTTCCTCCACGCGTCTCGGTAGAACGGTTTAATTGAGAAAGGGCAATGACAGGCACATCTAATTCTTTGGCTAATTGCTTCAGTGCACGGGAAATTTGGGCGATTTCTTGCTCGCGATTTCCGCTGGCTCCTTTACCCGAACTATCTCCGGTCATTAGCTGTAAGTAATCGATGACGATGAGGTCAATGCCTTTTTGGGCTTTTAAACGACGACATTTTGCTCTTAATTCCAAAATTGATAAGGCCGGCGTATCATCAATAAACATATTCGCTTCAAATAATTTATTGATTTTCGTATGTAGCTGCTGCCATTCGTGTGGCTCCAATTTTCCTTTACGGATTTTATCAGCCTCGATTTCTGCTTCTGCAGAAATGATACGATTCACAAGTTGAACGGCACTCATCTCAAGGGAGAACAACGCGACTGAGTGATTGAAATCTACCGCAGCATTACGGCAAGCCGAAACGACGAAGGCCGTCTTACCCATACCTGGACGAGCCGCGATAATGATTAATTCTTGTCGCTGCCAGCCAGATGTCAAGCGGTCTAAGTCTGTAAATCCGGATGGAATACCCGTTAAGCCACTTTTTTGTAATTGTTTCTTTTCTAATTCATCCACAGCTTTCTTTAAGATATCCGACATACTTTCGTAATTCTTACGGATATTGGATTCTGCGATGGTAAAAAGCTCCTGCTCCATCTTATCCAGTAAATGGAACACGTCAGACGTGTCTTCATAGGATAGACGTTGGATTTCGGAGGATATTTGGATTAGCTGACGCTTCAAATATTGCTCAATAATGATTCTGGCGTGGAATTCAACGTTCGAAGTGGAACTAACCCGCGAAGTTAATTGCGCTAAGTAGCTGGTGCCACCTGCTTTTTCCAAACTGCCATTTTGCTTCAAGTAATTATTAACCGTCAATAAATCAACGGGTTGAGAAGCTTGGAATAAACCTTGAATTGCCTCGAATATCAACTGATGCCCTTCTTTGTAAAAGGAATCAGGTTTTAATAATTCGATGACGTTTGCCAAAGGTTCTTTCTCTAACATCAAAGCCCCTAGCAAGGCTTCTTCTAGGTCAACCGCTTGCGGAGGTAATTTTCCTAGCCCCAAATCGCTTAAACGCGTGGGTCCTGTCTGCGAACGAATGCCAGCAGACTGATTTCCTTTTTTATAAATGGATGAAGGGGTGTTAGATTCCATACCACAATTTTACGTTAAATTTTCAAAATTATCTTATAAAGGAAGATATTAAATTTCAGGAATTTCTTATTTTTACTCCCATACGATTTAAACCCATTTTTACTTGTTAGAAAAAATAATTTCCCTCTCAGAGGTCTCTCTAATTGACTTTTTAGGCGTTGCAAACGCAAATATCAATTTATTGATTAACGCCTTCCCTCAGTCCAAAATCATCGCTCGTGGTGAACAATTAACCGTCCGAGGATCGAATGATCAGATTGCTTTAGTCGAAGCGATTGTGAACTCATGTGTGGCTCATTTGGATAAACATGCTACCCTCACAGAAAAGCACATGCAAGCCTACATCGATGCGGTTTTGAATCCAACAGGTGAAGAAACGGATCAGCCGTGGGTGGAGGATAAAGACGTGCTTCTTTTTGGCAATAAAGGAATCGTGATTAAGGCCAAAACTCCGAATCAACGTAAACTGGTCGATGCCGCCACTACGAATGACATCGTCTTCGCGATTGGACCTGCCGGTACGGGTAAAACCTATACCGCAGTGGCTTTGGCAGTGAAAGCATTGAAGAATAAAGAAGTAAAGAAAATCATCATCACGCGTCCCGCTGTAGAGGCAGGCGAAAATCTAGGTTTCCTGCCGGGTGATTTGAAAGAGAAAATTGATCCGTATTTGCGTCCTATTTATGATGCATTGGATGATATGATTCCCGCAGAGAAATTGAAATTTTATTTAGAGAATCGGACCATTGAAATTGCGCCTTTGGCCTATATGCGCGGACGTACCTTAAACAAGGCATTTATTCTATTAGATGAGGCTCAAAACACCACTTCCATGCAAATGAAGATGTTTTTGACACGCATGGGTATTCAATCGAAGACGATTATTACGGGAGACAAATCACAGGTCGATTTGCCTAAAAACCAAACATCAGGTTTGGGAGAAGCAGAACGCATCCTTTCTGGAATTAACGGCATTGCTTTTGTCGAATTGGACGGTTCAGATGTCGTTCGTCACCGTTTAGTGCGTAAAATCATCGAGGCATATGGAAAGCAAGAAAAATAGAATCATTCAGGCGATTAGTCCAGAAGAAATCGAACAGGTGTTTGCCATTCGGACGGAAGTGTTTGTCAAAGAACAAAAGTGCTTGCCCTCTGAGGAATTTGATGAGTTAGATGCAGTAGCCAAACATTATTTACTGTTTGATGACGCCACACCAGTGGCAACCGGTCGATACCGCAAAACAGATAAAGGAATTAAGGTGGAGCGAATCGCTACGCTGGAATCAGCGCGTGGTAGAGGCTATGCTTCCCTAATTATTCAGCATATTTTTTCAGAATCCGCTAAAGAATACCCGGATTGCACTCATTATTATTTACACGCTCAGGTTTCCGTGATGCCTTTGTATGCTTTATTGGGCTTTAAGCCTTATGGAGATACGTTTATTGAGGCGGATATTGTGCATCAAGCGATGGAGCTTGATAAGAGAGTATAGATTATAGAGTAGAGATAAGAGAGTATAGATTGCGATTTTTCTTTCGGACTCATTTCCTCCAGACTTTTCAATAAAAAAAGGGGCTTTAGGGCCCCTTATCTATTCTCTCTACTCTATAATCTATACTCTCCTATCTCTAGAAAGGCAAATCATCCCCACTCTCAGCCGCTAATGGAGGGAATTGGTATCCGCCTGCAGCTGGTGTAGGCTCCACTCCTGCTGGAATAGATCCAGTGCGATCTAAGCGATACGCACGGATTTCTGTATACCAACGCTCGTTGTATTCTCTTGATTCTACGTTGAATTGAACTTTAACGATTTCGCCCTCTTGAACTGGCGTTAAATCTTGTGTTTTATCTCCCCAAACTGACATACACACCTTTTTAGGGTATTGATCTTGTGTTTCGATCACAAATTCTTGCTTGATCCAGTTGGTGCCGTTTTTACCTGTTCCTGTAACCTCAGGTAATTTCTTGATTAATTTTCCGCTTATTTCTAAAGCCATTGTACTAATTTTTTTGAGTTCCGTAATTGTTGGCAAGTAAGTAAATAATTGGTAATTTTACTAACCGTTTTTGGCGATGTGGTGAAATTGGTAGACACGCTACCTTGAGGTGGTAGTGCCGTTAAGGTTTGGGAGTTCGAATCTCCCCATCGTCACTTAATTTTTTGTTTAATCTGTAAATCATGTTGAAGATGAAACCTTACAGTGTATTGCTTTACTATAACTATACTCCTATTCCGAATCCGGAAGAGTACCGAGTAAAACATCACCTTTTTTGTATTGAAAATAACCTTTTGGGACGTATTATCGTCGCAGCAGAGGGTTTGAATGGAACCGTCTCTGGTTTAAAAGCGGATTGCGATGCTTACATGAAGTGGTTAGAAAATGATCCTATTTTTGTAGGATCAGATTTTGACTTCAAAATCGATTATCATGAAGCACATACGTTTAATAAATTACACGTTCGCGTTAAAAGTGAAATTGTCCACTCTGATTTAGGGGTTGATCCTCGCGTTAGAACGGGTAAGCATCTGAAGCCGAAAGAATTCAAGCAATTATTGAAGAATGACCCGGATGTCGTGTTAGTGGATATGCGTTCGAATTACGAGCACGAATTAGGTCGTTTCAAAGGTGCTTATACTTTTGACATGGAGAATCTGCGCGATTTGCCTGATCATGTGCAGGAGATAGAGCATTTGAAAAATAAAAAGGTTATCACGTATTGTACGGGTGGCATCAAATGCGAGAAAGCGTCCGCCTATCTAATCGAAAAAGGTTTTACGGATGTGTATCAATTGCATGGAGGTATTATTAAATATGGTTTAGAAGAAGGTGGAGAGGATTTTGATGGCTCTTGCTATGTATTTGATAACCGAGTAGCGACGCCAGTTAATTCGGTAAACCCGGAGGTTGTATCCGAATGCCATGTTTGTCATACGAAATCAGATCACATGGTCAATTGTGCTAATCCAGAATGTAATGAGCATTTAGCCATTTGTCCGTCTTGCCTAAAAGAAATGGAGGGCGCCTGCTCCCCTGAATGTAAAGAGCATCCACGGAAACGTCCTTACAATGAGAAAGGGTATTATTCTAAAAACTCAGTGGGTTATTCTCCTGAATTAGGATTCAAGTCCTTTAAACGGACAGAGAAAATTGAAAAACAAAAGAAGGCTCAATTATGAGCCTTTTTTCTTTTTGGCTAAATTCTCCTGAACTCTAAATAAGGTGATCTCTTTTATCAGTTCCAAAGGCATAGGGGAATGATAGGGAAACTTAATCGCCCCTTTTGATCCCTCGTAAGGCGCTAATTCTTGCACAAAATTCTTGATTCCACTCGGTGTAGGGTAAAAACCTAGATGATTATTCCAGGCTGCAAAGTGGATTAAATTTCCATTTAATTTAAACGTGGGCATCCCGTAAGACATCGTTTCTTCCGTTTCCTCCGGTACGACCGAACGAATCGCATCACGCACTTCGATTAAAATTTTCTGTGTGGCCTCCGGAAAGGTCTTGATGTATTCTTCCATGAATATTAGGCTAATTGTCTATGTCTAACGAATAAAAATAAGGGAAATGCAAAGGCAAAACCTATTAAAACGGTTGCCAATAAATAAAGATATAGGTATTTGATTTTAATCCGTAATCCTTCTACCAGTATAAAAAAGGTGCCTGCTATGGCGCCGGTCCAAAAGTCACAACTTAAACTTTTAGCGTAAGGGTTAGCTGTCCAAGTGCTTTGGACAAAATCAATGACATCAAATTTTCCGTTATTTAGCATCATTCCCTCATAGACGTAGTAAAAGGTGATGCTCCCTCCTACCAGGGAAAGAACTAAATAGAGGTAGTGTGCATTTTTCATACGATTGATTTTATGGTGATATGTCGACCTCGCATTTCGATGCGGTCCCCTACTCTTTTGCCCTTTAATTCCAATCCAAGTGGTGATTCAATTGAAATGGCGTAAATAGAATCGAGTTTGCCGTATCCGATGGATATAAAATAAGTTTCTTGATCTGTTTCTACTAGGCTTCCCTCAGAAATGACTGCTGAAGCGGGCAAATCAGCAAGTCTGTCTAATTTGGCAATAGAATTAAGTGTATTATCTACCAAAGCACTTAGCTTATCCATCTCTCGCTGCATCATTTCTCGACCGGTTTCAAATTTATCTCCGGCACTACTTTTTGTGTCAGAGTCGCGGGATTCTTTGGCCAAAAGATATTCTCTTCGGGCCTCTTCTAGCGTATTTTCCAAAATGGAACGAAGATTTGCCTGTATTTGAGACTTGGAGCTTTTCATAAGGGGCTTATTACATTGGAAAATTATCAATAAATTTGCGCATGACCTATTTCTCTCCCACAGACTTGATTATTAATCCGGACGGAAGTTCCTATCATTTGAACTTACGTCCTGATCAAATTCCGGATACCCTTATTTTGGTGGGCGATCCAGAGCGTGTTCCTACTGTTTCTGCCTTTTTCGATGAAATCACTGATATCGTTCATAAAAGGGAATTTGTGACTCATTTAGGCGTTCTAAGGGGTAAGAAGATCGGTGTATTATCCAGTGGTATTGGTGCGGATAATGTGGAGATTGTGATGAATGAACTAGATGCTTTGGTTAATATTGATTTTCAAACGCGTTTGGAGAAATCCGTAAAAAGATCTTTAAACCTCATCCGAATCGGCACTTCGGGTAGTATTCAGTCGCATATCCCAGTGGATTCGATTTTGATCTCGACTGCAGCAATCGGATTTGATAATTTAGCCCAATTCTATGGTTTTGAATCTACTATGTCGATAGCTGAAGATTTTTTAGCCGCTTGGACTTCAGCAATTGATTATCCATTGCCTCTCTATGCAGCCAAAGCTAGCGCTTCTCTTTGCGCGCAATTTGCGCCTTTGAATGCGTATAATGGCGTTACCTTAACGGCACCAGGATTTTATGCGCCGCAAGGTCGCACGATAAGAATGCATTCCATAAGACCCGATTTTTTAGAAAAAGTCGCTGCGGCTAAGCTAGGTGATGAAGAAATTACGAATATTGAAATGGAAACCGCAGCCTATTACGCCTTTGGAGGCGCTATGGGGCACGAAATGATTTCATTAAATGCTATTTTAGCGAATCGCATCACGAACGAATTTTCGAATGATCCGGAGGGACAAATTAGGTCTTTGATCGAGAAAGCTATAGCATTAATCGCATAACGTAATCATCCATCACATAGCCGTTACCTATGTCTAGGATCATTTCACGGTCTTTGATGAAACCTTTCTTCAGGTAAAATTCTACCGCGGAGTTATGTTTGTTAACGTTTAAATAGATAGATGTAAGACCCATAGAACGGGCTTGATTTCTGATCTGTTCGATAACAAAGCTTCCTGCGCCTTTTTGTTTGACGGATGGTCGCAAATAAAGTTTATGTAATTTACCCTCAGTCTCAGAGGTCTTTTCGAAAGCACAATAGCCGATCGCTTTTCCCTCCAATTCTAACAGGGAGAAAATTTCTATTTGCTGAAGTATAACCTCTGACGCATACATCATCGGAATCATGTACAAAGTCTGCTCCTCTGTCAAAATATGGCCATAGGTGGGTCTCCAGGCTTCTTCTGCTATTTCTTGAATGAGGGGGATGTCTTCGAGCGTCGCTTTGCGTAAAATCATAGCCAAAATTTGTAAATTGCAGTCAAAATAACAACATATGAAGCCACTTATTCTTATCGCAAACGACGATTCGATCTATTCTAAAGGTATCCGCGTTCTAACGGAAATCATGTCCGAAATGGGCGAAGTCGTAGTGGTCGCTCCGGATACACATCAATCTGGTATGGGTCATGCAATTACCTTGGGTGAACCGTTGCGCGTGGAGAAGACGAATAATTTTGGCGATCATATTCAATCCTATAAGTGTTCAGGTACTCCAGCTGATTGTGTGAAGATCGGTAAACACCAAATTCTGAAAGGTCGAAAAATTGATTTAGTCGTTTCGGGTATTAACCACGGTTCAAATGCTTCGATTGCGGTTTTATATTCAGGAACCATGTCTGCAGCTATCGAAGCGGCGATGGAGGGTATTCCGGCTATCGGATTCTCCCTTTGCGATTTTGCATCAGATGCGGATTTTTCGCATTGCCACGATTATATCATCAAAATTTGTCAACAAGTCCTCGTGCATGGATTACCTAAAGGATTGACACTAAACGTGAATTTCCCCGCACATTCTTCCATGCCATTGCAGGGGGTGAAAGTGGTGAAACAAGCCAATGCAATCTTTAGAGAGCGTTTCGAAGAGCGTAAAGATCCATATGGTAAGCCTTATTATTGGATGGATGGAGATTTGCACAACGAGGACTTGAACAATAACACCGATTTAGATGCTTTAGCAGAAAATTATGTCAGCATAGTGCCCGTCAAATATGATTTGACAGATTATGATGAATTAAAGCAAATGCAAAGCTGGGACCTTTAGGAGCGTCAACACGCTCAAGGCGTCAGTAATCTGGCCATTTTGCGCCATTTCAATCGCCTCTTTTAACGGTAACTTACGTATTTTTAATTGTTCGGTTTCTTCTGGGCAGGCTTGATGTTGGCTGAGGCTTTGGGCCAAATACATCACCGCTTTCTCATCGCTCACCGAATTCGAAAGATACACCTCCCCTAGTTCTGTCCATTCTGTGGCTACAAGTCCAGTTTCTTCCAATAGTTCGCGTTTTGCAGCTGCTAAAGTAGATTCGCCGGATTCAATGGAACAACCACCTTCCGGCACTTCCCAGGAATAGGCATTCAGCGTATAGCGGTATTGACCTACTAAATAGGTAAAGCCGTCTGAGTCTAAAGCAACAATGGATATGGCTGTATTTTTAAAATGAACTTTTCCATAAATACCGGGATTTCCAGCCGGATTCAAGACTTCATGGTGTTCTACCCTAATCCATGCATTCTCGTAAGCCGTTTCTTGATTGAGTGTTTTCCAAGGATTGTTTTCCGTTTCCATCCGGTAAAAATACTATCTTTGTGCTAATGAAACAGCGGCTTGTCCTTCTTTCTTTTGTCGTTTCGGTGCTCATCATGGCAGCGAAGTTTGCCGTCTACTATGCAAGTGGATCTACGACTTTATTAACAGATGCGTTAGAGTCGATTATCAATGTAGTTGCCGCGTGTTTTGCCTACTATTCGATCTATTTAGCTTCTTTACCTAAAGATTTGAATCATCCCTATGGTCATGGAAAGATTGAATTTTTTGCCTCTGGATTAGAGGGTGTGCTCATATTATTAGCAGCTGCCTATATTTTTCTTCACGCTTCACAGCATTTGTATTCATCTCCTGAGTTGAAGAGTTTGGATGTAGGTATGGCCGTTTCCTTTGTTTCAGCAGGAATTAATGGCTTAATGGGTTATTTTTTAGTTAAGAAAGGGCGTTCCTCTCACTCTCCTGCTCTTGTTGCCGATGGTAAGCACCTACGGTTGGATGCCTATAATGGGATTTTGGTGGTTGCTGCTTTGGCGCTTACCTATTTTACCCACTGGTATTGGGTCGATTCTGTCGCCTCCTTCTTGTTTGCAGGATTTATGTGCTGGCAGGGAATACACTTAATGAGAGAATCGGTAGCTGCTTTGATGGATGAAACGAATCCAGCCTTATTCCAAAAGGTGACTGACTGGGTCGTAGCGAATAAAAAAGAGGAATGGATTGATTTACATAATCTACGGGTACAACAATATGGCGGAGATTTGCACATCGATTGCCATTTGACTTTACCTCGTTATTGGGATTTACACAGAACGCATGAAGAGATTCATGGCTTTGAAGAAATGCTGAAGGAATTACAAGCCACCCACGTGGAGATATTTGTCCACGCAGATCCTTGTTTAGATGAATGTTGTAGTCACTGTTCGATTGCAGATTGCGCGATTCGTCAGGCTGCTTTTTCGAAGAAAATAGAATGGAATCAAATGAATTTGGCCTTAAACCAAAAGCATTTCAATGAAACCCTAGCTCGTTCTTAACGATCCTATTCCACCGTCCACTCCAATGATTTGTCCTGTAATCCAAGAGTTGGCAGGATTTAACAAAAATGTCGCTAGATTAGCCACATCTTCGGATTGGCCTACTCGTCCTAAAGGATGTCTTTTTCCACCAGCTTCGATTTTCTCCGGAGAATTGAGTAAGGCTCCAGCTAAAGGCGTTTGCGTTAATGAAGGCGCAATGGCATTCACTCTTATTTTATTAGCGGCTAATTCTGCTGCTAATGATCTAGTTAAGCCTTCGATAGCCCCTTTCGCACTAGCAATGGAAGCGTGAAAGCCCATGCCTGTTTGAACGGCCACGGTGCTGAAAAGGACAATAGATGAGGTCGAAGACTGTTTCAATGCAGGTAACAGTGCCTGAATGACGCGAACTGCACCTAACACATTAATCTGAAAGTCTTTCTCAAAATCTGCCGAAGTCAAGCGGTGAAATGGCTTCAAGTTAATGCTTCCCGGGCAATAGGCGATTCCATCTACAGGTCCAGTAATGGCAGCAATAGCGGAATCATCCGCTCCTAAGGCATCCCAAGTATGGTTTTCTACTCCATTGATTGATGAGGGATTTCTAGCGAAATTAATCACTTCGTGACCAGCAGCAAGCAAAGCAGTAGCAATGGACTCACCAATTCCTTGGCTAGCCCCAACAATAACGTATTTTCCCATGGTTTAGGCTTGAATAGATTGTAAGAATTCTCTTCTGGTATTCTCCTCTTGGAATTTTCCTCCATAGTAGGAAGTAATGGTAGAAGTAGCCTCATCTTTTACACCTCTGGAAGAAACACACAAGTGTTTTGCATCGATGAATACTGCTACGTGATCTGTTTTTAGCACTCTTTGTAAGTGTTTAGCAATTTGCATCGTTAAACGTTCCTGAACTTGAGGTCTTTTAGCATAGAATTGGACCACACGGTTTAGTTTCGAAAGGCCAATGACTTGTCCAGACGAAATATACGCTATGTGTGTTTTGCCCATGATAGGCACGAAATGGTGCTCGCAATTAGAGTAAAACGAAATGTTCTTTTCGATTAACATCTCATTATACTGATACTTGTTATCAAATAAAGCTATTTTAGGCTCATTAGCTGGATTTAAACCACTGAAGATTTCCTCAATGTACATTTTAGCTACTCGCTTAGGAGTGCCTCGTAAAGAATCATCCGTTAAATCTAACCCCAAGGTTAACATGATTTCACGGAAATGCGATTCGATAATGGCCATTTTCTCAGAATCAGAAATATCAAAAGCATCCTCCCTCATCGGTGTCTCGATTGAGGTGGCTACATGATTATCTCCAATTTCCTCGTCAGTTAACAAGAAATTGTCATTATCAATTAGCAGGGAATTCAACGAAATTTCTTTCTGTTTCATACAATCTGATTTTTAAATCTAGTGTGGTCGGGAGTTTAGCCCTTAATTTGTTGTAAATCACGATGACGATATTTTCAGCGGAAGGATTTAAATCTGCGAATTCTGGTACGTCTAGATTTAAATTCTTGTGGTCAAATTTTTTGCAAACTTCTGTTTGCGCTAAATCCGATAAAAACTTCGTATCGATAACATAACCCGTTTCTGGGTCAATTGTTCCAGTTACCTGAATAATTATTTCATAATTATGTCCATGGTAGTTCGGATTGTTGCATAAACCGAATATTTCTTTGTTTTTCTCAGCTGTCCAAAGTGGATTATGCAAACGATGTGCAGCATTGAAATGTTCTTTACGGAATACGGTAACGCGAGGGGCTTCAGTCATTTTTTCTAAATTCTTATAAATTTAAAGTATTTTCCTTAAATTTCATCTTTTAAACACTTGCTAGACCTATCATAAACTAAATGAAAAGAAGGAAATTTATCTCTGATTCCTTAGTATATACCTCAGGTACCGCTTTATTCCCTACTTTCTTACGACAGATACCAGAAGAACAAACAAAAGTGCGTTTAGGTTTTATTGGCGTGGGCTTAAGAGGCCAAAATCACCTGGAGATGGCCATGTACCGGCCGGATGTTGAAGTGGTTGCTATTTGTGATATCGATCCTAATGCTATTGACATCGCTTTAAAGATGGTTTCTGCGAAAGGGCGACCAGCTCCCGCGGTCTATGGAAAGACCGAAAAAGATTTTGAAAATTTAGCTAAGCGCACTGATATCGATGGCGTAGTGATTGCGACTCCCTGGGAATGGCATGTACCGATGGCCTTAGAAGTGATGAAGCAAGGCAAATATGCGGGTGTTGAAGTTTCAGCGACTGTTACCTTGAAAGAATCGTGGGATCTCGTGAATATGTACGAGAAAACGGGTTCTCATTGCATGATTTTGGAGAATGTGTGTTACCGTCGGGATGTTCTCGCGACGTTGAATATGGTTCGCCAGGGGATGTTTGGAACCTTAAACCACGTGCAGTGTGGTTACCAGCACGACTTACGGGAAGTGAAATTTAATGATGGAAAACAGGCCTATGGTGGCGGTGTGGAGTTTGGGGAGAAAGGTTTTTCTGAGGCCAAATGGCGCACCCAACATTCTGTCGATCGCAACGGAGATTTGTACCCAACACACGGCTTAGGGCCTGTCGCGGAGATGTTGAATATTAATCGTGGAAATCAGTTTGCTTATCTAACGGCGATGGCTACTCCTGCTTTGGGACTACATAATTACATTGTAGAAAAAGGAGGCGCGGATCATCCAAATGCGAAAGTGGATTTCAAATGCGGTGATATCGTTCAAACGATGATCAAATGTGTCAACGGGGAAACCATTCTCATTACTCACGATACGAATTCACCACGTCCTTATTCTTTAGGCTTCCGAGTTCAAGGAACGAAAGGTTTATGGATGGAAGACAATAAATCGATCTATTTAGAAGGTATTTCGCCTAAAGCGCATCGTTGGGAAGAAGCCAAGCCTTATTTAGAGAAATACGATCACCCTTTATGGAAAGCGCACGCAGCGGATGCGGAGAATGCAGGTCACGGAGGGATTGATTATTTTGTATTAAGAGCCTTTATCGAGGCGATTAAGGCCAAAGTAGCACCACCAATTGATGTGTATGATGCGGCGGCTTGGTCTGCCATTGCGCCACTTTCAGAGGAATCAATCAAAAAGGGCTCCGCTCCTATCCAAATACCTGATTTTACACGCGGTAAATGGAAAAAAAATCAACCAATTTTTGCTTTAAACGATCAATACTAAACCTATGAACCAATCAAAAAACGTTAACGGACCTCTATTAATTATCGGTATTCTCTTCTTTGTATTCGGTTTTGTGACCTGGGTGAATTCGGTTTTAATTGCCTTTTTTAAGGATGCTTTTCAATTAAATAATTTTGACTCTTTGCTCGTTACTTTCGCTTTCTTTATCTCGTATTTCGTAATGGCAATTCCCTCCTCTTGGGTTTTGTCCAAGACTGGATTTAAGAAAGGGATGTCCATGGGATTGCTAGCGATGGCTGTGGGGACATTATTATTCATTCCGGCGGCTAAGATGGAGAATTATCCGATGTTTTTGTTTGGACTTTTTGTCATAGGAACTGGCCTAGCGCTCTTGCAGACAGCTTCGAATCCCTACGTGACTATTTTAGGGCCAGCGGAATCAGCAGCGCAAAGAATTTCTGTGATGGGTATTTGCAATAAAGTGGCGGGTATTTTGAGCCAGTTTATTTTCGGGGGATTGTTTCTTTCTAGCGCTGTGGGTGGATCTGAGAAATTAGCCATCGTGATTATGCCTTACGGAATTATGACTGCTGTTTTAGTGGTATTAGCGGTTTGGGTGTGGTTTTCCTCTTTACCTGAAGTAGAAGCGGAGGAAACCGTGGAGGAAGCCGGAAATGCGAAAGCCTCCGTTTGGTCCTATCCAAGCTTAGTTTTAGGCTTGGTAGCTTTCTTTTTATATGTGGGTGTTGAAGTGATCGCTGGTGATACGATTATTAATTACGGAGTTTCTCAAGGATTTAGTCAGGATGTTGCCAAAAGCTTCACCACCTATACCTTGTATGGAATGTTAGCAGGGTATGTCATAGGTATTTTCTTTATTCCCAACTACTTATCTCAACAAAAGGCCTTGAATTATTCCGCTATTTTAGGTGTTTTGTTTTCGATTGGAGCTGTCGTCTTCAGTGGATTTAATTCGGTGTTATGTTTAGCTTTATTAGGTTTAGCGAATGCATTAATGTGGCCTGCTTTATGGCCTTTGGCAATTAATGGATTAGGGAAGTTTACTAAAATTGGAAGTGCTTTTATCATTATGATGATTTCTGGTGGTGCCTTAATGCCTTTGTTATACGGTAAAATAGCGGACCAAATCGGGAATACGCAGAGTGCCTACCTCATTTTGATACCTTGCTATATTTTTATCTATTATTACGCAACAATTGGACATAAAAAGAGTTCTTGGAAGTAGAATTGCCTATTTTTGCGTATTAATCCTGTTATGTCTAAAATGTTGAATTTGATAGATCCCCTTATCGTTGATGGAAATCAGTATGCTTCATCGCTGTATGCGTATGAGAGACGCAGTACGATTCCAGTACAAATAGGAGATCTCTATTTAGGATCAGACTTTCCTATTCGGATTCAGTCCATGACTACGGTAGATACCATGGATACGCAAGGATCCATTGAACAATCCATTCGAATGATTGATGCTGGATGCGAATTAGTTCGCATTACTGCTCCTTCAGTTAAGGAAGCTCAAAACCTCGAGAATATTCGCAAAGGATTGCGCGAGCGAGGTTATACCACGCCTTTAGTGGCTGATATTCACTTTACCCCTAACGCAGCTGAATTAGCGGCTAGAATCGTGGAGAAGGTACGTATCAATCCTGGAAACTATGCGGATAAAAAGCGCTTTGAGACGATTGATTATACCGACGCTTCTTATGCGTCCGAATTAGATCGAATTCGAGATAAATTTCTTCCATTAGTCAAAATCTGTAAAGAATATGGCACGGCGATGCGTATTGGAACGAACCATGGTTCGCTTTCAGATCGTATTTTAAGTCGCTATGGTGATACACCACACGGGATGGTGGAATCGGCTTTAGAGTTCTTACGTATTTGTGAGGATGAAAACTATTTCAATATCGTGCTTTCGATGAAATCATCGAATACACAGGTGATGGTAGAAGCCTACCGTCTATTGAGTAAAAAATTAAAGGATGGCGGATTTAAGGCTTATCCCATGCACTTAGGTGTGACTGAAGCGGGTGATGGAGAAGATGGTCGAATTAAATCGGCTGTAGGGATTGGCACTTTATTAGAGGATGGCTTAGGTGATACGATTCGTGTTTCTTTAACCGAAGATCCAGAATTTGAAATTCCGGTAGCACAAGACTTGGTGCGTCGGTATGATACGCGAGCAGCGTCTCAGGATCCTATATCCCTATTTTCTGGCGATTCTGTAACTTTTGACTCCCCTATTCATCCTTTTGCGCATTCGCGAAGAAAGACTTCAGAAATTTTTTCGATTGGTGGACACCAAGTTCCTCGCGTAATCGCTGATTTCTCAACTAGGTCTAACATAACGATTGCCGATCTGAAGGCCATAGGCCATTTCTATTTGCCTGAACCGGATAAATGGGCGATGAATGATTTAGGTGCGGATTTTATTTATACAGGCCAGCAGTCACTTGATTTTATGTTACCTAATGGCTTACGTCAAATTCAGGATGCTTCGGTTTGGACTCCTTCTGACTATGTCTATCCTTTATTTGACTATGTAGCCTATCAATCTGCTACTCACAAGCATTCCACGTTAAATTTCGTATCCCTAGACGCTGCAGATTTAGTGGCAGGCGCTGATTCTTTTGATGAAAAGACAGTTATTGTTCTTCATTCTTCGAATGTACATCAGATGCCGGCTATCAGACGTGCCTTCTTTCATTTAATTGAAAAGGGAATCATTAATCCGGTGATTATCCAGCTGAATTATAGTTCTATTTCAGACGATCAATTTCAGTTGTTCGCCCCTACGGATGGAGGTGCCTTGTTTATTGATGGTTTAGGAGATGGATTGTTATTAAGTCTGAATCATTCCAAAAATAAGGAAGCCTTGTGCAATGCGACAAATTTTGGGACGCTTCAAGCAAGTAGAATGCGTATTTCTAAAACGGAATACATTTCTTGTCCTTCTTGTGGTCGTACTTTATTTGATCTGCAAGAAACGACAGCGATGATTCGACAGAAAACCGATCACCTAAAAGGCATCAAGATTGGTATTATGGGCTGCATCGTGAATGGTCCAGGTGAAATGGCAGATGCCGATTATGGGTATGTAGGAATAGGAAAAGATAAAATTGCGCTCTATAAAGGGCAAGATGTAGTGAAGAAATCAGTGCCTGCGGATTCTGCAGTGGATGAGTTAATTCAATTAATTAAAGAACATGGGGATTGGCGTGAGCCGTCTGTAAACGAATAAACAAATGAGCAGATTAAGAGAACAATTCAAAGTAGGCGAAGTATTCACTTATTTTATTCGCGTGTTTCAAAAGCCAAAACCTGGCGCACCGGCGAACTTTAATATACGCGCGATGCACACGATCAATAAGATTTCGATCTTGATGTTTATTGTTTGTTTAATTGTGATGACTTACCGTGCGTTTATTCGCTAATTATTTCGTTCCGTACAAGCACCAATTGGACTTTGCTTTTTTCAAAGCAGCCGCATCTTTTGTTTTGCCTTTAACATAGTCGCACAAGAATTGATTTTCTTTGGGCCCTAAAGCGCCGGGCATCGAGTTGATTAATTCATCGATTACCTTCATCGCTTGCGTTGATTTTCGTTGCTTGAAAAGCATATCAGATTCAAGCATCCAGGTTCTACGAACGATACTGGAACGATCTAATCCTGTTTTAGCCATCTGGGCTTTTAATTTCATCAGGCCTGCATTGCCTAATTGATTAGCACGCGAACTGGTTAAAGTGATTTGGAAAATATTCTCATAAATCATTCGCACCACGGATGGGTCATAGATGGAATTATAGTAGTTTAGATTCCGAATGAAATAATCAAAAAGTCGATTATCGTGGCTCATTAAGGCCACTTGCATTAAATTGAAGGTTGATTGGGAGCTATACTGGGCTGGTTTTAATAAGGTGATATAGGCATTCATCGCCTTGATATTTGCTAGCGTATCTCCCGTTATACGCGCATATTCAGCATAATTAATCAACATGCCCGGATTCTTTTCTCCTGCTGCTAAACGCTTAGGGAATTGAGCTGCTTGCTCAGCCGGATTAGCCGCTTTCGTTCCAATGCCGTTAACCATTCCGACTGAATTCTCCTTTTCTCCAAATATCCTCGCCTGAACAATTTTCATCGTCTTAGGTTCAAAGAAAACAAACGTGGGCGTCGCATTTACAATGATTCCTGCCTGCTTTAGTGCCATTTGATTCGCTGGATTGCGAATATCTAATTGAAAATTGACAAAGTTCTTGTTGTAGACCGCTCCTACTGCTGGCTGGGTAAATACGCCTTTAAAGGAATTGCAAATGTGGCAATCTGGGGCATAAATCTCCATGAAAAGCAATTTGTTTTGCTTGATAGCCTCTGATCTAGCTTCTTGTAAAGAGGAAGCCGAACTGAAATGGATGCCTTGTGAGAATCCTAAAAAGGGTAATATCAGGAATAGGAGTATTTTTTTCATGCTTATTTAGCGCCTTTTTCTAACGCTACGATTTCTTTCTGTAAATGCGATGATAGCGTACGACAGGTGGCCTCTAATTCTTGAGCGAAGAAATTATCGCCTGTGGCTTGTAAGGATGCATCCGCAACCGTTCCCACGATTTCGATGAAAAAACGTTTCATGTCTAACACTTCCATATCTTTTGTCCAAAGTGGTAATGTTAATGTTCCTTTGTGATACGGATCCCAAGTGGCGACTAAAATGGCTTTCGTTTCTTCGATGCCTTCGTTCGGATTATCTGTAGCTGACCAAGAGATTTGCTCGGGGATATTTTGGTCGTCTAATTGTATTTTAAAATTGATTTCAGAATGTTTCATGGATGTAAAATTAATCGTATTTTCGTATAAATTAAGGAAAATTAATGGTTAAGGCTGAAATTATTACCATTGGTGATGAGATACTTTACGGGCAAATCTTAGATACTAACACGCAGTGGATCAGTCTTGAATTAGATAAATTAGGGATCAAGACCGTACGGAAATCATCCGTGGGCGATCAAAAATCAGAGATACTCCAAATACTAAATGAAGCTGCCCTGCGGGCAGATGTCGTTTTTATTACCGGAGGATTAGGTCCTACGAAGGATGATTTGACGAAAAAAATCCTCGCCGAATATTTTGACTGCGAGTTAGCCATGCACCCCTTGGCTTTGCAAGATGTCACGGAATTCTTTGCGAAACGTGGTCGAGAATTATCTGATATTAACCGAGATCAAGCCCTATTACCTACGAAGGCAGAATTTATTCGAAATAGTCAAGGAACAGCGCCTGGGATGTGGTTTAATGAGAAAGGAGTACTATGGGTTTCTATGCCGGGCGTTCCTTTTGAGATGAAAAACATCATGGAACAAGAAGTGCTACCTCGTTTAGTGAAGCATTTCCAAACGCCGGTTATTTACCATAAGGTTATTAAGACGGTCGGTATCGGTGAATCCTATCTATCAGATCTGATTGAGAGCTGGGAATTGCAATTACCAGAACATATTAAATTAGCCTATTTACCCTCAATAGGCATTGTTAAATTACGTTTAACGGCTGTTGGAGATGATTTAAGTCGTTTGCAAGCGGAGGTTGAAGTGGAATTACAAAAAGTGAATTCGTTAATTAAATCCTATATTTTTGGGTATGAAAAGGAGGAGCTGGCTGAAGTCGTAGGACGATTATTAGTGGATGAAAAAGCCACTTTATCTGTAGCCGAAAGTTGCACCGGAGGACATTTAGCACATCAGTTTACTCAAAACCCGGGTTCATCTGCTTATTTTTTAGGCGGAATTCTATCCTATGCAAATCAAGTGAAAATAGATCAATTAGGGGTTTCAGAAGCTATTTTAACTTCGGATGGTGCGGTGTCAGAGGAATGTATCAAGGCAATGGCTATAGGAGTTCAGAAGCGACTTGGATCCACATTTGCTTTAGCCACTTCTGGCATTGCTGGGCCTGACGGGGGAACCGAAGATAAACCGGTAGGGACTGTTTGGATTGCTTTGGCACATCCAACAGGAGTTGTTACCCGTAAATTAACCTTAGGAGGAACACGTATGCAAAATATATACTTGAGCTCTTTAGCTTGTATCAATTTGCTGCGTAAATATTTATTAAACGATTTAAGCTAAGTCTATGGCCATTACAGAGGTGATTATGCCCAAAATGGGCGAGAGTATCATGGAAGCGACTGTTTTAAATTGGTTAAAACAGCCGGGCGATTATGTGGAAGCCGATGAATTTATTTTAGAAGTGGCGACGGACAAGATTGATACGGAAGTCCCCTCTCCTGTGGCGGGTTATTTACAGAAAATTTTAGTTCCCGTGGGTTCTGTCGCGACGATAGGTAAGGCAATTTGCGTGATTGATGCGGTAGAAAGTGGCTCCACATCAACGGCTGACACTTTTTCTATGGACGAGTCGATTAGTTCATTAATCGATTTAAGCTTGGCTCCCACTGAATTAAGCTCCGAAAAGTCCACTAATCCGTGGATTTCGCCTTTGATTAAGCAGATTTGTCAGTCGGAGAATGTATCCCAAAGAGAATTAAACCAACTCCCCGGTTCTGGGCTAGACGGTCGCATCACCAAGAAAGATGTGCTGAATTATATTGCGGTTCGAAACTCGAAGCGGATGATTTCATCCGGAACCTTAAGTCAAGGAGCTGGAATGCGTCTTCCAGGTGACGAAGTGATTGAAATGGATCGCATGCGGAAGATGATTTCTGAGCGTATGCTGGATTCGAAACGGATTGCACCTCACGTTACGTCATTCTTAGAGTCAGATGTAACTAATCTGGTCAATTGGCGTGCTAAAGTAAAGCAAGATTTTCAAGACAAATACAAGGAAGCCTTAACCTTCACTCCGCTCCTATTTAAAGCCACCGCGGATGCCTTAAAGGATTTTCCGGGTATGCTTATCTCGGTAGAAGGTAATTACATCGTTCAACACGCTCAAATTAACATCGGTATGGCAGTTGCCTTGCCTAATGGTAATTTAATTGTGCCCGTTATTCACGAAGTGGATAAAATGACATTAGCTGAATTGACGCAAAAGGTGAATGATTTATCTGCTCGAGCAAGAGCCAATAAATTGAAGCCTGCTGATTTAGAAGGTGGAACATTCACGATTTCTAATATTGGTGGATTTGGCAATTTAATGGGAACGCCTATTATAGTGCAGCCACAAGTAGGTATTTTAGCCTTCGGAGTGATTGAAAAGAAACCAGCAGTTATTACGAATGACAATGGAGAAGATATAATAGCCGTTCGTCAGAAGATGTTTATATCCCATTCCTATGACCACCGAGTGGTGGATGGTTCGCTGGGTGGAGGATTCGTGAAGCGGGTCTCGGATTACTTAGAGAAGTTTAGTTTAGATACGGAAATATAAAAAAAAGAGCCTCAATCGAGGCTCTTTTCCTTTATGACTAATTGTCTTAGAATTTAGCATCTGCCGGTTTCACATTCGGACGAATGATCTTTAGAAGCGTTAAGAGTTTAATCATAGGATAAGTCGGATCAAACTCAAACCATTTCGTAGCGAAGTTAACACGGTTTGGTAGTTTGTGGTGGTTGTTTTGGAACAACTCGCCCATCATCACTACGTCAAAGATTAACGAGTTCTTCGAGTGATCGTGGTTGTCATAGTTTTGGTAGCCATATTTATGTCCTGACCAGTTGACGATAGCTCCGTGTACAGGTCCCATCAAAAAGTGAACCGGTAATAAGAAGAAAAAGGCCCAGTGCATATCGAAATATACGTATCCTACGATGTATAAAGAGGCATAAGCCACTCCCCATCCTAAACGGGAAATCCAAGAATCACCAATTTTCTCAATCGTTTTAGATACAGGGTAATCATGTTCAAAACGTTCTTCCACCTTTTGATCTCTGTTTAAAACCGCATTGTAGATGTTTTTCGTCTTCCACATCATCGTAAATACGTTGCTTGAGAACATCGGGGAGTGTGGATCTTTTTTCGTGTCAGAAAATGCATGGTGCATTCTGTGTAAAATCGCATAAGCACGAGGGCTTAAAAAAGATGAACCTTGCGATAAGTAAGTCAAGAAATAGAAGAATTTTTCCCAAAACTTGCTCATCAAAAACATCTTGTGAGCGGAGTAACGGTGAAGGAAAAAAGTTTGGCTAAACAAAGAAACATACCAATGTATGAAGAAAGCCGGCAGTACTAATTGCATAATAGAGAGATAAATTTAATGTTCTAACAAAGTTACGAAGCAAATGTTTCTTTTTTAAGCTCCATCTACGTTAAATAACTGATTTTAGTCAGCATTCAAAATATGTAGGCCAAGGCAAACCGCGATTCCAGCCGTCTCCGTACGTAAAATGGACTTTCCAAGACTAAAAGGTTTCCAATTATTTTTGGACAATATATCAGATTCCTCTGGGGTAAAGTCTCCCTCTGGTCCTACGATTACGTGGTATTCTTTATTTTTTGCGGCTGTTTTCATTAACACAGAAACCGGCGGGTTCGAAATAAAGGCAAATAATTTTTCTCCTCCCTCCTTATCAGCAATTTCCTTAAACGTATGTAAGCCCGTAATTTCAGGCAAATACAAGTTCTTGGATTGCTTCAAAGCAGAGATGGCAGTTTTCTCCAAACGCTGGAGTTTGATCTCTTTCCTTTCCGAATTCTTGGAGGCAAAGAAGTGAATCCCATGTATACCAAATTCCCCGCATTTCTCCACCATCCATTCCATTCGCTCCATTTGCTTGGTGGGTGCGACATAAAGATGAATTTTATAAGAAGGTGACGGTTCTGATTCGACCACTTCTAAAGGGCCGAAAGCGACTTTTTTACCTTCAATCGAAGAAATGGACGTACTAAATTTAGAGCCACGACCATCTAACAGATGGATCGTCTCTCCTACTCTTAAACGCAATACCCGTATAGCATGAAAGGATTCCTCTTCAGATAAATAAGAGGAATCCTTAGCATTAGGAGCGTAAAATACGGCTATACTCATTGATTATTCTTCGTCCTCCTCGTCCTCATCATCTGAGTTAAAGGTATAAAGAGATGGATCTAAACTTAAGGTGTTGCCATTAAAGTCCTGAACAAATTGGGATAACATCTCATCATCTAAGGCCGGCACATATAGGGCTGCTTCTATGCTAACGCCATATTCGAATTCTGGATCGATTTCGATGTATTCTGCTACCTTTATTTCTTCGTTTTCCTCTAGGTCTTCAATCACCTCTAGGATTAACATTTCTACCTCCTCGTCTAATTCCTCATTAGGCTCGTAATTTTCATCACGGTTCTCTAAAGGAACATACAAGGGATATTGCTGAATGATTTCTCTTTCAGCTGCTTCATATAATAAGCTGGAGTAATGTAGTTGCAGGGTGCATACTATGGCATCATAAATGACTTCTTGCTTCTCGTATTGACCCACAAATTGGATGTGAACCATTTCTCGTTCGTTTCCAGAAGGCAAATCCTCATCTAAAATGTAGACAAATGAACGTTTCTCTGCTTCACATTGCTTTTTTAAGGCTGCAATTTCTGCTGGGTCAAAGCCTGGGTTGGTGTTAGTTGACATTTAGGATTATTTGATTAACAATAGTTCACGGTATTTTGGTAATGGCCACTCATCATCGTCGATAATTAGTTCTAATTTATCGACACTATAGCGAATTTCTTCAAAATAGCCTTTTACTTTCGTGCTATATAAGACGGCTCTCTCTTCTAAATCTTCTACGTTGTTAGCCTCTTTACGTGCTTCAGTCATTTCGTTTTGTAAGCGAACGATCGATGAGGTGTATTCTGAGATTTTTTTAATCATTTCGATTGTTGGCGCATAGTACTGAGGATCGATGCCGATTTCTTTTTGGCCTTTCACATTCTCTACTAATTGCGTTTGGTATTTCAATGAAGTCGAAACGATATGGTTGATTGCCATATCTCCAATCACACGGGATTCGATTTGGATCTTTTTTACATAGTTTTCTAATTCGATCTCATGACGCGCATGCATCTCTTCTTTCGAATAGATACCATGTTTCGTGAATAATTCGATCGATTCAGGACGAGCATATACCGCTAAAGCCTCAGGCGTTGTCTTTAAATTAGACAAACCACGACGAGCAGCTTCTTCTACCCATTCGTCTGAATAACCATTACCCTCAAAACGGATATTTTTCGACTCTTTCACGTAGCGCTTTAACACCTCCATGATGGCTAATTCTTTCTTTACTCCTTTCTCCAATACCTCTTCCACTTCCTTGCGGAATTTGATGAGTTGGTCAGCCACAATCGTATTTAATACGGTCATCGGTGCTGCAGAGTTAGCAGAAGATCCTACCGCACGGAATTCGAATTTATTACCTGTAAAGGCAAACGGAGACGTTCTATTACGATCTGTATTATCAAGGATTAACGATGGAATTTTGTTGATACCTAATTTAAGGTACACATTGTCCCCTTTTTCTAATTGAATTTCATCCAGACCATCCATGTTTTCCATGTCGTCCAAAACTTGGCTCATCGTACTCCCCAAGAAAGCAGAAACGATGGCCGGAGGCGCTTCATTTGCTCCTAAACGGTGCTCATTACCGGCTGAAGCGATAGAAGCACGCAATAAATCGGCGCGATCATGTACCGCTTTTAGTGTGTTAACAAAGAAAGTTAAGAAACGTAAGTTTTCTTTCGGTTTAGAAGAAGGTGCTAATAAATTGATACCCGTATCTGTCGCTAAAGCCCAGTTATTGTGTTTACCGGATCCATTGATACCAGCAAAAGGTTTTTCGTGGAAAAGGACCTTGAATTTGTGCTTAGAGGCCACTTTTGACATCAAATCCATCAATAATGCATTGTGGTCACAGGCTAAGTTCGCTTCCTCGAAGGTGGGCGCTACTTCAAACTGAGCTGGAGCCACCTCATTGTGACGCGTTCTCACCGGCATGCCTAATTTAAGTGCCTCGATTTCGAAGTCTACCATGAAGGCATTCACACGGTTTGGAATAGATCCAAAATAATGATCTTCTAATTGCTGTCCTTTCGCTGGAGCATGGCCAAAAACCGTACGTCCTGCCATCACTAAATCTGGACGCGCATTAAATAAGGCCTCGTCCACGACGAAATATTCTTGCTCCGCTCCTAGTGTCGGGATGACCTTGCTGACATCGCGGTTAAAAAACTCTTTAATGACAGCAGTGGCCGCTTTATCAACTAACTCGATCGATTTTAGTAAGGGAGTTTTATAGTCCAACGCCTCTCCTGTGTAGGAAACGAAGACGGAAGGAATACAAAGTGTTGCTGTTCCTGCCGCGTTTTCCATAATAAAGGCTGGAGAAGATGGATCCCAACCGGTATATCCGCGTGCTTCGAAAGTAGAACGAATACCTCCATTAGGAAAGGAGGATGCATCCGGTTCTTGTTGAACGAGCGCAGATCCTTTAAACTTCTCCACTGCTTTTCCATTGCTTAAATCAATGTCAAAGAAGGAGTCGTGTTTCTCTGCCGTGGTACCAGTTAGAGGTTGAAACCAGTGTGTATAGTGGGTTGCTCCTTTCGATATAGCCCAAGATTTCATTGCCGCAGCTACCTCGTCTGCCGCATCGCGGTCGATCTTAGAACCCGTTTGGATAGCGGTATTTATCTTTAAATAAGCCTCTGGTGATAAAAGGGAGCGCATCACTTCATCACTGAAGGTCATGCTGCCATAATAGTCCGAAACCTTTTCTGTAGGAAGCTTTACGGGAGTTCCTGTGCGGGATTGAGCTAACTCAAGAGCCTTAAATCTAGTAATTGCCATATGAAGATTATATTTCTAGGTAAAAATAGCGAATTGTGATGGGATAAAAAATCGCAATAATTGAAAAATGGGATTGAATTTTCCGATTTTAATTTGGATTTTTTGAGTTTTTGCGAAATCGTCGATTGTTTTTGTAGGTTTTTTTGTTCTAAACTATTGTTTTTCCTAAAAAGTGGTATATTTTTGCTACACGAATTCCTAAAAAAGTATTTTTGTTTCAAAATCAAGTTTAAAAATCATGGCTAAATCAAAATTAGAGTACATTTGGTTGGATGGCTACAAGCCAACGCAAAGTTTACGTTCTAAGACTAAAATTGAGAACAATTTTAGCGGCAAATTAGAAGACCTAGATATGTGGTCTTTCGATGGTTCTTCTACTCAGCAGGCCGAAGGTGGTTCTTCTGACTGTTTATTGAAGCCAGTGTATGTTTGCCCAGATCCAGCACGCCGTGATGGTTATTTAGTAATGTGCGAAGTATTAAACGCAGACGGAACTCCGCATGAGTCTAATGGTCGTGCTACGATTGATGATGATGATAACGATTTCTGGTTTGGTTTTGAGCAAGAGTATTTCCTTTGGGATCCAGAAACAAATAAGCCTTTAGGTTTCCCAGCAAACGGGTTTCCAGAGCCACAAGGACCTTACTACTGTTCAGTAGGTGCAAAGAATGCATACGGTCGTGAGATAATTGAAGAGCATATGGACTTGTGCATAGATGCAGGTTTAAATATTGAAGGTATCAATGCTGAGGTAGCAGCTGGACAATGGGAATTCCAAATGTTCGCAAAAGGTGCTAAGCAAGCAGGTGACGAAATCTGGTTAGGCCGTTATATTTTAGAGCGTTTAGGTGAGAAATATGGTGTTGCGATCAACTGGCACTGCAAGCCTTTAGGTGAATTAGATTGGAACGGTTCAGGAATGCACGCGAACTTCTCTAACACCGTTTTACGTACGGCAGGAAATAAAGCTGCTTACGATACAATTTGTCAGTCATTCGCTCCATTTGTGAAAGAACACATTGAGGTGTACGGTGCAGACAACCACATGCGGTTAACGGGTAAGCACGAGACAGCTTCGATCCACGATTTCTCTTATGGTGTTTCTGATCGCGGTGCATCGATTCGTATTCCGATTGCAGTAGTTGAAAAAGGTTGGAAAGGCTGGTTAGAGGATCGTCGTCCGAACTCAGCGGCAGATCCATATAAAGTGGCTGCGCGTATTATCAAGACGGTTAAAACAGCTAATGTATAATACAATTATCTAGCATTTATATACTTTTATAGACAAGATGGCGGGTTTTCCCGCCATTTTTGTTTTACCTTTGCATCCTGATTTCAGGTATGAAAAAAGTCGCTTTTTACACTCTTGGTTGCAAATTGAATTTTGCGGAATCCAGCTCCATCGCTCGTTCACTCGAACCGATGGGTTTTGTGCGTGCGGAGTTTCAGGATCAACCCGATTTGTTTGTCATTAATACCTGTAGCGTAACGGAACAGGCGGATAAGAAGTGTAAGAAAGTCGTTCGAGAAGCGAAGAAAGTTAATCCGAATTCGACGGTTGTGATTATTGGCTGTTATGCCCAATTGAAACCAGAAGAAATTTCGGCTATTCCAGGCGTTGATTTAGTATTAGGTGCGAATGAAAAGTTTCAATTGCCTACGCTACTTCCCCCCTATTTACATCGTGAATCTGCGGATTTACCGAAGCTAATAGCGTCTGAGATTCGTTATGATCTCGATTACCATGCGTCCTATTCTGTGAATGATCGCACCCGTACTTTCTTGAAGGTGCAGGATGGTTGCGATTATCCTTGTTCATATTGCACGATTCCTTTGGCTCGTGGCCAGTCCCGTTCGGATACGGTAGAGAAAGTATTGGGTTTAATTGAGGAGATTTCTGCGAAAGGTGTCAAGGAAATTGTCCTGACAGGGGTAAATATCGGGGATTTTGGCATTCAAAATGGTAAGCGAGTAGAAACATTCTTTCAGCTCGTTCAAGCGATTGAAGAAAAGTCATCCATTCAGCGATTTCGTATCTCCTCTATCGAGCCTAATTTACTGACTTCAGAGATGATTACTTTCTTAGGGGTATCTACTAAGTTTGTTCCTCATTTCCATATACCCTTGCAATCCGGGTCGAACGCTGTTTTGCGTTTGATGAAACGCCGCTATCAGCGAGAATTATACGTGGACCGCGTAACGTCTATTAAAGAAGTGATGCCTAATGCGTGTATCGGAGTCGATGTGATCGTGGGTCATCCAGGTGAAACTCCTGAATTATTTTTAGAGACCTATGAATTCTTGAATGGGCTAGATATCTCCTATCTACATGTTTTTCCTTATTCCGAGCGCCCTAATACCTATGCGGTAGATATCCAGCCTAAAGTGGATGGTATGCAAAAAGCGGAGCGTTCGAAAATGTTGCATATTTTATCGGATAAAAAGCGTCGGGCTTTTTATGAATCCCAAGCCGGTTTAAAAGGTCAGGTTTTGTTCGAGGAATCTGCTTCGCCGGGTACGATGGAGGGCTTTTCTGAAAACTACGTTCGGGTAGTGGTCCCTTTTGACCCTTTGCAAATCAATACCGTTCAGCAGGTTCGTTACAAGTCGCTGAGTGAGGCGGGTGAAATGTTAGGGGTTGTTTTAGAGTAGAGATTATAGATATTAGAGTATAGATTATAGAGTAGAGATAAGGGGCGTTAGCCCTTTTTTATTTCATATCTATAATCTATACTCTCTTATCTCTAATCTCACTTTTGTTTTGCGCCATCGGCGCATAACAAAAAAGTCGGAAACCATAGGCCTCCGACTTTTTGATTGAAACAAAACCACAAGAACCATTACTTGCGGCTTTGCTGTTGTTGAATTACTCAGCTAACGACTCGTCGTGTTGTGAGATATCCAAACCTAATCTTTCTTCTTCCTCATTAACGCGTAACGGAATGATTTTGTCCGTGATCACTAAAAGGATATAAGAAGCGCCAAATGCAAAAGCGGAAACGATTGCTAAGGCTAATAAGTGCTTTAAGAATAAGGCAGTTTCTCCGTAGAATAAACCTTGCTCTACTACTGCTGCGTTCACTGCAGATGTTGCGAAAATACCCGTCATCAACATACCTACCATACCGCCTAAACCGTGGCAAGGGAACACATCTAATGTGTCATCTAGGTTAGAAGATGCTCTCCAGTGTGCAGCAATGTTAGAAACGATCGCAGCAACCACACCGATGAAGATCGCTACAGGTACCGTTACGAAACCAGATGCTGGTGTAATAGCGACTAAACCTACGACCGCACCGATACAGAAACCTAAGGCAGAAACTTTCTTACCACGAGTTACATCAAATAAGATCCAAGATAATCCAGCTGCTGCTGCTGCCACGTGTGTTGTAGCGAAAGCGGTTACTGCTAATCCATTCGCTCCTACTGCAGAGCCTGCATTGAAACCAAACCATCCGAACCACAATAAACCAGTTCCCAATAACACGTAAGGAATGTTAGCTGGAGGCAAGATGTTGGACTCGATGTGAGACTTACGGCGACGTAAGTATAAAGCACCTGCTAAGGCAGCCCAACCAGCCGACATGTGAACTACCGTTCCACCTGCAAAATCCAAAACACCTAAGTTAAACAAGAAACCATCTGGGTGCCATGTCCAGTGTGCTAATGGAGCATAAACGATCACACAGAAAAGAACCATGAATAGAACAAACGCACGGAAGTTAATACGCTCAGCTAATGCACCAGAGATTAACGCTGGAGTGATAACGGCAAACTTCATTTGGAAAAATGCGAATAAAGCGAAAGGGATAGTGAATTTCAATTGATCAGCAGATCCTAAAGATAATTTGTGATCAAAAACGCCATTGAACATAAAGAAAGTTCTAGGGTCACCGATCCAGCCACCTAACGAGTCACCGAATGCTAAAGAGAAACCGAATACAATCCAAATCACCGAGATAACTCCCATCGCGATAAACGATTGTAACATCGTAGAGATCACGTTTTTGTGGTTAACCATTCCACCGTAGAAATAAGCTAATCCCGGTGTCATTAATAATACTAAGCCAGAGGCTACAATCATCCAGGCAGTATCGCCGGTGTCTAATCCCTCTGTAGGCATAGCGCCAGGAACTGAGGTTGTGAACAATGCAAGGACGGCTACCGCTAATAAAACTAATAACGGAATCCAGGTTGGTTTTTGTGTCGTCATGTTTTTAAATGTTAAGGGTGGATATAATTAAAACTTATAGATGAAGTGCATTCCTAAAGTCGTTTGTGATTTTTGCTCTTTGTCATCACCGTCTACGAATTGAGCTGTTTTGTATGAATCAGTACGTAATTCTGGTTTGATCAATAAGTGTCCTTCTGCCGCCGTGAATGTAGCTGTTAAAGTGAAAGAGCTTACATCTGTGCCGGAGCCGTCTGCTGCGCGTAAAGCACGAGCGCCTGATGTGTTATCGAATACTTCGTAACGACCGCCTACACTAAATTTGTCTGTGAAAGCATAGTTAGAGTAAAGGGCAACACCACCCCATGTTTTGCTATCTCCTACGTTACCGCCACCTTGGAAATCACCTGTTTGTGATCCGTATGCTGCGTTTAATCCTAATAGGTATTTAGGTGTGATTTGATAAGATGTAGTTAAGTCTAACAAGTTATAGCTACCTGAATCATCTTTTCCTGTAGATAAAGGAGCTGATTCGTTTGAGCTGATACCATTTACATATACATTCCAACCTGCTGCTGGAGAAGTGAATACTTGGTAGATAAATCCTTTAGACGCGTTGTTGTCATTTAAATTATCCACATTGTTGACCAATCCAACCATGGCAGAAAATTTGTCAGAGAATGCGTAATTCGCTTTAGCACCAATATGATAGAACGGTCCATTATTGAAGAGGTTAGAAAGTGAATAGTTGTAGTTAATGGGAGCGTCAATTACTTCGTATCCAATGTGTGTACCAAATTGTCCTACCGTTAATGTTAATTTGTCGCTTGCTTTCCAGTTAAAATAAGCTTGTTTGATGGCCAAAGCTGTACTTGCTTTTCCTGCGCCCAAGGGTCCAATGACATTTCCATATTGACCAAGGTCTGCATTAGGTCCAAAAGTTAAATCCACCACCACATCAGCTGATTTCGTTGCATACCCAAATTTCGTCTGAACAAGTCCTAACGAAAATTGATTTGATTTCTGGTCGAAAGCTCTTTCGTATCCAGAGGCACCTAGGTTACTTCTGCTAGAGGGGCTATTGAAATTCAACATATAGTATGAATCAATGTAGCCTGAAAAAGTGAACTTCGGAGCTTCCGCTTCTTTTTCTTGGGAAAATCCACAAAATGCTGTTGCGGCAAAAAGGGCTGTTAGGATCGTTTTTTTCATGTGGGTTATTGTTTAAGAGTAAATAATGCTTGATTACGATTCAAAGATGGAGCCTTAAATTGTACTTTCCAAATATTAACAACAAATTTTTAACCTATTTTTCGACTTTTTGCAAAAAAATAGAGAAAAGTGGTTAAAAATAAAACCTAAAATTTAAGATTTTGCAAAAATGGAAATAAAATAGGGTAAAAACCGAACTCGCCGATTTGCTTCTTGGAAAAATATAAAACGAGATTGCTTGGGCTTTAGAATACTTGATTGTCTTTTTTCTAGATTATAGATAATAGAGTATAGAGCATAGATGTGTATTTATGTTTAGAGAATTCAGAAAACAAAAAAAAGAGCTCATCTTTCGATGAACTCTTTTCATATTATATATAATATCTCGACTCTCTACTCTATTATCTCTACTCTAAATTTTAAGCAAAGCTTAAAATTTATTCCGCATGCAACCACGCCTTCTTAGCTAATAAAGTCTCGTTATCTTCTTCGTGATCCGGATCCGGTACGCAGCAATCTACTGGGCAAACCGCAGCACATTGTGGTTCCTCGTGGAAACCAGTACATTCTGTACATTTATCAGGAACGATATAATAGAATTCTTCGGAGACAGGCTCAACAGGTGTTTTAGCATCCATTGATGAACCATCTTCTAGTTCAATTGCTGTTAAAGCAGTACCGCCGGCCCAAGTCCATTCTACACCACCTTCATAAATAGCTGTATTAGGGCATTCTGGTTCACAGGCCCCACAGTTAATACATTCGTCTGTTATGATAATTGCCATACCAAAGTTTTTATTTGATTGTGCAATTTACGAACATAAATTTGAATAGTATATAATTTATATGGACTAATGGAAAATTTTTCGACCTTTGTAGGGTAAAATTCCTATAATTATGCCAAAGGCTTCCTTTTTGCAGCTTATTTCTTTCTTGAAAGCTTTTTTTACCGATGAATCGAATCGAGAAAAAATAGAACTATTTATAGATAGATCTGTGAATGAGAATCCTTGGTTTTCGGAAACCTTGGTTCGCCACGCGATGCAGTCGATTGAAGAGCAATTCTTTTCGTTGCAAGCCTGGGAGGAATTTTATGCAAAACATCCTGTTCAAGCAGCTGAATCGAAGAATGTAGGGATCGTTTTGGCGGGTAATTTACCTGCTGTGGGTTTGCACGATGTGTTAATGGTCCTAGCTTCAGGACATCAAGCCTCTTTGAAACTGAGTTCGCAAGACAAGGCCTTGATGCAACTTTATGTGCTGGCGATGCAGTCGTTTGATACAGCGGTGCCAGTGAGCATTATTGAGCGGTTACAAGGATTGGATGCGGTCATTGCGACTGGAAGTGATTTCTCAGGAGGTTATTTTGCGCATTATTTCTCCACGATTCCGCATATTATTCGGAAGAACCGTAGTTCTTTAGCCGTTTTAAAGGGGAATGAGACTCAGGAAGATTTCAAGGGTTTAGCGCAGGACATTTTTACCTATTATGGTTTAGGCTGCAGAAATGTTTCGACGATAGCCGTTCCGGTGTCGTATGATTTGACACCTTTATTCGATGAGTTGACGAAAGAAACGTGGGTTTTAGATCATTCAAAGTACTCTAATAACTTTCAATACCACCGGACTTTGTTCTTGTTAAATCAGATTCCTCATTTTGATTTGGGAAATCTGTTAGTGACCGAGAATGATGATTTGGTTTCCCCCGTGGGCGTTTTATATGTACAACGTTATTCTGATGATGCTTCTTTGCTAACCTGGATTCAGGAGCGCGAGGAAAAAATTCAGTGTAAGGTAGGTTTAGAGATTGGTTTTGGCCAAAGTCAACACCCAGCCCTCGATGATTTCGCTGATGGAATCGATACTTATGATTTCTTGATTAACCTTTCATAGGCTTTAAATAGCCCCCACGCCCCTATTCCGCCCACTAAAGCTCCTACGATTACATCGAGCGGATAATGTGCGCCTAAATAGATTCTGCTATAAGATATAATGGATGCCCACAGAATCAGGGCTACGCCAGCGAACTTATTCTTGGACAATAAATAAAAGCCGATA
Organism: Aquirufa antheringensis; assembly: GCF_023921165.1. Lineage (NCBI taxonomy): Bacteria > Pseudomonadati > Bacteroidota > Cytophagia > Cytophagales > Flectobacillaceae > Aquirufa > Aquirufa antheringensis. The sequence continues at coordinate 2,194,827 of NZ_CP049835.1, forward strand.
GCAATCGCAAAGGAATTGGCAGCATGCGAAGAACAAAAACCAAATTGCCCACCACAGCCTGCCGGCAAATGAATCCACGATTGAAATGACTCGACGTGACAGGGTCTTAGACGTTTGAAAAGTGGTTTCAGTAGACTGGAGCTGAATTGATCGGCGAAAACCACGGTGGAAACTAAATAGATTATAGATTTCCAGCATTCCGTTTTATATTGCTTATATAGAAAGTATATCAGTATTCCATAGAGTGGAATCCACGTCAATTTACCTGAAATGATTTCCATCGGTCCGTCTAACCAAGGCTGGTGAGCCTCGTTAATCAGCTGAAATAAATGGGTATCCCAGGATGGAAACATAGTTTAGAATTTAAATTCAGCGCGAATGCGAGCGATGGTGGCTTCGGCGATCGGTTGAACTTTCTTTTCGCCGATGGCTAATTTCTCTTCAATAATTTCCGGGTGTGCGATGAAATAGTCGAATTTTTCTCTCGCCTCTTTGAAATATCCTAACATCAATTCGTGTAAGGCCTGTTTTGCATGACCATACCCATAACCACCCGCTTCGTAATTCGCGCGCATTTCTGCCACTTGAGCTGGGGAAGCCATTAATTGATAGAGTTTGAACGTAATATCGTTATCTGGATTTTTAGGTTCTTCTAATGGAGTGGTGTCTGTGACAATCTTTTTGATCTGCTTCAATAAATCCTTTTCAGGCAAGAAGATATCAATGTAATTGTTCAAGGACTTGCTCATCTTAGCGCCATCTAGGCCAGGAATGGTCATCACCTCTTCGTTAATACGTGCTTCTGGTAAGACGAAAATAGCTTTGTTATAACGCTTGTTAACGGAATTCGCGATGTCGCGGGTCATTTCGATGTGCTGTCTTTGGTCCTTACCTACTGGGATAATTTGTGCATCATATAATACGATATCTGCCGCCTGTAAAACGGGATAGGTAAATAATCCGGCATTCACATCCGATAACTTATCTGATTTATCCTTGAAACTATGTGCATTCGCCAGCATGGGAAAAGGCGTAAAGCAATTCAGATACCACATTAATTCGGTATGGTAAGCGGCTAATTTAGACTGGCGGTAGAAGTAATTTTTCTCCGTATCAAAACCAAAAGCCAGCCAAGCTGCCGCAATCGACAAGGTGTTGCTTCGAATACTTTCCCCGTCCTTCAAGGAAGTTAAGGTGTGTAAGTCTGCAATAAATAAAAAAGAATCATTGCCGGGTTGCTTTGAAAGTTCAACCGCTGGCATAATGGCACCTAAAATATTACCCAAATGGGGCTTTCCTGAGGCCTGAATGCCCGTTAAGATCCGCATAGCTTGTCTAAATAATTTATGCAAAAATCAATAAAATAGACCATAACTCCAAGCAATTTGTACTTGGGCATTCGAGCTAAATTCGCTAAATTCGTTTTTGTAAATTCACCCCCTATTTGATGTCCCTCTCTCCTAGCCTGTTGGCCTTTTTGCGTGAGCTCCGTGTGAACAACACGCGCGAATGGTTTGCGGAAAACAAAGCCGTATATGAGCAAGTGAAAAAAGGATTTGACGCCTGGACGACAGAGTTGATTACAGAGTTTGCGGATTTTGAGAATATGGATGGCGTTTTGCTGAAGCATTGCTCCTACCGAATTTACCGGGATGTCCGCTTCTCTAAGAACAAGGCTCCTTATAAAACGTGGTTTTCGGCCAGTTTTTCAGAAGGTGGTCGAAAGTCTGGTTTGATGGACTATTATGTACATATTGAACCTAATGGTGCGTCCTTTTTAGGTGGAGGTATGTATTCCCCTACGTCGGAACAATTAGCGGCATTTCGTCAAGAAGTCGATTATAATGCGGCTGGATTGCGTAAAATCATTCAGGATCCTACGTTTGTTTCTGTTTTTGGTGAGGAAGTGGGTGAAAGTTTGGTACGAATACCTAAGGGATTTGATGCTGATCATCTAGACGCTGAATTGTTAAAGAAGAAACAATTGTTTTTTTGGAAAAAATACACGGATAAAGAGCTTTGCTCTCCGGGTTTTACTAAACAATTGATTTCGGATGCTAAGGTATTAAAGCCCTTTTTGGACTTCTTGAATGCCGTATTTTTTGAAAAAGAACCTTTTATAAAAGAATAAACCCCTATGCAATTTTCGCATTTGCACAACCATTCCCAGTTTTCCCTCTTAGATGGTGCGTCTAAGATTTCGTCTATGTTCAAAAAGGCGAAAGCAGATAATATGCCCGCTGTCGCGATTACGGATCACGGGAATATGTTTGGGGTATTTCAGTTTGTGGCTGAAGCCGGAAAGCAAGGGGTGAAACCGATTGTGGGCTGTGAGTTTTATTTAGTGAATGATCGCCACAAGCAGGTTTTTACGAAAGAGTTAAAGGATAAGCGCTATCACCAATTGTTCTTAGCGAAGAATCCAGAAGGCTACCAGAATTTGGTCAAATTATGTTCTTTAGGCTTCATGGAGGGGATGTATTCCAAATATCCTCGGATTGATAAGGAGCTCGTTTTAAAATACCACAAAGGCCTAATCGCCACGACTTGTTGTTTAGGGGCCTCTGTGCCACAAGCGATTTTGCGCGATGGCGAGGAAGCGGCGGAGAAGGAATTTAAGTGGTGGTTGGATTTGTTTGGCGAAGATTATTACATCGAAGTACAAAATCACTTTATTCCAGAGCAGCAGACGGTGAATGAAGTCTTGTTGCGTTTTGCGAAGAAGTATAATGTGAAGGTGATTGCGTCGAATGATAGCCATTATTTGGACCAAAAAGATGCCAACGCACACGATATTCTATTATGTATTAATACGGGCGAAAAGCAGGCTACTCCTACTTACAAGGATATTGAAGGTGATTTTGATATGAAAGGAAAGCGCTTTGCTTTCTATAATGATCAATTTTACTTCAAGACGACAGAGGAAATGACCAAACTTTGGTCGCATGTACCTGAGGCGATTGATAATACGAATGAGATTGTGGGCAAAGTGGAGACACTGAAACTCACGAAAGACGTGATGTTGCCTAATTTCCAAATCCCGTCTACTTTCTTAAGTCAGGATGATTATTTGGAGCACATCACGATGGAAGGCGCTAAAAAGCGTTACATCGATATTGACCAGGTCGTAGAAGAGCGTTTGCGCTTTGAGTTACATACCATCAGAACGATGGGTTTTGCCGGTTACTTCTTAATTGTAGCCGATTTTATTAGTGCTGGACGTGATTTAGGCGTTTATGTGGGGCCAGGTCGTGGATCAGCGGCGGGTTCAGTGGTGGCTTATTGTTTGGGAATTACAAACATTGACCCCATTAAGTACAATCTCCTTTTTGAGCGTTTCTTGAATCCAGATCGGAAGTCCTTACCCGATATTGATACGGACTTTGATGATGAGGGCCGCCAAAAAGTGATCGACTATGTCGTAGATAAATACGGTAAAAACCAAGTAGCGCACATTGCGACCTATGGTACGATGGCTGCGAAAATGTCTATTAAGGACGTTTCTCGCGTTCTAGACCTCCCCTTGCAGGAATCCAATGCCTTAGCGAAACTGGTTCCGGAGAAACCGAAAATTACACTAGACCGTATTTTTAATGCGGCTTTGACGGGTGATAAGAGTTTAGCCGATAAGGAAGGACTTAATCCGGAAGAATTAGAACAGGTTAAGGAATTGCGTCGCATTAAGGAAGCTGGTGGTTTGCCAGCTACCGTAATCGAAAATGCGCTAATTTTAGAGGGTTCTGTTCGTGGAACAGGTATTCACGCGGCGGGTATCATCATTGCACCTTCTGATTTAACGGATATATTGCCGGTAGCTACTTCGAAAGATGTGAGTCTATTGATTACGCAATACGACGGTTCGGTAATTGAGAATGCGGGGGTAATTAAGATGGACTTTTTGGGCTTAAAAACCCTCTCTATCTTGAAAGAGGCCGTTCGCTTAATCAAGCAGAACCACAATGAGACGATCATCTTGGATGACCTACCTTTGGACGATAAAACAACCTACGAATTATACCAAAGAGCCGAAACGAACGGTACCTTCCAATTTGAATCCCCTGGGATGCAGAAACACTTACGTGATCTTAAGCCCGATCAATTCTCTGATTTAATTGCGATGAACGCCTTGTTCCGTCCCGGTCCGATGGTCTACATTCCGAATTACATTGCCCGTAAACACGGTCGCGAGAAGATTGAATACGATTTACCAGAAATGGAGGAGTATTTGAGCGATACATACGGAATTACGGTCTACCAAGAGCAAGTAATGCTTCTCTCCCAGAAGCTAGCGAATTTTACGAAGGGTGACGCCGACGTACTTCGCAAGGCGATGGGTAAAAAAGACAAAGCCACCATCGATAAGATGAAGGGTAAGTTCATGGAAGGCGGCGCGGCGAATAATCACCCTGTGGACAAGTTGGATAAGATTTGGACGGACTGGGAAGCATTTGCTCAATATGCCTTTAACAAATCCCACTCAACTTGCTATGGTTTAGTAGCTTACCAAACAGGTTACCTGAAAGCAAACTACCCACCTGAGTTTATGGCGGCGGTACTTTCGAACTCTTTAGGTAACATTGAGAAGATCACTTTCTTCATGGATGAGTGCAAGCGGATGGGCTTATCTTTATTAGTTCCGGATGTAAATGAATCCTCTCGCTCGTTTGCGGTGAATAAGAAAGGCCAAATCCGTTTCGGACTAGGTGCGATCAAAGGTGTGGGTGATGCGGCGGTTGATGCAATTGTGGAGGAGCGTCAGAAAAATGGCGAATACAAGGATATTTTTGACTTCGTTTCTCGAATCAATGTACGTCAGGTAAACAAGAAGAGTTTAGAATCGCTTGCACTTGCTGGGGCATTTGATTGTTTTACTGAAGTGGCTCGATCTCATTATTTTGCTATCGATTCACAGGATAATACGAATTTTATTGAGAAAATTGTTCGCTATTCGTCCCGTATGGCAGAATTGAAGGCAGAAGCTACTGCTTCCCTTTTTGGTGAATTAGGAGCTGGAACGGGTAATGACATCGCTCAGCCTAAGATCCCTACTGCTGAACCTTGGTCTGTGATGGAGCAATTGAAGAATGAGAAGGAAGTGGTGGGCGTTTATATTTCTGGTCATCCTTTGGACGAATACAAAACAGAGATCGCTAATTTCTGTAATTCGAATACGGGTCAATTAGAATTACGTCCGAATGTAGCACAGACTTTTGCCGGTATCGTTACCAAAGTAAACGTTAGAACCTCTGCGAATGGAAATCAGTTTATGATTTTTACGATTGAGGATTATGCAGGTAATTATGAGTTCGCCTTGTTCTCGAAGGATTATATCCAGTTTGAACGTTTCATTGCACAAGACCGTTTATTGTTCATAAATGGCTCGTATCAATTGAAGAATCGCCATATGGACCAAATGGTCTTCAAGATTCAATCCATCGAATTGTTGTCAGAAATCTTATCCGATCGAACAAAAGAGATCAAATTGCGTTTAGACTTAAATCGGTTGACTCCTGCTTTATTGGATTTATTGCAGGAAACGTTAGAGCGAAATAAAGGTGATAAGAAGTTGACCTTAGAGGTGTATGATGAGCACGAGAAAATCGGGATGGACTTTTTATCGCGTAAAATGCAGGTTTGCATTGGTAAAGGCTTGATTTCTGAGCTTAAAGAGCTTGAAAATGTGGGCTTTAAGTTAATTTCGTAAAAATTTTAATCCGGGAACTAATTGTTCTGCCGGTTTTGTTTTAATTTTGAATTTTATAAAATATATCAAACAATGGGAAAATACGTAGAGGCAACAGATGCTAATTTTCAAGAGTTAATCGGCACTGATACACCAGTTTTAGTAGATTTTTGGGCAGAGTGGTGTGGCCCATGTAAAATGATCGGACCAATCGTGGAAGAATTAGCGGGAGATGTAGAAGGTCAAGCGATTGTAGCGAAAATGAATGTAGATCAAAATTCAGCAGTACCTGCTTCTTTAGGTATTCGCTCTATCCCTACTTTGATGGTATTCAAAAAGGGTGAAATGGTAGAACGTTTAGTAGGAGGAAATATCCCTAAGTCGGTTTTAGCTGAAACTTTATTAAAGCACGCTTAATTATTTAAGCGAATACACTTTATTCATAGCCTGTAACAAGATGTTGCAGGCTATTTTTATTTCCTCTTCTGTAATGGTCAAAGGCGGCGCAATGCGTAGTGAATTATCACAAAATAAGAACCAATCGGTTATTAGGCCATTCAGAATACATTCGTCTATCACGGCTTTCACGGTCTTAAAGTCCTGCATCTCCACCGCTAGCATAAATCCAATTCCCCGCACTTCGTGAATAATCGGATGTTGTAAAAGGCTTTTGAATTGATTGCTTTTAGCAGGTATTTGAGCCATTAACTGTTCATCCATGATATAGCGGAGGGTAGCTAAGGATGCCGCGCACGAAACGGGATGTCCTCCAAAAGTGGTGATATGGCCTAATACGGGTTCGAAACTCAAGGTTTTCATCACTTCCTCATTGGCTAAAAAGGCCCCTATCGGCATTCCTCCGCCCATTCCTTTAGCCGTGAGAAGTATATCTGGAACGATATTCATGGGCTGGAAAGCCCAGAATGTACCCGTTCTCCCAAAACCCGATTGGATTTCATCTACTATCAATAAGGTTCCGGTTTTGTCGCATCGCTTGCGTAGAGCTTGAAAATAGGCTGTGGGTGCCGTTTTAATACCAGCCTCCCCTGCTACGATCTCAATCACTACCGCAGCTGTTTTCTCGGTTATTTTAGTGAGATTAGCAATGCAACCATGGTGAATATGGCTGATACCGGGCAATAAGGGACGAAAGGCATTTTTGAAGTTTTCATCACCCGCGATGGACAAAGCTCCTTGACTTGCACCATGGTAAGCGTTAAAACAAGAGATGAATTCCGTTCTGCCTGTATAGCGTTTGGCTAATTTCATGGCTCCTTCTACAGCCTCAGTTCCCGAATTTGTGAAATAGACTTGATTTAAGTACTCAGAGCCCGTGGATTTAACTAATGCCTCGGCGAGTTGCACTTGTGGGCTTTGAATATATTCTCCATAGACCATTAAATGCATATAGGCATCTACCTGGTCTTTAATGGCTTTAACGACGGCAGGGTTTCGATGCCCCACATTCGACACGGCAATTCCAGAGATTAAATCCATATAAGATTTCCCCTGGGTATCGTACATATATACGCCTTCCGCTTTGGTTATTTCTAATGCCAAAGGTGCGTCCGAGGTGGGCGCCATAAATTTCTGGAAGAGTTGTCGATGCGTATAACCCATAGCGCACAAAATTACGTTAATTCTTGTTAACTGCTCGCCGTTCGTCAAAATATTCAATTGAATTAGCGCCATTCGTTTACTTTTGCCTTATGAAATTATTTTTACTCCTTCTTAGTACTTGCATAGGCCTTCAGGCACAGACACTTAGCGGAACTATTCGTTCGAATAAGGGCGAATTGATGCCATTTTCAACGATTTGGGTGAGTGACTTGAATAAGGGGACTTTAGCGAATGAGGAGGGTAAATACGCCATTCAATTACCTAAGGGAGAGCACGAGGTGGTTTTTCGCTTTTTAGGACATACACCCAAAGTGCATCAAGTTTCGATTGCGGGAGATGTTTCACTCGATGTGGTACTTTCAGAAGAAGCCATCACACTTCAAGATGTCAATGTAGGAGGTTTAAAAGAGGATCCTGCCATTGGCATGATGCGGCGGATGATCTCCATGGCTCCTTTTCACTTAAAAGAGATTGATCGATACACGGCCAAAGGCTATGTCAAAGGAGCAGGTAAAATTACTTCTATTTCTAAGGTCATGAATGCCCTTGTAGGTAAGAAGATGGAAAAGGAAGCAGGTATAAAAGTGGGTTCCACCTATGTATTAGAAGGAATTAATCAGATTACTTACACTCGACCCAATAAGATTGATGAGAAAGTTTTGTCGAATCGGAACAACCTTCCCGCTGTTTTGAAAAACTCCGGGGCACCTAATTTACGAATCACGCAAACGAATTTTTATCAACCTAAGGTTTGGGGCTCTCTGGTATCCCCTATTTCCCCATCCGCATTCTCCTTCTATAAATTCGCTTATTTAGGTAGTTTTCAGTTGAATGGCCAAACGGTTTCCAAGATTCAAGTCAAGCCTAAATCAACCTCAGATGATTTGTTTGAGGGTACTCTCTCCATAGTAGAAGATACTTGGAGTATTTATTCTTTCAGTTTAGCTTTCCGTAATTCCCAGGGTTATTACACGTTTCAGCAGCAGAATGCACTGTTTCAAGGTGTTTGGATGCCCGTTAATTATGATGTGAATGTGAATTTTGATGCGATGGGTTTTGGAGCCATATTTCGCTACATCACACAGGTGAAAGAATATTCGATTAAAGTGAATCCGGCTTTTGTGGTTAAGCCTACTATCATCGAGGAACGCCTACATAAGGATTGGGCCAAAGAAATCAATAAAGAAAAAATAGCCTCCCCTAAGCTGGCTTTGGGAAAAGAATTGACGCGTAAAAAGCTGAAGAAGGTGCTGAAAGAAATGGATAAGGAAGAGAAAAAGGAAGAGTTTAGTTCAGATTATACCATTACTGTTGATTCATCCGCCTCTATTAAAAAGGAGGAATACTGGGAGGCGGAACGTCAAGTTCCATTGACAGATGCTGAAGCGAAAGGCTATAAAGAGGCTGATAGCTTATCTGTACAAGACGAAAAGAAACGCTTAAAGGACTCGGTGAATGCATTGCCAAGATTTCGTTATGGGGATATTTGGGGAGGTCGTGTATATAATTACGGTCAAAAAGGCTTAGGGGCTAGATTAACGCTCAGTGGTTTTCAGCCGGGTTATACGGCTGTAGATGGATATTCAGTAGGCAGAGGTTTGCATTACCGACATACCTATCGCTTGGCGGATTATTGGGGGACAGGATTCGATGTTCGCTATGCTTTCTCTCGAAAAGCGTGGAACGGGATGGCCTATGTGGAGCGAAATTGGGATGAGAATCGCCAAAGAATGCAATTAGCCGGTGGTTCTACCATTGAACAAGTTAATTCAACAGAGCCCATTTCTTCCGCTGTTAATCTTTTCTATGCCTTATTCTTGTCACAGAATTATATCAAGTTATACCAAAAAGATTTCATTAAGGCCTCTTATGCACTACAATTGAATGCTAAGTGGAATTTGAATACGGTTTTGGAGTTGCGATCTCGTACAAGTCTGGTGAATCAGGAGGAAAATGGATTGTTTCATAAAGAGCGTCAATTTGAGTCAAATGGACTCCCTTTTGCAACGAGTAAACAAGTGTATGGCTCCATTTTAATCAGATATCAGCCTTTCGCGACATGGAGAAGATACAATGGATCCAGGTGGTTATCGAACGAATCGGGGCCTACTATAACGAGCACCTTTGAGCAAGCACAGGGAGATGATGCCTATAGTAAAGTCTCATTTCAAGTTTCTCAACGAATTCCTTTAGCGAATTGGGGATCGATTAATTACCGTATTTCAGCTGCTCATTTCCTTCATAAGCCATCTATTTTAATCGATTACCAACATTTTAAAGGAAATGAGGTGCTAGTGTCTTCAGGTGAATCGAGTTTTTTAGCCTTACCCTACTATGCCCTTTCGAATCCTGGAGATCATCTAAAAGCATTCATAACTTGGGAACCTAGGAAATTTATCCTCACTCAAAACCCTTTTTTATCGCTTTATGGCCTAAAGGAAAAAGTAGGTTATTCCTATCTTCAGACATCGTTGAATTCTCAAACGATTCAGTACCAAGAGCTTAGTTATGGCTTGACTGGAATAGGGAAAATTTTGGGTTTGGATTTAGTGTATCCGATAGGAACGGTTGTGCCTGAAAAATGGAAAGTGTTGATCCGATTGCCTTTCTAATTGTTTATTTGCACACATTTACCTAAATTGTGCTAAATTTTTTTGGAATAATCTAAATCAACCTTTATGAATCAAATTGTTTACTTAGTTCCTGCTTTTGGTTTAGTAGGATTGCTGTACACAGCGTGGAAGTTTAATTGGGTATCTAAACAGGATGCCGGTAATGAAAAAATGCAAGAGTTGGCTGGTTATATCGCAGATGGTGCGATTGCCTTCTTAAAAGCAGAATGGAAAATTTTAACCTATTTCGCGATTCCCACCGCTATTTTATTAGCTTGGTTAGGATCACAAGAGGGAACACCGGAAAATCCGATTCACTCCTCCCCTTTAATTGCCGTTGCGTTTTTAATTGGAGCAGTTTTCTCTGCTACCGCAGGTTATATCGGTATGATCGTAGCTACAAAGGCGAACGTTCGTACGGCTGAAGCAGCTAGAACTTCTTTAGCGAAAGCCTTGAATGTTTCTTTCACAGGTGGATCCGTGATGGGAATGGGTGTAGCAGGTTTAGCTATCTTAGGTCTAGGCGGTTTATTTATTGCTTTCTATCAAATCTTCGCACAAGGTCAAGCATTGACTTCAGTAGAGATGAAAACGGCGATTGAAGTATTAGCTGGTTTCTCTTTAGGAGCTGAGTCTATCGCTTTATTCGCGCGTGTAGGTGGTGGTATTTATACGAAAGCAGCTGACGTAGGGGCTGACTTAGTAGGTAAAGTAGAAGCAGGTATCCCGGAGGATGATGTGCGTAACCCTGCCACTATCGCAGATAACGTAGGTGATAACGTAGGTGACGTAGCAGGTATGGGAGCCGATTTATTTGGTTCTTATGTAGCGACTATCTTAGCGACGATGGTATTAGGTCAAGAAATTTCGGTAACAGATAATTACGGAGGTTTCTCTCCAGTCTTATTACCGATGTTAATTGCAGGTGTAGGTTTACTAGCTTCGTTAGTTTCGACTTTCTTTGTTCGTATCTCTAGTGAAACTTCATCCGTTCAAAATGCATTGAACGTAGGTAACTACACTTCTATTGCGATTACATTCGTAACGTCTTACTTCTTAGTGAAGAATATCTTACCAGAGTATTTAACACTTCGTGGTACCACTTTCACTTCCATGGATGTGTTTTATGCGATTATCGTTGGTTTAGTGGTAGGTACTTTAATGTCGATCATTACGGAATACTATACGGCTATGGGCAAGCGTCCAGTCGATTCAATCGTTCAAAAATCAGGTACAGGTCATGCGACTAACATCATTGGTGGTTTAGCGGTAGGTATGGAATCAACGGTATTGCCTATTTTAGTATTGGCAGCAGGTATCATCGGTTCTTATCACTTTGCCGGAATTTACGGTGTATCTATCGCTGCTGCAGGTATGATGGCTACAACAGCGATGCAACTAGCAATCGATGCTTTCGGTCCTATCGCGGATAACGCGGGTGGTATTGCAGAGATGTCTCAATTGCCTAGCGAAGTACGTGATCGTACAGATAACTTAGATGCGGTAGGTAATACAACAGCAGCAACGGGTAAAGGTTTTGCTATTGCTTCTGCAGCCTTAACTTCTTTAGCCTTGTTCGCAGCTTTCGTAGGTATCGCAGGTATCAGCCACATCGATATTTATAAAGCAGATGTTTTAGCTGGTTTATTTGTAGGTGGAATGATTCCATTCATCTTCTCTGCTTTGTGTATCTCAGCAGTAGGTAAAGCAGCTATGGAAATGGTGAACGAGGTTCGTCGTCAATTCCGTGAGATTCCAGGTATCATGGAATACAAAGCAAAACCAGAATACGAGAAGTGTGTAGCTATTTCTACAGAAGCTTCTATTCGCCAAATGATCCTTCCAGGTGCGATTGCCTTAATCGTTCCCGTGTTAGTAGGATTTACGATGGGACCAGAAGTTTTAGGTGGTCTATTAGCAGGTGTAACGGTTTCAGGTGTATTGATGGGTATTTTCCAATCGAACGCAGGTGGAGCTTGGGATAACGCTAAGAAATCATTTGAGAAAGGTGTCCTAATCGATGGTCAAACGTATAAGAAAGGTTCAGAGCCACACAAAGCGGCTGTAACGGGTGATACCGTAGGTGATCCATTCAAGGATACGTCAGGTCCATCTATGAACATCTTGATTAAATTGATGTCCATCGTTTCATTAGTGATTGCTCCTTACATTCACGTAGGAGATAACGATCACGCTTCTGCAACGAAGATGGAGAAAGCTCCTATCGTGAAAGCGATGGTGGCGAAGAAATAGTTTCCTATATCTATAGGCATTAAAAAAGCCCCGCATTTGCGGGGCTTTTTCTTTATCTATCAATCTGTGAATCCGTTTGAAATTAAGCGTTGATTTTACCTCTTAATGCTCTTGGGATATCGATTGTTGCTACTGGGTTAGACATTGGATTTAAGATCTCACATCCTTCCACTTGTAGTTTGTTTACTTTGACTGTTTGACCTAAGTCTAAACCAGAAATATCAACTGTTACGAAATCAGGAATGTTTTCTGCTTGACCACGTAAAGTTACCTTACGTAATTTTTGCACCATTTTACCCCCTTTGATAACACCTGGAGAATTTCCAGTTACTTTAATAGGCACAGCAATCTTGATCGCTTTACCTTTTTGGATTTCCAAGAAGTCTACGTGGTAGATCATCTCGTTTACAGGGTGGAACTGTGCATCTTGTAAGATCGCACGGTATTTCGTACCCTCAATGTTTAATTCAACTTCGTATACATCCGCTGAATATAATAATTCACGGAAAAGGATCATTGGAACAGCAAAGTGAACTTGCTCAGAACCACCGTATAATACACAGGGTGCCATTGCTTCGTTACGTAAATCATTTGCGCTCTTCGTACCGAGATTCGCTCTTTTAAACCCTACAATCTCTAATTTTTTCATCTTGTTTTTGTTAATGCTTCTAGTCTTTCGCACATTGGCTATCCCCTAGAAACGGTTGAAATTAATATTTAATAAATAATGAACTGATAGATTCGTGATCACGGATACGACCAATCGCCTTCGCAAAAAGCTCAGCTACTGAAAGTACCTTAATTTTGTCACACGTTTGTTTCTGAGGAATGGTATCTGTCACCAATAACTCTGTCAAAACAGAATTAGAAATGTTTTCATACGCCTTACCTGATAAAACGGGGTGGGTAACAACCGCCCTTACTGAATTTGCTCCTTTATCCATAATTAATTGTGCGGCTTTGCATAAGGTACCACCAGTATCAATTAAGTCATCGACTAGGATTACATCTGCGCCTTTCACGTCTCCAATTAATTGCATGGAAGCAATTTCATTAGCGCGTTTACGGTGCTTATCGCAAATAACCATTTCCGCATTGAAGAATTTGGCCATGTTACGTGTGCGAACAACGCCTCCCACATCGGGTGATGCGAAAAGAATGTTCTCTAAATTTAATGATTTCAAATACGGAACGAAGATGGCATTTCCTTCCAAGTGATCCACTGGGAAGTCCATGAAACCTTGGATTTGACCAGCGTGTAAGTCAATCGTCATTAAACGATCAGCTCCAGCTGCTGTCAATAAATTACCCACTAATTTAGCTCCAATACCTACCCGTGGACGATCCTTCCGATCTTGACGTGAATACCCAAAATACGGAATGACAGCTGTTACATAGTGAGCAGACGCGCGTCTAGCAGCATCAATCATTAATAACAACTCCATTAAATTGTCCGCAGAGGGGAATGTAGACTGAATGATAAACACATCACAACCACGCACTGATTCATCAAAACTAGGTGACATTTCACCATCTGAGAAGCGTAGGTTCGTTACTGCGCCCAAATCTTTTCCATAATACTTCGCAATATCCTTTGCTAAATAATTAGATGCAGAACCAGAAAATATTTTAACTGCGTTAATCGCTGCCATGGGTTTGTTAGGGCTTATTTTAAATAATAAGGGGCAAAATTAAGCAATTTCGCCCCTATTTCAAATTATTTTACGGATGCACGGATGATGTTTAAGGCACCACCAGCTTTAAACCATTCGATTTGTTGCTCATTGTACGTGTGGTTCACAGCAAAACTATCTGTGCTACCATCCGCGTGAACTAATTCGATCGTTAATGATTTTTCAGGAGCAAAGCCTCCTAAACCTACGATGTTGATAGAATCATCCTCTTGGATTTTATCGTAATCAGCCTCGTTTGCAAAAGTTAAGGCTAACATCCCTTGCTTCTTCAAGTTGGTTTCGTGGATACGAGCAAATGACTTCACTAAAACGGCACGAACACCTAAGTGACGTGGTTCCATCGCAGCATGCTCACGAGATGATCCTTCTCCATAGTTTGTATCTCCTACTACAATAGTTCCTACACCAGCTGCTTTGTAAGCACGCTGAGTAGCTGGAACTGGACCATATTCACCTGTTAATGCATTCTTCACGTTGTCCGTCTTCTCATTATAGAAGTTAACCGCTCCGATTAACATGTTATTCGAAATGTTATCTAAGTGACCACGGTATTTCAACCAAGGACCTGCCATCGAGATGTGATCCGTAGTACATTTACCTTTGGCCTTTATTAACAATTTCAACCCTTTCAAGTCAGAACCTTCCCATGCTGCGAATGGATCTAATAATTGTAAACGATCAGACGTAGATGATACTTTCACTTGAACGCCTGAACCATCGGCTGCAGGAGCTTGATAGCCTGCATCTTCCGCAGCGAAACCTAATTTAGGTAATTCGTCTCCCGTAGGTGCGTCTAATTTTACTTGTTCTCCTTTTTCGTTTGTTAACGTATCCGTTAATGGATTGAACGTTAGGTCACCCGCAATCGCTAAAGCAGTGACCATTTCTGGTGAAGCTACGAAAGCAAACGTGTTCGGGTTACCATCTGCACGTTTTGCAAAGTTTCTGTTGAACGAGTGAACAATCGTGTTCTTCTCCCCTTTTTCTGCACCTGGACGAGCCCATTGGCCAATACAAGGTCCACAAGCATTGGAGAATACCGTGGCTCCGATAGAATCAAATGTCGAGATGAAACCATCACGCTCGATCGTGTAACGAACTAATTCAGAACCAGGAGTGATCGTGAATTGTGCTTTCGTCTTCAATCCTTTCGCAGCTACTTGCTTCGCTAAAGAAGCGGCACGCGCGATATCTTCATAAGAAGAGTTAGTACAAGAACCGATTAAACCTACTTCGATTTTTGTAGGCCAGCCGTTTTTCTCTGCCATTTCTTTCATTTTAGAAATAGGCGTAGCTAAATCCGGTGTGAAAGGACCGTTCAAATAAGGTTCTAATGTATCTAAATCGATTTCGATTACTTGATCAAAGTATTTTTCTGGGTTTGCATACACTTCTGGATCTGCTGTTAAATGTTCTTTAACACCATTCGCTAAAGCAGCGACATCTGCACGTCCTGTCGACTCTAAGTAACGCGCCATAGAAGCATCGTAACCGAAAGTAGACGTAGTAGCACCGATCTCAGCACCCATGTTGCAAATCGTTCCTTTACCAGTACATGACATAGAAGTCGCGCCTTCGCCGAAATACTCAACGACTGCACCCGTTCCACCTTTTACGGTCAGGATACCTGCCACTTTTAGGATAACATCTTTAGGAGATGTCCAACCATTTAATTTACCTGTTAACTTAACACCAATTAGTTTAGGGAACTTTAATTCCCAAGCTAAACCTGCCATGACATCGCAAGCATCTGCTCCACCTACACCGATGGCGATCATTCCAAGACCACCCGCGTTAACCGTGTGTGAATCCGTTCCGATCATCATTCCGCCTGGGAAAGCATAATTTTCTAATACTACTTGGTGAATAATACCTGCACCTGGTTTCCAGAAACCGATACCGTATTTGTCAGAAACTGACGATAAGAAGTCATAAACCTCTTTATTTTTATCCACTGCTACTTTTAAATCCGTAGTAGAGGCTACTTTTGCTTCAATTAAGTGATCACAATGCACGGTAGAAGGTACGGCCACTTGTGGACGACCTGCTTGCATGAATTGTAACAAGGCCATTTGAGCAGTTGCATCTTGCATCGCCACACGGTCTGGTGCAAAATCTACATAAGAAGCACCTCTTGCATACGCAGAAGAAGCTGTTCCTTCCCATAAATGGCTATAAAGAATTTTTTCAGTTAACGTAAGCGGTTTACCTGTTAACGCACGAGCCGCAGCAATGCGAGCCGGCATGCGATCGTAAACAGCTTTAATCATTTCAATGTCAAAGGCCATGGTAAAAGTGTTTGGTAAAAAATGTTTACAAAATTAATAGATTAGCTTCAATTTTGCCACTATTTTATGAGAACATTTCCTTTGTTAGGGAATTATTAGGAACTTTGTTTTATTGCTTGATTTAACCTATTTATAATAGGACTATTTGAACATTTTAAGATCCACATCGCTTGAACTATTTGAAAATATTGCTTTTGATTGGATGTTTTTTTCATTTTGATCCAAATGAAAGTCAAGCGCAATCCCTCAGTCCTGCTTCCATACTAGACAGAGCTTTGAGTTCCGCTGAGGAACATGGTAAGTCCATTGGTTCTTTTAAGATGCGTGTTAAGGTGCAAGAAAAGGCACGATTTAATCAGGTTATTGGTATTGCTCGCAAGCGACTAGTCGCTAAAGAAGGGATTCAAATGGGGCAATGGTATGGGAATCAAACCATATCAGAAGTGCAAGTGGGTCATTTGAATCAATTAATCCACGGTATTGAATCTGTTCAGACTTTTCATAAGAAGTATACGAAACCTACGCTTTTTCTTTGGCCTGATTTTTACCAAGATTATGTGGGAACGTCCTGCGTCTCACCTTTGAGTTATCAAGCGAAATCCTATTACCATTTTAATTTTAAAGGAGACACCTTAGTCGAAGGTAAAGCTTGCTATCAATTTCAAGTAGTGCCTAAAATACGTCGCGACCGTTTATTTAAGGGAACATTAACCTTAGATGAAGCGGGTTGGTTGGTGCGATTTGAAGGGGCTGTATTTGCAGATGCAATCGATTATTCTTTTGATTTGCAAAATCAAAACTTTCAAGGAAAATGGATTCCTAAAAAGGGGCAAATTCGACTCTTAGCGGGTTTATTAGGAAGTGATGGCGAATATGTATGGGATCAAGAAACGATAGGGAAACCGTCAGAATGGAAATTTGAAGCTAGCCTATTTGAAGAGCCCAAAAATGCCAAAGAAACATTAAATATCTCTGCCGTTGCTTTTGATGAAACCTATGCAAACCAGTTTTTGACCAATTTACACGGATCCTTATTACGAAAGTGGAAGCAACGTCCCACCTCTAATTTAGTGATGATTGATTCAGTCTATTATAAAACGGCTGAAACAAATATAGGATTGGATCCCGCATTTTTTACAGAAGTTCCGGGAATGAAGAATCGCGAGGTGGTGATTGATAGTTTTAAAGTAACCCCTTTTAATCCATCTCAGTTGATTTTAAGTAAGTCCTTTTATTTTGGGGAATTCAAGCGTGATTATTATCCATTTGAAATCTATTATAAATCGCCGGTTTTTGATTCCAATTTTAATACGGTAGAAGGATTTGTAGCTAATACAGCTTTAGTTTTCAGAAAGCATTGGTCGCGTTACCATATGTTAGAGGCAGAAGTTTTAGGACGGAGAGCTTTTGGCATAAACCGAAACTCGGGTCTAGTTAGATTACGCTATCGAGGTGATTCTTTCGATCTAACCGTGACTAATGGGGATTTTGTGGCGCAGTATAATCCGGAGAATACGATCTCTCCCGAGATGAATTCACTGTCAACGCTGTTGTTGAAGAACAATCAGATGAAGATTTATCGTTCTAAATTCACTTCGCTGAATTTCACTAAACGCTTCTCTGCTCGCTTCTTTTTGAAATCGTTAATCGAATATTCGGAACGTTCACAGATGGATAACACAACGGATTATTATTGGATTAACTTCTTGAATCGCGACTTTAAGCCGAATAATCCGACGAATTCAGAGTATACCCAGGAAGGATTTGCGACCCATCAATCTTTTATTACTCAGTTACAAGTGGGTTTTAGGCCCTTTTTGACTCAAAGTTACCGAGCGAATACGCGTCTGACGGATTGGGGTTCCTCTCCCCTGTTATTAGCGAAATACCGGGCTGGGTGGAAAGACGTGGGTGGATCTTTGACTGATTTTAATCAAGTGGAATTGTCTTATCTACATAATATTGAAGTGAACCCTTGGATTAAGATGGGCTTATTAATTAATGCAGGGACTTTTATTGGAAATAAACCAGCTTATTTTATCGATTTTAAACATTATAATGGTTCGTTAAACTTAATTCAGGCGGGGGAAATGTTAGCTTCGGAGCGTTTAGTCGGTTATTACCAAAACTTTACTTCTGGTACAAATCAGCGATTGAATGTGAATCATTATGCAAATTCCACAGCCGGAGCTTATGTCGAAGCACTGAGCTTCTTTCAATTTTCTAATCTATGGTTAAAGCCTTTATTAGGAATGAAAAAATTGTACGTAAAGGAAGTGTTAATTGCTAACGCTAATTATGTTCAGAATCAGAATTTACTCTATAATGAGGTTGGATATGGTCTTGATGGGGTGTTCAAGATCTTTCGATTAGAGGCGATTGCTAACTTTATCAATGGTCAATTTAGTTACATCGGATTTCGAGTAAATATTAATTCAAGAATTCGCATTGGAAATATTCCAGAATAATTTTTTTTAGCTTTTCGTCAAATTTTGCCTCTTTGTTAAATTTAGAGCCCTTATATTTGAGGTCATTTTAAGAATTTCATTTTTTAACCAGCATAATGGCAAAAAATTTAGTCATCGTTGAGTCTCCAGCGAAAGCGAAGACCATAGAAGGATATTTGGGAAAGGATTTCGTGGTGAAGTCTTCTTTTGGTCACGTACGCGATTTGCCTATTAAAGGAGATAAGGCTATTGATGTGGAGAATGATTTTGCTCCTACTTATGTGGTGTCTGCAGATAAAACCAAAGTCATTTCTGAGTTAAAAAGTCTAGCGAAATCATCTGAGGAGGTCTGGTTAGCGACGGACGACGACCGGGAGGGAGAAGCGATTTCGTGGCATCTAAAAGAAGCATTAGGATTAAAGGATAACGCGAAGCGCATTGTTTTCCGCGAAATTACGAAGCCTGCTATCTTACAAGCCATCACCCAGCCACGTACCATTGATATGGATTTAGTGAATGCACAGCAGGCGCGTCGGATTATGGATCGCTTGATTGGATTCGAATTATCGCCGGTTCTTTGGTCTAAAGTGCAAAAAGGTTTGTCAGCTGGTCGTGTACAATCGGTAGCGGTTCGGTTAATTGTAGAACGCGAGCGTGAAATCGAAAATCACGAGGCGGTGGCCACTTTTAAAGTAGTCGCTCATTTTGATTTACCGGGTAAAAAAGTGTTGAAAGCAGAATTATCGAAGGCTTTTGCCAAAGAAAATGATGCATTAGACTTCTTGAAAAAATGTGTAGGCGCTGCGTTTAGCATCAAAAGCTTAGAAACGAAACCGGCGAAAAAATCTCCTGCACCTCCATTTACAACTTCTACCTTACAACAAGAGGCTTCTCGTAAACTAGGTTTTGCCGTGGCGACTACGATGTCTGTCGCCCAAAAACTCTACGAATCAGGTCGTATTACTTATATGCGAACCGATTCTACGATGTTATCGCAAGAAGCGCGTGATAAGGCGAAAGCGGAAATTGAATCAGCTTATGGCGCTAAATTCCACTACAGTCGTCAATTTAAAACCAAATCAGAAAGTGCGCAAGAGGCTCACGAAGCCATCCGTCCGACGGATTTTGCGAACCACAGTATCACAGGTGATGCACGCGAGAAGCGTTTATATGAATTAATTTGGAAGCGTGCGATTGCGTCGCAAATGGCAGACGCCTTGATTGAGCGTACGACCGCTTTGATCGATATTTCAACCACTCCAGAGCTTCTATCTGCTCAAGGAGAAGTGATTGCTTTTGAAGGTTTCTTGAAGGCCTATTTAGAAGGCAAGGATGACGAGGAAGAGGATGAGAACAAAGATATGTTGCCTCCTTTGAACGTCGGTCAAGTATTAGCATTAGATGAAATGAAGGCGCAAGAGCGTTTCACTCGTGCTGCGCCACGTTATACGGAGGCGAGTTTAGTGAAGGCTTTGGAAGAAAAAGGGATCGGTCGTCCTTCGACTTATGCTCCCACCATTTCCACCATCATTAAGCGTGCGTATGTGGTGAAAGAAGATCGCCCCGGAAGAGAGCGTGAATTCCAAACTTGGGTACTTTCGAACAACGAAATTGCTGGGAATAAGGCAACGGAGACGGTGGGTACGGAAAAAGCGAAATTATTCCCTACACATATCGGAACTTTGGTGACGGATTTCTTAGTCGAAAACTTCGAAAACGTGGTCGATTATACGTTTACTGCGGAGATGGAGGATGAATTTGATAACATCGCTAAAGGTAAATTAGAGTGGACCGTCTTAATGAAGAATTTCTATAAGTCTTTCCACCAAACGATTGAAGATTCTAAATCTATCAACCGCAGTTCTGTGGGTGGTGGACGTGAATTAGGTGTAGATCCGAAAACGGGACGTTTAGTATCGGTTCGTTTGGGAAAATTTGGACCCTTTGTACAGTTAGGAGAATCTTCTGAGGAAGAAAAACCAGTTTTTGCGAATTTAATGAAGACGCAATCGGTGAGTACATTGACTTTTGAAGAAGCTTTGGCCTTATTAGAACGCCCTAAATTGCCTCGCGAAGTGGGTATTCATAACGATATGCCGGTAATTATTGGTGCTGGTAAATTAGGTCCTTATATTAAATACGATGGCAAGTTTACGAGTTTGCCAGATACCCACGATCCCTTCACGATTGAAATGGATCAAGCGATTGCCGTGATTGCACAAGCCTTGAAAGATGCGGAAGCAGGTGGATTAGGGTATTTTGAGGATTCCTTGATTGAGACGGGTAAAGGCCGTTTTGGTCCCTATGTAAAACACAATGGCAAATATTATTCGTTAGCCAAAACGGATAATTTAGCTACCATTGATCAAGCTCGTGCGATTGAATTAATCGAAGCGAAGCGTAAAGTGGAAGCGAATAAGTTTATTAAGGAATTTGCGGAAAATGAAACGGTAAAAGTGGTAAATGGAATGTATGGGCCGTATATCCAAATCGGTAAACGCAATGTAAAGATCCCTAAAGGAACCGAACCAGCAGATTTAACATTGGAGGAGTGTTTAGCGCTTGGCGACGCGGCTCCTGCACCTAAAAAAGCACGTAAAAAATAAGCATATGAGTCAGATTATTGATGGAAAGATGGTCGCTGAAACGATGAAAGTCGCGATCGGTGAAGAAGTAAAACAAATGGTCGCTGCGGGCCAAAAAGCCCCTCATCTCGTGGCTATACTCGTGGGTAACAACGGCGCCTCAGAAACCTATGTGGCCAATAAAGTGAAGTCATGTGAGGAACTAGGTTTTGCCTCTACCCTGTTGCGTTTTGATCCATCGATCTCTGAGGCTGATTTATTAGCAGAGGTTCAAAAAGTGAACGACAATCCGGATATGGATGGTTTAATCGTTCAATTACCACTTCCAAAGCACATTAATCCAGATAAAGTGATGGAAACGATTCATCCGTCTAAGGACGTTGATGGTTTCCATCCGATCAATATAGGTCGCATGGCAAAAGGATTACCGGCATATATCTCTGCCACTCCGCAAGGAGTGTTGGATTTATTAGCTTATTACAAGATTGAAACAGCAGGAAAGCATTGCGTGGTAGTAGGTCGCTCTCAAATTGTGGGTTTACCGATGTCCATCTTAATGCAGCGTAATCACCCGGTGGGTAACTGCACGGTTACCTTAACGCATTCTAGAACGACTAACTTAGCAGAAATTTGTTCTCAAGGGGATATTGTTATTGCGGCCTTGGGTATACCAGAGTTTATCAAAGCAGCACACATCAAACCGGGAGCCGTTGTGATCGACGTAGGTTTAACACGCGTAGAAGACGCGACAAAGAAATCAGGCTTTGCTTTAAAGGGTGATGTGGATTTCGATGATGTAGCTCCTAAATGCTCATATATTACGCCTGTACCCAAAGGTGTAGGTCCTATGACCATCGTTTCCTTAATGAAAAACACGCTTTTAGCTGCTAAAGGCGTGATTTATCCGAAAAACTAAGACTGATATAGATAGCGATAAAAGACTCCTAAGGGGAGTTTTTTATCGTATTCATCGTTCAAATAGATCTCTCCTGATTCTGCCTTTTCGGGCACATTGAAAATACCTTTCATTAAATTTTCAACAACTAAGGTAGAGAAGCCTAAGGAATAGACATTCGTTAAAAGGATGTGTTCTTTCGGATCTAATATCTCCTTCACAGAACGTAACATATCATCGATTTGCTCTTCTAATACCCATTTTTCTCCTTCTGGACCGCGTCCATAGGCTGGAGGATCTAACAAGATACCTTGGTAGAAATTACCACGTCTGGCTTCGCGTTTCACGAATTTAAGCGCATCTTCTGCCATCCAGCGGATGTTGTCTAGCTTTGATACTTCCATATTTTCCCTTGCCCAGGATAAAACGGGTTTTACCGAATCCACGTGTGTGACATCAGCGCCCACCTGCTTGCAGGCTAAACTCGCACCGCCTGTATAGGCGAATAAGTTTAGGATTTTAGGCTTCGGTGTTTTTAACAAAGGAATGTTTTTTGCCAAAAACTCCCAGTTCGATGCTTGCTCCGGAAATATCCCCACGTGTTTGAAGGAGGACAAGGAAATCTTAAAATTTAGATCCAAAGTCTCCGATTGATACGGCATAAACCATTTATCCGGTACGCCTTTCTTTACTTCCCAAACACCGCGTTCATTGCTTCCCTTTTCTTTTTTGAAATAAGCATTCGCCTTACTAGCCCAAAATTCTTCAGATAATGATTTTTGCCAAACCGCCTGTGGCTCCGGACGTCTCACCACAAAAGCCCCAAATTGCTCGAGCTTTTCGAACCCACCGGAGTCAATTAATTCGTAATTTTTACCCCAAAATGCGGGTGTTTCAATGGCAATAGAAGCTGAATTTTTCAAATTTTAGGGGTTCAATGGGATTTTAGTTAGGAAATAAACGGAGCGTCTTCCTTCCTCTGAATTGTTAATGGTTTGGTTGCCTGAAGCGATAAAGTGATTGCTGTACCAATAATGTAAATCTGATTTTTCTTGACGGCGGATTTTATCACCCTCATTTTGAGTACTTAATTCTTGTATTTTTTCATCGCCCGATTGACCTTGTGCGCTGATGTATTTAGAGATGATGTTGTTCCCTCTTTGGTAAGATAAAGTCAACATATCTCCATGTAAGGAGGTCTTTATTTTTTGAATCAACTTATCCTCTTTGATATTATTCAAATCGATGGATTGATCCCACAATACGTTACCTTTTTCATCTAATTCAGCGATGACTGCGTGGGTATAAATCCAACCATCAAATTGCTGTGAATTACTATAGGAGTTGTATCCTCTGTATCCCCATGGGCTATAATAGCTGGAAAATGGCGAATACAATCCGTAATTTCCGTAGCCCCAACGATAGGGATTATAAAGCATATTCCAAGGAGAATAGAGTCCGCCACCTAGCATTCCTAAGGTTCCACCAAAAGGAGAATAATTCACATATTTATAATCCGGATAAAAGGCTTCCGCTACGACGATATAATGGTCCCCTTTTTTAATGATTTCATGCATTAATAAGCGATAATCCAATCGAAGCTCCTCCCCTTTTTCTTCTTTCGATTTAATCTTTTTCTCTTGTTTATTCTTTTGCTTTTCACCTAAGAAATTAAAGAAGTTCGTAAACTGGGTAAAGCTTGTAAACTTGGATTCCTGTAAATCACCATCCAGATAGGAACTGAAATACAATCCTTGAGAACTAGGTCCTTTAGAGGATCCAATAGAGCCTTTGTGGCCATAGGTACCCACTACTACCTGCAAGGAATCGTTCAGTTGAGTGGATTTAGCATTCATTTGAGCGTACTCCTCTTTCGGGTTCATCGTAATTTGCCCTAATTGATTTCCATCCTCATCAAAGGATTTCAAAATTAGTTGGTAGTTCTTTGCCTTTTTACCTACGGAATAGACCACATTGATTTGCTGTTGTGTCGTATCTAAATCCATGGACTGGATTTCTGCTTGTCCGTTAACCACAGCTGGAAGTATGCGCGTTCTTTTTTCACTTAAATTGGTAAAAAGAATAACCGGGGTATTATTCACAATTCCTCCGATAAAGAGCGATTGATTTAAAGCCTTGAAGTTTGAAATTTCCATTTTTTCTACCGAGAAAATTTGGAATTTTTCTAGTTTACCATCAGTCGGGTTAACACGAACGATGTAATAATTGTTGCTTTTAAATCGACTGAATAGTAAGTATAGATTATTTCCATCGTAGCAATGCGTGACAAAATCAAGATTCCCTTCGATACTCCCCTGGTTCATCCAAACTTGCTCTAAATTCGTGTTGAATTTACGAATGTTGAATTCTGATTTGCCTACTTGTGTTAATACGATAACCCCTTTTTCCCCTAAAGGAATGGAAAAGGTTTCTAATTGTCCTGCGATAGGAATCTCAATTCGCTTAATTTCTTGAGCGTTTGCCGCTAGGCTACAAAGAAGTAAAACAAAGAGTAGACGGATCGATTTCATCTGTTATTCAGCTAGGCTTAAAATAATATCGAATTCTGCTTTTGCGACGGGCGTTACCGATAAACGGGATTGTTTGATGAGTGCTAGACCGGATAAGCGATCGTCAGCTTTCATCGTTTTCAGGGTTACGGTTTTAGCGAATTTTTTCACAGGAATTAATTCGACTACCACCCAACGCGGATCTTCCGTGGTCGGGTCTGGAAAATGTTCTTTTTGCACTTCGGCTAAACCTACTACTTCCATCCCTTCGTTTGAATGGTAAAAAAAGACCCAATCGCCCTTTTTCATCGCCATCATATTATTCCGGGCTTGGTAATTTCGCACCCCATCCCAAACAGATTTCCCCTCCTTAACGAAATCATCCCAAGAATATTTGAACGGTTCTGATTTAACTAACCAATAATTCATATTTAGGGGAATTTAGGGAATTTAGAGAAGTCTGGTTTACGCTTTTCGAGGAAGGCATTCTTACCTTCTTTGGCCTCGTCAGATAAATAATACAAGAGTGTGGCGTTACCGGCTAATTCTTGAATACCCGCCTGTCCGTCTAATTCCGCGTTGAACGCAGATTTCAACATGCGAAGCGCTAAAGGACTTTTTTCCAAAATCTTCTCACACCACTCCACCGTCGTTTTTTCCAAGTCTTCTAAAGGAACTACTTTATTCACTAATCCCATTTGAAGCGCGTCTGACGCGTCATATTGATCACAAAGTAACCAGATTTCTCTTGCTTTCTTTTGACCTACTACTCGTGCTAAATAAGAAGCACCAAAACCTCCATCAAAAGAACCTACATTAGGTCCTGTTTGTCCAAAACGTGCATTTTCTGCGGCTATCGATAAGTCACAGATGACGTGTAAAACATGTCCGCCACCTATCGCCCAACCAGCCACCATCGCCACCACAGGCTTCGGAATGGTTCTGATTTGACGTTGAAGATCTAACACATTTAAACGAGGCACCGCGTCTTTCCCTACATATCCTCCATCTCCACGAACACTTTGATCGCCTCCAGAGCAGAAAGCTTTTCCACCTTCACCTGTTAATATAATTACACCCACCCGTGTGTCCTGACGCGCTAACTCCATCGCTTCAGACATCTCCTGCACCGTTAATGGCGTAAATGCGTTGTGTTTGTGCGGGCGATTAATGGAGATTTTAGCAATTCCATTATAGAATTGAAATAAGATATCCTCGTAGGTTTTAATGGTTTCCCAAGGAAAAGATGAGATCATAGATTTACTGGTTTGATTCGTTGTATTCAACCTCCCACGTATGGTCGGCTAATAAAGTTACTTTAGCTAAAAAACGGCTGTATTTGAATGAGCGGCCCCATTCTTCTGGTGCTACCAGAGAAAGCAGGTCTGCTCCATTCTCTTTTTCGTACAAATAATAGGTTTCGCTGATGATGGGTTCGAATCCCATGGCAGCATCATAAATGCGCTCGGATATTTCTTTTCGATCGGCTAATAATTTCGCCTGACGTGCCAAAACCTCCATTTGTTCATACAACTGGTTCATTTGGCGATCCGTTTGCTGGCGCATGGCTAGCATAGAACGTCCTTTCACCTTACCCATATCGTCCGGTTTAATAACCGCTCCTCCTGCTGTATGAGCATACGGTAGTAAACCTGGATTTTCGGCTACTTTATCAGGATTGATGGGATTAAAAAATGCTTCTTCTGACATAAATGGGGCTTGCTAAAGGGTGTACCCTTATTAACCTACGAAATTAGAGAATGTTTGGTTAATTTTGGAAAGATTCTCTAATTATATGCGCCACCTGGCTTCACTCTTCTTGGATTTCCCTGTTGCTGAAACAGAATTTGAACAGCAAGTTTTTGCTTTTTGCCAGGCTTGGCGAACGGGTCAAACGGAATTTACCTTTCATACTTCAGGTTCAACGGGAGAACCAAAGCTCATTGTAATATCTCGTGAGCGCCTGTATGTTTCGGCGAAGATGACTGGAGATTGGTTGAAATTAGAAAAAGGAGATGCGGCTTTGTTATCCCTTTCTCCTCTGTATATAGCTGGAGCAATGGTCTTAATACGTGCTTTGGTACACGATTTATCTTTGATTTTAGTCGAACCTTGCCAAAACCCCTTAAGCCATATTCCTCCGACTGACATTCATTTAACTTCTTTTGTTCCCACGCAGTGGGCGACTATGCTCGATTCAGGAATTCACCTCAGCGATTATTTTAAACAGGCAAAAGGTATTCTTTTAGGAGGTGCATCTGTCTCAGATAGCTTGCGAAAAGACTACGGTTTTCCTGTTTATGAAACTTATGGTATGACCGAAACGGTTTCCCATATTGCCTACAGGACTTGGAATCAGTCCTATTTTCAAACATTGCCAGGTGTCCAAATCGCTCAGACTGACGAAGATTGTTTATTGATTTGTGCTCCGACGACCGAAAACAAATGGATAGAGACAAGAGATGTGGTTGAACTGGTGGCCGCGGGTCAATTTGTCTTAAAAGGACGTTTAGATCGTGTCATTAATTCTGGCGGTATCAAGTTACAACCAGAGAAAATTGAACAAGTATATCGTTCATTGACCTCCTTGCCCCTTTTCGTGGCTGGAATTCCGGACGCATTTTGGGGAAATAAATTGGTTTTGTTTTTGGAATCCTCCATGCCTATGTCATTTTCCGTAGAGCCGGGGCTGCTCAGTTCTGCAGAGATTCCCAAAGAAATCATTTGCCTTCCTTCTTTTATTAAAACCGCGAGTGCTAAAATTGATACGGCGAAAACCGTAGCTTTGTATCTTAATTCCCTTTAGATGAACCCGAATAAATTATCCCGCAGCTTCAAACTATTCTATGAGTCGCCCATTAATGTGCCAGCGCCTTATCATTTAGAAGCTGTATTTTCTTTTTTGCAATTTGATACAGACAAGCCCTCGGTGGCAATTGAAATTCAATACATTGATCGCTCGGATTTTTCGCGTGAAGAATTAATTGCGGATGGTTTGGTGCCTGATGATAGCTGGACTTATGAAGGTGAATTGCCTTTGGTTTGGCGAGATCGTTTGATGTCTGCTTTCCAAGAATATGTGACAGGATCTTGCTCCCCTAAAGACCAGGAGCCTTTTATTACGTTGGAAGCGAATGACACAACACCCAACGTGCCCTTGTATTTAGAGCCTCAGGAATCGTTAATTCAAGAATTTATGCAAGCGATGTTCGAAATCGATGGTCGTGAATTACCGCTTTATTTAGGATTTCAATTCATGGATCGCAAAGGAAATTGGCGTAAGATCGAGGGTGAAATGTCTTTTGCCTCCTTGAGTTTTACGTATCAAGACAGTGAAGAAGGACAGAAAACCTTTGCTAATTGGGATGAATTACAAGATTTAATGAACCACGTTTTTATTGCTGAATTCTCTGCAGACAAGGCGAATCAGAACTGTAAATCGGCTAGTTTAGCTGTTTATCCAGGAGATGGATTATGGTATGTAGCCGGACATTCGCTACGTAAACCCAGTGGGAACAATTACTATTTTGACGAATTAGAAGAAAAATTGCAATTCATTTTTTAACGATGGAAAATCAAATTTTAGACGTTCTGAGCCTTCAGAAATCCGCTTTATTGCGTTTATCTACTTCTTCTGCTACCGAGCGAATGGAGAAATTACGCAAAATCGAAAGCTATTTGATGCAACACAAGAACGAATTGTGTGACGCCTTATATGCTGATTTTAAGAAGCCAGCTTCTGAAGTGGTGATAGCGGAGATGTTAGGTGTAAAGCGAGAAATTAACCATACCATTAAGCACTTGAAGTCATGGATGAAGCCTCAATCGGTTTCAACGCCCCTGATGCTTTTGGGAACGAAAGGATTAGTGCAGTACGAAGCTAAAGGGCTTTGTTTGATCATTTCTCCTTGGAATTACCCATTTAATTTGTCGATTTGTCCCTTGGTGCATGCCATTGCGGCCGGAAATGCGGTGATTTTGAAACCTTCAGAATTGAGCCCTGCCACCGCGGCATTTATTCAAAAGATGATTTCATCCTTATTTGATCCGAGTGAAGTAGCTGTTTTTGAGGGGGATGCCTCCGTATCTACTTTTTTATTAGAGCAGAAATTTGATCATATTTTTTTCACTGGGAGTCCGGCAATTGGTAAAGTGGTGATGGCAGCGGCTGCCAAGCATTTGACATCCGTAACTCTTGAATTAGGGGGTAAATCGCCTGCGATTGTGGGCCCTGATGTGAATGTGGAAGAGGCTGCAGCGAAAATTGCCTGGGGTAAGTTCTTGAATAATGGCCAAACCTGCATCGCTCCAGATTACCTCTATCTTCATGAGAAGAATTATTATTCATTTTTGAAAGCGTTAGAGGCGACGGTTGAAACTTTTTACGGAAAGAACGTAGCCAAAAGTAAAGATTATGCCCGGATTGTGAATCGCCGTCATTTTGATCGCATCGTTTCGCTTTTAGAGGATGCGAAAGAGAAAGGGGCACAAGTGTTGTTTGGTGGAAAGACCGATGCGGACGATTGCTTTATTGAGCCTACTGTATTGATTCATTGCACTCCGGAGATGCGCATCATGCAGGAGGAAATTTTTGGCCCTATCCTACCGGTGATGTCCTATCAAGATGAATTACAAGTCACAGCAAGCATTCGTCAGGGAGATAAACCACTGGCTTTGTATGTGTTTTCGACTAATGCGGAGTTTAATCACTACATTTTGGATCATACGAGTTCGGGAACGTCAGTCGTCAATGATTGTTTGATTCAATTTGGGCATAATGAATTGCCTTTTGGTGGAGTAAATCACTCAGGCATTGGTAAATCAGGTGGTCACTATGGTTTTGTGGAATTTTCTAACCAAAAATCAGTGGTCATTCAACGAACTAATTTACTGAAAAACTTCTATCCTCCTTACGGCGTGAAAGTACGTTGGATGATTGATTTTGTATTAAAATGGCTATAAGAGTATTCTTTTTAGGGTGTTTGTTTATATGGTCTTGCCAAAGTTCCCCAGATTCTAAAGGAGAAAAGATACCAGATCAGCAAGCCATTTCCGTAGGTCAGCAAGCGGAAAAGAACATTCAATTTCTAACCCTGCAACTGGAAGATCAGCCGAGTGCGAACTTGTATTATTTACGTGCGAAAAATTATGTGACTCTGCATGCCTATGGTTTAGCGGACCAGGATCTAGAAAGATCCTTGCGTGATAATCCCGGCGAGCCTGCCTATTTAGCACTTTCAGCCCAGATTAAGCAAAAAGTAGAGGATTATTCTACTTCGCTTGATCGCGCGAAATTGGTTGAAATTACGGATTGGAATTCTCCACAAAATAGTCTTTTACTGGCTCAAAATTATGTTGCCACAAAGCAGATGAGTTTAGGCCGCTATTATATAAAGAAAATTAATGCCGAGCATTTGCCGACCCTTGATAAGGCCGTCTTTAAGGCTGTGAAAGAGTATGCCGTTTCAGATTCTGTTCGACTTTATACTTTGATGGATACTAAGCCTGCAGATGAATCGCCTTTAGTCTATGTGTTTTATGATCAGGCTTTACAAAAGCTTGCCTCCTTGCGCTACCAGCAACTCATTTTAGCTAGTTTGAAGAAATACCCGATGGATCCCTATTTTATGCGGTATTGGGCTCGTTTTTTGGTTAAAATGAAAAAATATTCTCAGGCGGCTTTGGTCTATAAACAGGTGCTTAAAGTATATCCTAAAACGAAATCCTTGCAAGCGGAATTGGTGTATTTTGATTTAGCCAAACAAGGTTTATTACCCATCAAGCGCGCAGAATCTGCTTCAGATTCACTGGCTGTTTCGTCAGATTCTTTATCTCAAAATTAATCAGGTGCGCATTTCAATACATTGCGCCTTAATTTGTACCTTTGCACAAATTTTTTAGAATGATCAAAATTACATTTCCCGACGGACAAGTAAGAGAATTTGAAAATGGAATCACTCCTTTTCAAGTAGCCTTGTCTATTTCAGAAGGTTTAGCACGTAACGTGTTAGCGGCTAATTTAAATGGTGAAGTAGTGGATTCCTCCACTCCTATTGAAGCAGATGCAGCTTTACAATTGTTAACCTGGAATGATGCAGATGGGAAAAAGACCTTTTGGCATTCATCTGCTCACTTATTAGCAGAAGCGATCGAGGCTTTGTATCCAGGTACCAAATTTGGTATCGGGCCAGCTATTGAAAACGGTTTTTACTACGATATCGACTTAGGAGAGCAAGAATTTGGTTCAGATCAATTCAAGGCGATCGAAGATAAAATGCTGGAATTAGCACGTACGAAAAATGAATATGTTCGTACGTCTGTTTCTAAGGCTGATGCCATTTCTTATTTCCAAGAGAAGGGCGACGAATACAAATTAGAATTAATTGATGGTTTAGCTGATGGCTCGATCACCTTTTATAACCAAGGTAATTTCACGGATTTATGCCGTGGACCACATATCCCTAATACGGGTTTTATTAAATCCGTCAAATTACTTTCTGTGGCTGGAGCCTACTGGCGTGGCGACGAAAAACGAAAGCAATTAACGCGTATTTATGCGATCACTTTCCCTAAAGCGAAAGAATTAGAAGAATATTTGACCTTATTAGAAGAAGCTAAACGCCGTGACCACCGTAAACTCGGTAAGGAAATGGAATTGTTCGCCTTTTCCGAGAAAGTAGGCATGGGTCTACCCTTGTGGTTGCCTAAAGGCACATTATTGCGTGAGCGTTTAGAAAACTTTTTACGTCGTGCGCAGGTAAGAGCGGGTTATTCTCCTGTCATAACACCGCACATTGCGAGCAAAGAATTATATGTGACTTCTGGTCACTATGCGAAATACGGAAAGGATTCTTTCCAACCCATTCGTACGCCAGATGAAAATGAGGAATTCTTCTTAAAACCGATGAATTGCCCTCACCACTGCGAGATTTACAAGACAAAGCCTCGTTCTTACAAGGATTTGCCTTTGCGTTTAGCGGAGTTTGGTACGGTATATCGGTATGAGCAAAGTGGTGAATTGCACGGTTTAACGCGTGTAAGAGGCTTTACTCAAGATGATGCGCACATTTTCTGTCGTCCTGATCAAGTAGAGGACGAGTTTATGAAGGTAATTGACTTGGTTTTATATGTGTTCAAAGCCTTAGGTTTTGATTCCTATTCAGCTCAAGTTTCTTTGCGTGATAAAGAGAACAGAGAAAAGTACATCGGTAACGATGAAGATTGGGATCGGGCTGAGTCAGCGATTATTCGTTCAGCAGAAGCCAAAGGTCTTCCTACCGTAATTGAATACGGCGAAGCGGCTTTCTATGGCCCTAAGCTTGACTTTATGGTGAAAGATGCCTTGGGTCGTAAGTGGCAGTTAGGTACCATTCAGGTAGATTATCAATTACCACAACGTTTTGAATTAGAATATACGGGTTCAGATAATATGAAACACCGTCCAGTCATGATTCACCGTGCACCATTTGGTTCATTAGAACGTTTCGTGGCTATTTTAATCGAGAATACTGCGGGTAATTTCCCTCTATGGTTATCACCGGATCAAATCGCTGTTCTTCCTATTTCTGAGAAATACGAGGATTATGCGAACGAATTGTACTTACGCTTACAAGAGAAAGATTTACGTGGGTATGTAGATCACCGGAATGAAAAGATGGGGCGTAAAATTCGCGATGCGGAAATCGCTAAAGTGCCTTTCATGATTGTAGTAGGTGAAAAGGAACAAGCAGAAGGTATTGTCAGCGTTCGTAAGAAAGGTGACGGAGATGTGGGATCGATGACTTTGGACGCTTTCATCGCGATGGCACAAGAAGAAATCCAGTCCTTAACCTATGAAAAATAGGAGCTTATGCGCTTTTTGCTTGCAATTGCGTTAATTTTGATTTAGCTTTCGATTTAATCTATATTAAACCCATTTTATTTTATGGCTTTACGCCCGAATAACAATTACAGAGGAAACAGAAGAGAAGAAGAGCCATACCGCATTAATCAGTTAATTCGTGGTGTAGAGGAGGTTCGTTTAGTAGGCGAGAATATTGAGGTGGGAGTTTATCCCTTTGCGAAGGCTTTGGAATTAGCTGGAGCTCAGAATTTAGATCTTGTGGAGATTTCTCCTAAAGCAGTCCCTCCTGTTTGTAAGATCATCGATTATGCTAAATTCAAGTATGATCAAAAGAAGAAACAGAAGGAAATCAAAGCCAATGCCACGAAAACGGTCATTAAAGAGATTCGTTTCGGTCCTAACACGGATGAGCATGATTTCAATTTCAAATTAAAACATGCCGTTAATTTCCTAAAAGAAGGTGCTAAAGTGAAAGCTTACGTGCACTTTGTGGGTAGAACGATTGTGTTTAAGGAGCGTGGTGAAATGTTGCTTTTGAATTTCGCTAAAGGTTTAGAAGATGTAGGTAAGCCAGACGATATGCCTAAATTAGAAGGTAAGCGTATGAGCATCATCTTCTCCCCTAAAGCTATCAAGAAATAATTTTCATACGGATGCTGGAATTATAGGGTAATTTTCATTACTTTTGCATTCCAAATTTCAAAATTTAATTTTTACATAATTATCAAACAATGCCAAAAATTAAAACTAACTCTGGAGCGAAAAAACGTTTCAAAGTAACGGGAACTGGTAAGATTAAGCGTAAACACGCATTTCATAGCCATATCCTAACTAAAAAAACAACTAAACAAAAGCGTAATTTAGTTCACGCTACTTTAGTTCACCCATCTGATATGGACCGCGTTAACTTATTGTTAGGTCTTTAATTAGAATTTAAGTTATTGTTAAACCAGAAAGAAGGCTCAAGTAATCAACCGATTCGCCTCATTTCAAAAAACAAAAAATTATGCCAAGAAGTGTCAATCACGTAGCCTCAAGAGCTAGAAGAAAGAAAATCCTTAAGTTAGCGAAAGGATTCTACGGTCGCGGAAAAAATGTCTGGACAGTAGCAAAAAACAAAGTAGAGAAAGGTTTGCAATACGCATACCGTGATCGTAAAGTTAAGAAAAGAGATTTTCGTGGTTTATGGATCCAACGTATCAATGCAGCAGCTCGTCAAGAAGGTCTTTCTTACTCAGCGTTCATGGGTAAATTCAATAAATCTGGAATGACTTTAAATCGTAAAGTTTTAGCTGACTTAGCGATGAATCATCCTGAAGCTTTCAAAGCAGTTGTGAAGAACTTGAAGTAATTCTTGTTTCAACAGAAAGAGAGCCTCGAATTTTTCGGGGCTTTTTTTTGTGCCTATATTTGTCCTATGATGCATCAGCCGATCTACCTTGATTATGCAGCGACTACTCCGGTTCACCCGGAGGTGCTTTCGGCTATGCTCCCCTATTTTACAGAAGTATTTGGAAATGCAGGTTCATCTGCCCATTTGTATGGTTGGAGAGCCGCAGAAGCGGTGGAGCAGTCTCGTGCAACATTAGCAACCTATTTTCAAGTAAAACCCTCCGAAGTCGTATTTACATCCGGCGCCACTGAATCTATTAACTTAGCAATACGTGGTTTTCTGCAAGGAAAGCCGAAAGGACACCTCATTACGAGTGTTATGGAACACAAGGCTGTATTAGAGGTGTTTCATGCCTTAGAGGTCGAAGGTTGGTCGGTGACTTATTTGACGGATATTGCGGAACTTGAAAAAGCCATTCGTCCAGAGACGATATTCATTTCTCTAATGTTAGTCAACAATGAAGTAGGGACTATTTTAGACTATGAGGAGGTATTGCGCCTTTGTGAAGCTCGTGGTATTTGTTTCCACACAGACGCAACTCAAGCCATAGGAAAACTCTCGCTGACTAAATTGCCACATCTTCTAAGTTTTAGTGGACACAAGATTTATGGCCCTAAGGGAATCGGTGCTTTAATTGTTCGAGTTCCTTTACAGCCAATTCATTATGGTGGTGGGCAGGAACGAGGTTTACGACCTGGTACTTTACCAGTTCCGTTAATCGTGGGGTTGGCAAAGGCTGTGGAGATGATTCCTGACTGGCTTTCTAAAGCTTCTTTTTACCAGGATGCCAAAGAGCGTCTTTCTAGTTACCTCCCATTGATTAATTCTCCTGAAAATTCCGTTCCATCCATTCTTAATTTTACGCTAAAAGGGGCTGATTGGGAAAAAATGTTTCAAGTATTAAACGGCTTAGCGTTTTCGAATGGTTCAGCTTGTAATGCTAAAACTGAATTACCTTCGCATGTACTAAAAGCACTAGGGCACTCAGACGAAGATGCGTTAGCTAGCGGCCGTTTTAGTCTAGGTTATTTCACGACGAATGAAGAGATTGATCGCGTGTGTGATATCCTTTCTCACCATTTACCTACACTTCTATGAAAGAGCTTTATACGGTCATTCAACAAGTAAAAGACCTTCAAAAGTCAGGGTTAAAATTTGTCTTAGCAACCGTGGTTCGTGTGGAGGGTAGCGCCTACCGTCGTCCCGGAGCGAGAATGTTGATCGCAGAAGATGGAAACTGGTGGGGTGGAATTTCAGGCGGTTGTTTAGAGGGGGATATTTTAAAAAAGGCGCAATTGGCCTTGTTTTCGCAAAATTATAAAACGATTACTTACGACACTCGGGAGGAAGATCCGTTTGCCTTAGGTATTGGATTAGGTTGTCAAGGAGTCATTGAAATTCATATTAATCCATTTCAGGATCAAATTAATGCGCTGGTCGAAGCTTTAAAGAGTCATTTAGAAGGAAATGTAGCTCATACTTTACAGATGCATTTATCGGCTAATTTTAAAATTGAATTAGATGATGCATTTGCTTCACATGGAAGTGAATGGTCGGATGGTGTCTTTACGGAGTATTTGCCAGCGCCTATGACAGTATGGGTCTTTGGGAATCAATTCGATGCGCAAGGATTTATTCAGCAAGCGAGTGGATTGGCTTGGCGCGTGAATTGGGTAGGGATATTGTCCAAAATGGCATCGCATCTTACTGTTCAGGGGCGCTATAGTTATGAGGAACTTTGGCCTGTACAATCTTCTGATTTTCTGGTGATGATGACGCATGATTTGGAAAAGGATGTAAAGATTTTGGAAAAATTGCTCTCCGCTGCTATTACACCAGCCTATGTGGGAATTCTAGGGCCTAAAAAAAGATTTGAAAAGCTCCAAAACCATTTCAAGCAGGATTTAGTTACGCTATTACCTATTTCGACACCGATTGGTCTGGATATAGGTGCAGAAGGACCAGAAGAGATTGCGATCTCCATTATGGCCGAAATTTTAACCCTAAAAAATAACAGAAACGGTCAGCGATTGCATCTTCGAGATCGTGCCATTCACGAATAGTATGAGTACACAAATCAACCGCCTAAAAGAACAAATTTCCCCTTTACGTGATGCTTTAGTGCATCATCCAATCAATTCCTTTATTCAAAGTACCGCAGAACTTGAGGTATTTATGAAGCACCATGTCTTCGCTGTATGGGACTTTATGTCCCTAGTAAAGAAGTTGCAACAGGAATTTACCTCTGTTGATGTGCCTTGGAATCCCAAAGGCCCAGCAGAAGTTCGTTATTTAATCAATGAGATTGTATTAGGGGAAGAGTCCGATGTGGATCAAAATGGTGTTTACATCAGCCATTTTGAACTTTACTTAAGAGCGATGGAGGAATTGTCGTTTATGCCCTCTCCTTTCTTACAGGAGTTAAGATCTTTCGCGAATTTGGATGAATTATTACTGGCTATCCCTAAATCCAATATCCCTGAATCCGTTAAGGCTTTCTTAACATTTACTTTTTCATCTATTCAGAATAGAAGTATAGAAGAGATTGCGGCCATATTTACTTTTGGTAGAGAGGACATTATTCCGGAGATGTTTCAAGTCATTGTTGATCAATTAAAAAGAGATTCACCGGATAAAGTAGAAACTTTAGTGTATTACTTAGAGCGTCATATCGAAGTAGATGGTGGTCACCACAGTGAGTTAGCCTATAAGATGATGGAACATTTGTGTGGTAACGATGATTCTAAGTGGCAGAATGCGACTCAGGCTGCAGTGGAGTCATTGCAGGTTAGGCTGAAGTTGTGGGACGGGATTGTAGATAATAGATAAGAGAGTAGAGATGTGGCATAAAAAAAGCCCGATCTAGAACAGATCGGGCTTTTTATTTACCGCTTAGGCTTATTTTACTTCTTCAAAAGAAACGTCTTCCGCTCCTCCGTCAGATCCATTTGAATCTGCTGATTGAGTTGCTTGACCGCCTTCTGCTTCAGCTCCTGCAGCATACATCTCTTGAGATGCCGCTGTCCATGCCGTGTTTAATTTTTCTAATCCAGCATCGATACCAGCTAAATCTTGAGAAGCGTGAGCCACTTTTAATTCTGCCAAAGCACCTTCGATCGCCGTTTTATTTCCTTCCGATAATTTCTCACCGTATTCTTTCAATTGCTTGTCCGATTGGAAAATCAACGCATCTGCTTGATTGATTTTTTCTACTTTTTCTTTTTCTAATTTATCCGATGCTTCGTTTGCTTTCGCCTCGTTACGCATTTTCTCGATATCCGCGTCCGTTAAGCCGCTAGATGCTTCGATACGGATTTTTTGTTCTTTACCTGTTCCTTTGTCTTTGGCAGAAACGTTCAAGATACCATTCGCATCAATATCGAATGTTACTTCGATTTGAGGTACACCGCGTTGTGCAGGTGGCAAACCATCTAAGTGGAAACGGCCTAATGAGCGGTTATCTTTCGCCATTGGACGCTCACCTTGAAGAACGTTTAATTCTACTGATGGTTGGTTATCCGCTGCCGTAGAGAAGGTTTCAGACTTCTTCGTAGGAATCGTCGTATTAGCCTCGATCAACTTCGTGAATACACCACCCATGGTCTCGATACCTAATGAAAGTGGCGTTACGTCTAATAATAAAACGTCTTTCACCTCTCCCGTTAATACACCACCTTGAATAGCAGCTCCGATCGCAACTACCTCATCTGGATTTACTCCTTTAGAAGGCTTTTTGCCAAAGAATTTCTCCACTTCCTCCTGAATACGTGGAATACGCGTCGAACCACCTACTAAGATTACCTCATCGATATCCGAGTTCGTGTAACCGGCATTTTTCATCGCACGCTTGCAAGGCTCTAAAGTACGCTGGATTAAGCTATCGGCTAATTGCTCGAATTTCGCTTTTGATAAGGAACGTACTAAGTGTTTCGGGATACCATCTACCGGCATAATGTATGGTAAGTTGATTTCCGTTGCAGCGCTAGAACTTAATTCGATTTTCGCTTTTTCAGCCGCTTCTTTTAAGCGCTGTAAAGCCATTGGATCTTTACGCAAGTCGATATTCTCGTCAGCGATGAATTCTTCCGCTAACCAGTTGATGATTACTTGGTCAAAGTCATCTCCACCTAAGTGTGTATCGCCATCTGTTGATTTTACTTCGAATACGCCATCACCTAATTCAAGTACCGATACGTCAAACGTACCACCACCTAAGTCGAATACCGCAATCTTCATATCCTTACCACCTTTGTCTACGCCATAAGCAAGTGCAGCAGCCGTAGGTTCGTTGATGATACGTTTTACTTCTAAACCTGCGATTTGACCTGCTTCTTTCGTCGCTTGACGCTCTGCATCATTAAAGTAAGCAGGAACAGTGATAACTGCTTCCGTTACTGTTTGGCCTAAATAATCCTCTGCTGTTTGCTTCATTTTTGTCAAAATCTGCGCAGAAATTTCTTGTGGCGTATATAAACGATCACCGATGCGAACACGTGGTGTATCATTATTTCCTTGCTCTACCGAGTAAGAAATCGTTTTTAGTTCAGAGCTAACCTCTGAATATTTTTTACCCATGAATCGCTTCACAGATGAAATCGTATTCTGTGGATTTGTAATCGCTTGTCTTTTCGCAGGATCACCTACTTTACGTTCGCCGTTCTCTAAAAATGCAACGATCGATGGAGTCGTACGTCTACCTTCTGAGTTTGCAATAACGACTGCCTCGTTCCCTTCCATTACCGCCACACATGAGTTGGTGGTTCCTAAGTCAATTCCAATAATTTTTCCCATGATTATTTTTAAATATTTTGACAGCATTTATACAAGGAATGTGCCATTTGAGATGGTCAAAGGCTTTTGTGACATATTGTCACCTTTTGATTTAAAATCAGTGAGCTAACGGAAAAAATGGCGATATGTGGTATATTTGCATACTAAATAGTAGACAATTATGTCCGAATCAAAAGATTTTAATTGGGTAGAAGGCCCAGAACCGCATAGAGCGCGTACACGTGCCATTGTGAGAGCACATCCTGAGGTGAAGAATTTAATCGGAAAGAATCCGATGACCTTCGTTTGGATTTTAGCCTGTGTAGGTATGCAGATTGCCATGGCCTATTTCATCAAGGATTACCCTTGGTGGGCGATTGTAGGTGTGGCTTGGATTTTTGGGGCTTTTCCTACGCATACGTTGTTTGTGTGTATTCATGAGTCTGCGCACAATTTGATTTTCAAAAAGAATTCTTGGAATGTGTTAGCGGGAATCATCGCTAACTTCCCCTCCCTCTTTCCTACAGCCATTTCTTTCAAGAATTTCCATTTAAAGCACCATGCTTTTCAGGGAGTTCATGAATTAGATGCAGATTTACCGGATTATTGGGAGGCTAAATTGATCGATAATTATTTCGTCGGTAAGATGATCTGGTTATTGTTGTTCCCTTTCTTTCAAGGCATTCGTACCATGCGTTGTATCGAATTAGCGGTGTTTGAT
The DNA here is from genome assembly GCF_023921165.1 of Aquirufa antheringensis. NCBI lineage: Bacteria > Pseudomonadati > Bacteroidota > Cytophagia > Cytophagales > Flectobacillaceae > Aquirufa > Aquirufa antheringensis. The sequence goes on from NZ_CP049835.1 coordinate 2,234,141, forward strand.
CGTCCAGTAATCATGAATATTATTGCTCAAATAGCCTTTGATGCGATCATTGTTTATTTTTTGGGTTGGTCAGCACTAGCCTATATGGGATTAAGTTTCCTATTTTCTGTGGGATTACACCCTTTAGGAGCACGTTGGATCCAAGAACATTTCTTAGTGTTAGACAAGAACCAGGAGACGTATTCCTATTATGGAAACTTGAATGGCATTAATATGAATGTGGGTTACCATAATGAACACCATGATATGCCATCTGTTCCTTGGAATAATTTGCCAAAGTTAAAGGCAGCCGCTCCTGAGTTTTATGACAACTTGAAATACCATACGTCCTTTGTGAAGCTATTCTTCACCTTCCTATTCTCACAAGAAATAGGCTTGTATTCTCGTATTGCGCGTAAAGAGCGTGATGGAGTTCCGTTGACGGATCAATCGATGCCGGATATAGAGCTATTAAAATAGAATATAGATTATAGAGTAGAGAGAAGAGATAGTAGAGTGGAGATTATAGAGTAGAGAGTATAGATTTGGATAAACAAAAAGGGAGCAATTGCTCCCTTTTTGTTTATGGTAGAGATAGTTTATCTCTTTTCTATACTCTCTAATCTCTACTCTCTAGTAGTCTTGCCTCCCCATGCACAAACACCGTCAACTCCGGTCCAGCCAGATTAGTGATCTCCACTCCCGATTTTTTCACGGCAATGTTTAATTGATTCGCGCGGAAGTTGATTTTGAAGGAGAATTCGTTCCACTGTTTTGGCAAAAATGGATTGAAATGCAGGGTGTGATCCTTTAAGCGCATGCCACCAAAACCTTTGATGATCGACATCCAGGTGCCGGCCATACTGGTGATGTGGCAGCCATCCTCTGTATCATTATTGTAATCATCTAAGTCTAAACGTGCGGCACGTGTGTAGAATTCGTACGATTTGTCTTCTTTGCCTAGTTTAGCGGCTAAAATGCTATGAACGCAAGGACTTAACGAGGATTCGTGTACCGTGATGGGCTCATAGAAATTATAATTGCGTTCTAATTCCTCAAGGCTAAAATCGTCTTCAAAGAAATAAATCCCTTGTAATACGTCCGCTTGCTTGATGTAGCATGAACGAAGGATGCGATCCCAAGACCATTTTTGGTTGATTGGTCTTTCTGCCGTAATGGTATCTACGGGTGCGATTACCTTGTCCAAGAAACCATCTTGCTGCAAATAGATCCCTTGCTTTTCATCGCGTGGGAAATACATGTTTTCGATGATGTGCTGGAATTGCGCTACTTCCTCTTTTGCGAAAGCTGTTGAAGTAATTTTAGCCGCAGCTTCTGCAGGGTAATTCTGTTGAATCTCTGCGTAAACTTCAAGCGTGTATTTTAAACACCAAGTGGCGATGTAGTTCGTGTACCAGTTATTGTTAACGTTGTTTTCGTATTCGTTCGGGCCTGTTACGCCTAACATGACGTATTTCTGCTTGTCTTCCGACCAGTTTACGCGTTGAGCCCAGAAACGTGCGATTCCGACCAACACTTCCCAGCCGTACTCTACTAAGTGTTTACGATCGTCTGTGTAATTAACGTAGTCCATAATCGCATAGGCGATGGCTCCGTTACGGTGGATTTCTTCAAAGGTGATTTCCCACTCGTTGTGGCACTCTTCTCCGTTCATCGTCACCATTGGATAAAGGGCTGCGCCTTTGTTGAAGCCTAGCTTACCTGCGTTTTCAATGGCGCGATCTAATTGCTTCCAACGGTAGATTAATAGGTTTTTAGAAACTTTTGCCGGAGCGGTACCTAGGTAGAATGGAATGCAATAAGCTTCTGTATCCCAATAGGTCGATCCGCCGTATTTCTCACCAGTAAAGCCTTTAGGACCAATATTTAAACGATCGTCCTCCCCTGTGTAGGTTTGGTTCATTTGGAATATATTGAAACGAATGCCTTGTTGAGCGGATGCGTCACCAGAGATGATGATATCGTTGATGGCCCATTTGGTCGCCCAAGCTGTCGCTTGTTCTTGCAACATTTTGTCAAATCCTTTCGCTGAAATACGGGCTAAGTAGTCTGAGGCGATCTTTTCAAAGGACGCCGTTGGGTGATTCTCAGAGCTGATGTTAACCGCATACTTGATAAGGGTCAATTTTTCGCCTTGCTTTGCTGATAGCGTGTATGCCAGTTCACTGTACTTTTCGCGGGTTGTTGAGGTAGCTTTTGCGTCTACTTTTTGACCATTAGCTTTAATCTCGATTTGTTGAGCTGTAATGACTTCGAAGCCTGTTTTCTTGGTTTTCGACCAAACAAAATTCGAACCCACTTTTACCTCATCCCAGAATTTTTCATCGTAATTCGAGTCCTTATTCTTGATGTCTCCATCGATAAAGGCTTTTACTTGAATGTCTTCAGTGAAGTTTAATGGTGTAATAGAATAGGAAATAACACCTGATTCATCATCCGCCATGCTATTGAGGCGAATGGATTCAATGGCTAAGCGTTTCCCGTTCGAAAGCGTGATTTCGCAGTTACGAAGGATATACCCCTCCTTCATGTTCAATTCACGGTAAAATGTATGGATTTCACTCGTATGTAAATCGATTTCTACTCCTCCGATCTGAATAGATAATCCGTTCCAGTTAGCGGCATTTAATACTTTGGCAAAATACTCAGGATACCCATTCTTCCACCAACCCACCCGGGTTTTATCTGGATAATAGACGCCCGCTACATAATTTCCCTGAAGGGTTTTACCGGTATAAGTCTCCTCAAAAGACCCTCTTTGTCCCATACGGCCATTGCCGAGTGAGAAAATGGATTCGGTGATTTCGTTGTAGGCGGGGTGGAATTGGTCTTCAATGACTTTCCACTCATCTATTTTAAGGTATTGCTTCATTCAGTTTATTAGGTAATTAGGATAATCTCACAAAAATAGAAAATTGTAAATTTTGGACATTTCTGTGCTAGGCTGTTTCTTTAAAAAAGAAGCAAATCAGCCGATTTTATTCCGATAAAGTTCGGAATTACCTTGTTAGCATCGCTCAATACCGACGCTTCTCCTATTCCAATCACTTTCATTCCTCCATTTATGGCAGCTTCTACCCCGGCTTGAGCATCTTCGAATACGATACATTCTGCTGGCGTAAAACCTAGTCCTTCGGCACCTTTTAAGAATACCTCTGGGTCTGGTTTGCTCTTGCTTACTTTATTTCCATCGATGATTAGATCAAACCAAGGCATTAATCCTGTCTTTTCTAGAATGATCTCCGCATTTTTACTGGCGGAACCTAAGGCGATTTTATAGCCCTCTGCTTTAATTTGGCCTAAGAAATCCACCACACCTGGAAGGATTTCGGATGGATTCATATTCGAAATTAAGTGCAGGTAATTGTCGTTTTTCTCTTTCAACCAAGCTTCCTTTTGTTCCTCTGTAGCGGAATATGAAGCCCAATCTAGAATGCGATTCAATGATTCTACTCTGGATACGCCTTTTAATAGTTCGTTTTGCTCTTCGGTTAATTGGTAGTTGAAATTCTCTCCTAGCATTTTCCAGGCTTGAAAGTGATAAATTGCTGTATCAACTAATACTCCGTCGAGATCAAAAAGGCAGGCTTTGTAAGACATATTTAGGTAGGGATTGTTTTAAAGATTAGCAAAATTATTACATTTACATCTGCCAAAAAACCTTTTTCTGCTGTGCTAGACAGTTTATTTTAAATTATATGCGTAAATTTTATCTTGTTCTATTGTCCGCCTTCTTAATGTATCCTCTTATGGCTCAGAAATCCGTAAAAACTGATAAACATGTTGTGTACCAAATGATGTTCCATCTTTGGGGAAATCAAAATACCAACGTGAAAAGAAACGGTTCTGCTGCTGAGAATGGGGTAACTAAGTTCAAAGATATATCTACTAAGGGTTTACAGGCATTGAAGAAGAAAGGTTATTCTCATTTATATACGACGGGAATTCTAGAGCACGCGACGATGGAGGATTTTTCTGCTTTCGGATCGCCTTTAGATCATCCTCAGGTAGTCAAAGGTCGCGCTGGTTCGCCATTTGCGATTAAGGATTATTATGATGTGAATCCTTTTTTAGCCGATAAACCGGCTGAACGGATGCAAGAGTTTTCTGCTATGTTAGATCGTGTCCATCAAGCAGATTTAAAATTAGTCTTAGATTTTGTACCAAATCACTTAGCCAGAGTGTATCATTCGGATCAGAAACCGGCGGGAGTGGTTGATTTTGGCCAAAACGATAACAAAGACCTCTCCTTCTCTCCTTCCAATAATTTCTACTATTTACCAGGTACTCAGTTTACCATTCCTACGGGTGTGAATCCGCCAGTCCCTGTGACAGTTCCTTATATTGAAATTCCTGCGAAAGTGAGTGGTAACAACGTATTCTCCGCTCAACCTTCGATTCATGATTGGTTTGAAACGGTAAAGTTAAACTACGGTGTTGATCTTCAACATGGAAATCAGACGCATTTTGATCCGATTCCGGATACTTGGTTGAAAATGACAGATGTGTTAGTGTATTGGACCAAAAAAGGAGTGGATGGTTTCCGTTGTGATATGGCGGAGATGGTACCTGTCGAGTTTTGGGCTTATGCTATTCCTAAGGTAAAAGCACTCAATCCAGAGGTAGTTTTTATCGCTGAGATTTATAACCCACAAGAATACCGGAATTATATTTTCAAAGGAGGATTTGACTATTTGTATGATAAAGTGGGTCTTTATGACGGAATTCGTCATATTATGGAAAATAAACCTGGCGCAACTACGGCTGATATTACCCGTGTTTGGCAACAGGAATCTGGTGATTTTGCGAACCATATGTTACGTTTCCTAGAAAATCACGATGAGACGCGTTTGAATTCACGTGGCTTTGCGGCTTCTAATTTTTGGTCGACTATTCCGGGTATGGTATTGACCGCGAGTATGCACGATGGACCTTTGATGATCTATTTTGGTCAAGAGTTTGGGGAGAAAGCGCAGGAAATCGAAGGATTTAATGAGGCAGACGATCGTACAACGATGTTTGATTTTTATCGCGTTGATACACACCAGCGCTGGTTAAATGGTGGAAAATTTGATGGAGGTAAATTAACGGCGGCTGAAAAAGAAATTGATTCTTTCTACAGCGAATTGTTAGCGTGGATTAATTCGAGCGAAGTGATTCAAAAAGGAAAGTTTTTTGATCTTCAATACGCTCAAAATGCGGCCTATCCAAAAGATAAAGTATATGCCTATCTGCGCTATACCGATAAAGGCCGCAACTTAATCATTTGTAATTTTGATTCTGTGAATCATGATTTTAACATCGAAATACCTACGTTAGCCATGGATATGATGGGAATAAAATCCTATACGCTTAAAACAATCAAATCGTTTGTCCCTCCTACAGCTGCAGCGGGGAAAGTCGAAGGAAATCGTATTCAAATACCCTCTAATTCCGCAATCGTTATTTCACTATAAAAACCTATGAAAACATTTACTAAGCCGCGTTTAAGTATTGGCCAAATCTTTAATATGAGTGTCGGATTTTTAGGCATTCAATTTGGTTTTGCACTACAGAATGGTAATGCCTCCCGCGTACTTCAAAACTTCGGTGCAGATGTCGAGCAATTATCTTGGTTTTGGTTAGCTGCGCCTTTAACAGGGATGATCATTCAACCGATTATTGGTTTTTATTCAGATCGTACTTGGAATGGATTGGGTCGTAGAAAACCTTTCTTCCTAACAGGAGCGATTTTAGCTGCGACAGCCTTGTTCTTTTTCCCTCATGCGGGATCCTTAGCTAATTTTATCCCTCCGATGATCGTGGGTGCGGGTATTTTAATGATGATGGATGCTTCGTTTAACGTGGCGATGGAGCCGTTTAGGGCTTTAGTGGCGGATAATTTACCAGAAGAACAAAATACGCTGGGCTTTTCGATTCAGACCTTCTTGATAGGAATTGGAGCGGTAGTGGGTTCTTGGCTACCCTATATGTTTGGTAATTGGTTCGGTATTTCAAAGGATGCTGTGGAAGGCCAAATCCCAGACAACGTATTATATAGTTTTTACGTAGGGGCAGCCGTGTTTATTACAGCGATTGTTTGGACGATTGCGACGACTAAGGAATATTCTCCAGCAGAGCGTGAGGCGATGGGTTTTGAGGAAGAAGGTAAACAGGATTCGATTTGGTCCGTATTCCGTTATATTAAGGAAATGCCTTTCACGATGCGCCAATTAGGTGTGGTGCAATTCTTTTCTTGGTTTGCCTTATTCTCGATGTGGGTATTCTCCACTCCTGCCATTGCGCACCACGTTTACGGATTACCGATGGACGATCATAGTTCTCCTGAATTCCAAAATGCGGCCAACTGGGTGGGTATTATTTTTGGCGTTTACAGTGCGGTTTCTGCCGTTTATGCCATCTTTTTGCCACGCATTGCCAAAGCAATTGGAAATAAAGCGACGCACGCGGTTTCTTTGATAGCCGGTGGTTTGGGATTAATTTCTATCTATTTCATTTCAGATCCTCAGATGCTGATCCTCAGTATGGTGGGTGTGGGAATGGCTTGGGCTTCTATTTTAGCGATGCCTTATGCCATTTTAGCTGGTTCCATTCCAATGTCTAAAATGGGTGTTTACATGGGTATCTTCAATTTCTTCATCACCTTACCTCAAATCGTGAGTGGTATTATTGGAGGATCCTTGGTGAAACACGTGTACGGTGGTAATGCCATTTTCGCTATCGTGGTAGCGGGTTTCTTCTTTATCGCTGGTTCGATTAGCGTATTGTGGATTAAGGAAAAGGCCTAGCATGAAAGTCTGGGTATTTTTGCTTTTCCCTTTCATCGCTTTTTCTCAGGTAATTCCTTCAGCAGTTTTGCCTCGGATTCAAGCAGCGCGAGAAAAGCGTAATCCCTTGTTGATTGCGGAGCAATTTTATGGCCTTCCCTATACCTCTCATGCTTTATCGAAAGAAAACCCGGAGAAGTTTGTGGTGGATTTTTCTGGTTTTGATTGCGTGACCTTTGTGGAGAATGTGTGGAGTTTATACCGTTCCAAAGGAGTTGATTCTACATTCCTTCGTGAATTAGAGCGGATTCGTTATGCCAGAAAGCCTATCTCCTATGAAAATAGGAATCATTATTTGAGCGCCACATTTCTTCAAATGGAGGACAAAGGCTTGTTTAAACAGGTTATTCCTTCTTATTTTCGCGTTTTAGCGGTTAAAAAAGTGGAATTTTTGTCGCAATTTTTGGCTCCTAAAAAATGGATAATTGTGCTCCCTGACATTCAGAGAATGGAAAAAGATTTAGGCTCGATGACCTATGTTCCTAGTGCATCCTTTTCTAAGGTGTCATCTTTTCTTCAATCGGGTGATGTTATAGCCTTCGTTTCAAAGCGGAAAGACCTTGATTACCAACATGTAGGCTTTATTCGCCAGCAAAAGGGTCAATATTATTTAGTCCACGCTTCTCAAGATCGCCGAAAAGTGTGTCAATCAGTTGAATCAATTTCCGTATATTTAAAGAATCATCCTTCAATGATAGGATTTAATGTCTTTAGACCGGAATATGCCCATTAAACAATACAATTTCGACCAAATTATTGATCGCCGTCAAACCCATTCATTCAAATGGGATAATGTGGCTTACCCTGCTCATCTAGACATTTTACCCATGCCAGTGGCAGATATGGATTTCCCGGTGGCAGATGAAATTTTGGAGGCATTAGATCGTATCACGGCTCATGGTATATTAGGTTACTCTATTGTTCCTGAATCTTTAAAAATAGCGGCTCAGCATAAAATTGAACTCGATTATGCTTGGACTACATCGCTTGATTCACAAGTTTGGATTCCTGGTATTGTGCCCGGCATTACTGCTGCCTGTGCGGCCTTAACCAATGAGAAGGAAGGAATTATTACCGCAGTTCCTGTATATCATCCCTTTCATTTAGTAGCTGGATGGGTTAATTGCCCACTGATTACGTTTGAAATGGTCAAAGAGGGCGATCGCTGGACCTATGATTTTGAAGATTTCGAACGAGGTCTTCAAAAAGGGCCGAAAGTTTTCCTTTTGTGTAATCCACATAATCCAGGTGGGACTGTTTTTAATGAAACAGAAATCTTGCGCATGGTGGAACTTTGTGCGAAATACAACGTAACCATCGTTTCTGATGAAATTCACGCTGATTTGCGCTTATATCCTCAGTCGGAGCACATTTCGATTGGTCGATTTGAGAAACAGCCTATCATTAGTTTCTTTGCTACCTCTAAGGCGTTTAATACAGCGGGATTAGGTGGAGCGGTTGCCGTCATTCCGGACGCTGCACTTCGAGATAAATTCACTAAAGCTTCCGCAGGCTTCTTCTCCATGCTATCTAGACATAGTATCGAAGTGATGTTAGCTACCTATGCACATGGGGAAGAATGGTTAGCGCAGCTTCTGCCCTATTTACGCGCGAATCATGATCTACTCTTAGATTTTGTGCGTTCTACTCCTGGTCTAGCTATGCAGCCTCTTGAAGGGACCTATTTAGCTTGGATTGAATACGACGAGGCTGTATTGGGTGATTTCCAGAAGAAAAGCTGGGAGGCCGGTGTTCACGTGTTACGTGGGGAGCAATTCAAGGGTCGGAATTTTATTCGGCTGAATTTTGCTTGTCCACGAGCAGTTCTAGAAAAAGCAATTGAACGCATGAAATCGATTACCAATGGCTAAGTTGTTGAAGTTTTTCTTGTTCGTGCTATTGTTAGGTTTTTTGGCCTATATTTTCGTGTACATAGGAGAATTAGATGACAAGCCAGCAGTAACAGAGATAACAGATGTAGATGTGGTGAAGGCATATGGAGATTCCCTAGCGCTCATTGCTGCAGATGATACCGTATCGAAAACTAGGGCTTCTGAGTTAACTTCTGCCTTCGAAGACTTTACGGTTACTGTTGATTCTGGAATAATTCGATTGGAGAAAAGTCACGCAGTTCTGATAGAAAAAAATGTAGCTAATTTCAAGGCATCCTCCGTTTTGGCAACGGATTTGAATGGAAATGAGAAGCCTGAATTTTGGGTAGCTGGTTGGCAGGGTAAAAACTACCGAATTTTTGCTTTTGAATTTGAAAGTGGGAATGTTAGGGCCATTCGATTTCCTTCGGTTATGGGCCGGCAGCGTTTAGGCTATGCGGGGGCAGATAGTTTATATTTAGAAAAAGCGGCCATCGTGCATTCTTTTGGCTATGAAAATGATCCTTATGCGGATATCTCTTCTGGTATTCGCGCTTGTTATTATAAATATGGAGCGGACGGAAGTTTTGTTCTCTCTAAAACCTTAGACCTAGAAAAAGACAATGAGTAAAGTTGAATTGCGTTCGCAGCAGTGGTTTGGAAAGACCGGTAAAGATGGATTTATCTACCGGGCATGGATGAAAAATCAAGGAATTCCAGATGATTATTTTCAAGGGAAACCAGTGATTGGTATTTGCAATACCTGGTCAGAATTAACACCTTGCAATGCTCATTTCAGGGAATTAGCGGAATTTGTGAAGAAAGGAATTATTGAGGCGGGTGGATTTCCAGTGGAGTTTCCGGTGATGTCTTTGGGCGAAACCTTAATCAAACCTACCGCGATGTTGTACCGCAATTTAGCGAGTATGGACGTGGAGGAATCCATTCGTGCGAACCCTATTGACGGTGTGGTACTCATGTGTGGATGCGACAAAACGACTCCTTCTCTTGTGATGGGTGCTTGTAGTGTCGATTTGCCAACCTTGGTTATCTCGGGTGGACCTATGATGAAAGGGAAATTTAAGGGGAAGGAAATTGGAACATCTGATGTTTGGCGTTTCGCTGAAGCCTATAAACTAGGAGAGTTAACGCAGAAGGAATTTATCGAAGCAGAAGCCTGTATGGCAAGAACTCCAGGTCATTGTGCGGTGATGGGTACGGCGTCTACGATGGCGACGATGGTAGAAGCTTTAGGTTTAAGTTTACCACAAAATGCGGCCATTCCAGCGGCAGATGTCCGTAGAAAAGTGCTTGCACAGCATTCTGGACGTCGTATTGTAGAGATGGTGAATGAGGATTTGAAGATGTCCAAAGTATTAACGCGTCCAGCCTTCGAAAATGCCATTCGCGTCAATGCAGCAACAGGTGGCTCGACCAATTTTGTGATTCACTTAACGGCTATTGCGGGTCGATTAGGCGTAGATTTGAAATTGGATGATTTCGATGAATTCTCTCGTAATATTCCGCTTTTGGCTAATATTCAGCCTTCAGGAGAGCACTTTATGGAAGACCTGTATTATGCAGGTGGTCTTCCGGCTTTGATGAATCAAATGAAGGAACATTTGCATACGTCTATCGTTACGGTAAATGGTAAGACAGTGGGCGAAAACATTGAAAATACCCCTATTTACGAGCCTTCCATCATTTCTACTTTTGATGCTCCTTTTAAACCGGATTCAGGAATAGCGGTGGTTCGTGGAAACCTAGCACCCAATGGTGCTGTCTTGAAACCATCTGCAGCTTCTAAAGCATTATTTAAGCACCGAGGAAAAGCCGTTGTTTTTGAAAATATTGAAGATTACCACGCGCGAATTGACTCACCTGAATTAGAAGTCGATGAAAATTCGGTGATGGTCTTGAAAAATGTGGGGCCTAAAGGGTATCCAGGGATGGCAGAGGTAGGTAATATGGGAATTCCGAAGAAGCTATTGGAAAAAGGAGTCAAAGATATGGTTCGTATTTCTGATGGTAGAATGAGTGGTACGGGTTTTGGTACGGTTATTCTTCATGTTTCTCCTGAATCCGCCGCTGGTGGACCATTAAATTGGGTGCAGAATGGGGATTACATTGCCTTAGATGTCGAAAATAGAACGATAAATTGGGAAGTTTCAGAGGAAGAATTAGCAGCTCGTAAAGTAGCACAACCTTTTGAAAAGCCTAAAACGATTCGTGGTTATGTAGGTCTTTTCATTGATCATGTCGAACAGGCAGATCAAGGAGCTGATTTCGATTTCTTGAAAGGTGGATCAGGTTCGATTGTAACCCGCGATTCACATTAGTATGAAAGTGTATATCGTCACCGGAGCTGGTCAAGGGATTGGGCATCAAATTGCATTGCAATTGATGGCGGAGGGGCATTTAGTGGTCATGAATGACATTGATCCCACTCTTTTATCTGGACCCTACGCGAAGGCCGGTGACGTTAGTTCTTACGAGTTTATCCAAGAGTTAGTGGCTTATGCGCAAACATTACCAGGTGATTTAGCTGGTTGTGTTTGTAATGCGGGGGTTACTACCTTTGGGAGTTTTTGGGATTATAGTCCAGCTTCTATGAAGTCTTTATTGGATTTGAATATTCAAGGGACTTTTTTCTTGATTCAAGAAGTAGCAAAAGCCATTCGCAAAGCGGGTAATCCTGGTTCTATTGTGGTCACTTCTTCTGTTACGGGGCATCAAGCGCATCCAGATTTAGCGGCGTATGGGATGACAAAAGCGGCGTTAAATCAATTAGTCCAAAACTTAGTCATCGACCTCTCCTCTGTCCAAATTCGCATCAATGCGGTTTCACCTGGTGCTACCATGACAGAACGTACGGAGAAAGACGAAAACTATTTACTGGAATGGAGTAGATTGACACCTTTAGGGAAGCCTGCAGATGTTCAAGATATTTCAGAAGCGGTTTGTTTCTTTTTGAGTGACAAAGCAAAGCATATCACAGGTCAAACATTAATTGTGGATGGTGGCTGGACAAGCATAAGTCCACCGCCAAAGGCCTAAGACCAGGTCTTTTCTAAGAAATCAAGCCAGTTTTGGTGACAAAATTTGACGATATCATCATCCGAAAATCCTCTTTTCAATAGCAATTCAGGTAGTTTTTGTAAATCAGCAATCGTTTCAATATCGGCAGGACATTGCTCTCTACCGAACCCTCCATCTAAATCGGTGCCCAATCCCACATGATTCGTGTTTCCTGCTAGGTCGCAAACGTGCACTAAATGATCAATTAGCGTGTTTAGGGTTACATTTTTGTTTAGTGGTGTGGATTCCCCTCTCACCCAACCTGGAACCATCATCCACGCATCCATTGGCATGCCAATCACTGCTCCTCGCGAAATAATCTCTTTCAATTGTTCATCACTGAATTGACGATTATGATCCACTAAGGCACGGCAATTTTGATGACTAGCCCAAACGGGACCTTGGTGGTATTCCATCGCCTCCCAAAAACTATCATCACATAAATGCGTCGCATCCAAAATGATCTGTAGATCCGTCATTTTGTGCAATAAATCACGTCCCCTTGCTCCCATTCCGCCCGTGGCATTCGTACCTTGTGCATAACGTCCCGGACCATAATGAGCTGGACCTAAGGCACGTAAACCAGATGCATAGGCTATTTCTAAATACTCTAATGAAACGATAGAATCAGCTCCCTCTAGGCTCAAGATATAGCCAATTGTATGTTTATCAGCTTCCCATTGCGTTAAATGATCGTGTAATTCGGATCTATTTCGAATTGGACGAAGATCCCCAGTTCTTTCTAGTGCTTTGTAATAGGCTAATTGACCTTGTGTTTGTGCCCAAGCTTGTTCTGGACTATTCCAGCCGGGTAATGTGGAGTCAGGTGCCACATAGCGAGCTATTTGAGTGGCCACAACGATGCCTACATTCCCTTTTCGTAATTCGTCCAAACTTACGGTAGCGTTGCCACGATCAGGTTTATCCGATAAATGCTTCTCCCGATCATTGATTTCTTGAATACTAGCGCGCAGGTCTCGATTCCACTCGAGCGCGTTCATACTTAAATCTAAATGGGCGTCGATTAATAACATAGTCTGCGATTTCTAGCTTTCACTTCCCACAATCCACCATCAATGACTTGAAGATGGGAATGTAGATTAACCGAAGGACAAATATGGTAAGGTATCATTCGGACGATTTCACCTATAGTATATGCTGAATTATCACCTACTTCCACGATGCCATGTTCTTCGCTTTGGGACTTTAATACCCAATTTGGATGATCCAGGAAGCGAACGCGATTATCTATCGGATTTTCAGCCGCCACCGATTTATGACCTAAATCAAGACAAATAGTGGTATCGGTAGGTTTTGAAATGATTCTAGCGATAATCTCTACTCCAAATTCAAAGGTGTTTTCTGGAAATAAGGCCGCATAACCTGCATCGAAAAAGATAAAGGTTCCTGGACTACACGTAAATTGGGGATTTTTGTGGTGCACCAGGAAACTAGGGGTTCCGGATACGACTAATTCTAGATCAGAACGGTTTAAGCGCTCTAGAAGTTTGTAGAATGAGGTGAAATCAGTTTCCACGTGTTTCACTCGATCCTCATATACTTTGTCCCGAATATGACCATCATAGGCATGTAAACCCCGCAAAGTGACATTAGGCAAAGTTTCTATATGTTGAATTAAAGCCAAAGCTTTAGCAGGTAAAATACCCGTGCGATTCATCCCCATATTGAGGTCCACAAAAACTCCTGCTGAAAGGTCTGTAAAAATGCGATTCAGCTCGGATGAGGCAAATGCATCATCTACGATAGAGGAGAATTTTGTTTTAGGATAATGGGTTACTAATTCCTTAAAACGGTCCAAATTAGGTCCGATCAATTGCATGGAAATAAGCACATCTGGCGCTTCTGAAAGCGCTAATAGTTCCGCTTCGGCGATAGTAGCACATTTGAATTTGGTGATTCCCGCTGCTAATAATAAGTCGTTTCCTTCTTTTGTTTTATGTGTTTTGATGTGCGGACGCAAGCGTGCGGGATTACCATCCACCATTTCGATGACTTTGGCAATATTACGTTTTACCCGATCAGGATATACGATTAATCCCGGGCTTTCAAAGATTTCCAAATTTCTCATGAAATCGCTCGATCTAGGTGAACATAGCCCCCATCTACATGGATGATTTGTCCGGTGGTATGACTTGATTTAGGAGATATCAAAAATGTGACCATATCGCCTATTTCTTCTTTTGTGGTCATTCGTTGACCTAAAGGTATTTTGCTGGTAATGCTGGCTAATTTTTCCTTCGGGTTTTCTAACGTCTCAATCCATTTCTCATACATAGGCGTAAAACATTCTGCCACGATGACCGAATTCACTCGAATGTTATAATCACGCAATTCTAGCGCCCATTCTCTCGTTAAGGCGTTGCGTCCTCCATTCGAAGCTGCATATCCAGAGGTGTTTCCCTGTCCTGTTTCTGCTGTTTTCGATCCGATATTAACGATAGCCCCTTTGCTTTTTTTCAAATAAGGTAATACTGCTTGAGCCATTAAATAGTAATGGGTCAAATTTGCGTTAATGGATTGAATGAATTTCTCGTAATTACCTGTTTCTAGGCCTACTCCGTCATTTAAACCTGCATTATTAACTAATCCATCAATTTTCCCGAACATCGTAGCCACTTTTTCAACTACTTGATGGCATTCGGAGGGATTGCTTAAATCAGCCACGAAGGAAAACGCTTGTCCACCAGTCGCTTGAATTTTTTCAATGCAACGCAGATTATCTGCCTCGTTTCTTCCTACAATGGCTACCATGGCAGATTCTAAGGCCAAAGACTCGGAAATTCCTTCTCCTATACCTTTGGCTCCACCAGTCACAATAATCACTTTCTCTCTTAATCCTAAATTCATAGTGTCTCTAATTGATAAAATTCGATGGCGTTTTGATGGTAGATCAGTTCTTTTTCAGACGCGTTCAACCCTTTAAGCGCTTCTTGAAATGAGGTAACCCAGCGTTCTAACGTTGAATTGACTAAAACAACTGGATAATCACTTCCGATCAGTAGTCTCTGTGGACCAAAAACGTCTAAAGCCACATTCACAATCTCATTTACTTGTTCCTGTGTCCAAGATTGATCTGCTGCCTCCGTCACAATCCCCGATATTTTAGCGGAAACGTGCGATAAGCCAGCAAACGCTTGAATATTTTTCTTCCATTCTTGGATATTCCCTGATTTAAGTGGGGCTTTGGCCAAATGATCTAACACGATTTTTTGTTCATCGCAGGATTTACAAAAAGTAATAGCCGATTTAATTTGATGCGGATAGATTAATAAATCATAGCTTAAATCGAAGCTAGCGAGTGTTTTGACGCCTCGGATAAATGCTGAACTAGCCAGGAAATTCGGATCTTTTTCCCCTTGAACGATATGTCTAAAACCTTTGATGGCCTCAAATTGGGAGAAATAAGCCAGTCGATCTTCAATATTGGGACTTTGTAAATCCACCCAACCTACAACTCCTTGAATGAACTCGTTTTGTTCCGCTAATGCTAATAGGAATAAGGTCTCCTCTTCAGAAGAATCCGCTTGGACAGCCACGCAGCCTGTAAAACCTTGGTCTTTAAATAGACGTTCGCTGTAGTTTGGGTAAAAATCAGCCCGAAGAACGGACATCTCTGGTGTTATCCAGGTATCTCGCTCTTCGTTGTAATTCCAAAAATGTTGATGTGCATCAATCATCCCTGATAAGCTTTTGCCAATTGTTTTTGTTCCCCTAATCCATCCATGCCTAAGGTAACTACATCTCCTGGCTTTAAATAGATAGGAGGATTAAAGCCTAATCCCACGCCGTGAGGTGTACCCGTGCTGATGACATCGCCAGGCAATAAAGTCATAAATTGAGAGATATAGGAAACGACTTGAGGAACATTAAATATCAGTTGATTGGTATTACTTGTTTGAAAGCGTTTCCCATTGACATCTAGCCACATATTTAAGGCATGTACGTCTTTTATCTCTTCTTTTGTCGCTAAATAGGGTCCCAAAGGCGCAAATGAATCACATCCCTTCCCTTTGGACCAGTTTCCACCACGTTCTAATTGGTATTCACGTTCAGATAGATCATTGTGCAAGCAATAACCTGCTACATAATCGTAGGCATCGGCTTCAGAAACATAGGAGGCCTTTTTACCGATCACAATGGCTAATTCTACTTCCCAATCTGTCTTCGTCGAGTTCTTGGGGATAATGATATCGTCATTCGGCCCAGAAAGGGCTGTCGTGCTCTTGAAGAATAAAATGGGTTCCTTAGGAATCTCTGCTCCTGTTTCTTTGGCATGATCCGCGTAATTTAAGCCTACACATACGATTTTACTCGGTCTTGCTACGCAAGAACCTAATCGTCCGGATATGACTGGGAAATCACTTGGGTGTAGTTGAGCTAATTCTGCTAAGCCATTCTGTTGAAAAAAGGATTCGTTAAAATCTATAAAACGGGATGACACATCATAATAGGTACCATCTTGGTAAATACAGGGCTTTTCAGCCCCCTCTTCTCCGATTCTAGCTAATTTCATCTTATAATTTTTTAATAACGTCCCACATCGTATCAGCTAAGAACTGATTACCTGTTTCATTTAAGTGAACGCGGTCCGATGTCAGGATACCTGATGCCTTGTTTTCGATGTTGTTTTTAGCCTCGTAATCCATAAAGGCTTTGCGCAAATCGATCAATTGAACACTATTGTCTTTAGCGATTTTCTTGATGATGGCCGAATAAGCATTTAAGTCTCCATCGTTCTCGTTTGAGTTATCAAACTTCTCTCCGATCACTGTAGGTGTGCAGATAACTACTTGAGCATTAGCATTTTGAATCTTCTTGATTAAAGCAGTATAGAATCTTTCAAACTTATCCGCATCCGTACCCGTACGTGAACTTGTTTTATGCCAAACATCATTAATACCGATGTAAATAATGACTAAATTAGGATTCTTAGCGACCACATCCTCTTCGTGGCGTAAGTATAAATCGTAAATTTTATTTCCTCCGATGCCGGCTCCGATTAACTCATACTGATTCGAAAGGCCTTGTGCGGCAATCATTTCGGTCATTTTGGTAATATACCCAGTCTTTCCTACTCCCGCTTGAGTGATGGAATCTCCAAAGAAAATAATACGCTTAGGACCGTCTTTCTTGAATGAACTCAGTGAGGTTCCCAAAATCAATAACAGGCAAATCAGTTGTTTTTTCATAGGTTTAGTTGTTTAAATAAATGAATCCACCGTCGATTGGATAATCACAACCTGTGATAAATGCGGCTTCATCGGAACATAAATATAAAGCTAAATGCGCAATTTCTTGTGGTTTCGCCATTCGACCTATCGGTTGAGTAGCAGAAAGTTTCTCAAACATTTCTTTTTGTTGGTCTGGGTAGTTTTTGGCAATAAACCCATCCACAAACGGCGTATGGACTCTTCCTGGTGATATACAATTACAACGAATACCCTGTTTTACGTAATCTTTCGCCACCGATTGAGTCATCGATTTGATGGCTCCTTTTGTCATCGAATACCCAAAACGATCTGGAATTCCCACCGAGGCTGCCACCGAGGCCATATTCAATATTACCCCTGATTTCTGTTCCATCATAGCTGGAATAAAAGCATACATACAATGA
The DNA here is from genome assembly GCF_023921165.1 of Aquirufa antheringensis. NCBI lineage: Bacteria > Pseudomonadati > Bacteroidota > Cytophagia > Cytophagales > Flectobacillaceae > Aquirufa > Aquirufa antheringensis. The sequence continues at coordinate 2,251,552 of NZ_CP049835.1, forward strand.
TAAGCCCCTTTTACATTGACATCAAAGATGCGTTGGAAGTCTGATGGACTCGTTTTCTCCAAATTTCCAATCTGCGGAATCCCCGCATTATTGACTAAGATATCTATCGTTTTCAACTTTGCAGCAATGGCCTCTACCGCTTCTAGTGAAGTTATATCAGCTTGATGAAAGGTGATTTCATCCGGCATAGGTTCTGCAGATGGCTTTAAATCCAAAACATGCACCTCCGCCCCTTGTGCTAAGAAAGTTAGCGCAATGGATTGTCCGATGCCGGAGCATCCGCCGGTGATGAGGACTTTTTTGTTAGTTAGTTTGAACATGTCATTCAGTTGTCAGTGGGTAGTTGCTGCGCGAACAAGTCATCGCTATGCGATTTAGTCACGACTTCGTCATTTAGTCATCGCTATACGATTTAGTCAATTGTTCGGAGGAAAAATGTATCATTCACCATTCATCACATCTATACTCTCTACTCTATAATCTATCATTCACCATTCACCATTTAAAGCGAAACCCCTCTCCTCCAGAACATAAAGTCATCTTGGCCTAGATCCATCGCTTTCGTATTAATCTCTCCAGAGGCTAATTGAATGATGTATTCTAAAACTTCCTCACCCATTTGCTCTACCGTCTTTTCACCGGAAATGATTGGACCACAATCGATGTCGATAATTTCAGGCAGTTTCACAGCTAGTTTAGTGTTGGTTGATAATTTCACCATGGGGCTGATTGGATTACCTGTCGGTGTTCCTAAACCTGTAGTGAATAATTGAATGGTAGCACCAGCACCGGCCATACCCGTTGTTGCTAAAACATCATTTCCAGGAGTACAAACAAGGTTTAACCCTTTCTTAGTTACGTATTGGCCATAGCCTAACACATCTTCGATAGGTGATGAACCGGCTTTTTTAGCGGCTCCCGCAGATTTGATCGCATCTGTGATGAGACCATCTTTGATGTTACCTGGAGATGGGTTCATATCAAAACCTGCGCCTACCAAGGCAGCGCGTCTTGCATATTCGCGCATTAAGAAACCGAAATTGTCAGCGATTTCTTTAGTCACTGATCTATTTTGAAGTTCTTGTTCGACACCACATAATTCAGGGAATTCAGCGATCATCACCGTTCCACCTAGTCCTACGACTAAGTCTGCGGTATGCCCAATAGCTGGATTCGCAGAGATTCCCGAGAATCCATCTGATCCACCACATTTAACACCTACGCGTAATGCGGATAAAGGAGCCGGTTTACGCGTTTGTTTATTGATTTCCACTAGACCCTTAAATGTTTGTAGAATCACTTCATTCAGCATATTCTCTACTCCGCTGCCATTATCTTGTTGTTGCTCAAAGATGTATAATGGCTTAGAGAAATTCGGATCTTTTTCTTTCAACTTCTCTTTAAAAACCTCAATTTGAGAATGTTGGCATCCTAAACTTAAAACAGTTATTCCGCCAACGTTCGGATTTAGGCAATAACCCGCTAATAAGGCGCATAGATTTAAGGAATCGTCTTTATTCTCGCCGCATCCACTTTCATGCGTTAAGAATTTGATACCGTCTACGTTCGGGAATTGGGATGATTTATGAACTAAAACGGAGGCAGAAGAAGCCGTGTCTATTTCTAGTGCTTTTCCTTCAGCTAGTTGCTTACCTAATTGTTGCACCTTTTGAGTGAATGGGTCCATTTTTTGGAAGCCCAAACCATTTAAGAACGCATTCTTTAATAATTCGATATTTCTGTTCTCGCAGAAAACCAGGGGAATGACTAACCAATAGTTTTGAGTACCTACTTGACCATCTGCGCGGTGGTAGCCATTAAATGTTCTGTTTTGGAATTTTGATACATCAGGCGCAGTCCAATTATACTCCTGTTGTTTTCCCACAAAATCAGTGGCAGCGTGATGTAAATTGAAGGTGTGAATGAGCCCTCCTTTGGGAATATCTTGACTCGCAAGTCCTACTAAAACGCCATACATCGTTGCTTTTCCCTCTTTAGCGATGGCTTCCGTGGTGAATTTATGCTTAGCTGCTATATCATCTTGAAGTGTAATTTCATTGCCGTTGTGCTGAATAACAGTTCCTTTAGGAAGATCTTGTAAGGCAACAAGTAAATTGTCAGTAGGGTTAATTTGTAGGAATGTTTGGCTCATTTTGTTAGGCTAAATATGGTATTGGCAAGTACCCATTTGGCTCCTGCTGGAGTTCCAGGGATTGTTTTTTGGTAATTCGACATCAAGGTTTCCCAGGCTTGTACGGCTGGGTTAAGGGAATCCATCTCCCCTTTTTTGGCAAAACTAAATTCATCATTTGAAATAATTTCCATACAAAGTCTATTCTCAAAACGAAAGATTTGCATGGATTCTATTCCTGAAGAAAGTATACTATCTTCAATTTCTGTAGGAATGGACTCGTGGTATTTCTCATACTCCCTGATTAATTCAGGGTCATCCTTCAAGTCTAGAAATAAGATAAATCGTTGCATTAGTCTTTGATTTCAAATCCTTTGTAAGCGAAATAGATAATATAAGTAAAACACAATAAAGGTACGCTCAATGCTGCTACCGTACCTATTTTGAATAAAGATGCGGTTAACGGAGGAACAAGTGCCCCACCTACAATGGACATAATGATTAAAGAGGATGCTAATTTAGATCCGTCACCTAAGCCTTTGCAAGACAAGGCGAAAATGGTCGGGAACATAATGGATTGGAAGAAATAGACAGCTATCAAAGCCAATAAAGCAGCTAGTCCTCCTCCGAACATCGCCACGGCTACAGAGATCACTGCTCCTATGGCATATATGCCTAACACTTTGTTTGAGGCAATTCTTCCCATCAAATAAGTTCCTATGAATCGACCTAGTAAAAACAAGATAAAAGCAAAGGAAGCATGGAAACTAGCAATCTGCGTAGGACTCATCGTATCTGATATTTGGTAGATTTTATCTACAATCCACAAATTGTCGTTTTTGGCCAAATCCAATTTCAAATCCACAAAATTCCCCCAAAGTGAAACCTGTGCCCCTACATTTAAAAACTGCGCTAATATCCCTAATACCAAATGTTTACGCTTTAATAAACTCGCTATAGTTACTTTGCCGTTTGATTCTTCTGCTGATTGTAATTCTGGCATTTTGGTGAATACAAACAATATGGCAACTAATGCTACGACAAGTCCGATGATTAGATAGGGCATTTGTACAGAAGCGGCTTGGCTTATCCGAATGGCTTCTGCTTCTGCAACAGGAAGCGCCTGAATCATTTCTCGTGTATATTCTTTCTCAGAGAAGATGAATAATCCACCGATGATAGGTCCTAAAATAATACTCATACCATTAAAGGATTGAGCTAGGTTTAATCTAAAATCTCCCTTTTTAGGATCTCCTAATACCGTCACATAAAGGTTTGCAGCAGTCTCTAAAAAGGCAATTCCAGAAGCCATTAAGAACAAGGCTGCTAAGAAAAAGCCATAAATACGTACTTCTGCTGCAGGGTAAAATAGAAAAGATCCAGCGGCATAAAGTATTAAGCCCATTAGGATTCCTGCTTTATAGCCCATCTTTTTCATGACATATCCGGCTGGGAGTGCCATCGCGAAATACCCAAAATAAAAGGCCGTCTCCACGATATTGGCTTGCCAGCGCTGCAAATCTAGGGCAGTTTGGAATTGTTTGACTAAGGAACCATTTAAGCTATTAGCAAGTCCCCACAAGAAGAATAAACTAGTGACTAGGATTAAGGGAATCGTATAAGAAGTGGATTCTGAATTCTTTAGGGTTGTTTTTTTATCGTTTAGAGGTAATGCCATGTTGAATTAATTTATTTATAAAGTCAAAACACTGCTTAATTTACCGCCTTTTATTTAATTTTAATGCAAACCAAATTGACATAATGAAAAATTACTTTGCTATTCTCCTATTACTAGGTAGCATAAGCCTTTCAGCTCAGATTAAGTCGCCTGAAGAATTCTTAGGCTACCCTATCGGTACAAAATTTACTTACCACCATCAGATTGTAGCCTATAGTCGTTATTTGGCATCACAAAGTAATGGACTAGCACAATGGCAAGTATATGGTCAAACCAGTGAGGGGCGCGAGCAAGGCCAAATGCTTATTGCGAATCTTCCATCTGGAGTGAGCCTAGAGCAAGTGCAGCAAAATCACCAGAAACGTATCCAAGGCGAAAAAACGGATACTTCACTCCCCGTGATCATCAATCTTTCTTTTAATGTGCACGGAAATGAAGCAGCCGGAAGCGAGGCGGCTTTGAACACATTATATGCTTTGATTTCAAAACCCAATCAATCCGTTCCTTATGTTATTTTGATTGATCCTTGCATCAATCCAGATGGTCGCGATGCGTATGTGACCCAATACAATCGCCGTAATTATATCGCAGGTGGAAATCCAGATCCGAACGATCAAGAGCATTATGAGGGAATTACATCAGGTCGTTATAACCATTTCTCGTTTGACTTAAACCGCGATTGGGTTTGGCAGACACAGAAAGAGACACAACAGCGTTTGAAGTTCTACCGTTCTTGGATGCCCATGATGCACGCGGATTTTCACGAGCAAAGTTTCCAACACTCGTATTATTTCCCCCCGGCAGCAAAGCCTTATTTGAATTTCATTGCGCAGTCGACAAAGGATTTACAGGAAAGTGTAGGTCGATCTTTTTCGAAGTTATTTGATGAAAAGAAATGGCCTTATTTCACTTCTGAAGTGTATGATTTATTGTACCCAGGCTACGGAGACACCTACCCTGTTTTGAATGGTGCCTTAGGAATGACCTTAGAGCAAGGGGGAATTAGAGGTGGATTAATTTCTGCCAAAAGTGACGGCGATACTATTTCCCTTGTGGATCGAGTGAAGCACCACTCGGCTTTGGCACTAAATTTAGTCGAATGGTCTTTAGCAAATGCAGAAAGCTTGAAAGCTTCGTTTTATGGTGTGCATGATAAGTCGAGAACGAATCCGTCGAATAAGTTTGCGTATTATTTTGTGCCGGAGGAGGAATTAGAAAAAGGTCAAGAATTTATTCAATTATTAGAGAAAAATAATATCACCTATATGAAAGATATGGGTGTTTCAAAATCAACTAAGGTGTATGATTATTCATCAATGAAGGTGGTTTCATTATTGGATAATTTTACTGGATTATTAATTCCTGCTAAACAGTCATCTGCGCCATTGATTCAAGCTTTATTGGATCCAACTATCGCCATAGAAGATTCAATGACATATGATATCACAGCTTGGAATTTGTTTCAATTGAATGGAATAAAGGCGTTTGGTGTTAATGAAAATGTGTTTAATGTAGTTAAAGATCATGAAGGAGAAAGGTTGTTAGATCTTGATACAGCAATGCATGTCGCCTATATTGCAACGCCTAAAGTTCCATCCTTAAATCAAAAATTAATTCATTCTGCAATTCAAATAGGCGCTTTAGTTACTTTTTCAGATGTGCAAAATGGAGAAATTATTATTTCGTTTACTAAGGTTAAAAACGCAGATCGTGTTAAATTTTTACAAAAAATGGAAAAGCTTAACATATTTCTAGAATCTCTTGACTCCTACCGCTCAAAATCAAGCTACGACCTTGGTTCACCCCATTTTAAACCCATCTTTATTCCTAAAATTGCCGTAGTAGTCGATCCAGTTAATGACGTAAATCAACAAGGAGAACTAGCCTATTTCTTAACTCAGAAATACGGATTTAAGCCCTCGTTCATCCCGTCGACGCAATTATTTAAGTCGAATTTGTTCAATTACACGCACATCATTTATCCTGATGGCAAACATGCCGCCCTATCGAATACGAATTCAATTCTATTAACTGATTGGGTGAAAAAAGGCGGGAAACTAATTTTAATGGAAGGTGCTCGTAAGATTTTGGAGGATAAGGATTTAGTGGTGAAAGAGGATACCGCTAAACACACTTCGACTTATGCAATGCGTGAGAGAGCTGAATTGTCTAATACCACTTCAGGGAATATGTTGCAAGTGGAGTTAGAAAAGACCCATCCTTTGGCCTTCAGAATTAATGATACATCGATCTATATTCTAAATCAAGTGAGTGATTTCGTTAAGCTTCCGAAGGATTTTACACCTGTGTTAAAAACTTCTTCAAAGCCGAATATTATGGGTTTTGTAGGGGCTAATAAGAAAGCTCAACTAGCCAATTCTTTAATGTTAGGCGTTAAAGAGGTGGATAAAGGTAAAATCATTTGGTTTGGTTTTAACCCTTTATTCCGTGCGATTCCTAACCAAGGTCAAACCATTTTCGAAAATTGCTTCCTATACACTGAATTTTAATGAAAAGATTTACGCTATTATTTGCTCTATTAAGCTATTCGCTATTTTCTCAAAAGGTAGCTCCCGTCTATCCTATTCCTTCTGCTAAGCAATTAGCTTGGTCGGAATTAGAGTTTTATGGTTTCATTCATTTTAACATGAACACGTTTACGAATGTGGAATGGGGCGAGGGAAAAGAAAGTCCCTCTTCTTTTAATCCGACTGCATTAGATTGCAATCAGTGGGCTAGAATTGCAAAGAAAGCAGGAATGAAAGGATTGATTTTGACAGCTAAACATCACGATGGTTTTGCCCTTTATCCATCTAAATATACGACCCATTCGGTGGCAAAGTCCCCATGGAAGAACGGTAAGGGAGATGTGGTGAAAGAATTGTCAGAGGCCTGCAAGAAATACGGTTTGAAGCTGGGTATTTATTTGTCTCCTTGGGATCGTTTCCATCCTGCCTATGGAACAGATGACTATAATCAGGTGTATGCCAAAATGCAGGAGGAATTATTGACGAACTACGGACCTATATTCGAGTTTTGGTACGATGGTGCTAATGGTGAGGGTCCCAATGGTAAGAAGCAGGTGTATGATTGGAATTTGTTCCACTCCATGGTTAATAAATATCAACCAGCTGCTGTGCAATTTTCCGATGCAGGACCAGATATTCGTTGGGTAGGAAATGAGCGGGGATACGCATATGATACGATGTGGAGTCCAATTTTACGCGATAAGATCTATCCAGGATGTCCTGATTTTGACAATTATAGAAATGGTCAAGAAAATGGAACCCATTGGGTATCTCCGGAAGTGGATGTATCTATTCGTCCAGGTTGGTACTACCATCCGGATCAGGATAATAAGGTCAAGACACCTGATTCCTTATTAAAGATTTACGCTGCTTCGGTAGGTCGAAATTCGAATCTTTTATTGAATATTCCTGTCGATACGCGAGGTTTGATTCACGAGAATGATTCGGCTTCACTGATGGGCTTTGCGGCGATTCGCACAAAATCACTTGTTAATCTATTAAAGAAAAATACGAATGATCCACTACTCGATGGAAAGAACTCGACCTTTTGGATGGCCTCTCCTAAAAAGAAGGATATTCGCGTTGAATTGAAAAACCCTTTAAGCATAAACACCCTCATGCTTGAAGAGCCTATTGCCTTAGGGCAGCGCGTGAGTAGTTTCGAAGTGGAATTGGTCGATGAATTGGGTAATAAGGAAGTAATTAAAGCGGGAACAATCGGTCACAAGCGAATGATCACCTTCAAAGAGCGGAAACTAAAAAGCTTCCAAATTAGATTCACAGGATCTAGAGGTCCTGTTTTAATTTCTAATTTAGAAGCTTATCGGTTTATTTCAACACGTAACGAACCGCTTTTCCAGTAAAGGTAAAGCCGTTTGCTGTTTGCGTGCTATAAACGGAATATTTAACGTCTATTAGGGCAGTTGCACCTAATTCTTTGGCCTTATCGACCATTTGACGTAAAATTTCCTGCTTTTTATCTTGGTGGTTACCTCGGTAAAGCATTTTTCCATTCTGGAGCTGCTTATCCTCTAGAGGCACTTCCCCAGACATTTTAATGGTCTCGATATCCTCGTAGTTCTGTTTAGGTTTTTCGTTAAAATACACGACATCAATATCGTATTTTACGGGCACCTCAAATCCTAGTCCATCGTGGCGTTCTACACCCCCATTTTTAAAATCGTTCGAGTAATAGGTAGAAGGTTTCACATATTTAGAACAACCCACCACGCTAAACACGAGAAGAAGCTTACATGCTTTCTGAATCATAGATCAAGACTTTGTCCCAAAGGTGGGCACAGTTTTTAATAAATTCTAAATGGATGGGAGCCGTTTGGTAATAATCGTGTCCTTTCTCCTCTTCAAATGTTGTTAATAAGCAATAATCGTATGAACGATCGATTACTGGACGATCTGTTTTAGCCGGTTTTCCTACGCTAAATACATCCACCGTTTCTACGTCAGCTAATGACTGGACGCCTGCTTCAAACAGCGCAATGTCTTCTGCGCTTAACCCTTTTTTTAACCAAAAATTAACAATGTGTACAAACATATTTTATTATTTATTTAATCCTTCTTGTGCGCTAATTTGCGCTAATTTTTTTCCTAATTCTGCAGATGCGCTAGCGAGTGGCAAACGGACCTGAGCACCAAACAAACCTTGATTCTCTAATAATTTCTTCACTCCCACTGGATTCCCTTCTTCGTATAAATACGGGTCGATGGTCAGGAATTTGCCTAATTCTTTTTGGGCTGACCGATAATCCCCTGCTAATGCGTGGTGAATCATCGTCGTAAATTGTTGCGGAAACGCATTCGCAATCACGGACATAACACCCACACCACCAATGGATATAATAGGCACAGCCTGAACGTCATCTCCAGAGATTAATAAAAAGTCGTCTGATTTGTGGTAGACAATCTCCATACATTGCTCAATGATGCAAGACGCCTCCTTTATTCCAATGATATTCTGGTGTTCAGAAAGCTTTAAAACCGTTTCCGCTGACATGTTAATGCCTGTTCTTCCAGGTATATTGTACATAATCACTGGAACAGGACAAGCATCAGCCACTGCTTCGTAATGTGCGATCACGCCTCTTGCACTCGGCTTATTATAGTAGGGACAAACGGATAAAATGGCATCAATACCCTCAAATGACGTTTGTTTGATTTGGTTTATTAATGAATCCGTATTGTTTCCACCTAATCCATAGACGATGGGTAAGTTCTTTGTATTTGCCTCTTGAATGGTAGAAACAATTTGTTTCTTCTCATCCGATGTGGTAGTAGCAGATTCACCTGTAGTTCCTTGAACGACTAAATAATCCACCCCACCGTTGCTCACGTGTTGAATTAATTTCGTTAAGCCAACCCAGTTAATGGAACGATCTTCGTTCATGGGAGTAACTAGAGCTGGCGCAACGCCGTGAAATTTAGGTAATGATTGCATAATTAAGAAAGGAGGGCAATAAACTCGTCCTCCGAGATAATTGGTATGGATAATGAATTTGCTTTTTCTAGTTTAGCAGGCCCCATATTTTCACCGGCGACTAGGTAATCTAATTTGGCAGAAATACTGGAAACGACTTTTCCGCCGTTTGCGATGATTTTTGCCTTTAATCCATCTCGATCGAAATGGCTAAATACTCCCGAAATTACGAAAGTTTTGCCGTCCAAAGCCGTTGTTTCTAAAACTATTTCGCTTATTTCTTCTGAAAATTGAACTCCTGCCCTCTTAAGACGCTCGATGATGTCCTTATTTTCGGAAGCCGCAAAGTATTCCAGTACACTGAGCGCAATCCGATCCCCTATCTCAGGAACCGCGATTAAATCTTCTAGGCTAGCCTGCATCAAATTCTCTAGGGAATGAAAATGCAAAACTAGTTTCTCCGCGATGGTGGCTCCTACATGCCGAATCCCTAATCCAAATAATACTTGGCGGAACGGGATTTGCTTTGATTTTTCTATACTAAAAAGTATGTTTTGTATCGATTTAGACTGAAATCCCTCTAAACCGATGAATTTATCTGCATTTAAATCATACAGGTCAGCCACATTTTGAACGATCCCTTTTTCGAATAATAAGTCGACCGTTTCAGTTCCGAGGTTTTCAATGTTCAGGGCTTTACGAGCAATAAAATGTTCGATTTTCCCTTTGATTTGCGGCGGACAGCCGGTATCGTTTGGACAATAGTGATTGGCTTCGCCTTCTAAGCGAACAAGTTCTGTTGAACAAGATGGGCATGCATGCGGAAACACAAAAGCATTTCCCTCTTTTCTGGCTGAAGTATCCACTCCAGTGATTTTAGGAATGATCTCTCCCCCTTTTTCAATGAATACGGTATCTCCCTCGCGTAAATCGAGGCGTTCCATTTCATTCGCATTGTGAATGGAGGCACGTTTAATAACGGTACCAGCCAGGTAAACAGGTTCTAAATTGGCTACAGGTGTCACATTACCTGTCCTTCCTACCTGATAAGATACAGAGTTGATACGTGTTCGGGCAATTTCTGAGGGGTATTTGAAGGCGATGGCCCAACGAGGTGATTTGGCCGTAAAACCTAAACGTTCCTGTTGTCCAAAATCATTGACCTTGATCACAATTCCATCTGTATTCAAGGGTAAATCATTTCTTTTCTCTGTCCAATCCTCGATATAGGTTAACACCTCATCAATGGATGCGCAAACACGGTACGTAGGGGAAATACTAAAACCGACCGATTTCAAGTGTTCTAATGCCTCGGAATGGCTATTAAATGGGTTCTCATTGCCTAAATAGGAATAGATAAAACATTCCATTTCTCTTCTAGCTACCTCTGCTGAATCCTGCATTTTAAAGGTGCCAGATGCAGCATTTCGTGGATTAGCTAGGGGTTGATCTCCTTTTGCAATTTTCTCCGCATTGATACGATCAAACGAAGTGATAGGCATATACCCCTCTCCTCGAATCTCATAGGTACTGGGTAGAATGGTGGAACTGACACGGATGGGCAGACTCTTGATGGTCTTTACATTCGCCGTAATATCATCCCCTCGCGTTCCATCTCCTCTTGTTACCCCTTTTTGTAATACTCCATTGGTATACCAAAACGATAAGGCCACTCCGTCAAACTTTAACTCACACACATATTCGAAGTCCTCTCCTTCTAACCCTTTTTTTACCCGTTCATCAAAATCCCTCAAGTCGGTTTCATTGTAAGTATTTCCTAAGGATAACATCGGAAATTGGTGAGTGACGGATTTGAATTCTTTCGTGATGGTGCCGCCTACTTTTTGAGTGGGGCTATCAGAACGTGCAAAAAGAGGATTTTCTTGCTCTAATTTGATTAATTCAGCGAGTAATAGATCGAATGCTTGATCCGAAATAATGCTTTCATTCTGTTGATAATAGGCCTCATTGTAGAGATTGATCTTCTCAATGAGTTCATTCATCCGCTGATTTATATCCATAATCGAAATTAAAACTTAATTCAATTGGAATCAAGCGGGAAACAAGGTTTAGGAATATTTTATACCTTTGCCTTATGAGAAATTTGATCATTGCCCCCTCGGTTTTAGCCTGTGATTTTTTAAACATTGGTTCAGAAGTACACATGTTGAATGAATCTGCTGCAGATTGGATTCATATTGATGTCATGGATGGGGTTTTTGTGCCTAACATCTCTTTTGGTTTTCCGGTATTGGAAGCTATTCATAAAGTCGCTACAAAGGTGCTTGACGTTCATTTAATGATTGAAAAGCCAGAGCAATATATTTCGACTTTTGCCAAAGCAGGAGCCAAAGTCATCACCGTACACTACGAAGCATGTCCTCATATTCATCGTACGATCCAGCAAATCAAAGATGCCGGTTGCCTAGCGGGTGTGGCCATTAATCCGGGTACACCAGTAGAAGTTTATGAAGACATTATTGCGGATTTAGATTTAGCCTTGATTATGTCAGTCAATCCAGGATTTGGAGGTCAAAAGTTCATTCCTAATGCGATCAATAAAACGAAGCGTTTAGCCGATATGGCCGCAAAAGCAGGTAATACGGCCCTAAAGATTGAAATTGATGGTGGTGTTACGATGGCAAATGCCGCAGATTTATATCAAGCAGGTGCAGATGTATTAGTGGCTGGAAGTTTTGTTTTTGCTTCAAAAGATCCGAAGGCAACCATAGCTGATTTATTGTCTGTAGCGAATTAATTTGATGGGTGTCAGAATCTGCATCTTGTTGATTTTTGTTTCCACCCTTACTTTGGCCCAAAAAGTAAAATGGGCTTCTCAGGTTATTTCCGTTTCTAGTGAATACAAAGATCCCCTTTTAGGTAGGGAATACAGAGCTTTACATGCGTTAGGTCGTCCTAGTAAATACCCCAAAATGGCTGCCACTCCTAGTGCTTGGCAATCGATGACCGCTGATAGTCCAGAAGGAGAATACCTGTTAGTAGGATTTGATACGACGATGGCGGTGAAACAAATCGCTATTTTTGAAAACTTTGGAGCTGGTAGCATCACTTCGGTAGATGGTTTAGATCAGAATAATAGGATCTATCCTTTGCGGTCCTTCGCCCCTGGTTATGCTTCCGCAGGATCTCAAGTTACCACCATTCGACTCCCGACTAAAACGAGTTTCAAATTAAAGGGCATCAAGATTTCCTTTAATTCATTACGGGTGAAAGGATACTCCCAAATTGATGCTATTGGTATCTCTGATAGCGATGAACCTATCGAGTCTTCTTTGAAATTAACCACTGATGCGAATGCCTTTCAGGCACGTGAAAACCTAGGAAATGCTATTAATTCGAAGTTTAATGAGATTTGTCCCGTTGTTAGCCCTGATGGCCAAAAGCTTTATTTCACTCGCTGGAAGCATCCTGATAATTTAGGAGCTAACAAGAACCAGGATATTTGGGTATCTAATTGGCAGCCTGATCGTACTTGGTCAAAAGCTACGCTGTTTCCTGCTCCCATCAATAATGACGAAAACAATGCAGTTTGCGGCATTACCCCTAACGGAAAGACGTTGTTATTAAACAATGTCTACGGAAAAGACGGTACGATGGAAAAAGGCGTTTCCTTTTCTTTCTTATTACGAACAGGTGAGTGGAGTTTTCCTAAAGCGTTGAAAATTGTCAACTTTAAGAATAAATCAGAATTCTCTGAATATACGTTGGCGCCTAATGGTAAAGTCCTCTTGATGACCACGGAAACCAAAGATTCATATGGTGGAAAGGATATCTATGTTTCGTTTTTGAATGCAGATGATTCCTGGTCAGAACCGAAAAACATAGGCCCAGTTGTTAATACGGGTGAAGCGGAATCAACCCCTTTTATTGCTCCCGATGGAGTGACGATGTACTTCTCCTCCAGTGGTCACGTAGGTTATGGCAATAATGATATCTTTTTATCTCGTCGATTAGATGATACGTGGCAAAATTGGTCTACCCCAGAAAACCTTGGGCCTATTGTGAATACGCCTCAGTGGGATGGTTATTTCTCTGTATCGGCTAAAGGTGATTTTGCTTATTTTAGCTCCACTGAGAACTCAGTGGGCGCGGAAGATATTTTCCGTATCAAGATTCCAGAAAAAGCGAAGCCTTTGACCTTAATTCAGCTAACGGGTCAAGTCATAAATCAGAAAACCAAAGAACCAATGGCTGCACGCATCGTCATTAAAGCAAAAGGGAATCCCTCGGATACGCTTTCGGTTGATTATGAGCCTTATGTAGGTGATTATAGTTTTATGTGGCCAGCTAAAAAGCCATTTACCGTTCAAATTAAGAAACAGGGATTCTTCTCCAAGGTGGAAAATTTTGACTTCACCTCTTCCACTAATTTTCAGTTAGTCAATCGCAATTTCTTCCTTCAAACGGTAGAAAAAAATAAGGCTTATGCGTTTTCTAATCTTGTTTTTGATCAAGGAAAGGCAGAATTAAAGCCCGGTTTTGAAGCTGAATTAGAGAAGATTATTTCCATTTTATCCGAGAATACGCAATACGGCTTGCTATTAGAGGGTCATACCGATAACCAAGGTGACTGGAATGATAATTTAAAGTTATCTATCGAACGAGTGGAGAACGTAAAGGCCTATTTGGTTTCTAAGGGAGTAGACGCGAATCGTATTCAAACGAAGGGATGGGGCGGTTCGAAGCCTTTGGCAAACAACCTATTAGAAGATACGCGTAAAAGTAATCGCCGGGTGGAGTTTACGCTCATTCCCATAGAATAAAAAAAGAGGGGATTGCTCCCCCCTATTTCAATCAACCTAAAACTCGTATTATAAAAGTACGATCAAACTCTTAATGATCGCCGTTAGACGGATGGCATCTAAAATACGCGCTTCAGTAGCTCCGTGGTTCTTCACAGATTGCTCATGAGAAGTTACACACATTTCACAGCCGTTAATCGCAGAAACCGTTAAGCTAGCTAATTCAAAGAATTCTTTACCTAAAACAGGGTTCATCATAATCGACATACGAATACCCGCTGGTGCCGTATTGTAGTACTCTTTATCTACCATGTGCTTGAAACGGTAGAAAATGTTGTTAGCATTCAGTAATGATACTAAAGCGTGCATTTCTGTAATCTCTGCATCCGTAGCTCCTTTGCTAAGCGCTAGTTCTGTTAGTGAATCAATTGTTCTAGTGTGCTTTTGATTCACAGAAACCGCTAAGGCTAATAGAATAGCTTCTTTTTCTGTCAACGTTTGAGCGCGTAAGGCATTCGAAACATTGATTTTAAGATCTTTAATGTAGCGGTGATCTGCTGCATCAAGGGTATCTAAAAGGGCAAACGATTCTGTGGCAGGGATATTGATCTCCGCCAATAAGTTGTCTTTTGTCTCACTCATGGTTGTTGATTTTAATAGCCCCAGGGAATCCTGGGGCTAAAGAACTGATTATAATGTAGCGTCTCCAGCTTTCCAGTTACATGGGCAAAGCTCGTCTGTTTGTAGCGCATCTAATACACGTAAAACCTCGTCTACGTTACGACCTACTGAAAGATCATTGGCAGATACCCAACGGATAACGCCATCTTGGTCAGCGATGTAGGTTACACGGTAAGCTACTTTCTCTCCTTCAGTTAAGATACCTAATTCTTCTGCTAAGCTCTTAGAAGTATCCGCTAACATAGGGAATTTTAATCCACGTAAATCGTCGTGATCTCTTCTCCAAGCAGCGTGAACGAATTCAGAATCTGTAGAAGCTCCGATTAAAGAAGCATCGCGATCTGCGAAATCTCCTGCACGGCGGTTGAATTCAGCGATTTCTGTAGGGCAAACAAAAGTAAAATCTTTTGGCCACCAGAACATCACTAACCACTTACCGTCCTTCTTGTGATCTTCTGAAGTGATTGTTGAAAATTCTTTTCCTTGCTCTAAAGAAACGACTGCTGTTTTTGAAAATGTAGGGAATTGACTTCCTAATCCTAACATGTGATTTGCCATCTGTATTGGTTGTTTTATTGTTCTTGTTAAATTGTGATGCAAAGATCTTGTTTAAAGTGTTATTAGTCAAATCTATATTTTCTATATTTGTATAGTTTTAAATTATACTATGACTATAACGCAATTAGAGTACATTGTCGCCCTAGCTGATTTGCAAAGTTTTTCCAAAGCTGCGGATTATTGTTGTGTTTCTCAGCCCAGCCTGAGTATGCAGGTGCAAAAGTTAGAGGATGAATTAAACCTTACCCTTTTTAATCGCAAGGCGAAACCTCTCGTTCCTACCCTAGAAGCAAGAGAAGTTATCGCAAAAGCACGGGCGATTTTAAATGAGAGTAATTCGATTCTTTCTCTTTCCAAAGGTTGGTCAAATCAAGTAAATGGCTTTGTTTCCATCGGTGTCATTCCTACCATTGCTCCCTATTTGATGCCCAAGTTTCTAGCGGATTTTCAGTTGAAATACCCTGATTTGACTATTCGCATTGCGGAAACGACCACGGCTAATATCAAAAAAGGCATTCAGGAAGGAAAAATTGATATCGGAATTTTGGTTACCCCATTAAATGATTCGTTAGTAGAGATTCCACTCTATTATGAAGAATTGTTCTTGTACTCTAATGTATGGGAAGAGGATGGTTCGAAACTGAAATCGACGTTAGATCCCTCTAAGTTATGGCTATTAGAGGAAGGACATTGTTTAAGTAGCCAAGTGAATTCCATCTGTAACTTACCATCAGGCCCATTAGTGGGCACTAAGATGACATATCAAACGGGAAGTATGGAAACGATTGTGCGTCTGGCTGATCAAGGATTTGGCCAAACCATTATACCTCAAATGTTCGTGGATTACTTAGATCCTAAACTAAAAGAAAAAGTGTACACTTTACCTGAACCTAAGCCTGTAAGGGAAGTTGCCCTCGTTCACGCACCCTCCTATTCAAGAAAAGCGATGGTAAAAGCATTGGAACTTGAGATTTTAGCTCATATTCCAGACTCGTGGAAACATTCGCAGGAACGGAACATTATCCCCATATAGTTTTTGCCTTAGCGCTTCTTAATAAAGGTCTAAGGAACAATAAACTAGCCCCAAAAACAATGGTAAGTACCAAAATGCTGATCCGCATATTGCCCGTTAATTGAATAACAAGGCCAAACATAAACGTGCCTATAACTGTTGACATTCGATCACAAACATCAAAGAAGCTAAAATAGGACGCGGTATCCTTCTCCCCTTTGGGACATAATTTAGCGTAAGTAGCGCGGCTATTCGATTGAATTCCGCCCATCACAAAACCGATGGCCGTCGCTAGTAAATAAAAATTAAATTGAGACGTGACCGTATACGCATAAGCACAAATGAATATCCAAACGAGCACAATTAAACCTAATGCTTTGATATTACCTATCCAGCCTGATAATCGGGCACAGAAATAGGCGCCAGGAATAGCTACGAGTTGAATCAGTAAAATAGTGATGATTAATGCATCTTCCGGTAAATGCAATTCTTGACTTCCAAATAAAGCGCCTAAATACATCACCGTTTGGGCTCCCATATTAAATAAGAAGAAACTGATTAAAAAGAATTTGACCTCTTTAATCACGATTACCTCCTTAAATACTTTGCGAAGTTCTTTAAAACCTCCCAGCCACCAGTGCCTCGTATCTTTCTCTTTTGCAATTGAATCAGGAAGGTAGTGTAAGGGGATTTGTGCAAATAATAACCACCACAAACCAACGGTTAAAAATGAAACGCGAGCAGCCATTTCGCCCTCTATTCCGCCATACCATTCGGGTTTTAAAAGCATCGTTAGGTTTTGGACTAATAATAAAACAGAGCCTATATAACCTAAGGTAAATCCTTTCGCACTTAAGCGATCAAATCGATCGGGGGTGGCTATTTCAGGCAGAAAACTATTGTAGAATACCATACTTCCACCCCATCCAATGATAGAAAATAGGAATCCGAGCGTACCTATAAAGTAATGGCCCTTACTGAAAAAAAATAAGGCTATGCAGCTGAAAGACCCTAGATAACAGAAAAAACGCATAAAACTTTTCTTCGCGCCTGTATAATCCGCAATTCCAGAGAGGAAGGGCATCAATATAGTTAGGGCTAAGAAGGCAACGGAAATAGAATAAGAAAAAACAACCGTATTGCTTAGTTCGAAACCTAAAATGGAAATCATTCCAGGCGTAGTGCTTCCTAGGGTAATCGCTGCTGAAGGAAAATAAATGGGAAAAATGGCTGAAGTAATCGTTAAAGAATGCACAGAATTAGCCCAATCATAAAAGGCCCATGCATTTAACGTTTTCGGATTATTCAGCTGTTGTTCCATTAAAATAAGCCTAATTGTTCCCCTTTAGGTGGGTTTTTTATTTCAAATGGGATATCATCTTTCTCTTCCGGTTGTTCTTTTTCTTCAGGGAAATTGACTACGAATTCAGGCTCCTCTGAAGTGGCTTCTGCTGGTGTTTCTGTGGACACTGAAACGGTTTCTGCTACCTCTTCCCCTTCCTCCGCTTCCTCCATCTCTACAGGTTCAGGTACATCTGGTGCCTTTTCAACGACTGGAGCTTCCTCCTCCGTTGCAAGGAAAACAACTTCGACTAGTTTCGGATAATTTAACTTACTTCCTAAAGCCTTCCACCCTCTTACTTCGGCTAACTCATCGATTGGAATGATTTCTAACTCATTCGTCTTCCCATCTGGTTTATGCTTTATCTGTACGTTAGGGGCATAATTATCTGTTACAGCAATTAGTTTACTTGCTTTATGATCCGATATGAATAAGAATTTCTTATCTAATGATGTTGTTTCTAAATGGAATCGTTTGATTAAGTGCGTCTTGTTAGATCCATCGAAGTAAGCTGCAGAAATAATAGCTTGAGGCTCGAATTTCTTTAAGTACATGATTTCCTCAGCCGGGTAACGATTTGTTAACTCAAAGTTAGTTAACTCATAATTACCTGATCCATAAATAGCCAAAATGCTGTCATTCGGCTCAAAATTGCCGATATGGTCTCCGTGTCCATCGCGGTTTAAGCGACCAATCGTAGGATCGTACCAAATATCCACCCCACCTAAGGTAGATACTCCCGCAGATTTCATCGTGATTTTACGAACAGGGTATTTGGTTAGCATATTTCCTAAAGACTCACGTCCTTTAATCGCTAGTTTCGCGAAGTCATAGTCAAATTGCTTGATTTTAGCCGTACAATTCGCAGTTAGGCTAATTTGGATTACCTCAGCCTCGCCGTTTTCATTGGCTGAGAAATAGGTAAGCTTAGACTTCGCATTATCGCTACTCACTTTGTATTCGCGATCACGCGTAACCGAAGTTACTTTGAAACGTTTTACATAGGAAGTGCCAGACTTGCCATCTAAGTAAACGACGTTATAGACTTTTCTATCGTCGTTTTTCTTAAATACGGAGCAATAAATAATATCGCGACCCACGAATACCTTTTCTTGTACTTTAGTCACGACACAGGTACCGTTTGAGCGGAATACGATGATATCATCGATATCTGAGCAATCCATTACGTATTCGTCTTTCTTCAAGCCATAACCGATGAAACCATCTTCGCGGTTGACATATAACTTCTGGTTAGCAGCAGCAACGACAGTTGCAGAAATGGTATTAAAGTTCTTGATCTCCGTGCGACGCTCTCTCCCTTTTCCGTATTTAGCTAATAGATTCTTGAAGTAATCTATTGCAAAACGGATCAAGTTCGCCAAATGATCTTCTACTTCGGCTAATTCGTCTAATAAACGCTTCATTAATTCGTCTGCTTTGAAGCTATCGAATTTTGAAATACGCTTGATTCTGATTTCTAAAAGGCGAAGAATATCCTCCTCGGTGATTTCGCGGTAGAAGTCTTTTTTGTAAGGCTCTAAGCCTTTATCTACTGTTTGAATAACTAATTCAAAGGTTTCACATTCTTCGATATCACGGTAGATGCGGTTTTCGATGAAGATTTTTTCCAAAGAGCTGAAAAGCACTTTTTCCATCAACTCCCCTTTGCGAATCTCTAATTCTTGACGAAGTAAATCAACTGTTTGGTTAGTAGAAACGCGTAGTATTTCGCCTACAGCCATAAAGTGTGGCTTATCTTCGATGATCACGCAGGCATTAGGTGAAATAGATACCTCGCAATCGGTAAAGGCATACAAAGCGTCAATTGTAACGTCCGGAGAAATACCTGGAGCTAATTGAATTTGAATCTCTACGTCTTTGGCCGTATTATCAATTACCTTCTTGATCTTGATTTTACCCGTATCATTTGCCTTGATAATGGAATCGATTAATGAAGTGGTTGTGGTCGTGTACGGAATCTCCGTTATGACAAGCGTTTTCTTGTCTAATTCATCGATTTTAGCGCGAATACGGATTTTTCCACCGCGAAGTCCATCGTTATAATTAGAGGCATCCATCATTCCCCCTAATAGGAAGTCTGGATACAGTTCTACTTTCTTGTTATTTAAGATGTCGATGGATGCCTGGATAATCTCACAGAAATTATGAGGCATAATCTTCGTAGCAAGACCTACGGCGATACCTTCAACCCCTTGAGCAAGTAAAAGGGGGAATTTAATCGGAAGTGTTACGGGTTCGCGCTTGCGACCATCGTAGGACATTTGCCATTCCGTGGTTTGGTTGTTAAAAACAACATCGCTCGCGAATTTCGATAAACGAACCTCAATATAACGAGCTGCTGCAGCGCTATCGCCTGTACGGTTATCTCCCCAGTTACCTTGGCAATCAAATAAGAGCTCTTTTTGGCCTAAATTAACAATCGCATCATTGATAGAAGCATCCCCGTGCGGGTGGTATTGCATCGTTTGACCAATGACATTCGCAACCTTATTGAAACGGCCATCGTCCATTTCCTTCAATGCGTGCAAAATACGACGCTGAACGGGCTTCAATCCATCTTCAACGGCCGGAACTGCACGCTCTAAAATAACGTAAGAAGCATATTCTAAGAACCAATTCTCATACATCCCTGCTACCGCAATCTGATTCTGTAGTGCGCCGTCCGCTGTTTCACTCATAGTAATTATAGCTAATTATCTTCCGCATGGAAGAGTTGGTACATGATTAATGCTGTAGCCCCCCAAATCAAATTCCCCTCATACACAAAGGATGGACTCAGGATCTTATTTCCATCGTAGCTAACTTCAAAAGGTTGTAGATTAGCTGAATCTTGAAAGAAGGATACAGGTATTTCAAAAATACGATTAATTTCTCTTTTATTTAAATCGTAAGACAGCTTTTTATTTATCCGAATCGAAAATGCCGTCATCCAATAATTAGAGACATGAATCCAATGCTCTGTAATGTATTCCAAAGAAGTCGAATCGATCTCCACTCCTATTTCTTCCAGCACTTCTCTGGCTGCTGTCTCCCGTAAATCTTGATCAGTTGGATCCATTTTTCCGCCTGGCAGTGCCATTTGGCCACTGTGGTGACCATCGTACTGATTGCGCTCGATAAGAATAAGGTGAGGTTCTTGTTCTTCTATTTCGATCCACAGAACGGCGACTGCTGCCTGTTTCGCATTTTCTTTAATCTCTGGTTTTTGAAGAATTTGTCTGTAAATCTGCTTGAAAGGCTCGAATTCTTTCATCCCTACATTGTTTTAGCGATAGCTTCTGCACATCGTATTCCGTCCAAAGCTGCGGACATGATACCTCCCGCATATCCACCACCTTCACCACATGGATACAAACCTTTTATCTCCGGATGTTCCAACGTTTCTTTATCACGGGGTATTTTCACAGGAGAGGATGTTCTACTCTCTAGGCCAATGATTTGGCCTAAATTAGAAGAAAATCCAGGTATCTTCTTATTGAAATCTTGGAATCCTTGGGCCAAAGGTTCTGAGATATAATCAGGTAAGAATTCGCGCATCTCACCTGGTTCTAATCCTGGTACATAACTGGTAGGATGCGAACTCTTGCTTGCTTTTCCTTGGATAAAATCGAGAGTATATTGGGAGACCGCTTTTTGGGACCCTCCTACTAAACTCCCTGCCTTCTGCTCTAATTCTTCTTGCAATTGCATCCCTGCCAAAGCTCCAAATTCCTTGTATCTCGCTAAATCTTCCGCTACAATACTAACGACAATGCCAGAGTTGGCATATTTAGAATCCCGTCTGGAGGGGGACATGCCATTCACCACCACTTGATTAGGGGATGTGGCAGAGGGAACAATGAAACCTCCTGGGCACATACAGAAAGAGAAAACGCCGCGTTGTACTCCTTGGAAATTACTTTGCGTTACTAAGCTAAAACTAGCCGGTGGTAAGTATTCAGGTCGTTGCTTTACTTTGTATTGAGCTTGATCTATAAAGGACTGCTGGTGTTCGATTCGAACACCGATAGCAAAAGGTTTAGCTTCGATAGCTACCCCTTTCGTTTGCAATAATTGGAATATATCTCGGGCAGAATGTCCTGTAGCCAATAATAATCGGTCAGCTTGGAATTCCGCTCCATTTGAGCATACCACCCCTTTTATCGTTTTATTTTCAATTAAAAAGTCCACTACTCGGTGATGAAAATGTACTTCTCCTCCCGCTGCAATGACTGCATCCCGCATGGATGCGATAATACCTGGTAACTTATTTGTTCCTATGTGTGGGTGAGCCTCAAATAAGATGTCGCTATGGGCCCCATGAGCCACAAATGTCTCCAAAACCCCTTTGATATCACCACGTTTCGTACTTCTCGTATATAATTTACCGTCCGAATAGGTACCTGCGCCTCCTTCTCCAAAACAGTAATTAGAATCTGGATCCACTAAATTAAAGCGGTTAATAGCGGCTAAATCCCTTCTACGGTCACGCACATCTTTACCTCGTTCTAAAACGATGGGTTTGATTCCTTTTTTGACAAAATCGATCGCCGCAAATAATCCCGCTGGACCAGATCCAATGATGATGACTTTTTTAGCGTTCTTTGATAAAGTGGGTAATTGAGCAGAAAGGCTGAAATCGTGCCCCTTCTCATAAAAGCCAATCCGAAGATTTACTTTAATTTGTCTACTTCTAGCGTCGATTGACCTTTTTTCAATGCGATAGGTACAAGCCGCTAGATACGACTCTCCCATCTCAGCTGTTAAAAATTGAGCTAATTTTTCAGGTGAATGGGCAGTATCTGGGCTAAGAACGAAGTCTCTTTGGTCAATCATACGAGTATTTTGTGCAAATTTACGAATCAATTTTGACTATTTCAGATGAATAAGCTTGGCGCAGAAGTTTCCCCCTATTTATTGCAACATAAAAACAACCCGGTTCATTGGGAACCTTGGGGCTTTGAGGCATTAGAACGAGCTAAAAAGGAAGACAAACCCATTTTAGTGAGTATTGGATATGCTGCCTGTCATTGGTGCCATGTGATGGAACACGAATCATTTGAGAATGAAGAAGTGGCTGCTATCATGAATGAACACTTTGTGAACATTAAAGTAGACAGGGAAGAACGACCGGATGTGGACATGGTATATATGGAGGCGCTTCATCAAATGGGATTGAATGGCGGTTGGCCACTGAATGTGTTTTTATTACCAGACCAAAAACCTTTTTACGGCGGGACTTATTTCAAAAAGGCTAATTGGATCCAGCTACTTCACTCGATTCACAATGCTTTTGTGAACAATCGGGAGGATTTAGCTAAATCAGCGGATGGTTTCGCCGAAAGTCTTTCTGAAAATGCCTCGTTCTTTGCTCATTCGGATTTAGCTGAAACGGCAGCAATTATTCCTGCTGCTTTGACTAAAATTTTATCGGCTTTAGATCCTGTTTTTGGTGGTATTAATAAAGCGCCTAAATTTCCTCTACCCTCTTTAATTCAGTTTTTGTATTCGGTTCCCAGTTCTCTTTCTGTTGAATTAGGTTTACCTATTCTTCAAAAAACGTGGATGGAAAAAATGGCTCAAGGAGGAATCTATGATGCTGTAGGTGGCGGATTTTCGAGGTATTCGGTGGATTCGGAATGGTTTTGTCCTCATTTTGAAAAGATGCTCTATGATAATGCGCAATTATTGTCTGCCTACACGAAAGCCTATAAGCGAGAGCGTAATCCGCTGTACCAAGAGGTTATTTTTGATACGATTTCCTTTTTAAAGAGAGAGTTACTTTCGCCTCACGGATTGTATTATTCCTCTTTAGACGCGGATTCAGAGGGACAAGAGGGATTATTCTATACCTGGTCTCATGCAGAATTGGCTGGCTTGAATAATGAAGAATTATTAAAGACCTATTCCATCTCAAAGAATGGGAATTGGGAAGATGGACGCAATATTTTATTCAAATCATCTCCTGTTTTAAATGCGCATTTTGAGAAAGAGATGGAGGTTTTACGAGCTGCAAGGCTTACGAGAATAAGACCTGGGACAGATACAAAAGAAGTCTTGGTTTGGAATGCTCAATTAGTGGCAGCATTTGTGGAAGTTTATCAAGTTTTTGGTCGAAAAGAGGATTTGCAAAGTGCTTTCGATTTACTGCAGGCCATTGAAACGCATTTGAACAAAGATAATCTTTGGTTACATCAGGCTCAGTATTCGCGTGAACCGATTGGCGCTTTTTTAGATGATGTGGCGGCTTTGGTTTTGGCTTACATTCAAGTTTATTTGTTGACTTCAGATATAGTCTATAAAGAGAAAGCTGACAAAATTCTGCAGATGATATGCGATGATTTTGCTCATCCGGAATTAGCGTTATATCAATACCGGTCGAAAAAGGCAGACTATTTAATTGCGGAGAAAGTGGAAGTAATGGATTCGGTGATGCCTTCGTCTAATTCGATGCTATGTGAAGCTTTTTTATGGATGGGAATACTGAAAAATAAAGCTGATTACACACTTCAAGGTCGTGCGATGTTATCTCAAATTATCGAAAGAGCTATGGCTCATCCAGCCTATTTTGCAAATTGGCTACGTATTTATTCCGAGTGGATGGAGCATCCCAAGGCGATGTTGAAATATGCAGGGAATGTTGATGGATTAGTCGGTTTTGACTGGTGTATCGATAAAGAACAACTAGTTTTTGTTCCTTCGGATGAAATAGAGGCCTATTTATTATGTGTGGGAGATTATTGCTTTGCCCCTGTTGCGACATTACAAGAGGTAGATAAACAGCTTTCTGAACTTATTTAATTCGTTCCGGATTCTCAGTGACGAATGCGCCCCAGCCTTTCTTCGTGCCTTTGAGCGTGGAGCTGATGTTTTTATTGTGGAAATGATGGCAAATGGCGATTCCGAGGGCATCAGTAGCATCGTGCATTTTGGCATCTAACTTAATGTTGCCAATAATCTCCACCATTTTTGCGACTTGTTCTTTCGACGCATTCCCATTCCCTGTCACCGATTGCTTGATCTTTTTAGGCTCGTATTCCGCTATGGGAATTGATTTAGAGAAGGCCAAAGACATCACCATTCCCTGCACGCGGCCTAATTTCAACATCGACTGAACGTTTTTTCCAAAGAAGGGAGATTCAATCGCGATTTCATCTGGTAAAAACTCTTCTAAAATACCTAAAACGCGTTCGTGAATCTTTAAGAATTTAGCTCCCTGCGTCGTGTATTTAGTCAAGTTTAACACTCCATACTGTAACACAGTAACCTTGTCATTCGTGATACGCAATAATCCATAACCAAGGAAACGCGTTCCTGGGTCAATGCCTAAGATTATTTTTTCTGAAGAGGAAGTGCTAATTTGCGCCATTAATGCTGTGTATGTTTATTCATCAAATTCCGTCGTTCGTTCCTGACCTTTTACCGCGTTTTACGTGGTCAAAACCAGCTGATCGTCAGATTTACTTAACCTTTGATGATGGACCAACTCCTGAAATTACGGATTTTGTCCTAGAATGCTTGAACGAATACAAGGCAAAGGCTACATTTTTTTGCATTGGCAAGAATGTGGTAGAAAATTCGAGTATTATTCAACGCATTCAGGCTGGTGGTCATAGTATCGGAAATCATACCATGAACCATAGTAATGCCTGGAAAATGGATTATGCTTCCTTTTTAGCTGATGTTGAGAAATGTGAGGATGTATTTGCGCAGCAACACATCACATCTGTCGGTTTTCGTCCTCCCTACGGGCGGATTACGCGCAAGATGTACCTTGAAATGGAAAATGTTTTTCTATGGAGTGTATTAACGGGAGATTACAATGCATCATTAACTTCTTCCGCTATCCTAAAATCGGTTCTTCCTTTATTAAAACCTGGTGCTGTTGTGGTGATGCACGATAGTGTCAAAGCTTTCCCCCACTTACAGGTTATTTTACCTGTCATTCTTCGTTATTGTCAAGAACAAAATTTTGATTTATCCGCCCTATGATAGATACGCACGCACACCTGTATGATGTTCATTTTCAAGAAGATATTATATTTCACTTAAAGGAGATTCAGAACGCCGGCGTAACTGAAGTTTGGTTGCCTAATTGTGATTCGGAATCTTGGGTGGATCTGAAGAAGTTAAGTGAAAATCACCCTGATTTTGTTCTTCCTATGATTGGATTGCATCCTACCTATGTGAAAGAAAATTACTTAGAAGAGTTAGCTGTGCTAAAAAAGGAGTTAGACAATAAAAAGGTGCTAGCCATAGGCGAAATTGGACTCGATTATTATTGGGATACGACCTTTGCAGACCAACAAATGGACGCCTTTAAGCAACAATGCCATTGGGCATTAGATCTTGGTCTGTGGGTAGATATACATTGTCGAAAAGCGTATGCAGATTTAATTAAAACGCTTAAGTTACCTGAATTCTCTCCTTTAGGAGGTATTATTCATTGTTTTGCAGGTGACGCTAGAGAAGCAAAGGTTTTGACTGATTTAGGCTATTATTTGGGTATTGGCGGTGTAATTACTTATAAAAACACGACGCTATTTGAGGATATCAAGGATATTCCTTTGTCTCGAATTGTATTAGAAACAGACGCACCCTATTTAAGCCCTGTGCCCTTTAGAGGAAAGCCTAATTCACCTAAGAATATCCCTATCATTGCTCAAAAATTGGCTGATTTATACGAAGTGTCATTAGATCATGTGGTGTCCCAGACGAACGAAAATGCACAGCAATTAAAAACTATCTCAGGTTATTAATTAGGCCTTTCATTTGATTATCCCAGTCAAGTATGGCTTTTTTTAGTCTTAAGACCACGGAATTTGATGATTCCTTAAACTTTGTCCAAGAGCCTTGAAATACTAATTTCCCATTCTCCATAATTCCTACGGAATGGCTCAATTGTAGTATATCGGTCAAATCATGACTAATCAAAATACAAGGAATAGCCCGCTCATTAACGACTGAAGCTATTATTTGAGAGAATTCTAATTTTTGTTCCGTATCTAATTGACTAAAAGGCTCATCTAATACCAAATAAGAAATAGGTTGGCTGATGGCTTCCAGTAAGGCTAATTTTTGTCTTTCACCTCCAGATAAATCCGCTACTTTTGTGTCGCGCTGTTTCGATAAGTAAAATTGCTTCAGGTATTTAGTTATTACCGCATCTTGTTGGGCATTAGGGAGGTATTGGAATAATACTTGTGCATAATTATATACGGTGTGATGAGGCTTTAAATGGAGGGTTTGAGGGACGTAGCCCGCTTTTTTGAATTTCGGAATTAATCGATCCAAACCATCATTTAATTCCTTTGAATCTATGCTAATGGAATAGTCTTGATCGTATTTCAAACCCACTAATAGGTTCGCAATCGTACTTTTTCCCGAACCACTTTTTCCAATTAATGCGTAGATTTCGCCTGATTTTACCTTTATTTGAATATTGGATAAAGCAAAATGACTAGTAACTTGGTGTTTCTTTATGCCGATTTTTAACATTAAACCTATTTAAAATGATTCTGTGCGGAATTGATGTGGGAACTTCTTCCATTAAAGTTAGTATTGTTGATGCAGCAAACCAACAATTAATTTATTCTACTTCTTATCCAGAGGTTGAAAATGAGATTTCTTCCCCTCAACCAGGTTTTGCTGAACAAGACCCAGAACATTGGTGGTATTGTGTTAAACAAGCTATTTTAAAAGCGAATTCTACAGGTTTGTATGACCCTAAAAACATCGGAGCCATTGGTATATCGTATCAAATGCATGGTTTGGTCGTCGTAGATAAAGAAGCTCAGGTGTTACGCCCATCTATTATTTGGTGTGATTCCCGTGCCACTCCTTTTGGAGAAAAAGCTTATAAAGACTTAGGAGAGTCATTTTGCCAAAGTCATTACCTGAATTCTCCTGGTAATTTCACCGCCGCTAAATTAGCCTGGGTAAAGGAGAATCAACCTGCCGTTTTTGAACAAATCGCACAGGTATTATTGCCAGGTGATTTCATTGCAGGTCGTTTTACATCCAATTTTACCACAACAGCTTCAGCCCTCTCAGAAGGTATATTGTGGGATTTTAAAGAATCACACCCTGCTAAAGACTTAATGGCTTATTATGGCTTCCCTGAATCCATTTTTCCGCCGGTTCATCCTTTATTTTCGGATCACGGCACGATAACTGCTAATGTAGCTGCTGAATTAGGTTTAGGATCTCACGTGAAGGTAACCTATAAAGCTGGTGACCAGCCTAATAATGCCTATTCCTTAGGTGTTTTACATCCGGGTGACATCGCCACTACGGCTGGTACCTCAGGGGTAGTTTATGGAATTTCAGCTGACTTAAAGTTTGATACAGAAAATCGGGTTAATTCGTTTGCCCACGTAAATCATACAGCTACTAAAACAAGTGTAGGAGTGTTAATGTGCATCAATGGTACGGGTATTTTAAACCGTTGGGTGAAGCAGAATTTCTTTCCTTCTTTAACTTATTCCCAAATGAATGAGTTAGGTGCAAAAGCGACAATTGGTACGAATGGTTTAGTTTGTATGCCCTTTGGGAATGGTGCAGAGCGGATTTTCCAGAATCAAACCTTAGGTGGCAGTTTTCAGCATTTAGATTTCAATCGCCATCAATCAGCTGATATTATTCGTGCCGCTCAAGAAGGTATTGCCTTCTCCATGGTCTATGGCATAGAATTGCTTGGTAACGTGGGCGTTAAGCCTAAGAAATTAAAGGCAGGTTTAGCTAATATGTATTTGAGTGAGCTATTTACACAAGCCATTGTGAATGCCTCAGGTGCTTCAGTAGAATTATTGGAATCAGATGGAGCTTTTGGTGCGGCTTTAGGTGCGGGTGCGGGTGTAGGATATTATGCTAATGAAGATGAAGCGGTGAGTCATATCAAAGTCTTGAAAACGATTCATCCTGATGGAAGTTTAAAGAATGCCTATGCGGATGCTTACGGTGTTTGGAAGAATAACCTACCCGCTTAAAAAAGGTAAAGCCTCTCAATCGCTTGAGAGGCTTGTACCCAGAGCCGGAGTCGAACCGGCACGGGCTTGCACCCACGGGTGTTTGAGACCAGCGCGTCTACCAATTCCGCCATCTGGGCAATTCAAAATTGCAATGCAAAACTAGGCTAAATGATTTGCTTTCGCAAATGTGTTTAACACAAATTCTGTTTTATTCGTAACGTAAAGCTTCCACTGGATCCATCTTAGAGGCTTTGAAAGCTGGATAAATTCCTGAAAATAAGCCAACTAAAATGCAAATTATAATCCCGGTCGTCATCCATAACCAAGGGATAATAAAACTAGCTGAACCAGAGCTAATAGCTTGTGCAATTAGGTTTCCAATTGGAATGGCGAACATAATCCCTCCTATTCCTCCTAGTAAACATATAACAATCGCCTCAATCAAAAACTGTTGTAGAATACGACCTGGCGTTGCTCCTAGTGATTTACGAATACCAATTTCACGCGTTCTTTCGCTGACAGAAACCATCATAATATTCATTAAGGCAATAGCAGCACCTAAAAGTGTAATAAACCCTATCACAAATCCACCAATGCGTAAAGAACCTGTTATGCTTTCGAAACTTTTCGCCATAGAATCTGAACGGTCGATACTAAATGAATCCTCCATGCCTATCGGATCCATTCGTACTTTCCGCATAGCCCCACGCGCTTCTTCCATGAAATCATCGAGGTTATTAATTTTTGCAGACGATGTGGTGATATCAAATGTCAAGTTGCGACCCACAGCCATTTTACGACCCGTTTCTAAAGGAACAACGACTACTCGATCATCTCCTCCACCCATCATATTTCCCTTTTTCTCTAATACTCCAATCACTTTTAGCTTTATCCCAGAAACGATAATTTCAGATCCAATAGGACTTTCTTTTTCATATAATTGATCAATGACGTCAACACCTAAAATACAAACGTTAATGGCATTCAGTTGTTCATTGGGCGAAAAATTACGCCCTGCACCCACTTTATAACCTTTTAACTCCATGAAGTTTTCGTCAATTCCGAGCACACGGGTGTTAGGATTTGTTTTCTTGGACGCAAATTTCGCAATGGCATTAAAATTGACATTGGTTTTTAGAGATACTTTTCCTTTTGTAGAAAATAAAGATTTGTAATGGATAGCCTGACGATAATCGATATTTTTAAATCGTTTTTCTTTTTGACCTTCTCGCCTTACTTGCATAGCTGGACGATTACGAATGTCAAACGAATTAGCCCCTAAACCAGAAAAGGAATTATCTACAGAACTTTGAATTCCATCAATAGCCGTTAAAATTCCCACAAGGGAGGTAATCCCTAAGGATATGATGAGTGCAGTCAACACCGTTCTCAACAGGTTACCCTTGATGGAACGCAGACCCTCTAATACATTTTCTTTTACATTCATATTCTCTATTTGACTAAGCCGGATTCTTCCGGCGACTTTTTGACTAAGCCGAAGGCGACTAAGTCACGCAGTGACGACTAAATCGCGAAGCGATGACTAAGCCGAAGGCGACTAAGTCACGCAGTGACGACTGTTGCAAAGCTACCGCAAGTTATCCCCTTTTTCACAGCATTAAAAACCAATGAAACAGGCTTTTAATCCGTTAGTCCTTTTTTTGACCTAATTAATTCAATCCTCCCTCTTTCTTAATCGCGAACTATTTGATAATTTAGTGTAAAATTATGTCAGTGGAAGAAAATCAACAAAGCGCACCCATTTATAACGACGATAGTATTCGTTCCCTAGATTGGAAAGAGCACATTCGGCTTCGTCCGGGTATGTATATCGGTAAATTAGGCGATGGTTCATCGGTGGATGATGGTATCTATGTTCTTGTGAAAGAGATCATGGATAACTCGATTGATGAGCACATGATGGGAAATGGGAAGTCTATTGACGTTAAAATCTCTGATCATAAGGTGGAAGTGCGTGATTACGGTCGTGGTATTCCTTTGGGAAAAGTGATCGATTGCGTTTCCAAAATTAATACCGGTGGTAAATATGATTCTGGTGCTTTCCAAAAGTCTGTAGGTCTAAATGGTGTGGGTACTAAAGCCACGAATGCCCTATCTAATTACTTTAAGGTACAATCTTACCGAGATGGCCAAACAAAGTGGGCTGAGTTTTGTAAGGGTGAATTAACCGCTGAATCTCCTGGCATCGAAGCATCGAATGGGAAAAGTGGAACGCACGTTCAGTTTGAACCAGATAATACGATCTTTAAAAACTATCATTTTATTCCGCAGTATTTAGATTCCTTATTTTGGAATTATGCCTATTTAAATGCGGGATTGACCATTAATTTTAATGGAGAGAAGTATTTTTCCCAAAATGGTCTCTTCGACTTACTTTCTAAAAAGACGAATGCGGAGGAAAATCGGTATCCAATTATTCATTTAAAGGGTAATGATATTGAATTAGCGATAACGCATAATAACCAATACGGAGAGGAGTATTACTCTTTCGTAAACGGACAAAATACAACCCAAGGTGGTACTCACCTGGCGGCCTTTAGAGAAGCGATTGTTAGAACGGTACGTGAGTTTTTTAAGAAAGACTTTGATCCATCGGATGTTCGTGCGAGTATCGTGGGGGCCATTGCGATTCGGGTTCAAGAACCCGTTTTTGAATCTCAAACGAAGACTAAATTAGGTAGTACGACTATTTCACCTGATTCAAACTCTACTTCGATTCGTACGTTTGTAGGGGATTTTGTGAAGACGGAATTAGATAATTATTTGCATCAAAATCCAGCATCTGCCGATGCTTTACTAAAGCGTATTTTACAATCAGAACGTGAGCGTAAGGATATTGCTGGTATCAAGAAATTAGCGAATGAGCGTGCGAAGAAAGCGAACTTACATAATAAGAAATTAAGGGATTGTCGTGTACACTTGTCGGATGAGAAATCGGAGACTCGTCACGACACTACTTTGTTTATTACGGAGGGTGATTCAGCTTCTGGAAGTATCACTAAATCACGTGATGTGCAATTGCAGGCGGTATTTAGTTTACGAGGTAAGCCATTGAATAGCTTTGGCCTAACAAAAAAGATAGTCTACGAAAATGAAGAGTTTAATCTATTGCAACATGCATTAGATATTGAAGATTCCTTAGATAATCTACGTTATAATAAGATTGTCATTGCGACGGATGCCGATGTGGATGGTATGCACATTCGGTTGCTTATTTTAACCTTCTTTTTGCAATTCTTTCCTGATTTAGTGCGTAATGGTCACTTGTATATTTTAGAGACTCCCCTATTTAGAGTTCGAAATAAGAAAGAAACGCGTTATTGCTACTCTGATGAAGAACGTCGCAATGCGATCGAGGCCTTAGGTCCTAAGCCTGAGATTACGCGATTTAAGGGTTTGGGCGAAATTTCGCCTGAGGAATTCGGAAACTTTATTGGTGAAGATATTAAGCTAGAGCCAGTGATTCTAGAAAAAGATTTTACCATTCCGCAACTTCTAACCTATTACATGGGTAAAAATACACCGGAACGCCAAAAATTCATCATTGACAACCTCGTTGTGGAAAAAGATTTGGAAGAGGTTTTATTAGGGTAATTAGAAATTCAATTCAAGGAGTTGTTTAAGTTCTTTCAAGGCTTTAGTAGCTCCTTTTTTTTCTGCTTCATTTATCCCTAATCGTATTATTTTTTCTGCTCTATCTTCCTTGATTTCAGTTAGAAGTGCGTTCGCATAGGTGTAGTACGTCGCTATATAGTCTGGGAAATCTGTAATGATTCGTTCAAATTGCTCAAAAGAAGCTTCAATAGCCTTTTCTTTATACAATTCTATCGCTAATAGATAGTGGTTAAACGGATCCATTGGATCTTGATTAATCTCATTTTTAATAAATTCTTTGCGATCCATTTTGCTAAATTAAAAACAAATTAGTATGCTTGCATAACAATTTAATCTGCCATGAAAATACTAGTCTGTATCTCCTGTGTCCCAGACACTACCTCAAAAATAGCAATAGATCCATCAACCTCCCAAATTAGTAGCCAAGGATTAACATTTATCGTAGGTCCTTACGATGATTATGCCCTTTCAAGAGCTATTGAATTAAAAGAAAGTACTGGTGCTGAAGTGATTGTTTTGCATGTAGGTGGTTCCGAATCTGAAGCACTTATTCGCAAATGCTTAGCTCTGGGGGCAGATTCAGCTGTACGTGTGGATGGAAATCCTACTACTTCGGCTCAGATTGCGAATGCCATTGTATCCTACGTTAATCAAAACCCAATGGATCTCATTTTAATGGGTAAAGAATCCATTGATTATAATTCAGGTATTGTCCATGGTTTAGTGGCGGGAGCTTTAGGGTACACCCATTTTAATCCAGTGATGCATTTAGATGTTGCTGGTGATGGTTTACAATTAGAAGTGGAAATGGATGGTGGTAAAATGGAGGTTTCTTGTCCCCTACCCGCTGTTTTGGGTTGTCAAGAGCCCATTGCCGAGTGGAAGATTCCATCCATGCGCGGTATCATGACGGCTCGTACAAAAGAAATAGTGGTATTGCCTTTGGAATCCATCGGTCAAATTCAGATTGTTAAAGCGGATATTGCCGAAACAGCTCGGAAGAACAAGATGATTAAAGCCGAAGATGCTGAACAGTTAATTGATTTATTAAGAACGGAGACAAACGTATTATAAGATGAAAAAGGTCGCTATTATTGCTCAGACAAAAGAAGGTCAGCTTTCTGATACTTCTATTCAATTAATTTCATTTTTATCTTCCTTCACGCCGGAATCCATTTTACTGGTGGCTATAGGCGAAGTGAAGTTTGCTTCGTTACCTGCTTCAAAATCAGTTGATGTTATCACTTTATCTGAGGGATTGTGGGCAGATTCGTCTTCCATTGAACCATTATTGAAAATAGTAGACGGTTTCACCGTATTTGGTATAAAATCTATTCAAGTCGATAATTTGTTAAGCCTATTAGCTGCAAGTTCATCTCAAGAAATGATTTCAGGCGTTCAGCAATTGACTTATTCGGCAGGAAAATTCACTATTAGTAAATCGATCTTTTCTGGTAAGGCTTCGTTAACAGTGACATCGGAATCTGCGTCTTATTTCAGCTTGAATCGCAATTTTGATTTTAGTGGTAATGCAGCGTATGGAGATCAATCGATTAGTTCTGTTACCACTTTAACGAATGCATCAGGTAGCAAAGCTTCTATTCTTGCCTTAAAACCGATTACTGGCGCTATACCTTTGCCAGATGCCGCATTAGTGGTGGGTGCTGGTCGTGGTTTAAAAGATCCAGGTAATTGGACGATTGTAGAGGATTTGGCCAAAGCCTTAGGTGCTGCAACCGCTTGTTCTAAGCCCGTATCTGATCTAAATTGGCGCCCTCACCATGAGCACGTAGGACAAACCGGCGTTAAGATTTCACCTAATTTGTATATCGCTTGTGGTATTTCTGGTGCCATTCAGCACTTAGCTGGAGTAAATGGTTCACGTATTGTAGTAGTGATTAATAATGACCCAGAAGCACCATTTTTTAAACACGCAGACTATGGAATCGTGGGTGATGTGAATGATATACTTCCAAGGTTAACAAAAAAGCTTCAATCTCATTAAAATTAGCGGTCTAATTGGTACATTTGTGTTTTAATATAGGCCTTTGAAAGAGTTTGTTCCTTTGCGTATTCTATCGGTTAACCCTAGTTCTGTAGGTGCTAGCTCCTACATTCTTTTACTAGAGTCTGATAGTGCGCAATCCTTGCGTTTTCCGATTGTGATTGGAAGTCAAGAGGCGCAATCTATTTCCGTTTATTTGGAAAAAATACAGACCAGTCGTCCCTTAACGCATGATTTGTGTGTTAATCTCCTTTCCTATTCGAATGTATCTATTCAAAAAGTCTTAATTACCGACTTTAAAGATGGTATTTTCTATGCGAATCTGGAGGTATACAAAGATGGAGAGACCTTTCAAGTTGATGCGAGGCCGTCAGATTCCATTGCTTTGGCCATCCGTTTAGATATTCCCATTCTAATATCTGAAAAGTTGTTACATGAGATTTGCATTCCGGAGGAAGAGTTTTTGGATGAATTAGAGGATGATCTTGATGTGTTAGAGAAGGCACTAGTTGTTCGATCTAAGGCCGAATTAGATGGATTGTTACAGAAAGCCCTGCAAGACGAAAACTATGAAGAGGCTGCCAAATTACGAGATGAAATTGAAAAATTATAAATATGAAATATTCTAAAAGCCGTCCACAATCTACCCAGTTAACCTTGGTGATTTCAATGGCGAGTTTGGCCTTTATTCTTGCATTATTCTTTCAATTGTTTGTTAGCGTAAAGTCGTGGGGAGATGAAATTAAGTCTCAGATGAAGGTATATGTCTATTTAAGCGATTCATTATCCACTTCTGATTTAGCTGCTACGATTACTTATTTCAAAACTCGCCCCTATTTAGGACAAAAGGAGTTGAAGCCTGAATTAGAATTTAAGTCCAAAGCCCAGATTGCTTCTGAATTCCTTAAATCTTCACAAGAAGATTATCAAAGTCTGTTAGGGGAAGAAAATCCATTTAAAAACTGTTTGATTTTAGGTATTAAGGAAGAATTTAAAAACGAAGCTGCTTTTAAAAAGATTGTAACAGAAATTCAAACAAGACCCGAAGTGTACGAAGTAACTTACCCGAATACATTCATCGGTTCTTTATTAGGTAAAATTAAGGCAGTGGGTTATGTAGGATTGATTTTAATAGTCATTTTAGTGTTGTTTGTTTATGTACAATTAGCAAACAATATTCGACTTCATATTCATGGAAACCGTGTTTTGATAAAGACGATGCAATTGCTAGGTAGCACGAATGGATTTATTCAAAAGCCCTATTTATTGAATGCTTTATTAGTTGGTTTCTTAGGTGGACTAATAGGTTTCGTGCTAGCGGATGGAGCATTCTATTATTTTTCTACATCAATTCCTGAGATATCTTCCTTATTTTTCGAAATAAACAATCAAGTTCAATTGGTTCTGGTCTGTGTAGGTTTTTGTACCTTCTTCAGTGTAATTGCTTCCTTCTTTTCTATTTCAAAGTATTTAAAAATTCAACATACAAACCTATTTTAATATGAGTCAATCCAATATGCCATTAGGGGCTAAAGACATCAAAATTCTCTTACTAGGTATAGGAATTATGTTGGTTGGTTTTTTTGTGATGACCTTAGATAAAGAGGAATTTGGCTTTGGCTTTTTGGGCCTAACCCTTGGTCCTATTCTGGTTTTAGTCGGGATCATTATTCCGGTGTTCTCCCTTTTTAAGTGGAAACGCTAATGACAGAGATTCTTAAAACGATCATCTTAGGTTTAGTAGAAGGTTTAACGGAGTTCTTACCTGTGTCATCTACGGCTCATTTAATTGTGTCTGAAAATTTGTTAGGAATTGAAAATTCTAAGTTTCTTAATTTCTTTACTGTTTTCGTTCAATTAGGTGCTATTGCTGCTGTCCCGTTCCTCTACTTCAAACGATTATTTGCCTCTGGATTATCCATTTACTATACAATTATAGCCTCATTTATTCCAGCGGTCATTTTAGGTGTTTTGTTGGATGATTTTTTAGAAGCGCTTTTCCAAGGCTATTGGTTTATAGCTGGCTCTTGGATCGTGGGAGGATTCATTCTTATCCGAATTGATGCTTGGTTGCCTTCAAAAGTAGACTCAACAGAAATTAACGCCATCTCCTATTTAAAAGCCTTCAAAATAGGCTTATTTCAATGTATAGCGATGATTCCTGGTGTTTCCCGTTCGGGTGCAACTATCGTAGGTGGCCGCGTTTTAGGTCTTAGTCATTCCGCAGCTGTTGAATATTCATTTCTATTAGGGATACCTACTATTTTAGGAGCGTGTGCTAAGAAATTATTGGATTATCGCCACGACTTTGATGTGTTGTTTACGAAAGAACATATTCAATTTTTGGGAATTGGCACAGTGATAAGTTTTATTGTGGCACTCCTAACGATCCATTGGATGGTCGGATTTGTAAAAAAGCATGGTTTTAAATTATTTGGATACTATCGCATTATTGTTGGTCTTTTATTAAGTGTGTACCTGTGGATGAGTTAATAGAAGTTCAAGATAAGTTTTATGTGATTAACAAGCCTAGGGAATGGTCTTCTTTCGATGTGGTCAAGAAGATTCGGAATATGGGTCGATTTAAAAAGATAGGTCACGCAGGAACGTTAGACCCATTAGCGACCGGTATTTTAATCATGTGTGTGGGTAAATACACAAAGAAGATTGATTATTTCCAATCTCTTCCGAAGACTTATACAGGCAAACTAGTTTTGGGTAAAACCACTCCTTCCATTGATTTAGAAACCGAGTTTGACGGTGAATATCCAATTGATCATATTGATTCCAGTTTACTAGAGGATGTTCGTCAAACTTTTTTAGGTGCTATTCAGCAAGTCCCTCCTATTTATTCTGCGATTAAACTCAATGGACAACGTTTATTTACCCATGCGCGAAATGGCGTAAGCGCAGATGAATTAGAGATTAAGATAAGAGATGTGGAAGTGTATCGAATGGAAATTGATGCAACTCATTTTCCTGAGATTAGCTTTGAAATTGAATGTAGTAAGGGAACTTATATTCGGAGTATTGTACGAGATTTCGGCACTAAATGTCAATCAGGCGCTTATATGAGTGAATTGGTTCGAACAAAAATAGGTGAATGGGGTTTAGACAAAGCACAGGAGGTAGCCACTTTTAACAGCGAATTACATGAAGTGCTTTTATAGTTTTGATACGGTTTCAATTGATTCGCCTACAGCTGTGACTATCGGTATGTTTGATGGCTTGCATTTGGGTCATTTGAAGGTGATACAAGGCTGTTTAACTGCAGCTAAGGAGGCAAATCTTAAGACCTGTGTCATTACGTTCTCAAATCACCCCGCGGATCATTTCACAGGAAAGCGTAATGAATTATTGATGCCCATGCAGGAGAAAATTGCTGCATTGGAGGGATTAGGAATCGATTATGTGATTATCATTCCATTTGATGCCTATATCGTCGAATTACCCGCAAAATTGTTTATTCAAGAACATTTAGTACATCGTCTAAAAGCACAAAAAGTGATTTTAGGCTATGACAATCATTTTGGGAAAAACAGAGAAGGTTCTATTTCTTATATCAAGGAGCATTTTAGCGCTGAATTAGAAGCCATCTCCATTGATGTAGCAAAAGTGGATGAGGTAATAGTTAGTTCCTCACAAATCAAAAAGTACCTATCTGAAGGAGAAGTACAAAAGGCCAAAGCGATGTTAGGCCAATACTTTGCTATTTCTGGCATTGTGGTTCATGGGAATCAGAATGGCCGGAAAATCGGTTTCCCTACCGCAAATATGTCGCTAAACGCAGATAATAAATTCATTCCACAATTAGGAGTTTATTTATG
Organism: Aquirufa antheringensis; assembly: GCF_023921165.1. Lineage (NCBI taxonomy): Bacteria > Pseudomonadati > Bacteroidota > Cytophagia > Cytophagales > Flectobacillaceae > Aquirufa > Aquirufa antheringensis. Next base: position 2,289,615 of record NZ_CP049835.1, read on the forward strand.
CGAAGTGCATCTAAAAGAAGGTAGCTTCTACGGCTTGACTAATATGGGATATCGTCCTACGTTAAATAAAGATGAAGGAATTCACATCGAAACACATATTTTAGGTTACGATGGAGACCTGTATGGACAAGGAATCGAGATTCGATTTATGGAAAAAATTAGGTCTGAGAAGCGATTTGACTCCTTTGAAGAATTAAAGAATCAAATCGCCGCGGATTTAGCTTGGGCTAAATTGTATTTAGCATAAATTCATATAACTACCCAAGAAGACTATTTCGTCCCCTCTTTTCGTTAATAATTCTTGTATTTTTTGATCTAATTTATTGCCTTCAATATCAATAAAGAACCAGAATTTAAATTCATTCGTGTCCTTCTGAGGTCTCGATTCTATTTTCAATAAGTTGATACCTCTCGTCTCAAAATCTTGTAAAAGAGAAAGTAAAGCTCCTGGTTTATCATCATTCTTTAGCTTAATGGCCAAACTCGTCTTATCCTTATCTGTTTTCTTTAAATTTTCCGCTTTGGAAATAATAAAAAAACGAGTTTGATTCGCATCGTTATCTTGAATGTTATCAAACAAAATAGGTAAAGAATAGATCTTAGCAGCGATGTGCGAACACAAAGCAGCTCCATCCTCTTCTTCTACGGCTAATTTAGCCGCACGTGAGGTTGAATCAACTTGAACAAAGAAATCTTCCTCCTGGCCAGAGAAATAGTCGTTTAAGAAGCCTTTACATTGTTGGAAGGCAATGTCTTTCGAATAAATCCTTTTAATGCCCTGAATTCCATTATGCTTAGAGGCCAAACAGAAGTTAACTGGAATAATAATTTCTGATATGACGAATAAATTCTTTTCATTTAAAAGATCCATCGTTTCCTTTACCATCCCCTCTTGATTATTCTCAATGGGAACTACACCGTATTTGGCACGACCTGTTTCTACCGATTCAAAAACAGATTTTATGGAAGGCAACGAGATGTAATCAGCTACCGCACCGAAACGGTTTTCTGCTGCCTGATGCGTAAAACTACCTTCAGGCCCTAAATAACAAATAATTTCAGGTAATTCTAAATTACGCGATACACCAAAAATTTCTAGAAAAATTGCCTCGATAGCCTCTTTCTTCAATTTACCCGTGTATTGATTAGCTAAACGATCAATGATTTCTTTTTCTCTATCTGGATGGTAGATAACTGAATTAGATTCTCGTTTTAATTTACCTATCTCCTCTACAAATTCCATTCTTTGCACCAATAGGGAAAGAATCGAATCATCAATGTGATCTATTTTGTTTCTTAATTCAGGTATGTTCATGCGTAAAATTGTGCTAATTAGCTCAATTTACGAATTTTAGCAGATTTTAGGAAGGGAAATAAAAAAAAGGATTTGAATAAATCCTTTTCGTTAATGCTAGATGTACTGTGTGATTCCGTTTGGATTCGAACCAAAGACCTACTGCTTAGAAGGCAGTTGCTCTATCCAACTGAGCTACGGAACCTTAATCAAAATAAAAAGTCAATTTATAATTGGTGTAAAACACGTCCTCATAAATTGACTTTTGTCGGGGTGGCAGGATTCGAACCTACGACCTCTTGGTCCCAAACCAAGCGCGATACCGGGCTACGCTACACCCCGAAAATTGACTGCGGAGAGAGAGGGATTCGAACCCTCGGTACCGTTACCAGTACGCATGTTTAGCAAACATGTCCTTTCGGCCTCTCAGGCATCTCTCCTAGCATTTAAGAGAGCACAAATGTAGTAAATATATTTATTAAATGAAATATATGGCGAAAAAATTATTTCGCCATTACATCAAAACTTGAAATAGATTTACCTTCTAAACTTGTTTTACCCATTAAAAACAAGTCGATATTTCTAGCTGCTTCACGTCCTTCTGAGATTGCCCAAACCACTAATGATTGACCACGACGCGCATCACCTGCAATGAAAACTTTCTCATTATCAGATTGATAAGAAGCATTAGCGGCCAGATTACCACGCTCATCTGCATTCACTCCCATAGCGGTTAATTGCTCGAATAAACCCGTGTGATCCGTGTGTAAAAAACCAGCCGCAATTAAAGCTAAATCACATGGAATTTTTCTGATATTCATTACCTCTTGCTCCATTTTTCCATCCTTCATATTATAAACGATGTCTCCAATGAGTAAAGCTTCTAGCTCACCTTTATCATTTTTGATAAATTCTTGTAACGAAATAGACCATAAACGCTCCGCTCCTTCATCGTGGGAAGTTGAAGTACGCAACATATTAGGCCAATTAGGCCAAGGTGTGTTTTCTGCTCTAGCCACTGGAGGCTTAGGCATTACTTCAATTTGTGTTATGGAAGCAGCTTTATGGCGATTAGAAGTCCCTACACAATCAGAACCAGTATCTCCACCGCCTATTACGACTACATGCTTTCCTTTGGCATGAATATCTGCATTCGCATATTTCTCTCCTTTGTGGTTTACTTCTAACGCAATAGACGCATTTCGCTTATTCTGCTGCGATAAAAACTCCATCGCAGGATAAATACCAATGGCATCATTTCCCTTTGCTGAGATAAAACGGGGAGTCGTACTTCCTGTAGCTACTAAAACGGCATCAAAATCATTCGTTAAGTTAGCTAACTTCTCCGTAGTTCCGATATTAGCATTCGTAATGAAGGTAATACCTTCTTGCTTCATTACTTCTACACGACGAGTAACTACCGATTTATCTAATTTAAAATCAGGAATACCATAACGTAATAATCCTCCAATTTGATCTGCACGCTCATAAACCGTAACTAAGTGACCAGCTTTATTTAATTGCGCTGCAGCAGCTAAACCCGCTGGACCTGAACCGATAACAGCTATTTTTTTACCCGTACGCGTTTTAGGAATAAATGGAACAACCCACCCTTCTGAATAAGCCTTTTCAATGATTGATTTCTCGATCAATTCAATAGCCACTGCTGGTTTGTTAATACCTAATACACAAGCTGATTCACAAGGAGCTGGACAAATACGTCCCGTAAATTCAGGGAAGTTATTGGTCGTACTCAAAATATCATAGGCATACTTCCAATTTTGCTCATAAACCGCATCGTTGAATTCAGGAATGATATTCCCTAGAGGGCATCCATTATGACAGAATGGTGTACCACAATCCATACAACGACTCGCTTGCGCTTCTGTTTCAGCTATAGAGTTTAATTGCTCAATTTCTTTGTAATCATTCACGCGCTCAGAAACAGCTCTTTTAGGAGCTAATTTGCGTTCAATTTCCAAAAATCCGGTTGGCTTACCCATTCTATCTTATTTTAAATCTACTTTAATATCTTGATACACTTTGTTTTTGTCTGCTAACACATCAGAGATGCTTAGTTTTCTAGAACTTAAGGCATTCTTGTAATCTACAGGTAATACTTTCTTGAATTGGCTTGCTAAGGCATTGAAATTATCATACACTAGCTTTCCTTTCACTGAACCCGTAAGAGCAACGTGTTTTTCCAAATACATCAATATGATGTTTTTATCTTCTGGCGTCAATTCGGTAATTTCTACCATTTCGCGATTCACTTTCGCATCAAACGTATTTTGTTCATCCAAGATGTAGGCTACACCACCAGACATACCTGCCCCGAAATTACGGCCTGTATTTCCTAAAATGATCACCAAACCTCCTGTCATATATTCACAACCATGATCACCAATACCTTCTACGACAACTTTAGCACCTGAATTTCTGACACAAAAACGTTCACCTGCCATACCCGCTAAATAAGCCTCACCAGAAGTAGCTCCGTAGAATGACACGTTGCCCACTATCGAATTCTCAGAGGCTTTGAAAGAAGCTAATGGCGAAGGATAGGCTACGAGAGTCGCGCCACAAAGTCCTTTACCAATGTAGTCATTTGCATCTCCTTCTATTTCGAATTTGATACCTTTCACAGAAAATGCTCCAAATGATTGTCCAGCCGTTCCTTTGAACTTGATATTTATGGTATCAACAGGCAAACCTTTTTCACCATACTTCTTCGTTATTTCATTCGATAAAATGGTTCCTACTGAACGATTAACATTGATGATATCTAATTCACCATTTACTTTTTCACCTTTATCTATCGCAGGTTGAGCTATTTTCAATAATTCCCAGTCTAATTGATCTGCTAATCCATGATCTTGTTCCTCTGATTTGAATACAGCAACGCCTTCTTCTAATGCTGCTGGGGCCAAAATTGGGCTCAAATCAATATTTTTAAACTTCCAGTGTCCCGATAAATCTTTCATTTCTAATAGATCCACTCGACCCACCATCTCCTCTAGTTTACGGAAGCCTAATTCAGCCATAATTTCGCGTAATTCCTGTGCTAAGAAATGGAATAAGTTCACAACGTGATCTGCTTGACCCGTGTATAAGGCTCTTAATTCTGGATTTTGAGTAGCTACACCTACGGGACAGGTATTTAAGTGACACTTACGCATCATAATACAACCTGCTGTTACTAAAGCTGCGGTGGCTACACCAAATTCCTCTGCTCCTAACAAGGCCGCTACTGCGATATCCTTACCTGTTTTGATTTGACCATCTGCTTGAATGGTCACACGTCCACGTAATTTGTTTTTCACTAGGGTTTGGTGCGTTTCAGCTAAACCGAGTTCCCATGGTAAACCAGCGTGACGGATTGAAGATAAAGGCGATGCTCCAGTACCTCCATCATAACCTGCGATCAAAATGTGATCAGCATGTGCTTTCGCTACACCGGCTGCGATTGTACCTACACCCGCTTCAGAAACTAATTTTACAGAGATTCTAGCGGCTCTATTCGCATTCTTTAAGTCAAAGATTAATTGTGCTAAATCTTCAATTGAATAGATATCGTGGTGCGGAGGAGGTGAAATTAAACCTACTCCTGGCGTACTATGACGAGTTTTACCAATCCAGTCATCTACTTTGTGTCCTGGTAATTGACCTCCTTCTCCTGGCTTTGCACCCTGCGCCATCTTGATTTGAAGTTCTTTCGCATTGGTTAAATAATGCGCCGTTACACCAAATCGACCAGAAGCCACTTGCTTAATAGCTGAATTCATTGAATCTCCATTCGCCATTTTTTCAAAACGAATTGGATCCTCTCCACCCTCACCGGTATTTGATTTACCACCAATACGGTTCATCGCGATAGCTAATGTGGTATGGGCTTCATACGAAATGGATCCAAAAGACATAGCTCCTGTAGCAAAACGGGCTAAAATATTTTCAACCGGCTCTACTTCATCAATCGAAATCGCTTTACTTGATTTGAATTTCAATAAACCACGCAAGGTGATGGACTTTTTGCTTTGGTCATCAATTAATTGCGCATACTTCTTATACACAGAATAATCATTCTGCTTCGTGGCTTGCTGCAATAAGTGAATTGTTGCTGGATTGAATAAGTGCTCCTCTCCTCTTTGTTTCCATTGGTAAATACCACCTACTTCTAATTTAGGCGACTCTTGCTTGCGCAATTGATAACCAGAAGTATGCTTAACAAGGGCTTCTTTGGCAATCGTATCTAAGCTAATTCCGCCTATACGAGAGATAGAACCACTGAAATAAGTATCTACTACCTCTTTTCCTAAACCTAGGATTTCAAAAATTTGAGCGCCTTGATAAGACTGTAAAGTAGAAATACCCATTTTAGAGAAAATCTTTAATAATTCTCCATTAACGGCTTTGATATAATTGTATTCTAATTTATCATAGCTCAAGTCTTTGTTCACAAATCCTTGATCCTTCATCGCTTTGATCGTCTCAAAGGCCATATACGGATTTACCGCACTAGCACCATAACCGATCAACGTCGCATAATGGTGTGTTTCCCACACATCCCCTGCTTCGATAATAATACCTACTTTTGCTCTTTTTTTCGTACGAATCAAATGATTATGAACAGAAGCCAATGCTAATAAAGACGGAATAGGCGCATGTGAACTATCAATACCACGATCTGTTAATAAAATGATTGAATAACCATCATCCACCGCATCTTCTGCGTATTGATTAATACGGTCCAAAGCCTTTTTCAAAACTCCTTCCTCCTCAGAAGCGCGGAAAGTCATGTGAATGGATTTCGTTTGGAAATTTTCATGGTCAATCCAACGGATCTTCTCCACCTCTTTGTTACGAAGAACAGGTTGTTGGATCTCGATTTGACGACAATGGGTAGGACTTTCCTCTAATAAGTTCGATAGACCTCCGATATCAGACAAAAGAGACATAACCATTCTCTCCCGGATGGGGTCAATCGGAGGATTAGTTACCTGGGCAAACAATTGCTTAAAGTAAGAGGATAAATGTTGGGCCTTTTCAGATAAGACCGCTAACGGCGTATCAATACCCATTGACCCTAAGGCCTCCTTCCCAGTTTCAGCCATTTGGGCTAAAACGATACGGATATCTTCAGTTGTAAACCCAAAAATTTGCTGTCTAGAAACTAGCTCGATCGCCTTCGGTTGTCTATACTCTGAACCCGCTTCTGGAAGATCTTCTACGCGAATCTTATTATTAACTAACCATTCTCCATACGGTTGTTGTTGACAAATCTTTTCTTTTAATTCTTCGTCTGGAATGATACGTCCTTGCTCCATGTCCACTACGAACATTTTACCTGGTTGTAAACGGCCTTTAGAAACAATGGTAGCTGGATCTAAATCTAAAACTCCTGCCTCTGATGCCATGATAACATGGTCATCTGACGTTACCCAATAGCGAGATGGACGCAATCCATTTCTATCCAATGTAGCGCCAATCATTTTTCCATCCGTGAACGAAATACTAGCTGGGCCATCCCAAGGTTCCATCATCGCGGCATGGTATTCATAGAAATCCTTTTTGTATTTCTCCATACTCTCATTACCATCCCACGCCTCAGGAATTAACATCATCATGACGTGCGGTAAAGAGCGGCCAGTTAAATACAATAATTCAATGGCGTTATCTAAAATCGCCGAATCGGATTGTCCTAAGCTACAAACCGGAAGAATCATGTCTAATTCTTCTTGAGTAAAGTATTTGCTTGAGAATAAAGCGGATTGCGCTTGCATCCAAGATGAGTTACCTTTTACCGTATTGATCTCTCCGTTGTGCGCGATAAAGCGGAATGGTTGAGCTAATTTCCACTCTGGGAAGGTATTGGTAGAGAATCGGGAGTGTACGATGGCCAAAGCCGAAGTAAAGTTCTCCTGGAATAAATCCAAGAAGTAACCCGGAACCTGCATGGTCGTTAACATACCCTTATAAATGATGGTACGGCAAGACAAAGAGGCAAAATAAAACTTATTGTTTAGGCCCGCAATTGTTTCATTTAACAACTTAGACACATATTGTCTGAAAACATAAAGCTTTCTTTCAAAATCAATTTCAGTCGCGCAATCTGCTGGTCTTTCAATAAACAATTGTTGAATAGACGGCTCTGCGTTGCCTGAATCTGCTCCTGTGATTTCCGAATTATCTACAGGAACTATTCTATAACCTAAAATACGTAATCCTAATTTCTTAGACTTACGCTCAATGACTTCTTTGCATTCTTTAATAAGCGTTTCGTCTTTAGGGAAAAAGACCATCCCTACTCCATAGTTTCCTAATGAAGGTAAAGCAAAACCTAAAGAACTAGTTTCTTCTAAGAAGAATTCGTGAGGGAGTTGCACTAAGACACCTGCGCCGTCTCCTGAATTAGGGTCACAACCACAAGCCCCTCTGTGATCCATACGAATCAACATTTTGATGGAATCTTGAACAATGCGATGCGATTTGATACCTTTTAAACTGGCAACAAATCCAATACCACATGCATCGTGTTCAAATTCTTTTCTGTACAAACCTACTTCATTCGGATTTCTCATAGGAAACTATAAATATTCTAATATAAATAATAATGAATCGAAAATACCTGAACCTGACTACTGGGTCATTTCAGATAGATAATATACCTAATTTCAAATTTAATTAAAAATAAATTTGGCAAAACGATCTATAGACAAAATATTCTTCTGAATTTGAATTATCAGAAATGCAACACAAAAAATCTTGCTATAGTGCAATTTTAATCATAATCCTCTCCATAAGACTCTCCAAATTCGCTCTCTCCCTCTGTATCGTCCTCATCCTGAAACTCATTTTCAAGGTCATTTAAGTAAATAGCATCGACTCCCTCCTGCACGGTATTCAACAAGGTAAGGTTTTCAATTTTAGCTGCATCTAATCGTTCAGCAATTGGATCGCTTTTAGTAACCACAACAAAAAGTCCACCTTCATTAGTACAAATTTTAGTCCCTTTGCGGATAGCGGAAACCCCAAATCCATCTAAATCTTCAATTTTACCTATATTTAAGATCATGTTAGCATAGTCTTTTTTAAACAAAAGACGGATAGCATTTTCTAATTCCTCAGCGTTAGTTGATCCTAATTGTTCTGCCTTCCAATCAATAACGGCATAACTTTCGTTTTGTTCGAGTTGAAATGAATTCATATTAGACATGTTGCAAATACTGGATTGTGTTGTTATAAATACGGTTATAAATATCTTCTTGAGGTTCTTTGTGAAATGGTAAGCCTGTGATTTCCTCGTATAACAAAATGTAACGTTCAGAAATTTGCTGAACGAATTCATCTGTAATGGTGGGTATATTCTGACCTTCTTTTCCTTGGAAACCATTAGCTATTAGCCACTCACGAACGAATTCTTTCGATAATTGTTTCTGAGCCTCTCCTTTCGCGAATAATTCAGCATACGGTTCCTTATAAAAATAACGAGACGAATCAGGTGTGTGAATTTCATCCATTAACATGATCTTCCCTTCATAAAGACCAAATTCGTATTTCGTATCGACTAAAATCAAGTTTTTTTCAGCTGCCATTTCCTGCCCTCTTAGGAACAATTGATGTGTGATGGCACATAGTTCATCCATGTGGCCTCTTGAAACAATGCCTTGTTCAATAATCGCCGCTACAGAAATATCTTCGTCGTGTCCTTCACTTGCCTTTGTGGTGGGCGTAATAATAGGAGAAGGCAGTTGTTGATTCTCTACTAAACCATCCGGTAAGGTGACACCACAAACGCTTCGTTTTCCAGCTTTGTATTCACGCCAAAGATGTCCTACTAAATAACCCCGAATAACCATTTCGATGGCAAATGGCTCGCATTTTAAACCATAAGCCGCATTAGGATCTGGTGTGGCCACTAACCAATTAGGCACGATATCAGCCGTCTTCTGTAGAAAATAGCTGGCAATTTGATTTAAGACCTGACCTTTAAAGGGAATTAACTTAGGAAGAACGACATCAAATGCTGAAATACGATCTGAAGTAATCATCAGTAAATGGTCTCCTATTCCATAGACATCACGTACCTTTCCTCTATAGAAAGACGTCTGATTAGGGAATTGATAAGGGGCTGGAATCATGGTTTGGCTAATTAATAGATAAGATTTTTTTGCTTCTTCTTCATTAAGTCAAGTAAAGATAAAGCTTCTTGTGTATTTATTTTTTGAGTTTGGCTGATCATTTGAGCTGAACTGGCTTGTTTCTTTAATTTGTTCTGAGGAAAATTGATTGCGTACAATTCAAATGCTTTAACGAGTGTATCTACATTTCCATTTTGAATGATAGAACGATGTAAATCAGTATATCCCTCCCGAGTGTGACCATTTAAAGCCATAAAATAACTATATAAAATGTCATTAGAGATACTTTGATCTTTAATAAATAGGTGTTCTCCCTGAATCGAATTCTTATGTGTTTTTAATTCCAGAATGGCGATAAGGTGCTCGACTTCCGGGTTTGTATAGAGCGTAAAATGTTGAAGAGTTTGTGCATTACGTAACGCTGCCTCATATTGATGCGAGGCAATTTGCTTGTTAAGTAGTGTAATTTGGGCATTGTATTCTTCTGATGATTTAGCGAATATACCATCATAGAATAAAATAAAAAGATAGAATAAGGTAGAAAACATCTATATTTTAATGGCTTTGGCTGTAAAAACACTATCAATAAATACTAAAATAACGATTAAAACTACTAAATACACTCTAACATAGGAGCCTCCAATCCAGCCATTCAGGGTATTAGTTGAAAAGATTGAAGATTTATTGCTTTCAATCGAAGAAGCTTGCCATCGGTCATTAGCTAAACCAAACAACTCAAACTGATCCTCAGAGGGGTGCTTAGGTGGTGTGGGTGTTAATACGTGTTTATGGTGAGATAATTTAGATCCATTAGCCTGTTCTAGCAAATTTAAAAATGACTCTTTGTTCGTTCGTGGGATCACTAGAAAGAATTCATCGCGCTTCCCTTCGTAGATACCTAGGCTGTAATTTCCTTTTTCAGGTAGTTCATTCAATTTATCTCGGAGCGCGTTCCATGTTAAACTGGAGCTATTATTAGCGATGACAAATAAGGTCGAACTCGCTTTTTGGCCTATGGAATCACTATTTTGCTTTCCATTTATGGTGTATAGACAGAGAGCCATAAAGGTTACTAAAAGCATAAAACGGAGAATATATTTAAAAACGACTATTCTCGAGATTTGAAATACCTTTCCTTTGGCTATATAATACTTATAAGCAATCAATAGGCAGGAACCCATAAATAATCCAACCAATAAAATACCAATTTCCTTTAAATTCATAAAAGGGGGTAAATTCAATTAAAATTAAATTGCTATTTTTACAATTCTATCAAAAATAGCATGGATATATTAAAAAGTAAGCGTCTCGATCACCTAAAATATGAAATTCGAGGACCTGTGTATGATAAAGCATTAGCTCTTCAAAATCAGGGTTACAAGATCACTTCCTTGAATATAGGTAATCCCGCCGCCTTTGGCTTTGAAACGCCAGACGAGATTGTCCATGATATTATTGTAAATATACGAAATGCTCAGGGATATGTTGATTCCCGTGGTCTATTTGCTGCGCGCAAAGCGGTCATGCAGTATTACCAAAACTTAGGTGTTAAGAATATTTTAATAGAAGACATCTATATAGGAAATGGGGTTAGTGAGCTTATTTCCTTAGTGATGACTGCCCTATTGAATACAGATGATGAAGTATTAATCCCTTCGCCAGATTATCCGCTGTGGACGACTGTGGCAGGTTTAGCAGGCGGAAAAGCGGTGCATTACATTTGCGCAGAAGAGAAAGATTGGGCTCCCGATTTAGCCGATATGGAAGCTAAAATAACCGCTAAAACGCGGGCTATTGTTTTAATTAATCCTAATAATCCTACAGGAGCAGTTTACTCGGAAGAAACAGTGAAGCAAGTGGTGGCCTTAGCGGCTAAGCATCAGCTTGTTCTCTTCGCAGATGAAATATATGATAAAATTTTGTTTGATGGAACAGCTCACCATACGGCAGCCGGTCTTTCTGATGATATTTTGATTATCACGATGGGAGGATTGTCTAAAAATTACCGGGCGGCAGGGTTTAGAGGTGGTTGGATGATTTTGACAGGTGCAAAACACAAAGCTAAATCCTATATTGAAGGGTTGAATTTCTTGTTTAGCACTCGTCTTTGCGCCAATGTGATTACGCAATATGGTATTCAAACAGCTTTAGGCGGTTATCAATCCATTAATGATTTAGTTGCCAAAGAGGGTCGTTTAAATCGCCAGATGAATTTAGCATACGAGCGAATTAATGCCATTGACGGGGTAAGTGCCGTAAAGCCGAAGGGAGCTCTTTATTTATTCCCTAAAATTGATTTGACTAAATTTAATTTCGAAGATGATAATCACTTTGTGATGTCTTTATTGGAAGAGCAAAAAATACTGGTTGTAGGTGGTCAGGGTTTTAATTTTAAGGGAAATGATCACTTTAGAATCGTCTTTCTCCCGCATGTAGAACAATTAGGTGTGGCTTTAGATAAAATTGCCTTACATTTTGAAAATTACCGTAAATGATTTTTAACGAATTCTCTCGGAAGCAAAAGCTGTTTATATTCCTTTTTGGAGTATTCTTAACGAATGCAATCGTGGCGGAGATAATTGGTGTTAAGATTGTTAGTATTGAGCGGACGCTTGGATTTTCGCCTTTACATTGGGCAACACCATGGGGGGATTTTTGGGATTTAAATCAAACGGCTGGAGCCTTAAACTGGCCTTTGGTATTTATTACTTCCGATATTATTAACGATTATTTTGGAAAAAAAGGGGTTCGATTCATCTCTTTCACCACTGCCCTATTTATCGCATTTTCCTTCTTAATTATTTATACAGCGACTTTATTAGTACCAGCGGATTTTTGGGTAGAGGTAAACAAGGGTTCAGAAAATTTTAATATCAATTCAGCATTTGCGAGAATATTTCGTCAAGGATTGGGAATTATTCTGGGATCGTTATCCGCGTTTTTAGTTAGCCAAATCATTGATGCGTTGGTTTTTGAAAAGATTAAATCCCGAACGGGTTCTAAGCACATTTGGTTGAGAGCTACTGGTTCCACATTAATTTCACAATTAATAGATAGCGTGTTAGTAATTGGTATTGCTTTCTATGCTTTTGGAAATTGGACTTTTGCACAATGGATGAATGTTTCCTTCAACAATTACTTGTATAAGTTTGTGGTGGCTATTTTGTTTACTCCTTTGCTCTATGTTGCCCATTGGGCCATTGAAAAGTATCTAGCTAAGGATAAAGCGCTTTAAATTATCCGCAATCACGGCAGTTGAAATACCTACGTTTAAAGATTCTGCTTCACCAAAAGCAGGAATGGTAATTCGCTCATCTAAGCTTTCCATTATTTCCTCTCGAATTCCATTGGATTCATTACCTAAAATAATGAAACCCTTATCTGGAAACTGATAGTGATGGATATTTTCGCCATTCAGAACGGCTCCAATCTTTTTATATTCCGGGTGTTCTTTGAAAAAAGTAGGTAAATCAACGTAGGTAAATTCGATGCGCGAGAACGAACCCATGGTAGAAATAATTACTTTGGGATTATAAAACTCGGTGCAATCCTCCGAAAGTACTAGTTGCTTGAAACCATACCAGTCGCAAATACGAATAATAGTTCCCAAATTACCTGGATCCCGAATACCATCAAGTACGATTGTATACCGATCTTGAATGATAAATGGAGGGAATTTCTTTTGTTGAACGACAGCTAGTCCAATCTGATTGTTAACTAAGGTGCTTAATTTTTGAATACTCTCTGCATCCAAAAAATAGATAGGAGCTTTTGATTGTTGACTAATTTGATCGGCGAGAGAAACATGAACTTCGTTCAACAGGAAAAAATCTACTGTAAAGTCAGACTTTAACAATTCAAGCAGCGACTTCTCCCCTTCCACTAAAAATAAATCATTCTCTTTTCTTCCTTTTTTAGAATGTAGGGAATTAATTAACTTTATTTGTTTATTAGTTAGCATCTCTTGAAGAATCAATCAATTATCGGTTTTATTATCCTCAGTATAGGGCTCATTTCTTGTGGTCAATACCACTCCTTTGAGATCCCGAGTCCTGTTATAAATCAAATTAACTTAACGGGTAATCGTCAAATTTCTAAAGCTGAATTACGCACCAATGTAATGGGCGTTAAGAATTCATATCGCCGATTACTGCCTGCAAAATTATACACTTATCTGGGCATTAAAAGGAAAAGAAAAGATTCTCTTGAAATTAAACCTAGTTTCATTCAATTCTTTAAGTCCCCTAACCCTAGTTATAATTTAGCATGGTTAACGACAAACAAGGTACAAATCGAACGCTATTATCGAGAAAATGGCTTCTTAAAAGCCAAGATAAAGTCGAATGTAGATTCTATAGCTAATTTAGTTAATGTAACTTTTGAGATTGAGGAAGGAGAACCTAGTTATTTCACAAAAGAGGACTCGCTTTCGGTTGATAATCCCATTTTAGCAGAGCACGTTAATTCTTACATAAAAGAAAATAGTCTAATTCGTCCCATGGGTCGGTTAAAATTAGAGGTATTAAAAAAGGAAAAAGAGCAATTAAGTCATCATTTGCGAAACGAAGGTTATTATTATTTTTCGCCGGATGCTGTAGGTATCCGGATTAATGATGTGAAAGATTCGACATTACGACGCATTTCGCTTTATTATAAAATACCGGAGTTTAAGAATCATACACTTATTGCTAATTATGATCGCCTTTATCGCATAGGTGTTCCGGAATTTAGTATCTCAGATCCTTTTGGAAATCCAGCAGAACATCCGCCTTTAAAGAGTCTAAGTAAGTTAATCAACCTTCAGGAAGATGACTTGTATTCAGTCGATTTATTTAATCAGAGTTTAAAGAATATCTACCTAACAGATCAGTTTAAAACGGTATCTATTCGATTCGATACGACGAGAACTAGGTTGTTTCCTAAGATTGAGTTATTCCAAAATGAAAAATACAATTTTAGCTCTGAATTAGGAGGTAGCATATTTAGAGGAATACCAGGGCCTTTTCTAACGAATTCATTTAAAGTCAGACGGCTTTTTTCGAGTTTAGATTATTTTGATTTTTCTACACGAATCGGATATGAAGCTCAATCTGGATTTATTAATACGACAGATACGCGTAATAATTTAGAATTGAACGTTTCTGCCTCCATCAACTTCCCTAGTCTGTACTTGCCTAAGGCATTGATAGGAAAATTAGGTTCCTATTACGGAGCAAAGACTTCCGTGGGTGTTGGTTTTGATTTCATTAATCGTCCGGAATACCAACGTACTAATTTGAATTTGTTTCAACGATATACTTGGCAAAAAAGTGAATATAGCTTCTTTACATTTTCTTTGATTAACCTCAATTTATTAAATACCATTTATCCGGAGACTGCCACATCAGATTCATTTAAAGCCTATTTAGATGAATTAAAAGGTAAAGGGAATAATTTATACCGAAGTTTCAATCCCAGTTTTGTGAGTAGTTTGTCATTTCAATACATTTACCGGGACTTACTACCCAGCAATGAGTTGAAGAATGGAAAAATTTTTCAAATTGGGCTCGAATCTGGAGGTTCGACCTTAAATTTAGTTCCAAGTCATAAATTTAGTTTCGTAACTGATCTGTTGAATAGTGGACAAGATATCCAGTTTTACCGCTTTTTACGGTTGAATTTTGATTACCGTAAATATAAAATGCTGGGTCGAAATCAGAAATCTCAATTAGCTTTTAAACTCATAGGAGGAGTAGCCTATGCCTATGGTGATGAAAATGACTATCAATTACCTTATGAAAAAAACTTTTTCATCGGTGGGCCTTCTAGCGTCAGAGCATGGAAACCGCGTCGTTTGGGACCAGGCTCTTATGTTTCCTCGTCAAGTCTAGTAGAGCAGCCGGGTAGTATTTTAATAGAATCATCGATTGAATATCGATTTAGATTATTCCCTTTATTTGGCCAAATGAATGGAGCCTTCTTCGTGGATGCAGGTAATGTTTGGAATATGACACAAGGAAATACGGATCCTAGTACCCAATTTCATTTGAGTGACTTCTATAATCAGATTGCGGTAGGCACAGGCTTTGGCCTTCGTTGGGATTTTGACTTCTTTCTATTGCGCCTTGATTTAGCCACTAAAGTCATTAATCCGGCTAATCCTGTAAATCAAAAATGGGTTCTGTCACAAACTTCTTTCGAAGGAGGACAAAACCCAATTGAATTTAATATCGGTATTGGCTATCCCTTTTAAGGATTATTTACGTGCCATTACCTTGATTGCTTTCGCTACGATAGCTTCGGCATTTAAACCATATTTTTCCATTAATTCGGCTGGCTTTCCTGATTCTCCGAAAGAATCGTTCACTCCTACGAACTCCATTGGTGTAGGATGGTTCATGGCTAAATATTGAGCCACTGAATCCCCCAATCCACCATTGTACTGATGCTCCTCAGCCGTCACGACACAACCTGTCTTTTTAACAGAAGCTAAAATAGCTTGCACATCTAATGGTTTAATCGTGTGAATATTAATCACCTCTGCTTTGATACCTTTTTCTAATAAAGCTTCGGCAGCCTGAATAGCTTCCCAAACTAGGTGACCCGTCGCTAAGATTGTTACATCAGTACCCTCTACTAAATGCAAAGCTTTACCAATTTCAAATTTTTGATCTTCTGGTGTGAATACAGGAACTACTGGACGTCCAAAACGTAAATATACTGGACCTTCGTAATCGGCAATGGCGATAGTAGCTGCCTTAGTTTGGTTGTAATCACAAGGGTTAATAACCACCATTCCTGGCAACATCTTCATTAAGCCGATATCTTCCAAAATCTGGTGCGTTGCTCCATCCTCTCCTAGCGTTAAACCAGCGTGAGAACAACAGATCTTCACATTCTTTCCAGAATAGGCTACTGATTGACGGATTTGGTCATAAACACGACCCGTTCCAAAGTTAGCAAAGGTCGTAGCGAAAGGAATAAAACCACCTAACGTTAAACCTGCTGAAATACCAATCATGTTCGCTTCTGCGATACCTGTTTGGAAAAAACGCTCAGGGCTATTCTTGATAAATCCTTCTAATTTCAATGAACCAATTAAATCAGCGCACAATGCGACCACTTTAGGGTTATGCTGACTTAAATACTCCATACCCGCTCCAAAACCCGAGCGTGTATCCTTTTTTGTTTCGTAGGTAAATAATGCCATTTCTATCTGATTAATAATCGCCTAAAGTTTCTTCTAATTGCGCTAATGCGTCTTGTAATTGTTGGTCATTAGGTGCTACACCATGCCATTTATGTGAATACATCATAAAGTCTACACCAGCACCCATTTCTGTTTTCATGATAATCATGATAGGAGATCCTTTTCCTAATTCAGCTTTGGCCTTAATTAGCGTATTTTGTATATCCACCGCATTATTACCGTCCATACGCATCACATTCCAACCAAATGCTTTGTATTTAGCCTCTAAATCACGGTTGCTCATTACTTTCTCTGTAGGACCATCAATTTGCTGTCCATTTTCATCAATGAAAGCAATCAAATTGTCCACCTTGTGATGAGGAGCATACATCGCAGCTTCCCATACTTGGCCTTCATTTTGTTCCCCATCACCCATTAAACAGAAAACGGTAGACTTGTCACCATTTAATTTCTTTGCTTGTGCAGCTCCGATAGACACACTAAGACCTTGTCCTAACGAACCTGACGCAATACGAATACCTTCTAAGTGCTCATGTGGAGTTGGGTGTCCTTGAAGACGCGTATCAATTTTTCTAAACGTAGCTAATTCAGCCGTAGGGAAATAACCACGACGAGCTAACACGCTGTAGATTAATGGAGAAATATGGCCATTAGATAAGAAGAATAAATCCTCATTCGTTCCATCCATATCAAACACTACTTTTCCGGCAGCATCTGTTTTCAGATTCATCGTGCTAAAATACAGATCCACTAAAAGATCTGTACAACCTAATGATCCACCTGGGTGACCGGATTGGCAACCGTGAACCATTCTTAAAATGTCTCTGCGAACCTGAGAGCTGATTTTTTGTATTTCTTGTGTTTGCATGGTAGGTGATTAGTGAATTTGAGAACTGTGGTTCTTCGTATCCACCTTTTCGATAATGTCAATAATAATTCCGTTTTCGTCGATGATAAACGTAGTTCTTGCTACGCCCATATATTGCTTTCCGTACATCGATTTCTCTACCCAGACACCAAAAGCTTCCGCTAATTGATGTTCAGGATCAGATAAAAGAGGGAAAGCTAAATTGTATTTTGCTTTAAACTTAGTGTGAGAAGCGTTGGTATCAATACTTACTCCTACTACTTGAAAACCTTTGGCTTGAAGTGCATCTAGATTTTCATTCAGATTGCAGGCCTGAGCAGTACAACCGGGTGTATTATCCTTGGGATAAAAATACAAGACTGTTTTCTTTCCACTAGGGATAGCAAAATTGTTTCCGTCAGAGTCCACCATGGATATGGTAGGAGCTGCATTACCTATTTGTAGTTTCATATTATGAGATAGCTAATTCAAATAAGGGAGAATCCTCTAATGCCCCAGTCAATACATCTCCGATGGCAACAGGACCCACACCCGCAGGTGTACCGGTAAAAATATAATCCCCCGTTTTTAGCGTAAAATACTTGGAGACTTCTTCAATCAGTTCTGCTACATTCCAAATCATCAACTCAGAATTTCCATCTTGAACTAATGCTCCGTTTTTGTGCAACGTAAAGTGAATAGGGTTTTCCAGAATGGAAGGTTCAAAAGGCTGCATTGCACTAACAAAGGCAGAACCATTAAAGGCTTTGGCTTTTTCCCAAGGAAGTCCTTTTTCCTTTAATTTACTCTGTACATCTCTAGCTGTAAAGTCAATACCTAAGCCGTAAGAATCGATGTACTTGTGTGCAAATTTAGCTTCAATATTTTTGCCCACTTTGCCTATCCTAAATACTAACTCTAATTCGTAATGAACGTCAGAGGAGAATTTAGGATAGTAAAAGTGACTATTTGCATCTATTAAAGCCGTATCAGGCTTTAAGAAGACCACCGGTTCAGTAGGCCTTTCATTCGATAATTCAGTAATATGATCTACGTAATTACGACCGATGCAAATAATTTTCATGGCTTATTTCAATACTTCTGATACTAAACGAGCGGCATCTTTTAATAAAACAGCTGAGAATACTTTCAAGCCAGAGTTATTAATGATCGCAGCACCTTCTTCTGCATTTGTTCCTTGTAGACGAACAATGATAGGGATATTAATCTCACCAATATTTTTGTACGCTTCTACCACCCCATTTGCAACGCGATCACAACGAACGATACCACCGAAGATATTGATCAAGATTGCTTTTACATTGGGATCTTGTAGGATAATGCGGAAACCAGCTTCAACTGTTTTCGCGTTTGCTCCACCCCCTACATCAAGGAAGTTAGCGGGATCGCCACCAGATAATTTAATAATATCCATAGTAGCCATCGCTAAACCAGCTCCGTTTACCATGCAACCTACGTTACCATCTAATTTAACGTAGTTAAGATCATTTTCAGATGCTTCTACCTCTAATGGATCTTCTTCTTCGATATCACGTAAAACCGCTAAGTCTTTGTGACGGAATAAAGCATTATCATCTAAGTTCACTTTAGCATCTACCGCTAAGATTTTATCATCAGATGTCTTCAACACAGGGTTGATTTCAAACATAGATGAATCAGTCTCTACATAAGCACGGTACAATGATTGGATGAATTTAACCATCTCTTTCAAAGCAACTCCACTTAAGCCTAAAGCAAAGGCTACCTTACGTGCCTGGAAGTCTTGTAGACCTACACGTGGATCGATCCATTCTTTAATGATTTTTTCTGGGCTATGCTCCGCTACCTCTTCGATGTCCATTCCACCTTCCGTACTTGCCATGATGACATTGCAAGCCTTTGCGCGGTCTAATAAGATCGATAAATAGTACTCCTTCGGCTCAGAATCGCCAGGATAATACACATCTTCAGAAATTAAAACTTTGTTAACTTTCTTTCCTTCAGGACCAGTTTGATGCGTAATTAATTGCATTCCCAATATTTGAGAAACGCGCTCTTTTACTTCATCTAAACTTTTAGCTAGTTTAACACCGCCCCCTTTTCCACGGCCACCCGCATGAATTTGAGCTTTAACAACAAACCATCCCGTGCCAGTCTGAGCTTTCAATTGCTCAGCCGCTGAAATAGCGTTGTCAACAGAGTCAATCACAATTCCTTCTTGAATGCGCACTCCGTAACCTTTTAAGATTTCTTTCGCTTGATATTCGTGAATATTCATTTAGTAAAATTTTAATTTCGTGAAATTACTATTTATTTGCGTAAATATTAAATAACCAGTCATTCATTCGTATTTTCTAAAAAAAAGACAAAAAAATGTTAGAATTAAAAAATATTTCCAAAAGTTATGGAACTCAATTAATTCTAGACAATATCTCTTTACAAGTAATGGAGTCTGAAATGGTGAGTATTTTAGGCCCATCAGGATCTGGTAAAAGTACGCTGCTGCAGATTATGGGCTTATTAATGAAAGCAGATGCTGGTCAAATATACTTAGATGGGATTGATTATGCTGCGCTATCAGAAAAAGATCAAGCTACATTCCGAAATAAGAAACTAGGTTTCGTCTTTCAGTTTCATCATTTATTAGGCGAGTTTACTTGTGAAGAAAACATCAAGTTCCCTCTCTTTATTAAAGGTGGTAAACTGGGTGAAGCTGATTTAGAACTATTTGATAAAATAGTCCAAACCTTAGGAATTCAACCCATTCTGCATAAATTACCTTCACAAATATCAGGTGGAGAGCAACAGCGAGTAGCGGTTGCCCGCGCTTTGATTAATCGCCCTACCCTCTTGTTAGCGGATGAGCCCACAGGTAATTTGGATAATAAGAATGCAGAAACATTGTATGCCCTGTTTGTTGAATTAAAAGCGGTTTGGCAACAACGGATAATCATGGTTACGCACAATGAGAAATTAACCTCCCATTCTGATCAGGTTATTTATCTAAATTCCGGTAGAATCGAATAGAATTACTGCCAAAATGTCATAAATTTGCAATCTAAATTTCATTGATTGTAAAATGCAAGATTTAAAAGTACTGACGAAGGAAGAGAAAGAGGGTTTGGATGTTCCAAGAATTTCGGAGGATCAGGTGGCAGAGAACTCTTTTGGAAGAAAGGTTTATATCGAAAGTTATGGCTGTCAAATGAATTTTGCAGACTCCGAAGTCGTGACCGCCATCCTACAAGAAAACGGTTACGTTACAACATCTAACGTTAAAGAAGCCCATACCATTTTATTAAATACGTGTGCCATTCGCGAAAACGCGGAACATAAGATTCGCCATCGTCTTCAGGTATTCACTCATTTAAAGGCAAAGAATCCTGCATTAACTGTAGGGATTTTAGGTTGTATGGCGGAACGCTTGAAGACCAAGTTAATCGATGATGAAAAGATTGTCGATTTAGTAGCCGGTCCAGATGCGTATCGTGATCTTCCTGCGCTATTAGACGAAGTTTCGAATGGCCAAAAAGCCATCAACGTTTTCCTCTCTCGCGAGGAAACTTACGGCAACATCGAACCTGTTCGACTAAATTCAAACGGTGTTACGGCTATGGTCAGTATCATGCGTGGTTGCGACAATATGTGTACTTTCTGCGTTGTTCCTTATACGAGAGGACGCGAAAGATCACGTGATTTACCATCAATTATCGCAGAATGCGAGAAATTATTCCAGCAAGGTTATCGGGAAGTAACTTTACTTGGTCAAAACGTAGACTCCTACAAATGGACCTCTGAAGAGGGTCAATTGGTCAATTTTGCCCATTTACTGGAGGCCGTTGCCTTAGTCAGTCCTTTGTTACGCGTTCGATTCTCTACTTCGCATCCAAAAGATATCACAGACGAAGTATTGTATACGATGAAGAAATACGATAACATCTGTAAGAATATTCATTTACCTGCACAGAGCGGGAGTAATCGAATTTTGGAATTAATGAAGCGTTCGTATACTCGAGAATGGTACCTAGACCGAATTAAGTCCATCCGAAACATTTTAGGTGAAGAATGCGGCGTTTCTCAAGATATGATTGCTGGGTTCTGCACTGAGACTGAAGAAGATCACCAGGACACTTTATCCTTGTTAGCGGAAGTAGAATATGATTTTGGATATATGTTTGCTTATTCTGAGCGACCAGGAACACCAGCGGAAAAGAAATTAACAGATGATGTGCCAGAAGAAGTAAAGATGCGTCGTCTGCAGGAAATTATTGATTTACAACGCATACATTCTGCTAAACGCAATGAAATGTGGGTGGGTAGAAAGGTGCAAGTTTTAGTTGAGGGAGATTCGAAGAAATCGAAACTACATCATTTTGGAAAAATTGATTCAAATAAAGTAGTCGTTTTTCCAAAAGGAAATGAAGTTAAAGGAGATTATGTATTTGTCAATGTAACTCATTGTACATCAGGAACTTTATTAGGTGAATTATGTTAGATAATAGTCATCTTGCCAGTATAAAAGCACGATTTGGGATCATAGGCAATGCCCCTGCCCTTTTGCGTGCCATTTCTGTAGCGGAACAAGTAGCCGCGACGGATATGACCGTATTGATTACAGGGGAAAGTGGTTCAGGTAAAGAATCCTTTTCTAAAATTATTCATTCCCTTTCTAAACGCAAACATGGTGCCTTTATCGCTGTAAACTGTGGTGCAATACCGGAAGGAACGATTGATTCTGAATTGTTTGGGCATGAGAAAGGATCTTTTACAGGTGCTATTGAAGCGCGTAAAGGATATTTTGAAGTAACGGATGGGGGAACCATCTTTCTAGATGAAATAGCCGAAATGCCTCTAGGTACTCAAGCACGGTTGTTGCGTGTGTTAGAGAATGGGGAATTTTACCGTGTTGGATCCTCTAAAGTACAAAAGACCAATGCGCGCGTTGTGGCTGCCACGAATCTCAACTTACAGCAGGCCATTGAAAAAGGAAAATTCAGAGAGGATCTGTATTATCGATTAAGTACAGTTCCTATTTACGTTCCACCTTTGCGTGAACGCGGAGATGACATTGAATTACTTTTCAGGAAGTTTACGACTGATTTTTCGGAATCACATCGAGTAAAACCGATTATGCTGACGAAAGAAGCAAAAGATTTGCTTCAAAAACAGCGTTTTCCAGGTAATATACGTCAATTAAAAAATTTGGCAGAACAAATTTCAGTTTTGGAATTAGGCGATCGAATCATAGATGAATTGCAGTTACAGTATTATTTGGACTTCAATGAGCCCAAATTAGGCAATTCGGTCGTCAAATCAGATGCTTTTTCCGGTCCTGAGGGAATGAATGAGCGGGAGATCTTGTATAAAATCTTGTTTGATTTAAAGCGAGATGTAACAGAATTGAAAAAGATATTATTGAAAGTAGTGGAATCAGATCAGTCCAAAGCGTACGAGATTCTACACGATAATATGGCCATCTTTGAGGATGTTAGAAATCATCCTGAAGTGAGTAATACACCTTCTGGATTATCTTTACCTGTACACGAGCAAGAGGAGATGAAATATGAAGATGAACCCATTGATTCGAATTATGAAGAGGTCATCTTACCTGCTAACGATGTGACGTTATCCTTAGAGAAACAAGAAAAAGAAATCATTATCCGAGCCTTAAAGAAGAATAAGAACAAACGTAAGTACGCGGCAAAAGATTTAGGAATCTCGGAACGTACTTTGTACCGTAAAATCAAGCAATATGATTTGGAAGAAATGGATTAATGTATTCGTTTTGGGAGCAGTAATAGTGGGTTTATCCTCCTGTTATAGCTTTAAAGGAGCTAGTTTAGATCCTAACCTTAAGACAATACAAGTCAGCAATATCCGCATGGAAACAGCTGGTGGTCCCGCTAACCTTAGTTTGGAATTAAATGAAAAGTTAAAAGAGTACTTTCAGCGCAACACCTCATTAAAGATTAATAATAAGAACCCTGATTTATTAATTGAGGGAAGTATTGTAGGTTATGAATTAACGCCTCAAGCACCTACTGGAGATGATAAAGCCGGATTAAATCGCATTACATTGCGTGTTCAATTTCGGTTGATAAATCGTTTAGATGAGGACAAGAATTTTGAACAAGAATTTTCATTCTATCAAGATTTTCCACAAAGTCAGACATTGACACAAGTGGAAAAAGCTTTGATTCCTAAATTAGTAGATCAGATTATTTTAGATTTGTTTAATAAAATTGCGGGAGACTGGTAATATGGAAACTTCGAAAGCACAAAAGCTTTGGTTCTTATTGAACAAAATTGATCGGTCGGATCAAATGGACCTAAATCAGGATAAAGCTATTTATCCCTATTTCTATTTACTTCATTGGAATGAGCGTTTTTCTATTTTAAAGCAGCAAAAGATTGCGCTTCAGTCTTCTCAACGCAGACAATACTTTGAGTCTATTTATGATATTTCTAGTGAAATGGAAGAAATACCAGAAATTATTCCTGCAGAAGAAATCAAAGCCCTACAAGATTCCCTTATTGATCAGTTTATTTTAAATCAGCCTACTTTAGCTAAACCCAAAAGAAGTGATTTAGATGATACCCCTCAAGAAGATTTAGCAGCCACAACGTTTGCCCTACCCGTATCTGAAACGGTGGCTATTCTATTAACAAAGCAAGGTAAATATTTACAAGCGATTGAATTATATGAGAAGTTAAGTTTGATTAAACCTGAAAAAAGACTTTACTTTGCAACTCGAATTTTAGAAATACAAAATTTACTAACAGAATAAATATGTTTACTTTATTAATTTCATTGATTGTTATCTTTTCAGCCTTGTTAGTTGTGCTTATTTTAGTACAAAACCCGAAAGGTGGTGGTATTAGCGGAGAATTTTCTTCTTCTGGGGCTACTCAGATGTTTGGCGTTCAAAAAACGGGTGATCTTGTGGAACAATTAACTTGGGGTTTCTCCATTGCTATTTTGGTTTTAGTTTTAGTAACTAATTTCACTTTATCCGATGCTAAAGAAACAAGTACTTCTGTAAACGTAGAAAAAGCAGCTACTAAAACGGTACCTGTTGCTCCTGCTCCAGTAGCGCCTAAGCAATAGTTTTTACTTATATAGTCTTTTTAATACTGCCAAAATTTCAGCAATGAGTTTTGGCATTATTATTGTATAAGCCTTTGTACCATGTTCGCATGGATGTATAATCTCTAATTTAAAATTAAATTTATAACACATGTCAAATTTAAGTATTAAGCCCTTAGCGGATCGGGTTGTTGTAGAACCAGCTCAAGCTGAAGAAAAAACAGCATTTGGTATCATTATTCCTGACACAGCGAAAGAGAAACCACAAAAAGGAACAATCGTAGCGGTGGGAAATGGAAAGAAAGACGAGCCTATCACTGTAAAAGTAGGTGATTCAGTTTTGTACGGTAAATACTCTGGTACAGAAATCACTATTGACGGTAAAGATTACCTAATCATGCGTGAGTCTGACATTTTTGCAGTTTTATAATTTTAACAATTCATTAATTACAAAATCATATGGCAAAGGAACTATTTTTCGACAGCGAAGCGCGCGAAAAGATGAAAAGAGGGGTTGATACCCTTGCAAATGCAGTTAAAGTAACTTTAGGACCTAAAGGTCGCAATGTTATTATTGATAAGAAATTCGGTTCCCCATCGATTACAAAAGATGGTGTATCGGTAGCAAAAGAAATTGAATTAGAGGACGCTGTGGAAAACATGGGTGCTCAATTAGTAAAAGAGGTTGCTTCTAAAACCGCTGATCAGGCTGGTGACGGTACAACAACTGCCACTGTATTAGCTCAATCTATCTACACCATTGGTTCTAAAAACGTAGCTGCGGGTGCCAATCCAATGGATTTGAAACGCGGTATAGAGAAGGCGGTTGACGCAATCGTAGCTGATTTGAAAAAACAATCTCGTGCGATCACCACTTCTAAAGAAATTGCTCAGGTAGCAACGATTTCTGCAAACAATGATTCTGAAATCGGAACGATGATTTCTTCAGCTATGGAGAAAGTCGGTCGTGAAGGTGTTATTACCGTAGAAGAAGCTCGTGGTACTGAAACTGAAGTAAAAACAGTAGAAGGTATGCAGTTCGATCGTGGTTATTTATCTGCTTACTTCGTAACAAATACAGACAAAATGGAGGTTGAATTAGAAAAACCATTCATTTTGATCTCTGAGAAGAAGGTTTCTTCTATGAAGGAATTACTTCCTGTATTAGAAGCAGTAGCACAAACGGGTCGTCCCCTATTGATCATCTCTGAAGATGTGGATGGAGAGGCTTTAGCTACTCTAGTTGTTAACAAAATGCGCGGAGCATTGAAAGTGGCTGCTGTGAAGGCTCCAGGTTTCGGTGATCGTCGTAAAGCGATGCTAGAAGATATCGCGATCTTAACGGGCGGTACTGTTATCGCAGAAGAAAGAGGTTTCAAATTAGAAAATGCAACGATCGAATATTTAGGTCAAGCTGAGAAAGTGATCATTGACAAAGACAATACGACTATTGTAAATGGCGCTGGATCAAAAGACAATATTGAAAATCGTGTGAATCAGATCAAAGCTCAAATCGAGAATACAACATCTGATTACGATCGTGAGAAATTACAAGAGCGTTTAGCTAAGTTATCCGGTGGTGTAGCTATTCTTTACATCGGTGCTGCTACGGAAGTAGAGATGAAAGAGAAGAAAGACCGCGTTGATGATGCATTACACGCTACTCGTGCCGCTGTTGAAGAAGGTATCGTAGCTGGTGGTGGTGTCGCACTTATTCGCGCTATCCAAGCTTTAGATAAATTAAAAGGCGAAAATGAAGATCAATTAACAGGTATCAACATCATCCGTCAAGCAGTTGAATCACCATTACGTACTATCGTTGCGAATGCGGGTGGTGAAGGTTCTGTAGTAATCAATGCTGTAAAAGCTGGGAAAGATGATTTCGGTTACAATGCACGCGAAGATAAATATGAAAATATGATCGCTGCGGGTATTATTGACCCTACTAAGGTTACACGTTTAGCATTAGAAAATGCTGCGTCTATCGCAGGCTTGTTGTTAACAACAGAGTGTGTGATTGCTGACAAACCGGCAAACGAACCAGCTCATGGACATGGCCCAGGTGGCGGTGGAATGGGTGGAATGATGTAATTTTAATTAGATTAATCCTTGAAAACTCCCCATATTTGGGGAGTTTTTTTTTGAATATGAGCGTATGAAAAGAATTGCCATTGATATGGATGACGTTTTGGCGAAGACCACGCACGTTATCATTGATCGAATTAATCAATTAGTTGAAAAAAAATATAGTTACGAAGAACTAATGTCAGGGAATACATCCGTGAAAGAAGAGTTTTATAGTCACTATTTAGCTAATAACTCCTTTTTATGGGAACCGGGTTTCTTTGAACATATTCCCGTAAATGAAGATGCCATAGAGGTAGTCAAAAAATTAACGGAACGCTATGAAGTTTTCATCGTTTCTGCAGCTACCGAATTTCCTAATTCACTAAAAGAGAAAATAGGATGGATGGAGCAATATTTTCCTTTTATCACGTGGAAACATATCGTTTTCTGTGGGCATAAACACATGATTCAAGCAGATTACTTGATTGATGATCATGAAAAGAATTTACACACATTTACGGGCACTCCCCTCCTATTTACTGCACCGCACAATTTGCATATCCATGATTTCCAGCGGGTCAATAATTGGAAGGAAGTTGAAAAATTACTGTTAGATTGATGAAAAAGGCGCGTTTTAGTATTGGTATTTTATTTTTTATTTGTGGTTTAAATTTCGCCACTTGGGCTACGCGTATTCCTGATTTCAAATCGTTTTTAAGCCTTTCTGATGCACAATTAGGAACAGTTCTGATGGGGCTACCGATTGGTTCATTAGTCTCTTTGCCTATTGCAGGTTGGTTATTGACTAAGTACGCCTCTCGCTGGATTTGTATCATGGCGATAGTACTGTATGTAATTGTAATCCCTAGCTTAAGTCTATTGAGCTCACCTATTACCTTATTTGTGGGTCTTTTCTTTTTTGGAATGGCAGGGGATATTATGAATATAGCCATGAATACACAGGTGGTTAGTTTAGAGGCTAAAATGAATAAGATCATTATGTCGTCCTTTCATGCGGTGTTTTCCATAGGTTTAATGGCAGGTGCCTTTTTAGGTGGAATTTTAGAGAAGGAACATTTTACAACTACCGAACATTTTAGTTTAGTGGCCTTATCTAATATTTTATTAATTCCATTCAGTTTTCCGAATCTGTTGACGGATAAGCCAGTACAAGATGAGTCCAAACCAAAATCCTCTATCTTAAATTTAGGTCCATATCTGATTATTCTTTCCTTTATTGCTTTTTGTGGCATGTTATGTGAAGGGGCTATGGCGGATTGGATCTCTTTGTATTTCAAAGAATACAGCCCAGACTCCCCTTTCCCAATTACGATTGGTTTTTCTTTCTTTGCTGCGGCGATGGTGTTAGGACGTTTTGTAGGAGATAAAATTTCACTGAAATATGGTGTGTCTAACATATTAATAGTAAATGGCATTTTAATAGGCTTAGGGATGTTGCTTACGCTTTTATTTTCCTCCATTTACCTTAAAATAGGCGGTTGTTTTTTAACTGGAATTGGAATATCCACTATTGTCCCGTTAATCTATTCACAAGCGGGAAATCAGAAAGAAATTATGCCTTCCATTGCCATAGCTGGAGTGTCTACGATTGCCTATATAGGTTTTTTATTAGGTCCCGTATTAATTGGCTACTTATCTGATTTCGTGGGATTAGATAAAGCATTATTTCTGATTGTTGTTTTAGGATTCTTAGCGGCTTTTATTTCCAAAACTTGGGCAAGTAAAAAATGATCATCGAATACCGGAAACCTTCTGCGGCCTTAGCGCCATTTGTTGACCATTTGTGGGAAAAACAGGTGGACGTAACTGGTATTATACCCTATGATATAGAGACAATTTTTCCTGAGGATCAAACAGTGCTCACCTATTCATTGGGTATAGAGTATTTTCGGTCACATGCTAACACAGATCACTTTCAGCCGATTAATGGAATACAATTAGAAGGTTTGCATCAAGCTCCTAACTTTTATAAACACCAACCAGGTATTCACATTTTTGGTGTTAAATTTCGGGTGGGAGGGCTATTTGCTTTTTTGCCCTCTCCTATTTCTGCAACGAATAATGAGAGTTCTGCAGCAGACACGCTCTTGCCAGATCTCCCATCATTACGTCTAACAAACAATTTTGATGAACGTTGCGAAACAATAGAAGCCTACTTATTAGCCCATTTGATTGAAAAACAGGCTAAAAAGTATTTGAAATTATTATTGATGTTGCAGGAGCTCGAAGGTGATTCAACATCGATGCCTAGTTCCTATAAAACACTATCCAGACTATTTCAGGAAGTAATAGGTATCAGCCCAAAGGAATACGTTCAAATCAAACGAATTAATCAATCTTTGGCCTTATTCGCTTCGACTAAAGACATTAAAAGTCAGGATTTAGCGGATCAATTAGGATATTATGATTCCGCTCATTTTATCAATGAGTTCAAGAAGTATACCGGTAAAACACCTAAGAGCCTTAAGAATAGTCTTTTTGACATGAAGGATTCTGAATTCATTGATGAGTTTAAGCAATACATTTCTCCTGAGCATTTGCTTCATTACACCTCGATTTTTCACAAGAATTCATAATTGTCCTTTTTTTACAATTTATATCCCATAAAAATTTCTAAATTTTGTGTGAAACAAATATCACTATGAATAAACACGTTATTTTTTGGTCTATTACTGTTGGATTAGGCGGACTCTTATTTGGTATGGACGTTGCTGTCATTTCTGGTGCAGAACTAGCTATTCAACAACTTTGGCAATTAGACTCATTTACGCACGGATTAGCCATAGCTGCGGCTTTATATGGTACAGTCATAGGTGCTGCACTAGGTGGAATTCCGGCTGATCTATTCGGACGTAAGAAGACTTTATTTTGGATAGGTCTAAGCTTTTTTATCTCCTCTATAGGGGCAGCCATCGCACCTGACGTAAATTTATTTATGTTATTCCGATTCTTAGGTGGCTTAGGAATTGGAGCTTCATCCGTGGTAGCTCCAATTTATATCTCAGAAATTGCCCCAGCTAAGCATAGAGGTAAATTAGTCATCTCGTTTCAACTGAATATCGTTCTTGGTATTTTGATCGCTTACGTGTCTAATTACTTTATTCAAGGGATGGAAAACGATTGGCGCATTATGTTAGGTGTTGTGTCTCTTCCTTCACTATTATTCTCTGTATTGATTTTATTAACGCCTGAAACCCCTCAGTTTTTATTATTAAAACGCAATGATCTAGCTGGAGCACGTAAGGTTTTAGAATTAGCAGATCCTAATCCAGAAGAGACGATTGAACGTATTCAAAATAATGCCAAACAAAGCACGGAGAAAGAGCGCTTGTTTTCAGGGAAATTTGTTTGGCCTTTGACCTTAGCCTTTCTGTTTGCTTTTTTCAACCAAATGTCAGGCATCAATGCCATTATCTATTATGCTCCGCGAATCTATGAATTAACAGGTTTAGGAAAAGAAAGTGCCTTGTTGTCCACAGCCGGTATTGGTATTGCTAATTTATTATTTACCTTACTAGGCTGGTATTTAATTGATCGTGTAGGCCGCCGAATATTGATGTATATCGGTTCAATTGGCTATATTGTTACGCTAAGTTTAATTGCTTATGCCTTCTATACGGAAAGCTACACTTTTGTCCCTGTTTATATTTTTGCATTCATTGCATCACATGCAATTGGGCAAGGATCTGTTATTTGGGTATTTATTTCAGAGATCTTCCCTAATTCTGTGCGCGCATCAGGTATGGCTTGGGGATCTTTAACACACTGGGTGTTTGCCGCGTTAGTGGCTAATTTCTTTCCTTTGTTCACTGAAAGTTATGGTGGTACACTCATCTTTGGATTTTTTGCGGTGATGATGGTAGCTCAATTAGCCTATGTGACTTTTATGATGCCAGAGACGAAAGGAGCGAATTTGGAAGACATTGAAAAACAAGTAATCATGCATTAATGGTATTACTATGATATATTTCGATCCTAACAGCAGCAAACCAAAGTACCAACAATTAATTGATGGTATCATTGATGGAATTAATTCCGGCTTATTAGAGCATGGAAAACAATTACCCTCCATTAACAAAGTGGCTAGTGAGTTCAATATGGCTCGCATGACCGTGACAAAGGCCTACGATGATTTGCGCGAAAAGGGTTTAATTAGTTCCCATCACGGTAAGGGATTCTATGTATCGAGTACGAATACAAAAAATGCCTTGCGTGTTTTCATTTTAATGGATGCTTTAACACCCTACAAAGAGATTTTGTACGAAAGTATTATCCAAAACTTAGGAGAAGACGTAAGCCACAATTTGTTCTTCCACTACCATGATATGGAATTGTTTGAGGAGTTAATTACGAACAATTTGGGAAAATACAATCACTACATCATCCTACCCCACTTTAATATAAGTGTAGCTAGAATCGTATCGAAAATACCGAAGGATAAATTATTAGTGCTGGATATTAATATCAAAGAATTTAGTGATGACTATTCGATTCTTTTCCAAAACTTTGAATCTAATATTTACCAAGGTCTAAGTACCTCTTTAGAGAAAGTTAAGAAATACCAGCAGATCAACTTGGTTTTAAGTTCGAAAAGTTTCCAATATACACCGGATGGAATCATTCAAGGATTTACGAAATTCTGTACTGTCAATGACTTAGAATTCGATATCATTCCTGATTTAGATGACGATTATGAACTACAAATGAATCAGGCCTATATCGTCTTTAGGGAATACGATCTGATCAAAATGATTAATTGGACTACAAAGAACAAATTAAAGGTCGGAAAAGACGTAGGAATCATTTCCTATGATGATACACCGTTAAAGGAAATCATCGCCGAAGGCATATCTGTCATTTCAAATGATTTTAAGAAAATGGGACAACGCGCTGCTCAAATGATCATTAATCGAGAGAAAGGGCGTGAGTCAAACGAATTCTATTTTATTGATAGAGGTTCCTTATAGATCTAAATGCACATTGAGCCAGCCTGCATCCATTTTTACTCCTAGCGTGTTATAGAAGTCTATAGCCGGTTGATTCCAATCCAACACTTGCCACATCATACCCGTACATTTAGTGCGCTTTGCTTCATCGATGGCTTCCATAATCAAGCGCTTACCTAATCCTTTGCCTCTGAAACATTCTTTGATGTACAAATCCTCTAAATAGAATCGTCTACCCTTCCATGTCGAGAAGCGGTAATACCAAAGAGAAAATCCGCCTAATTCTCCATTCATATATATAAGATTCGCGGAAAATAAGGGATTATCAGAAAATCCGCCAGCCACATAATCATCGATTGTGGAACTAACTTCTTCGGGAGCCTTTTCAAAAATGGCTAATTCCATCACTAAATCACGGACCAAGCTAATATCTTCTTTAGTCGCTCTACGTATTTCTATCTTATCCATTAATAGCTCTTAGTTTAGTTAATAAGGTTAAAAAGTCTTCCGGAAATTCTTGCTCAAACTGCATAAATTCGTTCGTTGTCGGATGTACAAAACCTAACGAATAGGCGTGCAAAGCTTGCCTTGGACAAATTTTAAATGCGTTGTCAATAAAGGATTTATAGCCTGCCATCGAAGACATATAGCGAATTTTATCACCACCATAAGTAGCATCCGAGAACAAAGGGTGACCAATTGATTGAAAATGGGCCCTGATTTGATGGGTTCTGCCTGTTTCTAGTTTAAATCGAACGAAAGATGCGAAACCAAAGGATTCTACCACTTCATAATGCGTGATGGCTATTTTACCTAATTCATGATCATCTGGGAAAATGGTCATTACTTTTCTATCCTTCGGGCTACGGCCGATTTTACCTTTTAAAGTACCTTTTGATTCTTTAGGAACACCCCAACAAATCGCGTAATAGGTTCTTTCAATACTATGCTCAAAAAATTGTTGGCCTAAAAAATTGAGGGCAAACTCCGTTTTACCAATCACCAATATGCCCGATGTGTCTTTATCAATCCGATGTACTAGGCCAGGACGGATATCTTTTTGTCCGGGAAGACTTTGGCAATGAAACAATAAACCATTCACTAGCGTACCTGACCAATTACCTTGCGCAGGATGTACCACCATTCCTGGCGATTTATTGACTAAAATTAACTGTTCGTCCTCATAAATAATATCGATTGGGATATCTTCAGGATATACCTCTTTATCGCGTGGAGGAGTAGCAAATGATACAGAAATCGCATCGAGAGGCTTAACCCGGTAATTAGACTTAATCAACCCTCCATTTACTTTCACAGACCCCGCATCAATTCCCACTTGAATTTTATTGCGACTGGTGCCTGCAATTTTAATCATCAAATATTTGTCGATTCTGAGTAATTGCTGACCTTTGTCAACGGTGAAATTAAAATGCTCAAATAAATCATCTTCCTCTTCGGAATCAGGAGCACTCATTTCTGGATCGATGGCCATAGCAAATTTTGAATTTGACGCGTTACACTTACCGTCTCCGACAGAAGAGATTTTTGATGAATGCTGGAATTCAAAAGGAATTCAGGTGTTTGTCAAAAGAGACGACCTCATCCATCCCATCATATCGGGAAATAAGTGGCGCAAATTAAAAAATTATCTCCAAACCTTTTCATTTAGCACACATTCTGGCCTATTAAGTTTTGGTGGAGCGTACTCTAATCACCTGTATGCCCTAGCCTTCGCTGGTCACTCTCTCGGAATTCCGACAGTTGGAATTATCCGCGGTGAAGAGTTAACTGCAGGAAGTAATACCTATTTGAGCCAAATGAATTCTTGGGGAATGCAATTGCATTTTATCTCGAGAACGGACTATCGTTCTAAATCCATTCCATCTGCTTATGAAAATTACGCTGTCATTGCGGAGGGTGGATTTGGCGAATTAGCGATTCAAGGGCTAGAGAATCTAGTGAGTGAGTTACCTGTTTTTGATTTGATATATACCGCTGTTGGAACAGGTGCCACAGCTATAGGAATTGCAAAGCATACCAAGAAACCGGTGATAGGTGTATTGACATTAAATAACCGCACAGAAATAGAGGCGCATTCATTGCCTACCAATTTGAACATAGAAGATGCCTATGTTTTTGGTAAATATGCTAAACAGAATGATGAATTAGATCTGTTTTGTGCTGAATTCTATCAGAAACACGGTTTTCCTATCGAACCCATTTATACCGGTCGGATGTTTTACGCCTTAACAGAACACATAAAAAATGGCCACATAGCTCCGAATACGAAACTAGTGGCCATCCATACCGGAGGTGTAAAGTAATTACCCTACCGAACCTTCTAATGAAATAGCTAACAGCTTTTGCGCTTCGACTGCAAATTCCATTGGTAATTGATTCAATACTTCTTTAGCATATCCATTAACGATTAAAGCAATCGCAGTTTCGGTACTTAAACCACGCTGGTTGCAATAAAAGATTTGATCCTCCCCAATTTTGGAAGTAGTCGCCTCGTGTTCAACAGATGCCGTATTATTCTTTACCTCAAGATAGGGGAATGTATGTGCACCGCACTTATCTCCTAGTAATAAAGAATCGCATTGCGAGAAATTCTTAGATCCATCTGCTTTTCTAGCTACTTGAACTAAACCACGATACGAATTCTGAGAGAATCCAGCCGAAATACCTTTCGATACAATACGGGACTTAGAATGCTTCCCTAAGTGAATCATTTTAGTGCCGGTATCAGCTTGTTGATAATTATTAGTTACCGCAACAGAGTAGAATTCACCAATCGAATAATCCCCTTTTAAGATAACTGATGGGTATTTCCAAGTCACCGCAGAACCAGTTTCTACCTGAGTCCAAGACAACTTTGAATGCGCACCATCACAAATACCCCGTTTTGTTACGAAATTATAAATACCACCTTTTCCTTCTTTATCGCCAGGGTACCAGTTTTGTACCGTTGAATACTTCACTTCAGCACCCGCATGTACATAAATTTCTACCACCGCAGCGTGTAATTGATTTTCATCGCGCATCGGGGCTGTACAACCTTCTAAGTACGAAACATAGGATTCATCTTCCGCCACGATCAGGGTACGTTCAAATTGACCAGTGCCTGATGCATTGATACGGAAATAAGTAGATAATTCCATTGGGCAACGAACGCCTTTGGGAATATAACAAAACGATCCATCTGAAAATACGGCACTATTTAACGCAGCGAAGTAATTATCCTTCACCGGAACAACGGAGCCTAAATATTTCTTGATTAATTCTGGATGCTCTCTAACAGCCTCAGAAATAGAACAAAAGATCACTCCTTTTTCTGCCAAAGTCTCCTTAAACGTTGTCGCTACTGATACAGAATCGATAACAGCATCCACAGCCACGTTCGATAGACGCTTTTGTTCATCTAACGAAATACCTAATTTCTCAAAAGTTCTACGTAATTCGGGGTCAATCTCATCCAATGAATTCAATTGCTTCTTTTGAACCGGAGCTGAATAATACTTTAACTCATCGTATTTTGTGGGAGTATACAATAGATTAGCCCAATCTGGCTCGGCTAACGTTCTCCAGTATCGGTAAGCGGATAATCGCCATTCCAACATCCAATCCGGTTCATTCTTTTTCTCTGAAATAAAATGAATGATTGATTCACTTAAACCTATAGGAGCTTCGTCTGTCTCGAAATGAGATTCAAAACCGTATTTATAATCGGTTGAAGTTACTTCTTGTAAAATATCGTCTACTTTCTCTGCCATCATTTTGCATTTAGACTACAAAATTACAAAAGGATTTTGGAGAAAAATAGACTTAGTTTAGAATAAATCTAAACAACTAAAATAAAGGCGTGTTTCTGATTAAACTTTCTTCCAAAGAGATAAAGGTTTCTGTCCGTTGAATACCTGTAACGCGCTGAATCTTATCATGTAATACTTCGCGAAGATGTTGGGTGTCACGGCAGATAATTTTAGCAAAGATGGAATAAATACCGGTCGTATAATGGATATTGACCACTTCAGGGATTTGTTCCAGCTGTTTGGCCACATCTTCATATAAACTACTTTTATCCAAATAGATGCCTAAGAAAGCGGTTATATCCCACCCTATTTTCGAATAATCAATGAGCAATTGAGCCCCTTTTACAATTCCCAAAGATTCCATCTTTTTCATCCGTACGTGAACCGTACCACCTGAAACATCTAAGCGAGAACCAATTTCCGTGTAAGGCAAATTCGCATCTTTTACTAAAATTTCCAGTATTTTATAATCTAGAGGATCAAGCTCAAACTTCTTTTCCATTGAATTTTCGTAATTATTTCAGGTTCGAATTAAAAATTATGCAAAAAAAGACATTTATTTTTGAAAATTTTTGAAAAATTAAAAATCTCCTTTTATATTTGTCCTACTAATTATTGCAAAGGTAATAATTTTCACTGTAGGGTGATGAAATTGGCAGACGTGCCCTCCTGTCTCGGGGGTGGTGAGTTCAGGATAAACGCTTCATAATGGGTTGACCACTAAATCAGTTCTGTGTCGCGGCTAACTGCACCTTGGAGGTTCGAATCCTTCTCCTACAGCATTTTAATTAATTTGGTTTTTAGTTTGTTGATGAAGTGTAATGTTAAAAGCAATCTTATTTTAGGATTGCTTTTTTTATTGACCTGTAATCTATATATTTGATAGACGAACTAGTTTTAAATAACCTTAACCCCTAAATTATGTCATTAAGATTAGGAGACATTGCACCAGACTTCAGTGCAGACACCACATTAGGCCATATTAATTTTCATGAATTCATCGGTGATTCTTGGGTATTATTATTCAGCCATCCAGCCGATTTCACTCCTGTATGTACCACAGAATTAGGTAAAACAGCTCTTTTAAATGGTGAATTCCAAAAACGTCACGTGAAGCCTATCGCTATTTCAGTAGATAGCTTAGAATCCCACAATAAATGGGTACCAGATATTGAGGAAGTAAATTCAGTTAAAATGAATTTCCCTATTATCGCTGATCCTGAGAAAAAGGTGGCTTTATTATATGATATGATTCATCCGAATGCTTCAGAGAAAGCAACCGTTCGTTCGGTTTTTGTCATTGGACCAGATAAGAAAATCAAATTGACACTTACGTACCCTGCTTCAACAGGGCGTAACTTTACTGAAATTTTGCGTGTGATTGATTCCTTACAATTAACAGCGAATTACCAAGTGGCAACACCGGCTGATTGGGTCAATGGTGACGATGTGATTATCGTGCCAGCGGTATCGAATGAAGATGCGGTAGCTAAATTCCCTAAAGGCTTCACTTCTGTAAAACCTTATTTACGCAAAACACCTCAACCGAATTTATAGTAGGTAGAAACTCATCTTAAATGCCAAAATTCATTACTGGTGGATTTTGGCATTTTTTATTTTAAAACCGTATTTTTGTAGCTCATTAATATAATCCGCATGTTATCAACGATTAATTTTACTTCTACCACTGCCTACAAGGCACTCTTATCTGATCAAACTCGTTTAGCTTCCACTACCATCGCACAATTATTCGCTGGCGATTCCAATAGGCAAGCTACCTATAGCCAAACATTTAATGGTATCTTCTTCGACTATTCAAAGAATCTAATCGATGAAAAGAGTTTTCAATCTTTAATTCAATTAGCCAAAGAGTGTGGTTTAGAAGAAGCCATCAAGGCGCAATTTTCAGGGGATAAGATTAATCAGACAGAGGGACGTTCCGTATTACATACAGCCTTAAGAGCTAAATCATCCGCTTCAGTCAAAGTAGATGGAGAAGATATTATTCCTAAGATTCAAGCGGTTAAAGCACAGATGAAAGAATTTTCTGAGAAAGTTATCTCAGGTGCTTGGAAAGGATTTTCTGGCAAGGAAATTACGGATGTAGTAAACATTGGTATTGGTGGTTCTGACTTAGGTCCCGTCATGGTGACTGAAGCCTTGAAACCGTATAAAACACGATTAAACGTACATTTTGTTAGTAATGTGGACGGAACCCACATTGCAGAGACATTAAAGAAAGTTAATCCAGAGACAACCTTATTTTTAATTGCTTCCAAAACATTCACCACGCAAGAAACGATGGCAAATGCCTTCTCTGCTCGAGATTGGTTCTTAGAAGCGGCTAAAGATAACGCGGCTGTTGCTAAGCATTTTGTGGCTTTATCTACAAATACAAAAGCGGTGGCTGAATTTGGTATTGATACTGCGAATATGTTTGTGTTTTGGGATTGGGTAGGCGGTCGTTATTCTTTATGGTCTGCGATTGGATTATCTATTTGTTTATCCGTTGGATATTCACACTTCGAGGCACTATTAGCGGGTGCTGAAGCTATGGATAGTCATTTTGCTTCAGCTTCCTTTGAGACTAATATTCCTGTTATTTTAGGATTATTAGGTATTTGGTATGTCAATTTCTTCAACGCGCCTACACACGCTATCTTGCCTTATGACCAATATATGCACCGTTTTGCTGCCTACTTCCAACAAGGAGATATGGAATCAAATGGAAAGACGATTGATCGTACGGGCAAGCGTGTTAACTATGCAACAGGTCCAGTTATTTGGGGAGAACCAGGAACTAACGGTCAACACGCCTTCTACCAATTGATTCACCAAGGAACGCAATTAATCCCAGCTGATTTTATTGCCCCAGCAGTAACGCACAATAAAATAGGTAATCACCATACTTTATTGATGTCTAATTTCTTTGCGCAAACAGAGGCATTAATGAATGGAAAGTCGAAAGAAGTAGTTGTTACTGAATTGCAGAAAGCTGGCTTGAGCGAGGCTGAGATTGAGAAATTAGCACCATTTAAGGTGTTTGAAGGAAATAAACCTACTAACTCATTCCTGGTAAAACAAATTGATCCAGCTACCTTGGGTTCTTTAATTGCGATGTACGAACACAAGATATTTGTCCAAGGAGTTATTTGGAACATCTTTAGCTACGACCAATGGGGTGTAGAATTAGGAAAGCAATTAGCTAATTCAATTCTCCCTGAATTAGAGAATGAAGAGAAAATTAATTCCCACGATTCTTCTACGAACGGATTGATCAATCAATTCAAGGCTTGGAGATAATTAGACTTTTAACAAAGCAGTCATTTCAGAGATGGAGAGCAGGTTCTGTTCTCCATTTTTCATATTCTTTACATTCGCTTTACCTTCTTTCAATTCCGACTCCCCTATCACCGCTACATAGGCGATTTTTTTCTTGTCTGCGAATTCGAACGACTTTTTGATTTTGGCAATATCTGGATAAACTTCCGCTGGAATTCCTGCTTTGCGTAATTCATTGGCCATAACTAAACTAGCTTTGCGTCCTTCTTCATCGAAGTAGGTAAACAGAATGGCACTTGCACTAGTTGCAATTTCAGGGAAAAGCTTTAATTCTTCCATGACATCCAAAATACGTTCGATACCAAAAGAGATTCCCACGCCAGACATATTAGGTAATCCAAAGGAGCTCGTTAAATCATCGTAACGTCCACCTCCCACAATGGAGCCAAAAGGAAGGTCTACTGCTTTTCCTTCATAAATCAACCCTGTATAATAGCTTAAGCCACGGGCTAATTTATAATCGAAAACAAGATTATCCGAAGAAAAACCATTGGTCTCAGATAATGACAAAACCTCTTTAATCTCTACTAAACCTTGTAAACCCATGGTATTCGTATTAAAAAAAGCGGTTAATTTGGCAATTTTCTCTTCATTCGATCCTTCGAATAAAACTAGATCTTTAATAGCAACCGTTTTCTCTTCCGTAAATCCATTCTGAATCAATTCCTTCGCTACATTCTCCCAACCAATCTTATCCAGTTTATCTAAGGCAACGGCAAATGACACAAAACGGGCACTTTCCCCAAGGCTATCTACAATACCAGCTAATATTTTACGGGAGTTTATGAATAAGTTTACCCGAAGCTTCAATGAATTGAAAATCGATTGAAATAAGGCAATAAGCTCTGCCTCATTTACTAAGGAATCAGAACCAATAATATCGGCATCGCATTGATAGAACTCGCGGTAGCGACCACGCTGTGGACGATCAGCTCTCCATACTGGTTGGATTTGATAACGTCGGAAAGGAAAAGCTAAGTCATTGCGATTCATAGCTACGAAGCGGGCAAAGGGTACCGTTAGATCGTAGCGAAGACCTTTTTCAGAAATTTTAGAAGTGAATGATTTAGAACCAGCCTCGATATCTGAAGTCGACACTTTGGACAAATAATCACCGCTATTCAAAATTTTAAATAATAATTGATCACCTTCCTCACCATATTTACCCGTCAAGGTAGACAAGTTCTCAATAGCTGGCGTTTCGATTGTTTGAAAGCCAAATCCTTGAAAATGAGTCTTTATGATGTCAAAAACGTAATTCCGTTTTGCCATTTCTGTAGGACCAAAATCCCTTGTACCTCGTGCGTTTGCTGGTTTCTGCATATTTCTAAAAAAACAAATTTAATTAATTATGCTATAATATTTTTGATAATAGTCGATTTTAGCTATTTTTGCAAACCAAATTATCAAAGACATGGCAGTAACTAGACTAAAACGTAAAGACAGAAGAAATAAAGCAGTAGCTAACAACAAGGTTGCGGCTATCAAAATTTTAAAAGCAAGACCTATCATCAAGTTAGTTGATGTAGAAGCTATTAAAGCTAGCTTTGCTAAATAAGAATTATATTCTTTATATTTAAACCGGTTTTTGCCGGTTTTTTTATGCTCAATCCAATCCTATTCAACTATGAAAAAGACATTATTTGCTATCTCAGCCCTACTTTTAGGTTCAACAACGTTAACACTTGCGCAAGATCATCGTCACGTAAAAGTAAATCCAACAAACCCGAATGACACGGAATATTGGGAGCCAAGCATTACTGTGGTAACTCCTGGTGCCATTCCATCCGATGCGATCGTTCTATTTGATGGAAAAAATTTAGACAACTGGGAATCAGCAAAAGATGGCTCTCCTGCAGCTTGGAAAGTAGCTGATGGAAAAATGACCGTTGTAGGTGGCAAGGGAAATATCTCTACAAAAGAAAAATTCACGAACTATCAATTGCACATCGAATGGCAATCGCCTATCGAACCAGAGACATTAAAAAGCCAAGGAAAAGGGAATAGTGGGGTATTTATGCAAGGTATGTATGAAGTTCAAGTGATGAACTCCTATCAAAACCCGACTTACCGCAACGGTCAAGCAGGCGCAATATACAAGCAAACACCTCCTTTAGTGAATGCTACTTCTAAAATGGGGGAATGGAATACCTACGATATCATTTATACCGCTCCTGTATTTACTACGAATGGGGGAATTGAGACTCCAGCGTACATAACAGTGATTCACAATGGCATTGTAGTGCAAAACCACACCAAGATTCAAGGAACGACTGAATATATTGGACAGCCTTTGAATCCAGTTCACGGACCCGGACCTATTAGTTTACAGGACCATGGAAATGCAGTAAGCTTCCGTAATATTTGGTTAAGAAAAATGTAATTAATTTCTTAATTTTGAAGGGAAGGTTTTCAACATAAAAGCCTTCCCTTTTTTTGTTTCTATGAAATACATCATTAGCTGGGTTTTACGATTTATCCCGAGAAAATTCATTCAATTATTTGCCCACAGACTTATCAAAATATACAGTATTTTCTTGACCGGAAATAAAGTTTATTGTCCCGTTTGTGACCATTCCTTTCGTCATTTCCTGCCCTATGGCCGGTTAACTCCGCGTGAAAATGCCCTTTGTCCTTCTTGTTTAAGTTTAGAGCGTCATCGTTTAATGTATTTGTATCTGAAGAATGAGACGTCCTTTTTTACAGAGAAGCCTAAATTATTACATATCGCTCCGGAATATTGTTTTATTGAACGTTTCGAGAAGCATTTAGGTGATCAATATATTACAGCTGATATCGAAAGCCCTTTGGCTAAAGTGAAAATGGATTTACATGATATTCCATTCGAAGACAACACATTTGATGCCGTGTTCTGTAATCACGTTTTAGAACACGTTAAAGACGATGTCCGTTGTATGCAGGAAATCAGAAGGGTATTAAAACCTACAGGTTTTGCTTTATGCCAAAGTCCACAACGATACGATCTGGCAACGACCTATGAAGATGCCAGCATCACAGATCCACGGGAACGCGAAATTCATTTCCTACAAGATGATCATTTGCGCATCTATGGACGTGATTATGGTACACAATTAGAAAAGTCCGGATTTACGGTAGAACCTGTCAATCTAATTGAGAAATTAGGTTTGAATGAAAGCCAAAGAATGGCATTGCCACTAGAAGAGATTATTTACGTTTGTCGCAAATAAGATGAGATATACTCCATTTTCAGCTGAATTATTTAAAAAGAATCGGGCCAAATTGTACGCACAATTACCCCCTAAATCCATCGTGGTTGTTAGTTCAAACGACATCATGCCCACGAATGCCGATGGGACGATGGGATTCAGACAAAACAGTGATTTGTTTTACTTATCCGGTTTAGATCAAGAAGAGACCTTTTTGATCTTGTATCCGGATGCTCCAGAAGCACAGTGGCGAGAAATTGCTTTTGTTCGGGAGACATCTGAGTTAATTGAAATTTGGGAAGGACATAAATATACCAAAGAAGAGGTGACGCAGACTTCCGGGATTAAGAATATCCAATGGTCGTCTAATTTTGAATCACTTCTAAAAACCTTAGTTTACTCTGCAAATCATATCTATTTAACTGATAATGAGCATTTACGTAATGCTTCAGTCGTTCAGACGCAGAATGCTCGCTTAGGCAATACCATCCGAAAGACGTATCCTAATCACGCCATAGGTCGCCTCGCTCCTATTTTGAGTGATTTACGCATGCTGAAGGAGCCTGAAGAATTGCAAGCCTTGCAAGTCGCTTGCGATATAACAGATAAAGGATTTAGACGCGTATTAAATTTCACTAAACCAGGTGTAACAGAATACGAGATAGAAGCGGAATTCATTCACGAATTCACACGCAATCGATCACAAGGCTTTGCTTATACTCCAATTATTGCTTCTGGTGCTAACGCGTGCGTGTTACATTACATCGACAATGCACTTCCTTGCAGGGACGGAGATATGCTTTTATTAGATGTGGGAGCTTCCTATGCTAATTACAATGCGGATATGACGCGTACGATTCCAGTAAATGGTCGTTTTAATCCTCGTCAAAAGCAAGTATATCAAGCAGTCCATGCTGTATTAAATTATGCTACCGAAATCATGCAGCCGGGTGTGTTTTGGGTAGATTACCAAAAAGAGGTCGAGCGCTTCATGGAAGGCCAATTAATTGATCTTGGTTTATTTTCTCGTGCTGACGTAGAAAAACAAAATTCGGCTAATCCACTGTTTAAGAAATACTTTATGCACGGAGTGGCGCATCATTTAGGTTTAGATGTGCATGATGTTTGGGATAAATACAAACCTTTTCAAGAAGGAATGGTTCTTACCTGTGAACCTGGTATCTATATCCAAGAGGAAGGATTAGGAATAAGATTAGAAAACAACTTAGTCATTCAATCAGGTTCGAATATCAATCTAATGAAGAATATTCCGTTGGATTGGGAGGAAATTGAAGATTTAATGAATCAATAAAACGGGTTAAATGCCTTGTTTTGGCTATATTTGTAGCTTAGTTTATGGGGAAGCCCTAAGGAGAAATAATTCTATATGAAACACCTGCGTAATTTTTGCATCATTGCCCATATTGATCACGGTAAAAGTACTTTGGCCGATCGATTAATTGAATTCACCAATACCGTTCAAAAGCGCGATATGATGAATCAATTGCTCGATGATATGGATTTAGAGCGCGAACGCGGCATTACGATTAAATCTCACGCCATTCAAATGCAATACCCTAAAGATGGGGAATTGTATACATTTAACTTGATTGATACACCTGGACACGTCGATTTCTCCTATGAGGTATCCCGTTCTATTGCTGCTTGTGAAGGCGCCTTATTAATTGTGGATGCATCACAAGGTATTGAGGCGCAGACGATTTCCAATTTATACTTGGCTATCAGCCACGATTTAGAAATTATCCCAGTCTTAAATAAAATCGATTTACCGGGAGCTATGCCGGAGGAGGTTTCGGACCAAATCATTGATTTAATCGGATGCAAAAAAGAAGATATTATTCACGCCTCCGGTAAGGAAGGAATTGGTATACAGGATATTTTAGATGCGGTTGTAGCTAGAATCCCTGCTCCTAAAGGAGAACCTGAAGCGCCCTTACAAGCCTTGATCTTTGACTCTACGTTTAACTCTTACCGCGGCATTGAGGTTATTTTCCGAGTGTATAATGGAGAAATCAGAAAAGGTGATAAAGTAAAATTCATTAATACGGGTAAAGAATACTACGCGGATGAAATTGGTACGCTGGGATTAGAACAAGAACCCAAACAAATCATTAAAACCGGTGACGTAGGCTATCTGATTTCAGGTATTAAAGAGGCGAAGGAAGTAAAAGTGGGTGATACGATCACACACGTGGCAAACCCTACCCTTTCTGCGATCCAAGGTTTTGAAGAAGTAAAACCGATGGTTTTCGCCGGTATTTATCCAGTAGAAACATCGGAATTTGAGGATTTGCGCGATGCAATGGAGAAGCTTCAGTTAAATGATGCTTCTTTAGTATGGGAGCCTGAGACTTCTGCTGCCTTAGGATTCGGATTCCGTTGTGGTTTCTTAGGCATGTTACACATGGAAATTGTGCAAGAACGCCTAGAACGAGAGTTTGATATGACGGTGATCACGACGGTTCCATCCGTTAAATTCAAAGTGATCACTACGGCTGATGAAGTATTATGGGTTTCTGCTCCTGCTGATTTACCGGAACCGAATTTGATTAACATCATCGAGGAACCCTATATTAAGGCACAAATCATTACCAAATCTGAGTATACGGGGGTCATCATGAGCCTTTGTATGGATAAGCGAGGTATTTTGGTGAATCAAATCTACTTGACGACGGATCGTGTTGAATTAACGTTTGATATGCCCTTATCTGAGGTCGTATTTGACTTCTTTGATCGCTTAAAGACAATTTCGAGAGGATACGCTTCCCTAGATTACGAATACAAAGATTACGAGCCAGGTGAAATGGTGAAGCTTGATATCATGTTAAATGGTGACAAAGTGGATGCTTTATCAGCTA
The DNA here is from genome assembly GCF_023921165.1 of Aquirufa antheringensis. Lineage (NCBI taxonomy): Bacteria > Pseudomonadati > Bacteroidota > Cytophagia > Cytophagales > Flectobacillaceae > Aquirufa > Aquirufa antheringensis. The sequence goes on from NZ_CP049835.1 coordinate 2,334,425, forward strand.
TTGTACACCGTGATAAGGCGTATGACTGGGGTAAACGTTTATGTGAGAAATTACGTGAATTAATACCGAGACAGCAATTTGAAATTGCGATTCAAGCGGCGATTGGGCAGAAGATTATTGCTCGTGAGACGGTGAAGGCGTTGCGTAAAGATGTTTTGGCCAAATGTTATGGTGGTGACATTTCTCGTAAACGTAAATTATTAGAGAAGCAGAAGAAAGGAAAGAAACGGATGCGCCAAGTCGGTAACGTAGAAATTCCACAAGAGGCATTTATGGCCGTTCTTAAACTAGATTAATACGGAATAATTATCACATAAAATTTTTAAAAACAGGGTTTAAAGCGTAATTTTAAACTTTCAAACAAAATAAGATGGCTGAAATTATTAGAATGCCCAAGATGAGCGACACGATGTTAGAAGGTGTGATCGCTAATTGGCTTAAAAAAGAAGGTGACGTTATTAAATCTGGAGACATTATTGCGGAAGTCGAGACAGACAAAGCAACGATGGAACTAGAGAATTACGAAGACGGTACTTTATTATATATTGGTGTAAAAGTAGGCGAAGCAGTTCCTGTAGATGGAATTATTGCGATCGTAGGTACACCAGGTGAAGATTATTCAGCACTATTAGCCGCACCAGCTGCAGCCACATCTCCTGCTCCCGTAGCATCTGAACCTGTTGCCGCAGCGGCTGCTCCAGTAGCGCAAGCGCCAGCTGCAACTCCTGCCATTGATTTAAGTGGTGTGAAAGCAGTGGCAGTTCGCATGCCTAAGATGAGTGATACCATGATCGAGGGTGTCATCGCTAAATGGTTAAAAGCGGTGGGTGATGTCATCAAGAATGGCGATATCATTGCAGAAGTAGAAACGGATAAAGCAACGATGGAATTAGAGAACTATGAAGATGGTACTCTATTATATATTGGTGCAAAAGAAGGACAAGGTGTCATTGTAGATGGTATTATTGCCATTGTAGGTGAGCCGGGTGCTAATTTCCAGTTAATCTTGGATGCAGAAGCGGCTCCTAAAGCAAGTACTCCTGCACCAGCGCCAGCAGCTCCTGTAGCTGCTCCTGTAGCAAGTGCACCAGCGCCTGTCGTTACTAAAGCGCCAGTGGTGGAAGAAAAAACAGCTTCAAAACCAGGTGCAGAATTGAAGGCTAGTCCTTTAGCTCGTGCTTTGGCAAAAGAAAAAGGATATAACTTAAACTGGATCACGGGAACGGGTGAAGGTGGACGTATCACGAAAGCAGACGTGGAAGAATACAATCCTAATTCAGGTGGCGCAAATGCGAACTTCACCGGAGGAGTAGAAAGCTTCGAGGATATTCCGAACAGCCAAATGCGCAAAACCATCGCACGTCGTTTATCAGAATCTAAATTCAGTGCTCCTGAATTCTATCTAACGATGGAAATCAACATGGACAAAGCAATGGAAGCACGTGTGAGCATGAATGAAACATTCCCGGTGAAGATTTCATTTAACGACATGGTGATTAAGGCTACTGCCCTATCTCTTGCGAAACACCCGAAAGTAAACTCTTACTGGATGGAAGATCGTATCCGTGTCAACAAGCATGTACACATCGGTATGGCAGTTGCTGTTGAAGACGGTTTATTAGTTCCTGTTATCCGGTTTGCATCAGAAAAGTCAATCGCACAAATCTCTGCAGAAGCTAAAGATTTAGGCGCTAAGGCTAAAGGTAAATTATTACAACCGAAAGATTGGGAAGGTAACACATTTACGGTTTCTAATTTAGGTATGTTTGGTATTGATCAATTTACTTCCATCATCAACTCACCGGAGTCTTGTATTCTTGCCGTAGGTGGAATTAAAGAAACGGTAGGTGTGAAGAATGGCCAATTCTATGCCACCAACATTATGAAATTAACATTGACTTGTGATCATCGCGTGGTAGATGGTGCTACAGGAGCTGCGTTCCTGTTAACCCTGAAACAATACCTAGAGGACCCAATCAAAATGTTTTTATAAAATTGATTCTGCAAGCCTCGAATAACCTCGAGGCTTGCTTTTTTTAGATTAAATACGATGAGCACAAACAATATCAGAATTGCGGTACAGAAGTCAGGACGCCTTAGCGATGACTCTTTGAAATTATTCAAGGAGTGTGGCATTAAGTTTGAGTCCGGTGGTTCTAAGCTTCGTTCTATTTCGAGCAACTTCCCGATTGAATTTCTATTCCTACGTGACGACGATATTCCGGGTTATGTGGAAGATGGTGTAGCTGATTTAGGTGTTGTTGGTTTAAATGTGTTAATGGAACATACGCGAAAAGTGGATGTGGTCAAAGAATTAGGCTTTTCTAAATGTCGCCTTTCATTAGCTATCCCTCGTGGTGAGAACTATACGGATTTAAAACAGTTCGAAGGAAAAAGTATTGCGACTTCGTATCCGAACCTAACAAGTCAATTCCTACTCAAGAACGGTGTTAAGGCAGAAATGCACGAGATCTCAGGTTCTGTAGAGATAGCCCCTTCTATCGGACTCGCAGAAGGCATATGTGATATCGTTTCTACTGGAGGTACGCTACTAAGCAATGGCCTTAAAGAAGTGGCTACGGTTTTCCAAAGCCAAGCCGTGATGATCGCAAACGCGACCTTATCATCCGAGAAGCAGGCCATTTTAGATAAACTATTATTTAGAATAGACTCGGTTCAAAGAGGCCAAAATGCGAAATACGTAGTTTTAAACGTACAAGAACAAAACATTGATAAAGTGACCGCTCTTTTACCGGGCATGAAATCTCCTTCGGTCTTGCCATTAGCTACGAAAGGCTGGTTCTCATTGCATTCGGTGATTGAGGAAAATGACTTTTGGAATATCATTGAAAACCTGCGTGATGCAGGTGCTGAAGGTATTTTAGTTTTACCAATTGAAAAAATGATTCTCTAATCATGTTTACACAAATCAATTATCCTTCTCGTATAGATTATGCAGCTATATGTCAGCGTCCAGCTTTAGAGCAGGGACAATTAGATGCCTTAATTTCTGACGTTTTTAGCCAAGTTAAATCGAAAGGCGATCAAGCCTTACGGGAATTAACTGCTACCTACGAGAAAAGAGAGATTACAGATATACTGTATACGGCCGCAGAAATGGAGGATTTAGCCTCAAAAACAGATATAGCATTACAAAAGGCAATCGATCATGCCTATGCTAATATTTATGCCTTTCATGCAGCACAAAAGTTAGAAATCAATAAAATTGAAATTAATCCGGGTGTAGTTTGTTGGCAGAAATCAACAGGCATAGATAAAGTGGGTATCTACATTCCCGGAGGAACAGCTCCCCTATTCTCTACCGTGTTGATGTTGGCCATTCCGGCTCGTATTGCTGAATGTCAGGAAGTGGTTCTTTGTACACCTGCTACTCACCCTGCTATTTTCTACGCTGCAAAATTATGTGGCGTAACGAAGATGGCTAAAGTGGGCGGCTCACAAGCTATTGCCGCATTGAGCCTAGGAACGGAGAGTGTTCCTTCTGTTTATAAAATCTTTGGCCCAGGAAATCAATACGTTACGGCGGCTAAAATGTATGCTAACCGATTAGGCACAGCGATTGATATGCCGGCTGGACCATCTGAGGTAGCTGTCTATGCTGATCACACGGCTAATCCAGCTTATATCGCTTCCGATTTGTTATCGCAAGCAGAACATGGTGCGGATTCACAAGTCATATTAGTGAGCACGTCATCTTCTATAGTTGAAGAAACGATGGAAGCGATCCGTATTCAATTAGCTGAGTTACCTAGAAGAGACTTAGCTGAAAAAGCCCTAGCTAACTCTAAATTTGTCTTAGTAAATACTTCATCTGAGGCGATAGACTTATTAAACGAGTATGCCGCAGAACACTTGATTTTGGCTTGTGATTATGCGGAAGAATTCTCAGGGCACATTAGAAATGCTGGATCGATCTTCTTAGGACATTATACTCCCGAATCTGCAGGTGATTATGCTTCAGGAACTAATCATACGTTACCTACTAATGGATTTGCAAGAGCTTATTCAGGAGTTAATTTGGATTCGTTTACGAAGAAAATCACTTTGCAGTCGATCACTAAACAAGGTTTAGAGCAATTAGGTAAGACCATTATTGATATGGCTGAGGCAGAATCATTGCAAGCTCACGCGAATGCCGTTAAAATTAGATTAAGCTAAGTATGAATTTCGAAAACTTCATATTACCCCATATTTGGAACTTAAAGCCTTATTCATCAGCACGAGATGAGTTTAAAGGGAAGGAAGGCATATTTTTAGATGCGAATGAAAATCCGTTAGGTTCAGGCGTTTCTGAGAACTGGAATCGCTATCCTGATCCGTTACAATTAGCCATTAAAGATCAGTTAGCCGCCATCAAATCGTGTTCTACGAATCAAATCTTCCTGGGAAATGGATCTGACGAGGCTATCGATTTACTCATGCGTATGACATGTCAATCAGGTGTCCACAACATTATATTGTGCCCTCCTACGTATGGCATGTATGAGGTGAGTGCATCGATCAACCATATTGAGCAGCGTAAAGTTAGCTTAAGCAAGAATTATCAATTAGATGTGGAGGGAATATTACAGACGATTGATCAAAATACTCGTTTGCTTTTTCTTTGTTCACCTAATAATCCGACCGGGAACAAATTGAAACGTTCGGATATCTATACGCTAATTGAATCCTTTAAAACAGGTTTTGTCGTCATTGACGAAGCATATATCGATTTTTCAGATGAACCTAGTTTCATTTTAGAATTAGCGAAATACCCTCAGGTCATTGTGATGCAGACGCTTTCCAAAGCCTATGGATTAGCTTCCTTGCGATTAGGAATGGCCTTTGCACATCCCACCCTTATTCAATTATTAAATAAAATAAAACCTCCCTATAATATTGGAGGAGCAACACAGGAGATTGTTTTTAAAGCCTTAAAAAACCCTTCATTTAAGAATGATTCTGTTCGATTAATTTTGGCAGAGAGAACTCGGCTTGTAGACTCTTTACAAAACATTCCAGATATCATTCAGATCTACCCATCAGATGCTAACTTCATTTTAGTTCATTTCAAGCGTGCTACTGAGTTATTTAATTACTTAATTGAGTCCCAATTAATCACTAGAAACAGAAGTTCTGTCGCCTTATGTGAAGATTCTATTCGAATTACGATTGGGTTATCAGAAGAAAACGATAAATTAGTTCAACTAATTAAACAATTCTATTCTGCATAACATGTTAAAACGCTTTATTCTATTCCTATTCTTATTTTGTAGCCTGACTTCGGTTAAGGCACAGATCAAAGATTGGGCAGCTGGTTTTAGAGTGGGAGAACCAGGTGGATTTATGATTAAGCGCTACCTACCTAATGGAAAAAATGCGGTTGAAGTTAATTTTGGGACGTATGGAGGGCTTTGGGGAACTAATCGCTCATACCAAAATGGGTCATTTCAGAATATTGGTTTTTCTATTAGTGCCCTGTATTTATGGCACCGTCCTACCCTAGTCAATTCCGATTTACATTATTATTATGGGGCTGGCCCGCAATTTGTATCCAGAAATCTTTTCTCCGATAATTCAGTTTTTCCTGAAACAAAACGGGGATTAGGTGCGGCAGGCATCGCTGGCTTAGAATATTTTCCGATTGATGCGCCTAATCTATCTTTTTTTGCGGAGTTAGGGATGTATTCAGAAATACTACCTAACCCATTTTTCCTGCACATCCAAGGTGGTGTGGGAGTTAAGGTCAATTTTTAATGGGGATGTAGCTCAGTTGGCTAGAGCGCTTGCATGGCATGCAAGAGGTCGTCGGTTCGAGACCGATCTTCTCCACATTTACAGTCGATCTTTAAAAGATTCGTAACCGAATGATTTCAGCAGATGGAAATCCCCTTGAAAATCTACCTTACCTATACTAGGTAAATTTACTCCGTTAAAAGTTGTCGTTTTTACCATCGTATAATGAATCATATCTTCTAAGATAATTTCATCACCGATTTGCAATTCCTTCTCGAACGAATAATCTCCATAAAAGTCACCCGCAAGGCAGGTCATTCCACCAAAACGATACGTAGGCTTTCCTGCTTCAGGCTCTAAATTCGCTCCTCTTATCCGTGGTTTATAGGGCATCTCTAAAGTGTCTGGCATATGAGCTGCAAAAGAGACATCTAAAATAGCCACCAGAATACCAGCAGACTCAACTATATCTAAAACAGTTGATTTTAAAAAACCTGTTTGCCAACCTACGGCAGAACCCGGTTCTAGAATAATCTGCAGATTTGGGTATTTTTCTCGAAAACCTTTTAATAATCCAATTAAATGTGTGACATCGTAATCCGCTCGAGTAATCAAGTGTCCACCACCTAAATTCAACCATTGTAAGCTGGGTAACAAATCCCCAAATTTCGCTTCGATAACCGCAAGCGTACGTTCCAATACAAAGGAATCATTTTCACATAGCGTATGCGAATGTAAACCCTCAATTCCATCCGGTAAATCGCCTAAATCAGAACGACGAATACCTAAACGCGAGCCTGCCACACAAGGATTGTACATATCTGTTTCCACTTCTGCATACTCCGGATTAATACGTAAACCACATGAAATTCCTGCAGCGTGTGCACGATCCTTAAAGTGATGGTATTGATTCAGTGAGTTAAAGGTAATGTGACCAGCATACGAGGCTAATTCAACCCAATCTGCTTCTAAATAAGCAGGAGAATACACGTGAGGTCTAACACCCATTTCCTCAAAAGCTAAACGCGCTTCATGTAGGGAACTGGCTGTTGCACCTGCTAAAAACTGCTTTACGAGTGGAAATTCATGGTAAAAAGAAAATCCTTTTAATGCACAAATAATCTCTATACCTGCTTCTTCTTGAACTCGCTTCAAAAGTGCAAGATTTGCAACCAATAAATTTTCCTCCAATACATAACAAGGAGATGGAATCGAAGGATAATAGGTCATTTTAGTATTCGTGAGGTAAAGTGATGTTATGTTGTTCCTCCCAAGGTAAACCATGGATGTTCAATAATTCCATGAAAGGATCTGGGTTAAATTCTTCCACGTTAAATACGCCTGGAGCAAACCAAGAACCATCAATCATTAAAGAGGCCCCAATCATCGCAGGAACACCCGTCGTATAACTAACTCCCTGTGCTTGAACTTCCTTATAGCAATCTGCGTGGTGGCAGTTATTCCAAACGTAATAAGTTGCTTCTTTCCCCTCTTTGATCCCCTTGATTTGGCAACCAATCGAAGTTTGGCCTGAATAATTCTCTCCTAAGGTTCCTGGCTCTGGAAGAACCGCCTTTAGGAATTCCAAAGGAACAATATCCATCCCATTAAACTTAATAGGTGAAATAGAAGTCATTCCTACATTTTGTAGAACTTCTAAGTGCGTTAAATAGGCTTGACCAAAGGTCATCCAGAAACGCGCACGCTTTAGCGTAGGGAAATTCTTCGTCAGTGACTCTAATTCTTCATGGTAAAGCACATAGGATTCTTTTGGTCCAATATTCGGATAATCGATGGGCTTGTGAATCGACATCGGTTCGATCTCAATCCATTCGCCATTCTCCCAGTATTTACCTTTCTGCGTAATCTCGCGGATATTAATTTCCGGGTTAAAATTAGTAGCGAATGCTTTTCCGTGATCTCCTGCGTTACAATCGATGATATCTAGGTAATGCATCTCATCGAAATAATGCTTGTTTGCATAAGCCGTATAAACACCTGTCACACCTGGATCAAACCCACAGCCTAACAAAGCCATTAATCCGGCTTTCTTAAACTTCTCTTGGTAAGCCCACTGCCATGAATATTCAAACTTAGCTACGTCTTTAGGTTCGTAATTCGCGGTATCTAAATAGTGAACACCTGCCTCAAGACAAGCATCCATAATGGTCAAATCTTGGTAAGGTAAAGCCACATTGATAACTAAGAATGGCTTTTCCTCATTGAAAAGAGCCACTAATTCCGGTACATTATCTGCATCCACCTGACGTGTTTTCACGGCAGTAGGCAAACCTATCGCAGCACACTCAGCGGCAATGGCATCACATTTTGATAAAGTACGAGAAGCTAAAACGATCTCAGAAAAGGAAGCAGGATTCATCGCGCATTTCTTTACGACTACATTACCCACGCCACCAGCACCAATAATTACAATTTTTTTAGACATAGCATTTTAAAAAGAAATGCAAAAATAGAACATCAATGCCTAAAAACCATATTAATTTTTAAATGGACGAATAATTTTGACGATACGATCGAGCCAAAACTTTTGGTACAACAAATCCTCTCGAACGCCGTACGTGGTACTCGCATGAATAAAGCTAATAGCGGGTTGGTCTTTGGTCACTAAACCGACGTGATTAATGAGCCCCACTTTCCCCGTTGCAAAAAACACCCAATCCCCCAACTGAACGTCTTTCAACCTAATTTCTTCCCCAAATTTCGCTTGATCCGAAGAAACACGAGGGATAGAGAAATCATTAACGGCGTAGGATGTGAATAATAATCCAGAACAGTCCATCCCCTTTTTATCCATGCCGCCCGTTTTGTAGGGAACTCCTTTAAATTTTTTCGCCTCTTTCACGATAGCTTTAATTTCAGAGCTACTATAATACGAAGAACCTGATCGGTGAAAAATTCTCTTTACAAATGAGCAAGAATCTAAAATCAACACTAAAAAGGCGAGGTAAAGTAAACGCTTATACATAGACTAATTCTTTCGTTTCAATATAAATTAAAACTCCTTGTGTCACCTGGTATCCCATTTCCACTAAAGTTTGTTTATAGCGTTGTATTTGCCCCTGGTGTTCCGGCTTTTGTTTCCCCGTTTTAAAATCAATCACTTGTAAAGCCTCTCCTATTTTATTAACCCGGTCTGGGCGAATAATTTTTCCGTCCGGGCATAATAAATCAACTTCCTTAAAGGCTAAAATATCTTTTACGAAGAAGTCACGCACTTGCTGAGATTCAAAAAGGGCATCTAAAGAAGATACATCCACCTTTGATTTCGCTCTCACCTGTGACCATGCCTCCATATCAGGCAATTGAGCTAATAAATCATGCAATTGATTTCCTATTTCCCGTTTTTTAGAAGCGGAGGTATACAAATCCGATTTAGCTGAATTCACCCTAAGTGAAACAGGGGCATTGACACCTCCTAAACGTATTTGAACCTTTTTCTCTAGGTCAAATGTTACATCATGCGTTAATGACGGAATGACTGATTCGTTTGAAAATGTAAAATAGGCAGTTTTCCAATCTGTTTCTGTCTTTAAATAAAGAGGCAATTCGGTTGATTCAGATAGCGTTTGCGCATAATCATAGACTAATCTGCCCACGGAATTAGTATAAGTGGAAATAGTCTTCGTGTGCATATCAGGCTCTGGGACAGTAAGTAGCAGATGCAAGGATTGTTTAGGTCGTGTGGTTGCGACGTACAACATATTTAACGCATCTAGAAAAATGGCTTCTTTTTCCTTTTTTGTTTGTAGTGCCAAAGTAGGAAAAGCCAAAACCTCCGAGGAGGTCACTCTCCCATATATATGTTTTAAGCGTGCTATTTCACCCATACCTAAATCTTCCGATTCCTCCTCTCCCATTTCATACCAAATCTTCTCTGAATCAGCTTGGAATGTCCAATTGACGAAAGGCAGAATGACCACGGGATATTCTAAACCTTTGGACTTATGAATACTCGAAATAGTAACGGCATCCGCTTGGTTAGAACTAGTAATACAATACGAATTTCGGTTTAGATTAAAATGAAGCAGGAATCCAGCCACCAATTTGTCCTTCAAAAGAACATATTCATTCAAAATATCTAAAAACTTCCAAACATACTCCTGACCTGTGCTATCAATCAAAAGATCAAAAGCTGCAACCACATCATACACCCAACGTAAAAGATCGGAAAATGCAGGCACCTCCATTCCCTTACTTAAAAAATACTGTTCAGCTTTTTCAAAAGCGTCACCTGCTAATTCTTCCAGATAGGTTAAATCCAAAGCCGAAACCTCCTGTCCCTTAATTTCAGCATATTGATAGATCACTTCATACAAATAAAGCGATTCTTTAGGATGCTCTTTCAGAGCTAAAAAAGAAAGGATGAATCCTACAACAGGTGAATAATGGACTAAAAGAGAGTCTGATGAAATAACAGGAATTCCTTCTTCTTTTAAACGCAAGGCTAAATACCTTGCATGTTTATTCTTTCGCGCCAAAATAGCGATGTCTGCATACCTAAATCCAATATGTCGATTATGTCTGATCAAATTCATCACCTGCTCAAACATAAACTCATTTTCTGGTTCTGTAAACCCAAAGTTCTCTTGAGATTTATGGTATACGATTAAATCAACCTTACCGTTAAAATCAGATGAAGCCACTTTCGGATTTTGCTTTAAATTAGCTCCATAAAGAGGCTCTATTAAATGGCACAAGGTTAAAACTGATTCATTCTCCACTAAAGAATGGTAAAAACGATTATTAAATTCAACTATCTCAGTGGCACTTCGGTAATTATCATTCAGGGCTTTAGGGCCTATTTGGTTTAATAAATAATCAAATCGTTGTTCATCAAGCGAGTCCGCTACAAAATGGTCAGAAACTAAAGATACATCCTGAGTGGCTAAAGAAGCAATCAAGCTAACTTCCCCTCCCCTAAACTTATAAATTGATTGCTTTGCATCCCCTACTAATAAACTACGTTTCCCCACTGATGTAGCATTCTCCACTAAAGGCATAAAGTTCTTCCATTGCAAAATGGAGGTATCCTGGAACTCATCAATGAATATATGGAAATAGCGATCGCCTAATTTCTCATAGATAAACGGAATGGGATCCTGTGAAATCACTTCGTACACCCGTTTAGAAAATTCAGAAATGGGAATTGCGGAATTTTCTTGTTGATAAACCCGCATTTCGCGTTGAATTAGATTTAACAAGGCAAGCTTCTTTAAATCCTTCAAAACCCAATGCAAAAAACGATACCGTTTTACATACAACGACTGCAAGTCAATGAACTGACTTCCTAAATCACCTAATTCAGCTGCATGCTGCTCAATTATAGCTTTATCTGCACCAGTTGCTTTAGCTGAAGTCCACATATTTGCCTCAATCGCTTTCTTAAAATTAGCATAAGCTTTATCGGCTATCTCAGGATTACGCAAAAAGGATCGCATATTTCCCACTGGACCGGTCCCTCCATAATAATAGAAGGCATCCGGTAAACCAAGCGAATCTATAATCCTTATAAAGGATTCAGCCGCCCCTTTCACTTCTTGTAACATCTGTTGAAGTAAGCCGCGTAATTGATCTTCTAAACGAAGAAAATCACTGACTTGAAAAAGTGATAGATTCGGCTCAATCGCTAAAAACTTCTCTTCTAACGAAATCTTTAGAAAACCATGCAAACTATCCCGCATTCGATTCCAATTCCGTCCTTCCGCTATTTCTTGATTCGCAAACGATAAAATTAATTCGCTCAGTTCGGCATCTCCCGTACTATTTACCTGATCTAACAGCCGATTAATTAATTCATGAATCAATCCATTGGAATCTAATACTACCTCATATTGACTAGGGAGATTTAATTCATCAATGAAGGAGGCACTGAGTCTTTGGACAAAAGAATCAATCGTCATCACGGAGAACAATCCATAATCTTGAAGGATTTGTTGCAAGGTGGTACCCGCCCTCTCCGCTAATTGTTCTTTTGTTAAATGAATACCGTCTTCTGCTAATTCGGATTGCACCTTATCTAGAATCGCTAAAACTTTTGATTGTTCAGCAGAGGATGTATAAGTGAAAGTGGGATAATCTGCCATTCCTGCTAAAAATTGCAAAATTCTTTGACGCATTTCTTCCGCCGCTTTGATCGTAAAGGTGACGGCCAAAATCCGACGGAAATATCCCTTCGATTCCACCTCTGAGAGCGCCATCTTGATATACTCAATCGTCAAGGTATAGGTTTTACCTGATCCGGCTGAGGCAGAAAAGAGGGTGATTTGTTGAGGTTTCATCGAAATTCTATTAAGAATGCAAGATAAAATAAAAATAGGATTAATTCGGTATGCTTTTATTTACCTATCTTTGTTTCCCGTAACCAAATCAACAATTCTTTCAATGTCTGGTAAAGGGAATCCCAAGAAATCCAAGTTCATTTTTGTTACGGGTGGTGTAACAAGCTCGTTAGGAAAAGGCATCATTGCCTCGTCTTTAGCGAAGCTACTTCAAGCGCGAGGTCTAACCTGTACAATCCAAAAGTTTGACCCTTATATCAACATCGATCCAGGCACCCTGAATCCATATGAACACGGCGAATGCTATGTAACGAATGATGGGGCCGAAACAGATCTTGACTTAGGCCATTACGAGCGTTTTTTAAATACGCCTACTAGTCAAGCAAATAATATCACAACTGGTCGTATTTACCATAATGTGATTACCAAAGAGCGTCGTGGGGATTACCTAGGGAAAACCGTTCAAGTAGTTCCTCACATTACCGATGAAATTAAGCGCAACATTATGCTCTTAGGCGAATCAGGTAAGTTTGATATCGTCATTACAGAGATTGGTGGTTGTGTAGGTGATATCGAATCCTTGCCTTTCATTGAGGCTGCGCGTCAATTAAAATGGGATTTAGGAGAGAAGAACACTTTATTTATTCACTTGACCCTAATTCCTTATTTAGCGTCTGCAGGTGAATTAAAAACTAAGCCTACCCAACATAGCGTTAAACAATTATCTGAGTCAGGTATTCAACCAGATATCTTAGTTTGCCGTACAGAACACCCACTTCCTCAGGAAATGAAGAAGAAAATTGGTTTATTCTGTAACGTATCGGAAGCCGACGTAATCGAAGCGCGCGACGCGTCTACGATCTATGAGGTTCCATTATTAATGAAAGAAGAGCGTTTAGATAGCCGTGTTTTATACAAACTAGATATCTATAACGATAAAGAATCGAATTTAAAGAATTGGACATCCTTCCTTTCTAAACTTCAAAATCCCAAGTTTGAAATCAACATTGGTTTAATTGGAAAGTATGTAGAATTAAAAGATTCTTATAAATCCATTGCAGAGGCCTTTATTCACGCTGGAGCCGCTAATGACATTAAAGTAAACCTTCAATGGTTGTCTTCAGAAACGATGGACTCGGAAGATTTATCTGAAACTTTGGCGGGATTAGATGGCATTTTAGTGGCACCAGGTTTTGGTGAAAGAGGTATTCAAGGAAAAATTAACGCAGTGAAATATGCCCGTGAGAACAAAATTCCATTCCTTGGAATTTGTTTAGGTATGCAATGTGCAGTCATTGAGTTTGCTAGAAATGTTATGGGCCTAACAGAGGCACATTCATTTGAAATGAACCCGGAAAGTCCTGATCCCGTTATTAACTTAATGCTAGAACAAAAGGATATTTCTGAAAAAGGCGGTACGATGCGTTTAGGCTCCTATCCTTGTAAGATTGAAAAAGGAACTTTGGCCTATAAAATCTACGGAAAAACATCCATTCAAGAGCGTCACAGACATCGCTATGAATTCAACAACGATTACTTAGACCAATTCCATAAAGCGGGATTAATTACTTCTGGTATTAATCCTGATTCCAATTTAGTGGAGATCGTGGAAATTGAAAATCATCCTTTCTTTGTGGGTGTTCAATTTCACCCAGAATATAAATCGACGGTTGAAAGTCCGTCTCCCCTATTTGTACAATTTGTTAAGGCAGCGCATCAACACGCTGTTCCATTCATCAAAAATTCAAAATAAGTAATCATGGATAGAAATTCCATCACGGGTATTGTATTAATTATGGGTATGCTGTTAGGCTACCAATATTTCTTTGCCCCTAAAGAGGTTCCTGCAGTAAAACCAAACGTAGTTACTCAAAAAGCCATTATCCCTAAGGATACTGCCAAAATAGTACCGATTGATTCTAGCATTAAGCAAGAACAAATCTTTACCTTAGAGAACAAGGATATCATCGTTAAGGTATCTTCTAAAGGTGCTAAGCTAGTAACTGTTCAATTAAAGAACTACAAAACCTATGCTAACTTTAATGTCGGAAAATCAGACGGCTTGTATTTGTACAATACTGCATCAGATGAATTTAGCATTGAATTACCCACTACAGCAGGAAAGGTTAAAGTGGCAAATCTCGACTTCAAAGGGGTTCAAACAGGTAATAAAGTAACTTTCTCTGGGGCTTTAGCTAATGGGCAAATCATTTCATCTAGCTATACTTTACCTGAATCAGGTTTCCTGGTAGACTACCAATTAGATGCTAAATCAGTGACCTTAACGGGCGGCGACTATTTCATTCATTGGAAAGAGCAAGTTCATCAATCAGAGAAAGATATTACCGAAGAGCGTAAAGCTACTATTAATTATTTATTGACCGAAGATGAGGAATTTGATTACCTATCAGAAAACCCTAGCTCCGTAACGAATGAGAATTTAGATCAAAGCACTAAGTGGATTAGTTTTAAAAAGAAGTATTTCTTAACGGGATTAATTCCACAGGGATTCACTTTCAAGTCTGCAGCTTTAACAGCAACGCCTAATTTGACAGATTCTGTCAATATTAAAACCTTAGATGCGCAGATTATTGCTTCAGCACAAGATTTAGGAGCTGGAAAATCAAACTTCACTTTCTACTTTGGACCTAATGACTATTCGATTGTTAATAAGGTTGAGGCACCTAATTTTGGTAAGAACGTCAAACTAAGTTATGATTTCTTATTGCCGATTACGAAATACATTTTCGTTCCATTATTCGGATTCCTAGAAAGTTTGTTTTCGAATTACGGTTTGTTAATTGTTGTTTTAGTCTTAATCATCAAGACCGCATTATTGCCCTTAACGTATAAATCTTACGTCTCTATGGCTAAGACGCGTATTTTAGCTCCTGAAATCGCGGCGATTAAAGAAAAGATCGGGGATGATGCAGCGCGCGTTCAGCAAGAAACCATGAAATTATACGGCGAGGTGGGTGTGAATCCATTAAGCGGATGTATTCCCGTATTAGCGACGATGCCTGTTTTAATGGCGGTATTCATGTTATTCCCTAATTTGATTAACCTACGCCAAGAATCATTCTTATGGGCCAACGATTTATCTACGTATGATTCATTCTTAAATCTACCATTCAACATTCCGTTCTATGGTTCACATGTTAGTTTATTCTGTTTGTTAATGACAGTTTCACAGCTAGCTTACGGTTATTATAACAACCAAATTACACCAGATCAACCGGGTCAACCGATCAACATGAAAATGATGGCCTATGTTACGCCAGTTATCTTCATGTTCGTAATGAACTCCTTCCCTGCTGGGCTAAGTTTCTACTATTTCGTATCGAACTTAGTAACGATCGGTCAACAACTAGCGATCCGTAAATTTGTGAACGAAGATAAGATCAAAGCTTTATTAGACGAAAATCGCAAGAAAATCGCCGCTGGAGGAGGTCCTAAGAAATCTAAGTTCTCTCAATACCTTCAAACACAATTGAAGACTATGGAAGAGCAACAAAAAACTACCGCTAAAAATCCGAAGAAGAAATAAGATGACTACCCTAAGCGCAGCCTATTTTGAGAGAGCCAAAGAATTAATTCCAGGTGGAGTTAACTCTCCTGTTCGTGCCTTCAAATCAGTAGGAGGAAATCCTGTGTTTATCAAATCAGCTAAAGGAGCTTATTTACATGATGTTGATGGTAATTCCTATATTGATCTAATTGGTTCTTGGGGACCTATGCTCTTCGGACAAGCACATCCGGGAATTGAAGAGGCTGTTCGTGGAGCCTTAAGTAATGGATTTTCTTTTGGTGCTCCTACTTATAACGAGGTATTGATCGCAGAGAAAATCATCTCCATGATTCCTTCCGTTGAAAAGGTTCGTTTAGTGAATTCTGGAACGGAAGCAACGATGGCGGCCATTCGCTTAGCTAGAGCTTACACAAAACGGGATAAGATCATTAAAATGGAAGGCTGTTACCATGGTCATGGGGATTCTTTCCTAATTGCGGCTGGTTCTGGCGTTGCCACCTTAGGAACCCCAGATAGTCCAGGAGTGACCGTTTCAACCGCTAGAGATACCTTAACGGCTGTATATAACGATTTAGAGAGCTTAGAGAACCTTTTCAAAGCTAATCCAACTGAAGTAGCCGCAATCATCGTTGAGCCTGTTGTGGGTAATATGGGATTAGTTATACCCCAAGAAGGTTATTTAGAAGCTGTTCAGAAAATGTGCCAACAATACGGGGCCTTACTTATATTCGACGAAGTGATGACGGGATTCCGTCTATCAGCAGCCGGATACCAAGGACTGGCTGGAATTCAACCTGATTTAACCACCTTAGGAAAAATTATCGGTGGAGGACTTCCGGTAGGTGCCTATGGCGGCAAAGCTGAGATCATGGATATGATAGCTCCTGCTGGTCCTGTTTACCAAGCGGGAACGCTTTCAGGAAATCCATTAGCAACGACGGCAGGTTTAGCCATGCTAAACCTAATAACCGAAAATCCGGGAGTATATGCCGCTCTAGAGCAGCGGGGTTCAGCCTTAAAAGAAGCTTTAAGTGCAGATTTGAAGACATTAGGTCTTAATTATACCATTAACCAAATCGGCTCCATGTTTACTTTGTTTTTTACTGACAAAGCCGTAAACAATTTTAGTGATGCTAAAACATCAGATACTGCCCTATTTGGTAAGTATTTTAAAGGTATGCTGGACAAAGGTATCTATTTACCTCCCTCTCAATACGAATCGTGGTTCTTATCAGCTGCCTTAGGGGATTCTGAATACGATCAAATCATTTCAGCTAGCAAAGAAACACTTCGTTCCTTATAAGATGAAAGCGCCGGCCTACAGCCTGATTATTCCTGTTTATAACCGTCCACAAGAGTTGGATGAGCTATTAGGCTGTATTCAATCACAGGAATTCAAAGATTTTGAAGTGGTCGTTATTGAAGATGGATCAACAGAAGATGCTTCCGCCGTTATTGAAAAATATAAAGAGGCATTCTCCTTAGCCTATTATGTCAAAGAAAATGGAGGACAAGGTTTTGCGAGAAATTATGCATTTGAGCGTGCCAAAGGAGATTACTTCATCATTCTCGATTCAGACGCACTTTTAGAGCCCAGCTATTTAACGGAAGTAGACAAAGCGGTGAAAGCAGAAGGATTAGACTTATTTGGAGGACCAGATCAGGATCATCCTAGCTTCACTCCCATCCAAAAAGCCATCAGCTATTCCATGACCTCTTTCTTTACCACTGGAGGTATTCGAGGAAAAGAAAAAAACATCGGAGGCCAATTCCATCCCCGCAGTTTCAATATGGGTATTTCCCGAAAAGTATATGAAGCGACAGGAGGATTTAAAATCACCCGAATGGGCGAAGACATTGAATTCAGTATTCGGTGCATTTCACTCGGATTTAAATCAGGCCTAATCTCTAAAGCCTTCATCTACCATAAACGCAGAACTGACTTTAGGCAATTCTATAAACAATTGCATTTCTTCGGACGAGCGCGAATCAACATTAGTCGTTACTTTCCTAAAGAGCTAAAAGCGGTACATTTCTTCCCATTCTTATTCTTTAGTTATTACGTACTAACTGGAATTGCGCTTTTAGCTATTCCCGTATATGGATTGATCTTATTATCGGGAATAATTACGTATGGTCTTTTGATCTTTATAGCCGCCTTAATTAGCACGAGAAGTATCAAAATCGCTATACTTTCCATCTTTGCCGCGAATATTCAACTATTTGCCTATGGCAAAGGATTTGCCGAAGAGGGCTTGAAAAAAATACTTAATAATAGAGCTGCTTAGCTAAGTAGTTTTGGACATAATCCTTCACCCCTTCTTCTAGGCTCGTAAATTCTTTCGTAAAACCTATAGCACGCAATTTAGCCATATTGGCTTCTGTGAAATACTGGTATTTGTCTCGAATATCGGCAGGCGTATCAATGTAATGGATGTTTGATTCTAATCCCAAAGCTGCGAAAGTCGCTTTACCCAAATCATTAAATGATCTAGCTTTCCCTGTACCTAAATTATAAATTCCTGAGTTCTTGCGATGTTCCATTAAAAATATACACACCTCGATTAAATCTTTCACATAAATGAAATCCCGCATCTGTTCCCCATCTTTAAAATCATCCCGATGAGATTTGAATAATTTAAGTGCCCCATTCGCTTGAATTTGACGATAGGCATGCCAAATAACCGACGCCATCCGCCCTTTGTGGTATTCATTAGGTCCATAGACGTTAAAAAACTTTAAACCTGCAAAGAAGAATGGCTTCTTCTCTTGCTGTAAAGCCCAGATATCGAAGTCATTCTTTGAATCTCCATAGGGATTCAAGGGTTTCAAGGAAGGAATTACCGATTCGTTATCGTCATAGCCTAATTCACCTAAACCATAGGTGGCTGCTGAACTAGCATAGACTAAAGGAATTTGGTAAGCTACACAGGCATTCCAAACCTTCTTAGAATAATCTAAATTGAGTTCATCAAAAATTTTCGTATCAAACTCTGTGGTATCAGTCCTGGCACCAATGTGAAATAAGAATTCCACTTCTCGGTTATTTTTCTCTAACCAAGAAAATAGATCCTTGCGATCAACCCGCTCCATGATCGACTTTCCCTCTAAATTTCGATTCTTATCCGCATTCGAAAAATCATCCACCGCAATAATGTAACGAAACTTTAATTCATTTAACTTCTGAATTAAACAACTTCCAATAAAGCCTGCGGCACCAGTAACAATGATCATATGGGTAGGATTTAAATACAAATTTACACAGATTCCCGGAAGGTTTATTAACTTTGTACAATAATTGGAACTCTGCTATTGTTTTCCCAGGGTCCCTCCATCAAAACTGAAAACAATGGTACACGTCATCCGTAAGGAACATTTTAACGCAGCGCATCGCTTATTCAATCCAGCCTGGACAGAAGAAAAGAATTTCGAAGTATTTGGCCCTTGTGCTAATAACAACTGGCATGGTCACAATTTTGAATTGATCGTAACAGTCAAAGGCATACCTGATCCTGACACCGGATTTGTATATGATCTCAAGCAATTAGGAGATTTAATTAAAGCTGAAATTATCGATAAGGTCGACCATAAAAATCTAAATTTAGATGTGGATTTCATGTTAGGTAAATTAGCGAGTTGTGAGATTCTTGTGATGGAATTTTGGAAGATTCTAGCGCCTAAAATAAAGGAGACATCTACTTCAGCCACTCTACATAAAATTCACTTAATCGAAACGAATAAAAATTCGGTCGAATACTTCGGAGAATAAGTATGAAATACTTCATCCTAGCAGGAGAAAAATCAGGGGATCTACACGGATCAAATCTAATTCAGGAAATCAAAAAACTGGATAATGAAGCCCTGATCCAAGCCTGGGGTGGGGATTCAATGGAAAACCAAGGTGCGCAAATACTGATACACCATAATCAACTTGCGATTATGGGCATTTTAGGTGTTATACAGAATATTCAACGATTAAAAGGACTTTTCAAGACCTTTGGTGAACAAATAGAAGCCTTTCAACCAGATGCCATTATCTTTATTGATTACGGTGGATTCAATTTAAAGGCGGCTAAAATAGCTAAGAAAAAAGGGTTTCAAACCCACTTCTACATTGCTCCTAAAGTCTGGGCTTGGAATAAAGGTCGCGTAGAAGAACTTAAAAAATGGATAGATCACCTCTATGTCATCTTCCCTTTCGAGCTCAAGCTATTTAGTGACGCTGGAATCCCTACTACTTATGTAGGTAACCCGCTTCAAGATGCGATCCAGGCATTTGTTCCTAACGAGCTGTTCAGCCTAAAAGGTCAAAAATACATTGCCTTATTAGCAGGAAGCAGAAAACAAGAAATCAAGACAGCCTTACCCCTATTCGAACAATTAGCGAAAGCTAACCCTGATTTGTCGTTTGTTATCGCAGGAATTTCAGATTGGAAAGAGTTATACCAAACAAAAATCCCAGTTCTATTTGATCAAACCTATGATGTGGTACAACAAGCCGAACTGGCAATTGTCACTTCGGGGACCGCAACCTTAGAAACAGCACTATTAAATACACCACAGATTGTGGTGTATAAGACGGATTGGGTATTTTATTCTTTGGCAAAAATCGTGATTCAGATCAAGTACATCTCTCTAGTCAACATCATATTAGATAAACTAGCGGTTCCTGAATTAATTCAAGCCAAATTCTCTGTAGACCACATGACAGCCTGGATGAGAGACTTGTTAACTAAAGGGGCCACTTACTCACAACAAAAGGAAGATTATAAAAAACTCCAATTCTTAGTAGGAAACGCAGGTGCCTCTAAAAAAACAGCGGAATTAATCTATTCAGCAGCTTCAGCTAAATAATTCTTAATCCACGATTTTTGAACACCCGGAATCGATTGATAATAACGCGCGATATCCAATTTGTCTTTTTGGAAATCACCCGTCGTATAATACGGCTCTCTTATTTTAATTTCCTTATTCACAAAGTCAAAACCAATCATGATTAAAGGAACTTTAGCGCCATCTGCGATATAATAAAACCCCGTTTTTAATTCTTGAACATCTTTACGCGTTCCTTCCGGCGCTAATACGGCATAAAAGGAATCCTTGGAATTATAAATATCTACAATCGCATCCACTAAGTTAGATTTCGTTCCCCGATTAACTGGATAACCGCCTAACCACGAAAATATCCCTCCAAAAGGTCCTTCAAAAAGCTCCTTCTTCCCCCAGAATAAAATAGGAATTTTAAGAAGAGAGCGAGCACCTAACCCTATGGGAAAATCCTTCCATGTAGCATGAGGGCAAACAATGACCAAAGCTTTCTTTAGATCACGCGGTACCTCCCCCACTAATTTCCAACCAGCTAAATTGAATAATACATCAAAAATGGGACTACTAACTAACATAGGTATCTAAAATTTCTTGAATTTGACTGTAGGTACGGCTAGGATCAATTAAAAAGGAATCTATCCCCATTGATTTGGCAGCTTTAATATTAGCGACATTATCATCAAAAAACAATACTTCCTCTGCAGAAAATCCTTGTTCTGTTAAAACCTGATGATAAATGGTGACATCTGGTTTCACTACACCCATTTCAAAAGAATAATAAACATGGTGAAATAGACTGAACAAGTTTTGGCCTTCGGGTCCTAAGGAAATTTTTGTAAATCGTGCTGCATGAATAGCACTCGTATTACTCAGTAAAATCAGGTGGAATTGAGAACGCAAAGACGCAATCCATTCATATACACCGGCATGGAAATCTAATAACAATGCAGAAAAAGCTTCATCAAACTCCTCATCAGAAATACGTAACTGAAGGCTTTCTCTTAAAAAATTCCTGAATTCCTGATCAGATTGCTTCCCAGACTCATAGGGAACCCATAACTGATGATCGGCTATGGCAGACGCTATTTCTGATGAACTAAAAGAAGAATACGCCGAAAATGCCTCGTAAGTCAAGGACAAATCGATGGATAATAAGACATTACCTAAATCAAAAATGATCGCTTTAGGAGCAGCCATCTTATTCAATCACTTCTCCCATCGCTCCAAACTTATCAATACGCTGTGAAATACGCGTAGCAGGCTCAATGGCAGATAAAATAGCTAATTCCTTCTTAAGCACTTCTTTCAAAGTAGCAGCAGCTTCTTCCGGATGAAGATGTGCCCCACCTAAAGGCTCAGGAATGATACCATCAATTAATTTGTTTGCTAACATATCGTTAGCCGTTAATTTCAAGGCTTCAGCCGCTTGTTCTTTGTAATTCCAGCTCCTCCATAAAATAGAAGAACAAGACTCAGGGGAAATAACAGAATACCAAGTATTTTCCATCATTAAGACGCGATCACCCACAGCAATGCCTAAAGCACCACCAGAAGCTCCTTCGCCAATAATGACACAAATAACAGGTACTTTCAACATAAACATATCCCGAATATTGCGTGCAATCGCTTCGCCTTGACCTCTCTCTTCAGCCTCTAAACCAGGAAAAGCACCCGGCGTATCAATTAAGCAAACAATAGGCTTGTTAAATTTCTCAGCCATCTTCATCAAACGAAGCGCTTTTCTGTATCCTTCTGGATTAGGCATTCCAAAATTACGGTATTGACGTTCCTTCGTATTACGCCCTTTTTGCTGACCGATAAACATGACAGACATCTCCCCATCAATCGTTCCAAATCCACCTACCATCGCTTTATCATCTCCCACATTTCTATCTCCATGAATTTCGATAAATTCCTCACATAAATGCTCAATATAGTCAAATGTATAAGGACGATCCGGATGACGGGATAATTGTACTCGCTGCCAGCGGGTTAAATTAGAGAAGGTATCCTTTTTCAATTCTAAAATCTTTTCAGTCAATGATGCCACAGCAGCTGTCACATCGACATTATTTTCTAAAGCAAGCTTGCGCATCTCAATCAGTTTATCTTCAAGCTCTGCAATCGGCTTTTCAAATTCCAATAATATTTTCATAAGGCGTAAATTTTAATACAAAAATAAAATTAAAGCTCGAAAGTGTCTTCCTTTTGAGGCAAAATAACGTCATTAAATCCTAATCCATTTAAGATAGACGCGAATTCAAGCATACTTTCTTCCTCGCCATGTGAGAGAAAAACCTTTTTAAGTTTAGACGGCTTCTGTTGCTTCACAAAATCTAAAAGACCCGTCTGATCCGCATGACCTGAAAACACATCAATTTTACGAATCTGAGCATTGACTTTATATTCGCGATCCTTCACTACGATCACGTCTGTACCTGCCAAAAGCTGTCTACCTAAGGTACCTTCCGCCGTGTAACCAATCAATAAAATGGTAGCGTAGGTATTAGAAATATTATCTGCAATATGTTGTTCCACGCGTCCACCAGAAATCATTCCTGATGAAGAGATAATAATGCAAGGCTCGCGGTAATTACGTACTGCTCTACTTTCTTTTTCTGTTTGAAGGAAAATCAAATTTTCTACGTCAAATAACTCATCATTCTCCTTGTGAAACTCACGCGCCTCAGGATTTAAATAAGAAAGATATTTACTATAAATCTTCGTAGAACTACGGCCCATTGGGCTATCTGTAAAAACTCGAACAGCTGGGAAATTGCGTTCTTCAATTAGCTTATTAAGCGTATACAATACAGCTTGCGTTCTACCTACCGAAAAAGCAGGAATAACCAAACGACCTGGACGATCGATACAAGTTTCCTTAATAACTTTTCCCAAAGCATCCATCGGACTATCCTTATCCTCGTGAATTCGATTACCATAGGTCGTTTCACATACTAAATAATCCACTTCAGGGAAAGGCTGTGGATCGATGTGCAACGGATAATTAGCTCGACCGATATCACCGCTAAATCCAATCGTTTTAGTTTCACCTTTTTCTGTTACAGAAATCAATACGTGCGCTGCTCCTAGTAAGTGACCTGCAGGAACAAACGTAATTTCCAGACCAGGAAAAACGACGAACTTGCGATTGAATTGTAAAGTAACAAAATTGTCCATCGCATTCTCTACATCTTTTTGAAGATAGAGATCTCCTTTTCGAAGTAAGCGATCCATTTGTTTATGTTTCTTACGACTATCCCCTTGCGCGGCGCGTAAACGCCGTAAATGGAGACTCGCAGAATCCATTAATAATAATTCTGCTAAATCTGCAGTGGGAGGTGTACAAAGAATTTGACCCTCATATCCTTCTCGATAAAGCATCGGAATATTACCAGAGTGATCAATGTGTGCGTGGGTAAGAATCACTAGATTTATTAGTGAAGCATCGAATGGAAAAAAAGACTTTTGCTCCACCGGCTCATCGAAGTCGATTTTACGCTCCATGTCCGTTCCACAATCGATTAATATTTGATAGCCATCTTCCAGTTGTAGCAGGAACATACTTCCTGTTACCTGTCTAGCGGCTCCTAAAAAGGATAATTGCATAGAATAAAGAAAATAGGGGCTACAAGAGCCCCCTTTACCTTACAAAAATAAGAGTATTTTCTTAAAAATTACTTCACTGTAGCGAATTCCGCTTGAATTTTGTCTAATTCCTCTTTTGTATTTAAACGATCAGAAATCAAAGTACGGTATCTAAACGTAACAGATTCTCCTTTTTTCAAAGTCAAATTACGTTCATCCTTGCCATTACTAAATACCTTAGCCCCTAATGGATTCACCGCAAATAAGCCATAACCACGTGCGTGCCAATAACTTGGGTAGGACACATTAGCTGGGTGGTCAAAAATGGTCACAGAAATCGAGTGATTATCCATTTCACCATGCAAATTCATCCATTTAGCACGCGTACTCCAAACGGCCTCCCCTTTCACTCCTTCAGAGCTCCAATAGTCACCATTCACACCCGTATTATCCATCACAGGTACTTTGGTCTCTATACCGTGCGCATCGGTAAATACATCCGGTTTATTGGAAGGAATTTCTAACTGACGTGCCACGCGAATGGCAAACATGCCATCTTTCACATCTTTAAATAAAACTTGGTCTGCAAAAGAAGTTAAAGTAGTTATACGATCTACTGTTCTTGAATCAGCCGTACCCGAAAAAACATAGGTTGTCTTTTCCTGCAAAACCTTTTGGCCTTTACCATCATTGTCTATCCAATCTGCTGATACTACTAAGGTTCCTGACTTAGCATCTTGCTTTACAATAGAAGAATGAACAATGGTTCCCATCTTATGATTCTGTAAAGAAGCAATGATATTAGTCGAATTGTTCCAATAGTCAAAACCATTCACATCTTCATAATTCAACCACATTCCCACATGATGCGGATGATCTACCCGTTCTCCAGCTCGTGGAGCCATCGGATATCCACGCGTAATTGTTGTTCCTTGAGCAGAGATCAAAGGGAACAAAACAGCCTTCTTTAAAATATCCTGACCAGGAAAAAAATAGGAAGTAAAGGGTTTTCCTCCAATCAAAACATCGACAGATGATTGACCATTTTTAAAAGTAACTGGAAGATTTTGGGCTAAAGATGTGAAGCCTAAAAGACCCAAAAACAAGGTGAAAATCTTTTTCATAGTGCTTATTAAATAAAATTCCGAAGGCCAAACGACCTTCGGAATCTAAATTAAGAAATCAAATTAATCTTAGTATCCTGCATTTTGAGGGAAACCACCATTTTCAGATAGATCCACTTGCTTTTGAGGAATAGGACGAACGTAGTGTCTATCAGAAACACCAACAGCACCGTCTGTGTTGTAAAGCTTAACGCGCTCTACTAAGTTATTCCAACGCTTTAAGTCCATCCAGCGCGTTTGCTCACCAGCAAGTTCACGAGCACGTTCTTCCATGATTAAGTTCATGTCTACTGAAGTAACTTTCATCGCATCTGCCTTACCAGCAGCTGCAGCACGAACACGTACCATATTGATGGCAGCTACTGCTTCCGCCTGCTTACCTAATTTGAATTGAGCTTCTGCTAACATCAAATACGTATCTGCCAAACGATGTACAAAATAGTCACGAGAACCATTTTCATACGTCATATCAGGACGAAGTGGATCGAAGAATTTCTTCAGGGTTGGGAACAAAGCAAAGTTGTATAAACTTGGAACTAATACTTGGTATTTCTTTGCAGCACGTTCTGCTAAAGACATCTCATACCCAGGAATGAAGATTGTCGTATCACCCGCTTTGTATGTTACTGTAGCCTTAGATCCGTCAAACGTAGTATTATAGGTACCAGGTTTATTCGATAACCAAGTATCCTTGAACGTTTTATTGTAACGCGTATCATTTACTCGTTCAGCAAAAACCGTATTCAATAGATAAGGCGTAGGCTTCAAACGCTTGAATGGACGACCATTCACTACGTCACGCTGCATACCTGGTTGCGTATCATACTGCATACCAAAGTATAAGTGAAGCTTATTTCCTTGATTGTCAACAAAACCATTCGTTAATGGATCAGACGTATACTGTACAGAGAAAATGACTTCATCATTCACTTGGTTAGCTTGATCGAATACAGAAGCAAAATCAGGTAATAATTTAAACCCATAATTAGCAATTACTCCATTACACAAAGTAGCTGCATTTGCATAATCAGTCGCCTCTGCAAATTTAGAAGAAGCACGTGTTAAATACACTTTAGCTAACAAATTCTCAGCCGCTGGCTTAGTCGCGCGACCAAAATCTCCAGCCGCCTTTACTGCCGGTAAAGCTGGAATAGCCGCTAATAAATCAGCCTCTATTTGCTTGTAAACTGCTTGCTCTGTTGCTCTTGTAGCTGCCTTTGTAGGACCCGTCGTCTCCTTTAAACGAAGATCCAAAGGGCCGAACTGCTGCACTAGGATAAAATAATAGTGAGCGCGCAAATACTTCATTTCTGCTACACGAGTTGCTTTTACTGCATCAGTAACACCTGTAACAGCAGGAGCGCGATCAATAACCGCATTGATGGTATTAATTCCTTTGTATGTCTCATCCCACAATTGAGCTAAGATATCAACAGAAGAAGTTAATTGCGAATCATAAAAGTGAAATCCCTTATATGATCCATCGGCACCAGCACTATAAATATCCGTACCATACTCTGACATGGTTAATCCTCGCTCTGTTGCATAAAATGAACGGAGTGGAGTATAGGCAGCATTCGTAGCAGCTACGAATCCTGGAGTCGTAGCGATGTAATCGTTACTGATAGAAGAAACTACTGTTTCTTTCAGCAAGTCACTACATGAGGCTGTACCCAACATAATCGCTGAAGCAAAACCTACTATTTTTAATGAATTTTTGATATATAAACTTTTCATTATTTCAGGGATTAAAATTTAATATTTAAACCAAACGTAGAAACAGAAGTAGCCGGAGTTACATTGTTATCTACGTTACCATTTGATGTTTCTGGATCCACCCCATTCTCCTTCGAACGGTAGTTCGAGAAAATAAACGGTTGTTGAATACTTGCGAACAAACGTAGAGAAGAAAGACCTAATTTCTGAGCTGTTTTAGCTGGGAAACTATAACCTACGTTGATATTACGAACTTTGATGAAAGAACCATCATAGTACATAATAGCTGTATTGTACGCTGGGAACTCTTGGTTAAAGTTCGGACGAGGGTATCTTGCACCAGGGTTATTAGGTGTCCAGTAATCCACTTTAATTTGGTTGTAACGACCTTGTAGGTAGTTAGAGTTTTGGTGGAATCTGGAAACAATCATTTGTCCTTGACGTGTAAAGATGAAGAATGACAAGTCGAATCCTTTATAAGAGAAACGGTTTGTAATACCACCTGTCCAATTAGGAACATCAGAACCTAATAGAACACGATCATCTGCTGCAATCTTTCCATCGTTATTTGTGTCTTTAACTTTAATTTGACCTACTGTAAAGCCCATTGCTTTCGCTTTATCAGATTCAGCCGTTTGCCAGATACCAGCATATTCGTAATCAAAATAAGAGTTCAAAGGCTTACCAATAAACCAACGGTTACCTACGTCATCTTTTGCTCCATTGTATAGGGAAACAATTTCCTCCGTATTTTTATAAAATACGAAATCGGTGCTCCATTTAAATCCATTAGCCGCATCAATGTTATTCGTCGTTAATGAAAGTTCAATACCCCGGTTCATTGTCTCTCCTACGTTACGTGTAACGGCTGCGAAACCTGTTGAAGTAGGCAATTGATCAGATAATAATAAATCAGTTGTATTCGTCTGGTAGTATTCAGCAGAACCAGATACACGACCCCTCCATACAGAAAAATCAACACCAATGTTTTGAGAAGTGGAAGTTTCCCACTTCAAATCCGCATTACCAATGGTATTAGGACGGTATCCATAGGCAGCCGTGTTGTTCCAAGCATAAGAAGTACGACCTTCTAAACCTACCGTTTGGTAAGGAGAAAGACCTTGGTTACCTACTTGCGCATAAGAAGCACGAACCTTTAATTCATCTAACCAAGTCAAATCCTTCATAAAGTTCTCTTGATGAACATTCCAACCTAGAGCCACCCCTGGGAAGTTACCCCACTTAGAGTTTTCACCAAAACGAGATGAACCATCACGACGAGCAGTCACTGTCAATAAATACTTGCCTTTGTAGTCGTAATTAATACGAGCCATATAAGAAGCAATAGTCCATTGAATTAGGTTAGAACCTACTCCTTGAATAGAAGAAGCATTACCTACGTTATAGAATTGCTGCGTTTCTACTGGAACACCTAACACACTTTGTGTATACTGCTCAAAATTATCACGTTGCATAGATTGTAATAAAGTTACTCCTAAGTTGTGATCCTTGAATTGCTTGTTATACGTTAAGATATTTTCAATCGTATAGTTAAATCCAAAACGATTATCTGTCGTAGCCGTAGGGTTACCACCTTTAATATTATTTGTTAAAGCACCATAGAAACGACCATTACGAGAAATAGTAAAGTCTGGGCCAAAATTTACACGGTATTTCAAGCCTTTCGCTAATTCTAATTCAGCGTAAATACTATTGAACATTCGGTATTTCTTCGTCTCATCAACAACAGCACCTGGAACAATTTCATTCAAAGGGTTAGTTAATAAGGCATCATCTGTTTGTTGGAAGATCAAGTTACCGCTATCATCATACGCTTTCGCTAATGGATTTTGAGACATTAAGAAACCATATGGATTAATATTTGCACCATTCGTTTCAGCATACATTAAATATGATGACGCTCCTACTTTCAAACGCTTGTTCACTTGGTGATCCACGCTAGCACGGAAAGAATAACGCGTAAAATCTAATCCCTGAATGATACCCTTATCTTGGAAATAACCCGCATTAATAGAGAATTGCGTTTTATCATTACCACCTTGAACACCAATAGCATGGTTTTGTTGAACACCTTTTCTTACCATCATATCTTGGTAATCAAGTGAACGGCCTTTAGCAATACCATCTAATTCTACAGCTGTAAATAACTTAGAGTCAGCAAAAGCATCCACAACACCTGTAGGAACAAGGTTCCCATTCGCATCCTTATATGTTCCAATAGTACGACGAGACTCACGCTTCATTTCAGCATATTCAGCACCCGTAAATAATTTGATTTTATCTAAGGATTGAGTAACCCCCACATAGGAGTCATAAGAAATAACCGTTTTACCATCTTTAGAACCACGTTTTGTCGTAATCAAGACAACTCCATTGGCACCACGTGCACCATAGATAGCTGTAGCTGTTGCATCTTTTAAGATTTCCATTGATGCTACATCATTCGGGTTCATATCTTCATAACCACCTGAAAGAGG
This sequence comes from Aquirufa antheringensis, assembly GCF_023921165.1. Classification (NCBI taxonomy): domain Bacteria; kingdom Pseudomonadati; phylum Bacteroidota; class Cytophagia; order Cytophagales; family Flectobacillaceae; genus Aquirufa; species Aquirufa antheringensis. Next base: position 2,363,742 of record NZ_CP049835.1, read on the forward strand.
AATACCATCCACTACATATAAAGGATCGTTACCCGCATTAAATGAACGACGACCACGAATTAAAACACGTGGAACCGTACCCGGCTTTGAACCCGATTGCGCTACGTCTACCCCCGCCACGCGACCTTGCATCGCTTGACCTAAGTTCGTGATAGGCATCTCGGTAATTTGTTTAGCGGTAACGGATGAAATAGCTCCCGTTAATTGGCTTTTCTTTTGCGTACCATAACCTACTACCACTACTTCTTGTAATGATTTCGTATCAGCACTTAAAGAAACATTAATTTGTGTTTTAGAGCCTACTGAAACCTCTTGCGAGTTTGTTCCCACAGCTGAAAAAACTAAAACAGCGGAGTTACCCACTGTTATCTTGTAATTTCCATCCATGTCTGTAGAAGTACCTTTAGAAGTACCCTTAACCGCAACACTTGCTCCTGGAATACCAGAACCATCATCAGATGATGTTACTTTACCTGAGACCGTCCGATCTTGGGCAAAAATTTGAATACTCAATAACAGCATTATACCGCTAAGGAGCACCTTGGAAAGTAATTTTTTTCTCATAGGTTAATTAAATTAAGTTGTTTGCAAAGTCATTTGTATCCTTTCCCACAAGGCTTTGCATTCTTGGTGAGATAGTTTTAAGGGTTTAATTGGGTACTTATTTACTATTTTTAATCTCTTGATCCAGCTCATTCTTTTCGATAACATTTCAATCTTATTAAGATTACATACCCCGAAAAGCAAAGAAACTATACGATTTACTCAAATTAATCTTACAATTATTCAATATTAACAAGCATAAGCCCGTACGCTCATTTGATCTTTCATTACACGTAGAGCACCAAAGATTAAATTGTAAACAGATTGAGGGTTAATATTCATTCTTTCCGAAATTTGATCTGTGTCCATATTCTCAAAATACTTCAAGGTAATGGCCTCTCTTTGGCGCTTACTTAATTTATTTAGACTCTGATACATAGAGGTATGTGACATTCGCTCCTCTTCTACCATCACTAATTGTCTTTCCGCAGAGGGCATATCTTCCATAAATTGGTATTTATAGGCCTCATGATGCGTTTGATTTTTCAATTGCGCCTCTAATTGGCGAACAATTTTACGCTTTATAGATGCCATTAAATAAAATTTGACGCTTGTGGTAGGACCTAAACTGGCATGATTTTTCCAAATCTCTACGAATAAATCATGTAGGCAATCCTTTATAAGGTCCTTATCACTCGTAATCCCCATACAATAGGTATATAAAGGTTGAACAAAGTGCGAATACAATACGGCAAAGGCATTTTGATCTCCAGCTCTAAACTGATCCCAAACCTCTACTTCATTAATGGACTTCTTCATAAAAATGATCTAAAATTGTACAATAGCGATAAACATTATCATTTGTTATATACTACTCAGGGAATATAGACGATAATTGTATAAAAAATCAAAGAAAATATTTAATTTTTTTCCGTAAACGTTTACGGAAACGTTTACAATTAAAAAAAGTTCAAAAGACATCTGTCAAATCAGAGATTTTAATCGTTTCTTTGAATTTCTGATTAAAATCAGGAATTGCATTAAATCAATAAACACCTCTATGAATAAAAAATTAAATACCTTAGATGCCTCCATGTTAGTGATGGGATCGATGATAGGGTCAGGTATCTTCTTAGTTAGTTCAGAAGTAGCGAGATCAGTAGGCTCCCCTATTTATTGGATTGGAACGTGGCTTTTGACTGCTTTTTTAACCATTACTGGAGCTTATGCCTATGGAAAATTAAGCTCCGTTTTCCCTAAAACAGGTGGGCAGTACATCTATTTAAAGGAATCCTACAATTCATTAATCGGCTTTCTTTTCGGTTGGACCACCTTCCTAGTGATACAAACGGGTACTATTGCTGCAGTGGCTGTTGCCTTCGCTCGCTATGCTGGCTTTATTTTCCCAGGTATTCTGAACGATACGCCATTAGTAGGTGATTATATTACGACACAGCAAATTTTAGCGGCAACGCTCATTGCACTTCTTACTTATATCAATAGTAGAGGAGTTCAATTTGCCTCTTTAGTTCAAAACATCTTTACGATTACCAAAATTGGTGCCATCATCATCCTCATCATTATTGGTTTATATGTGGGCGTACAAAATGATTGGATTCACTTTGAAGGATTCTTTGGTAAGCCATTCACCGTTGACACAACGAATAATACAATACATTCCATTGGGGGTTGGGAATTAGCCTCTCTATTCGGAGTGGCCATGATTGGGCCCTTGTTCTCTTCGTCCGCATGGAATAACGTAACATTTGCAAGTGCTGATTTTGAAGATCCTAAAAAAACGATTGCTAAAGGATTAGTGTATGGTTCGGCACTTGTGTGCTTATTGTATTTATTAACAAACATGGCTTACCTAAGCATTCTACCATTACAAGGAGAACTAGATGGCATCAATAGTTATGCGCGTGGAATTATGTTTGCGACGCAGGATCGCTTAGGAGCGGCCGCATTAGAGACCGTATTAGGCGGGATCGGCGCCTTAGTGATGGCGGTATTTATTATGATCTCTACTTTTGGATGTAACAACGGAATCATTTTAGCTGGGGGACGTTTATTCCAAGCGATGGCGAATGACCGTTTATTTTTTAAGAAAGCAGCTGAAACGAATGAAAAGGATGTGCCAGTCTACTCATTAGGCATCCAAGGAATTTGGGCCATCCTATTGTGTTTCTCTGGATCTTATGGGGCGCTTTTAGACTTTACGGTATTTGCGATCTTAATCTTCTACTTCTTAACGGTAGCGTCCGTTTTCAAAACAAGAATCATGCAAAATGAATTACCCCTTTTACAAAAGGTGCTATTTAGTGGCTATTTAGTGTTATTGGTAGGAATCGCAGGAAACCTATTATGGGTGAAGACTCTCTCCTCTTCCATTGGTTTAGGAATCGTGCTATTAGGTATTCCATTCTACTTTGTCATGAAGAAAACTCAGAGCAATTGATTTGCTTTCATCCAGGTATTTAAACGATCGAACCACAAGTCCCCACTTGTGGTTTTATTGTTTAGTCCAAAACCGTGACCACCTTTTGCGTAAACGTGCAAATCAACAGGTACTTTATTCGCCGTTAATTTCTCTGCATAAAGTAGTGAGTTTTTCAAAGGGACTGCATTATCATCCGCCGCATGCACTATAAAAGCTTTAGGCGTTTGTGCTGTTACTTGTTCTTCGTTTGAGAAAAGAGCTAAATCCGCTTCGCTAGGATTCTTTCCTAAGAGATTTTGGGAAGATCCTCCGTGTCCAAAGGAACGGACAGAGATTACAGGATATAATAAGATCGAAAAATCCGGTCTAAGGTTAGCACCAGCATGTAAACCTGTATAATCTTTACCAAAGTGCGTAGATGCAGTCGCAGCTAAGTGCCCTCCGGCTGAGAAACCCATGATACCTACTTTGGCAGGATCCACATTCCATTTTGCCGAATTCGCGCGAACTAAAGCAATCGCGGATTGCGCATCTTGTAAAGGAGCGTACTTTTTCTCTACTTGTGCGGAATCAGAAGGTAAACGATAATACAACACTAACACAGAAACACCAATTTCATTGAATTTAGCGGCAATGTCATACCCTTCATGAGAGGAAGCTAAAATGCGGTATCCGCCACCTGGGCAAATCACAACGCAACTCGTCGGTTTAGTGGAACCTGACGCAGGAAAGAATCGATAGGTAGGAATAGTCACCTCTGAAATGCGCTCAATACCATCAGCGCCTTTCGTGGCTTTTTGCTTATTCACTACGGGCTTTGAATTAGGAATACCAGCAGGATACAGAGGCAGGAAATCTTGTGCCATAATCGGTGAGGCAAAAAGAAGAAAGAGGACTAATTTTTTCATTTGGTTGAGGTCTTTTCCGTCGTAATTAACAAGACAGCGGATAAAATCAAGCTACTTGCGAACAACAATATACTACTTAAAGACTCATCTAGAATAATATTACCCAAAAACAACGCAATAATCGGATTCACATACGTGTAAGTGGAAACCAATGTGGCATCTAGGGCTTTGGACAAATAACCAAATAATCCAAAACCAACCATCGAACCAATAAGCGCTAAATAGATAAATACATATATAGCTTTCAATGGCAATTCAGAAATAACAACGGATTGTGCGTCACCCCGAAATAAAGCTATACCAAGCAGTATAAGTCCACCGGTTGTCATCTGAATCCCGCAAACCTGCGTAAAGTGATACGTATTCGCCTTCATAAACTGGATATAAAATACGCCTAAATTCCAGGCAACTACTGCAATTAACAGAAAACCCATACCCCGGTAAAAGTCTATTTCCTTTCCCGGAATTGCTAAGTTCTTTTGAGAAGCTAACAAGATGATTCCCACAAAACCAATTAAGGTTCCTAACAGCTTACGATTAGTGGGTTTTCGACCTGAAATCCAAAAGAAAATAATCAATAAAAGTGGTCCAACTGCCATAAAAACAGAGGATAATCCAGAGGGGATCGTTTGCCCAGCTAGGGCCATAAAACCATTACCTAACGTAATTAATAATACACCGGCTAAAAGATGTACTCCCCAGTGCTTAATAGGCAATTTCTTCCAATGTCCGCCTAGGAAAGACCACACTAAAAAGAGCAAACCAGCAACTAAATTTCGGGAAAAAGAAATAACCAAAGGGGGTAAAAACTCCAATAGGATTCGAACACTCAGAAAGGTGCTCCCCCAAATAAGGTATAGGCCTCCAAGCGCTAACATCGTAACCAGCGATATGGATTCCTTTTTATTCATCTTAATCTAATAAATCAGGTCTTCTAGTCTGCGTACGCAAAACAGCCTGCTCATGACGCCACTCTTCAATTTTCTTTTCGTGACCTGATAATAATACTTCTGGAACGTCCATCCCCTGAAAACTAGCGGGACGAGTATACACAGGAGGCGCTAATAAACCATCTTGGAACGAATCCGTCAATGCTGAACTCTCATCCCCTATCGCGCCTGGAATCAAACGAATGATCGCATCAGCCGTCACAGCGGCTGCTAATTCACCACCAGACAACACATAATCACCAATCGAAATCTCTTTTGTCACATACCTCTCCCGTATGCGTTCGTCGATTCCTTTATAGTGACCACAAATAAATAAAAGGTTTTCACCTAAGCTTAATTGATTCACTAAGCCTTGTTTTAAAACGATACCATCCGGACTAAAATAGATGATCTCATTATATTCGCGTTCAGACTTTAAGAATTCTATGCATTTTGACAAAGGCTCCACGGCCATCACCATGCCTGCCCCACCTCCAAACGGATAATCATCCACTTGCTTGTGCTTCTTCTCAGAAAAATCGTGTAAATCATGAAATACCACCTCAACAAGCCCAGCCTTTGCAGCGCGCGCGCAGATAGAATGCTCAAAAAAGCTATTCATTAAAGCAGGAACTACAGAAATGATATCAATCCGCATCTTCTTGAGTATAAACTTCTAATAAACCATCCGGCAATATACTGTGAACGATTTGGTTCTTCTTATCCACTTTCGGGATAATGGCATCGATTAAGGGAATGAGTACTTCGTGGCTTTGGTAAATCATCACCACTACATCCTGTGCACCGGTACTATAAATCTCCTTCACGGTACCTAAGTCCCCTAAGTTTTTATCTACTACCTGATAACCAATTACCTCATGGTAATAAAACTGATCATCTTTTAATTTAGGCAAAGCAGAAAGAGGTAAAAATACCTTTAAGCCTACTAAATCCTTCGTAGCGTCTAACGAGTTAATCCCCTCCAAGGTGATCAAATTCAAATTATCTCGAATCTGGATATCCTCCACAAAATAGGGGACCATCTCGTTTCCTTGTTGTAAGAAAATAGCATCTAGATCCTCGTACTCATACGGATCATCTACATCTAAATAAAGGTGAAAGGCGCCTTTTAAACCATGCGGTTTAGAAAGGGTTCCTAATTCGAAATATTCAGTCTTTGCCATAGGTACAAAAAAAAATCATACAAACTTGAGAACAAATTTGTATGATTCTACATGAAATCAAAAATTATTCAGCTGCTGGAGCCTCTTCTGCTGCTTCTTCAGCTGCTGGAGCTTCTTCTACTGCAGGAGCTTCTTCAGCTACTACTTCTTCCACTACTGGTGCTTCTTCAACTGCTGCAGGAGCCTCAGCTACTACTTCGTCCACTTCTACACCTGTAGCTTCTTCTTCCGCTTCGTTGATAGCTTCTACTACGCTAGCTACTAAAGCTTCTTCAGCTACTTTGTTTTTTGCAGCAATATTTTCAGCACGAGCGCTAGATACTTTAGCCTCAGCTTCTAAACGAGCCGCTTTAGACTTCGCTTTAGACTGTTGTAAAGTAGTCGCTTTCGTTTGAATAGATACTTCTTTCTCTGCTTTCCAAGCCTCGAACTTCGCGTCTGCTTGTTCTTGCGTGATCGCACCTTTGTTCACACCTACTTGTAAGTGTTTTGCATACATAATTCCTTTGTTAGAAAGGATTGCACGAACTGTGTCAGTAGGTTGAGCACCGTTCAATACCCATTGGATTGCTTGTTTCTCGTTTAAAACGACAGTTGCTGGGTTGGTGTTAGGATTGTATGTTCCAATTTTTTCTACAAAACGTCCGTCACGTGGTGCACGAGCATCCGCAACTACAACATCGAACATTGCTAACTTTTTGCGTCCGCGACGCGCTAATCTGATTTTAACAGCCATTAGATATGGGTTTGTGAGGGATCTCGTCCCCCGGGTTTATAAATAGTCTGCAAAATTAAGTCTTTTTGCATTCATTTCAAACAAAGAAATAGAGAAAATAAACCGATAAGCCGAATTCTGTCAATGGTTACCCACCGTCCTATCATTTATCTTCGATAAACATCACTGTTTACCTGTAGCAATCTACCCACTAGCATCGGACGAGCCACCCTTTTGCCTTGCGGCAGCTAGCCTATTTGATCTTGCAACGCGTGAGGTTTACCTAAGCCTGATTTGTCACCAAACCAGCGGTGGGCTCTTACCCCACCTTTTCACCCTTACCCGAAGGCGGTAATTTTCTGTGGCACTTGCTGTTGAATCCGAAGATCCCCCTTCCAGTTAGGAAGCACGCTGCTCTTTGTTGTTCGGACTTTCCTCTTTAAAAAGCGATAGGATAGTCTATTTTCTCTAATGCAAAGGTAGGATTTTATTTGGCCAAAGACCAATTCCCCTCAAAAGCCCCCTCAAATAACACCGAGCTGCTATCGAAATAGATCTTTTGAAAACGAACGCGTCCATTTTTTGCCAGGGAAATCGAACTAGGAAGGCGATTAAGAATTTGTTTCGACTGAAAACGGAAAGCTGCCGCCTGTGACTGCAATTTCTTTTGAATGCGTCCCTTAAATAAAGAGGCAGGAAAAGATAATTTTTGAAGTCGTGTTTCCTTTACTTGGATTCCGACCGAATTATCGGGATAAATCACCAAATCAAAATCGATAGCTAATTGGGATGATTTGCCTTTAAATTGAGCTAGTTGAAAGCCTAAACCCTTTTTTTGGAACACAAATGCCCCATTTCCCTTCCAAGAAGGATTGCTCTCCTTAATGGCAGCGATTAATTCAGGGCCAGATAGTTGAAATTGAAAAGGAAGCATCGGCTTTCCAGCACCAGGTAAATCCTTCACTGGAATTAACAAAGTCGTTGGATTGTTTTGACCCGAAACCACCTTAAAACCACCCATATACCTCAATTGACCTTTGATGCTAGTTTGCTCAAAACTCAAATCACGCAAATCCAAGGCAGAACTAGTCGCAGGTTCTATCCGGTATCCGGAAGGCGAATCCGTAAAAAAGGATTCGAAGGCAAAAGGTTTCGTCGCTATTTTCTTGATCGAAGCATTTAATTGCTCTTGCATTTGAGCTAAAATCAATGCTTTCTTTTGATTCAAAAGTTGATCCACTACTCCGGAAACATTGACCGGAAAGCCCATCACTTTCACCGAAGGTTTTTGGATCCATTGGTAGTCATAGGCCACTTCTTTGACTTGCAAGGAGTTAATGCTCGCTAGATTCCATTTCAATTGCACTTTCATCGCTAAATCACCCGAAACGGTTCCAGCAGATATTCCTGCAAGTTCCGGTTTCGCCACCATCCTAACTGGCAAAGATAGACTAATGTGATCCTTTTGAATGGCTTGCAATTGAATAGGTGCTAATAATCGCACATCTAAAGGGAAATCAATCGTGGAAGAACCTGCTGTATTTTGATAAAGTACAGAACCTGGCTTCAATTGACTTAAAGAAAATAAACTATCATAGGAAAGGGAAAAATCAATCGTAGTTAATCCAGACTTGATAGCAGGAAAGCGATCCACGTAAACAGACTTTTCGGCAATCTGCGCAGGAACAATGGTCTTAGCACAAGAGGAGATTAAGACTAGAAGAAATAAAAGATATATTCTCATAAAAAAAGAAGCCTCAATCTTAAACGAAAAGACTGAGGCCTAATTATGTTTACATACTAAACTAGGTTAATAAACCACCGTTTACTGAAATTACTTGACCTGTAACGTAAGAAGACATATCAGAACCTAAGAACAAACAAACATCCGCTACTTCTGTTGCCTGACCTCCCCTTTTCATTGGAATAGATTTTGTCCATTCTTCAATGGCCGCCTCGTTTAATTCCTCTGTCATCTCCGTTTCGATAAAACCTGGAGCAATCGCATTGCAACGAATATTACGAGAACCTAATTCAAGGGCAATTGATTTAGTAAACCCAATTATACCAGCCTTCGAAGCAGCATAATTCGATTGACCTGCATTACCTTTGATACCAACAATCGAAGTCATATTAATGATAGAGCCCGATTTAGCCTTCATCATTGGCTTCGTAACCGCCTTCGTTAAATTGAAAATTGATTTCAAATTAACGCGAATTACTTCATCCCATTGCTCTTCAGACATACGCATTAACAAACCATCACGCGTAATCCCTGCATTGTTGATTAATATGTCAATCGTTCCAAAATCCGCTAACACATCTTCTACTAACTTCTCCGATTCCGTGTACGAAGAGGCATCTGAACGATAACCTTTGGCCGTAATACCAAAAGCAGCTAATTCCTGTTCTAATGCCTGACCCTTCTCTACGGAAGATAAATAAGTGAAAGCTACATTGGCGCCAGCTTTGGCAAAAGTTGTCGCAATAGCCCGACCGATACCGCGAGAGGCACCTGTCACTAAAACGACCTTGTTTTGTACTAATGACATATTATTTTTTTTGTTTGGTTAATTCTTTTTTCTTTTTCCTGGCCAAAGTTAAGGCATCAGCCCCCTCTTCAAAATCTGCCACAATGTATTCGCCTTCCGCTAAAGCCCCTTTCAAAATCTCTTCAGCTAACGCATCCTCTAAGTACTTTTGAATGGCACGATTTAACGGTCTTGCCCCATACTGTGGATCATAGCCCTTATCCGCCATAAAGTCTTTCGCTTTCTCGGTTAATTCCACTTCAAAACCAAGGTTCGCTAAACGCGTTTTTAACTTCGTTAACATCAAATCAATGATTTGGTGGATGGCAGGACGCTCTAGCGAGTTAAATACGATGATATCATCTAGACGATTAATAAACTCAGGTGCGAAAGCTTTCTTCAACGCATTTTGAATGGTTGTCTTCGCGTATTCATCTAAGTTGTCCACCTTAGACTTCGTAGAGAAACCAATTCCTGATCCAAAATCCTTCAAATCACGTGCCCCAATATTCGAAGTCATAATGATAATCGTATTTCTAAAATCAACACGACGACCTAGGCCATCCGTCAAAATACCATCATCTAATACTTGCAATAGCAGGTTAAACACATCTGGGTGTGCCTTTTCTATCTCGTCTAACAAAACGACCGCATAAGGCTTACGGCGAATCTTTTCAGTCAACTGACCACCTTCTTCATAACCCACGTATCCCGGAGGCGCTCCCACTAAGCGAGATACACTGAATTTCTCCATGTACTCACTCATATCGATACGCACTAAAGCATCTTCTTTATCAAACAAATAGGTCGCCAGAACTTTAGCCATCTCCGTCTTTCCTACCCCCGTAGGGCCTAAGAAAATAAATGAACCAATCGGTTTCTTCGGATCTTTTAAGCCTACACGCGTACGCTGAATGGCTTTCACTAATTTCTTAATCGCATCTGGCTGACCAATTACTTGCTTTGAAAGTTGTTCGTCCATCTGCAACAACTTCTCCCCCTCTTTCGCCGCAACGCGGTTAACAGGTATACCCGTCATCTGCGCAATCACCTCCGCTACATTCTCTTCTGTAACTGTGAATTTCTGCTTCTTCGAATCTTCCTCCCAAGCCGCTTTCGACTGCTCTAATTGATCAATTAATTTTTTCTCTCGATCACGTAATTGAGCCGCTTCCTCGTATTTCTGAGACTTCACCACTTGGTTCTTCTCTTTCTTCACGATTTCGATTTGGCCTTCTAACGCAACGATATCTTCCGGAACATTAATATTCGAAATGTGCACTCGCGCACCAACTTCGTCTAACACATCTATCGCCTTATCTGGCAAGAAACGATCTGAAATATAGCGATCTGATAATTTAACCGCAGAAATAATGGATTCGTCTGTATAAATTACGTGGTGATGATCCTCGTATTTATCCTTGATATTATGTAAAATTTCGATAGTTTCTTCGACTGTCGTAGCATCCACCATAACGGTTTGGAAACGACGAGCTAAAGCCCCATCTTTCTCAATGTACTGTCGGTATTCATCTAAGGTAGTGGCACCAATCACTTGTATATCTCCACGCGCTAAAGCTGGCTTAAACATATTCGAAGCATCTAATGAACCCGAAGCTCCACCAGCACCTACAATGGTATGTAATTCATCTATAAAAAGAATAACATCTGTAGACTTCTCTAATTCATTCATCACCGCTTTCATACGCTCTTCGAACTGACCTCGGTATTTCGTGCCAGCTACTAAGGATGCTATATCAAGCGTCACGACACGTTTGCCAAAAAGTACACGAGATACTTTCTTTTGTACGATACGCAAGGCTAAGCCTTCTGCAATGGCCGTTTTACCTACACCCGGTTCTCCTATTAAAATAGGGTTATTCTTCTTGCGACGAGATAAAATCTGCGCGACACGTTCGATTTCTTTCTCACGACCTACAATCGGATCAAGCTTACCGTTTTCTGCTACTTTAGTCAAATCACGACCAAAATTATCTAAAACAGGAGTTTTACTTTTTTCTCCTGGTTTCGAACCTGTTGTATTACCTGCACTTGCTCCCCCAGTAGAACCAGACCCTGCGCTATATAAACGCGAATCGTCGTCATTGTCATCTGTATCAGAACTTGCTTTCGGATTTGCACCCTGACCATTTCCGGATTGGAACTCTACCATTTCCTTGATTAAATCGTAGTAAACTTGGTATTTCTCCAAAATCTGAGTCGCCACATTATCTTCATCACGTAAAACCGCCATCAAAAGATGATCTGTTTCAACGACATTCGTTTTAAAATATTTTGCTTCTAAATACGTCAAGCGCAACACCTTTTCCGCTTGCTTGGTTAACGGAATATTTAACATATTCTCGCGATCGAAAGAAGAACGTGTGGTAGAGGCGGTGGAGTGTTCAATGCTTTGGCGTAAAGAATCCAAAGAAACCCCAGAACGCAATAATAAATCAATCCCTGGACCTTGTCCATCTCGAATCATCCCTAACATCAAGTGTTCTGTCCCGATGTAATCGTGACCTAAACGTAATGCCTCTTCCCGCGCAAGCGAGATAACTTCCTTCACTTTATTCGAAAATTTAGCCTCCATATCGTTCTATTAATTTCGTACAACTTACCTGCATCAACCATGTATGCCCCTAAATTGTTCCCTTTTATTTTAAAAAAGTCAAAGACTCCTTCCCGTGATTCATTAGTAAATCTAAAATCGACAAATTCGGAACAAATTCTGCTCCAAAACATTGACGATAGGATTTATTTTGATAGAATGAACGCGTTGTCCAGTCATTTTTCGCACTTATTTGATCATATTCACTATCACCATCATAAACCCCGAATTCTTGCGTCTTCTCTAATACGAGAGGCACATCTAAAATACGGTAAACAAAGCTCAAGAGATCAATATTTAAATCTACTAAAAAAAACCTTTTTTTTGCAAAGATTTGGCGTAAATATGGCTCAAAATATTCATAGTAAGGTGCATTTCCATAGGCCGCTTGAATAGCTCCTTGATGTTGCTTCATCCAATTTTGAGTATAATCAATCCTCGTATCTTTCGTTTTAGTTTTCTCTCCAGATGTATGAATCACCGGAACAGTTAATCGCTCCACCCCATTGGCCCCTAAAATCAAACAACGATTCCGATAAGTTTGCTTCGGAAAATTTTCTTCCACCTCGAATAGCAAAGACGGTTGCTGTAGCAAAACAGTCATGTATTCTAAACTAGGCAAATAATGAGTCTCAATGTGCATTCCCAAAAATAAATCGGATATTTGTAAAACGAAAGAACAAAGATAATAAGAATGAAAGCGTCTCCCCTGTTTCTGTACAAACTTATTGGAAGATTACCTTTGCCCATATTGTATGGATTCGCAACCTTCTGTACCATCCTGTTCTACTACTTTATTCCCTATCGAAAAAAAGTGATCCAGGGGAATATGAAAAAGTCTTTCCCTACGCTTTCAGACAAAGAATTAGGCAAACTTACGTACCGCTTTTATGGTTATTTAACTGATCAATTAGTTGAGTTCTTTAAAGGGGTTTCTATCTCAAAAGAAGAAATGCTTGATCGTTTCGAGATTAAAAATGAGGACATCGTAACTGATTTTATTAAAAAAGGAATACCCGTCATTTTAGTAGCTGGTCATCAAGGTAACTGGGAATGGGCCATTCACCGTTTAGCGCTGAGTAAAAATCCGCACGATGTGATTTACCAAAAACTAAACAATCCCACCTTCAATGAATTTACCAAGCAGGTGCGTGCGCGATTTGGGCATGTCGTTTTATTAGAAAAAAGAGAGTCTGTTTTGTTAACGAGGGAAAGAAAGGATATTCCGCGCGTCATTTGTTTAGCTGCTGACCAAGCTCCTCAGAAACCTGAAAGTGCATATTGGACCACCTTTCTACACCAAGATACCGCCTTCTTCACCGGAATGGAGCGCTTTGCAAGGGACTACCAATATCCCGTTGTATTTGCAGAATTGATTCGTAAAAAGAGAGGGAAATACACGATGACCTACGAATTATTAGCGAATGTCCCTTTTGATGAATTAGCTCCGGGAGAAATCATTGAGCGCTTTGCACGACGTTTGGAAAAATCCATCAACGCTTACCCAGAACAATATTTGTGGTCGCATAGACGCTGGAAGCACACAAAACCTGACAAATTAAGCCTGAAGTGGTCTTAACTAAATTCAGAACAATCCCCGGCACCTTCGCGTATAATTTCGAAAGCATCCTCTGAAATTTCCACCACACTGGAAGGAACAAAACCTCCGAATCCCCCATCAAGTACCAAGTCAACAGCATGACCCCATCTTTCCATAATCAAACTTGGATCCGTATACTCTTCTACTTCTAAATCATCATGAGGTAAAGACGTGGTTAAAAGAGGTGAACCTAAATGGGAAACAATAGATAAAACAGGTTCATAATCTGGTATTCTAATACCTACTGTTTTCTTTCCCTGAACTAGTACAGAAGGAACCTTTGAACTAGCTGGTAAAACGAAAGTAAAAGCGCCAGGCAAGAACCGTTTCAGGGTTTTGAAGGCAAAATCAGATACTTTGGCATAATTCGCAATCGAACTTAAATCCGCACAAATAAACGAAAAACGGTTTTTAGAGGCCTGAATACCCTTAATCTCACAGATTCGATTCACCGCTTTAGTTGAATTGATGTGACAACCTAAGGCATACATCGTATCCGTTTTATAGATTATAACAGCATCCTTTTCCAATGCTTTCACAATCAGGTCTAAAGTTGCCTGACTATTGTTCTTGTCATAAAGACGAATGAGCTCTGCCATATTATTCGAAAAAATAATCCGTTTCAGACTCCTCTTGCTCTTCTTTAACTTGATCAATACTTGCATTGATTTCGAATCCTACCAGTAAAATCAACGCAATAAAGTACAACCAAACCATCAAGGCTATCAAGGAACCAATCGAGCCATAGACCTTATTATAACTCGCAAAATTGACTAAATAATAAGAAAATAAATTTGTCACTAAAATGGTCAAAACAGAGGCCGTTATAGAACCCGCATTAAAAAACTTCCAACGTTTCGTGATCGCAGGGGCGTAATAATAAATAATAGAGATGGTTAAAAAGAAGATCGAGAAGATCAGAAAATAGGTCAAAATATTCAACATGTAGAAATTGAAATCATAATCTATTAGCCCCTTCCCTTTAAGATACCCAATCACCAGCTTGCCTACAATGAAGACCGAAAATGCCGTTATCAAAACAAACGTTAATAGGAAATTCAAGGAGACAGCGATAACTCTCTCTTTTATTAATCCCCTATTTTCTTTCGTTCTATACGTTAAATTAAAGGAACGAATTAAGGCTTGAATACCACTAGTAGAGGCATATAAGGCAAATAAAAATCCGAAAGACAAAACTCCACCCGATTTTTTTCGAATCAAATCTAAGAGTAATTCAGTGAAATCTTTTTGGAGGTTTTTCGGGATAGAGGACTTCAAAAAGTTCACCATCTTGATATCGAAATTATCCACCGGAATATAAGCTAATAAAGAGAATAAAAAGATAATCGTAGGAAAAACAGCCAAGGTAAAATTATACGCAACGGCCGCTGCACGCACATCAATATCAAAATGGAAAATCTTTTGGTATAAAATCGTCAGAATTCGGGCCAGGATATAATGTTCCTCGCAATCTTTCCAAAACACCTGAATTTCTCTCCAAACCCGTCTAAGCATCACTTCTTTTTTCTAAAATCGCCGAAATCAACCATTCCGGCGCTTTCACCACCTTCTTAGTGGCTAATTCCATAAAGACCAAAGTCGTCTTCCCTTCGTGTAATAAGGCCTCACTTTGGTTATAAATCTTGTACTCAAATTCGATTCGAGCTGAAGGCATTTTGATTAACGTACATTCTATTCGCAATAAATCATCATACAAAGCTGGAGCGTGGTACTTAGAGTAATTTTCATACACGGGCAAACCGATTCCAGCATCCTCTAACACCTTGTAACTAACTCCAATGCTTCGTAAAGTTTCCACCCGCGCTATCTCATAAAAACGAGCATAATTACCATAATACACATAGCCCATTTGGTCTGTATCAGCGTAGCAAACACGGTAAGAAACCTGGTGAGAGAGCATATTAATGTATTTTGTTTTGGTCAAGTGCTTTCTGATAATCAGCCGCATTCTTCCTATGTTCCTCATAAGTAACTGCAAAAGCATGGTTCTCTGAAAAATCAGCTTTGGCACAGAAATAAATATACTGATGGTGTTCTAAATTCAAAACCTTATCTATCACATCACTCGGCACAATCGAAATAGGACCCGGTGGCAATCCGGCATTCCTGTACGTATTATAAGGGGAATTAAGCGCTGTATATTTACTCGTAACGCGCTTAATCGTAAAATCTTTCCAAGCAAAAACGACAGTAGGATCAGCCTGTAGAGGCATATTAGCTTGCAAACGATTCCAATAAACTCCCGCCACACGCGCTTGCTCTTTAGGGTTCTTAGATTCCCCGTACACAATGCTGGCTAGAATCGAGACCTGAACTGGCGTCAACCCTAGTTTCTGTGCTTCTGCCTTACGTTTTGATGTCCAAAACTTCACATAAGCCTTGTTCATTTTGTCCAAAAACTCAGGAAATGTAGTTGTCCAATTCACCTCATAGGTATTAGGGACAAAGATGGCAGGACTAGTTTCAGAAGTAAAACCCCACTTTTCCATCAACTGAGTTGAATCAAGAAAAGCATATATAGCAGCCGAATCATAGTCCGTTTGTTGCGCAATTCGACCGGCTATATCTTCTTTTAAGCGAAAATTATTAATCACCACTTTATAGGCATCCTGACGGCCATTTCTTAGCTTACGTAACAACTCCCAGTTACCCATTTCACTATGAATAACATAACGTCCCGGACGCACTTTCTCTGGATAATTTAACACCTTAGCTAAGAAACGGAAACTTAATTGATCTCGCACTACATCGTGCTTTTTTAACGTATCTAGTACCGATTCGTAGGTCGAATTCTTAGGAATAAATAATTCAAAAGGCTGATTTGCCTCTACTCGGAAATTAGGTGTTTTGAATACCTGCCAAACGTAGTAGGAAAACATGGCCGAAACCAAACTAAAAACCAGAATGAAAATCTTGATACGCTTATTCGAAACCATATTAATCTAATTTAAAATCTAACTGAAAACGAGAGGCTAGAGATTGTAAATCCTCTACGACCGGTTTTAATAACGGAATGCCCTCTATACGGCGAATAGCTTCTAATTCCCGCTCTGGATCACCTGGAATGAGCACTTGCTTACCTTCCACTGCCTTGGCAGATCTAAAACGACGAATCCATTTATCCATATCCTTCGTAAAATCTTCCGCTGGTCTGAACGCATCGACGCGCATCGCACCTAAAAAATGACCTGTTCCATTTCCGACCGTTTCTCCCGCTTGCATAAAACCAGCCGTAGCAAAGGGAGGCACCCAAGGACCAAAATTCGCCCCTGACAAAACACCTGATAAGATATCTACAATAGCACCTAAACCATATCCTTTGTGTGAACCGTGTTCGCGATCACCACCTAGCGGCAATAATGCCCCACCATTTTTAATCGCAAAAGCATCATTGGAAGGATCCCCATTAGCATCTTGAACCCAGCCGTCTGGTGTATCTAGTCCTTTTCGTTGAAGTATCTCTAACTTACCATAAGCTACAGCTGTCGAAGCAAAATCAGCCACAAATGCAGGCTCTTCATTTGCGGGAATAGCCACGGCAATGGGATTCGTTCCTAATAATTTCTCCTTCGAAAAAGTAGGCGTAACTAAAGGAGCGGCATGCGTCATCGCCCAACCGATCATTTGAGAAGGTAAGGCCTTCATGGCATGATAACCCGCAATACCGAAGTGATTTGAATTCTGAACTGCCACCCAACCAGTACCGGCAAGAGCTGCTTTTTCACACGCAATTTCCATTGCCTTAGGAGCTACAATAAGGCCTAAGCCCCGATCACCATCTAATGTAGCTGTAGAGGGTGTTTCGTGTAAAACTTTTACCTGAGGTTTTGTGTTTAATCTTCCGTTATCGTAAAGGCGAACATAACCTGCCAAACGCGCGACTCCGTGCGAATCAATTCCACGAGCGTCTGCAGAAACTAAAACATCCGAGGCTAAAGCCGCCTCTTCATCACTACAGCCAATGGCTGTAAAAACAGAGGCAACGTATTTTTTTAATAAATGATAGTCTGCTTGCATAGTATAAACTAAACCACAAAGATAATTAGAACTATTGGTAATAATATTGCCAAAATGCACCTAAATTTGAACCATTAATCATCAACCCATATGAACCTATTATCATCCGCCTGGTTTTGGATCACACTCATTGCTATCCTTGTCATCATTCGTGACATTTTTATCCAAAAAAGCCATACCATCACACATAATTTCCCTATTGTAGGTCATTTCAGATACTGGCTTGAGCGCATTGGACCTGAATTAAGACAATACATTGTTGCCAATAACCGCGAAGAATTACCATTCAATCGCCAAGAGCGCTCCTGGATCTATGCTTCTTCGAAGAATGAAAATAATTTACAAGGTTTTGGAACGGATCAAGATTTCAGTTCTCCAGGGTATATTTTCATCAAAAATGCAATGATGGGTTTCAATCCATCCAAGGAACATTTATACCATCAAAATCCAGGGGTACTGCCTGCGGCTAAAGTAATTGGTTTATATCACAAGAGAGCGAAGCCATTCCGCCCCTATTCTATCATTAATATCTCCGGGATGTCTTACGGTTCACTTTCTGCAAAAGCAGTAGAATCACTAAACAAAGGAGCACTTTTAGCTGGATGCTATCACAACACGGGCGAAGGCTCCTTGTCTCCCTACCACCAAAACGGTGCTGATGTGATGTTAAACATTGGAACCGCGTATTTTGGCGTTAGAGAACTAGATGGACGCTTTTCGATGGAAAAACTTAGGCAAAAAGTGGAGGAAAATCCATGCATCAAAGCCATTGAATTAAAGCTTTCGCAAGGAGCTAAACCCGGAAAAGGGGGAATGCTTCCTAAATCTAAAATCAATAAAGAAATTGCGGAAATACGCCATATTCCGATGGATAAAGATGCTATGTCACCCGCTTTTCACTCTGAATTCTCCACGGTCCCAGAGATGGTCGATTTCATTGAGTCGATGGCTGCTGAAACGGGATTACCTGTAGGGGTAAAATCTGCTATTGGTAAATTAGAACAATGGGAAGAATTAGCTGCCTATATGGAAAAACACGGCAAAGGACCTGATTTTATCACTATCGACGGTGGCGAGGGTGGAACGGGTGCTGCTCCACACGCGTTTGCTGACCACGTTTCGATGCCTTTTACTTTTGCTTTTGCGAAAGTATACCAAATATTCCAACGTCATAACCTAACTGATAAGATCTTCTTTATTGCCTCTGGAAAACTGGGCTTCCCTGAGAAAGCCTTAATGGCCTTTGCGATGGGAGCAGATAGCATTCACATTGCGCGCGAAGCCATGATGTCGATTGGCTGTATTCAAGCCCAAAAATGCCACACAAACCACTGCCCTACCGGAATTGCCACTTCCAATAAATGGCTTCAAGCAGGTATCGACGTCACTTTAAAAAGCGAACGGTATTACCGCTACCATTATACCTTAGTCAAAGAAATCGCAGAAATTACACATGCCTGTGGCTATGAACACCCTACTCAAATGACGATGGATGATATCGAATGGTCGATGGGTGACAATAATCGAACCATGGCACTTTCTAAGGCTTTAGGATATACCAAAACCGAAATAAGCTATTCTGGTTTAGAAGATTTAGTCAAATGTCCGCATTTGGGTGGTCTAAATGCAAGAAAACGGCTATCTTTGTAATATGTTATCAATATCAAATTTAAACTTCTATTTCGGAAGTCGCGCCTTGTACGAAGGAGCTAGTTTACACATCAAGCCTAAGACTAAAATCGGTTTAATCGGTGCGAACGGTACCGGTAAATCTACTTTATTACGCCTTATTTCTGGTGAATACACTCCCGATGGTGGCACGATTTCTAAGTCTGGAGATTGTACCATTGGTTTCTTAAACCAAGATCTATTGTCCTACCAAACGGATGACAGTATTTTGAATGTGGCCATGCAGGCTTTTGAAAAGCAGTTAGAGCTTCAAAAAGATATTGATAAAGTACTTCATAAGATGGAAACAAATTATGAAGATAAAGACATTGATGTATTAGCAAAACTGCAGGAAGATTTCGAGCGTTTGGACGGTTATACTATCCAATCTCGAACTGAGGAAATATTAGAAGGTTTAGGATTTAGCACGAGCGATTTAGATCGCCCCCTGAAATTATTTTCTGGAGGGTGGCGTATGCGGGTGATGTTAGCCAAGTTATTATTACAAAAGCCTGCCTTACTCCTGCTTGATGAGCCTACTAACCACTTGGACTTACCGTCCATTGAATGGGTTGAAAAATACATACACGATTATGAAGGTTCCATTGTGGTCGTATCTCACGATCGCTATTTCTTAGATCGCACCATTGATAATATTGCCGAAGTTTCTGGCGCTAAAATCACCTTATATCCGGGTAATTATTCTTTCTATATGGAAGAAAAAGCACTCCGGAATGAGATTCAAAAAGGGGCATTTGAGAACCAACAATCTCAGATTCGCCAGACAGAACGATTCATCGAGCGTTTTAAGGCCAAAGCTTCTAAAGCTAGACAAGTACAATCGCGCGTAAAAGCATTGGATAAAATAGATATTATTGATGATGTGATAGATGAAAAAGCGAAGGTGAATTTCAAATTTAACTTTGGAACTGAACCGGGTCGTTTCATTTTGTTCTTAGAACACATTTCAAAGGCATTTGGAGAAAAGGTTATTTTAAAGAATACTTCTGCAACCATTAATAGAGGTGATAAAATTGCCTTGATCGGTGCAAACGGAAAAGGAAAATCAACTTTACTTCGTATCATTTCTGGTACAGAACAAATCGAAGGAGAAAGACGTACAGGTCACAATGTGATTGAATCCTTCTTCGCTCAGCACCAATTAGAAAGTTTAACGGTAGAAAATACCTTAATAGATGAATTAAAGGGCACAGGGACGACAAAAACCGATATGGAATTACGATCGGTATTAGGTTGTTTCTTGTTTTCAGGAGAAGAAGTATTCAAGAAGATCAAGGTACTTTCAGGGGGAGAGAAATCGCGTGTGGCTTTGGCTAAAGTATTAATCTCTGAAGCGAACTTCCTTTTACTCGATGAGCCTACCAATCACTTGGATATGCAATCGGTGAATATCTTGATTCAAGCCTTACAACAATACGAAGGAACCTATGTAGTCGTTTCCCACGACCGCTATTTCGTTAGTAATATCGCCAATAAGATTTGGTACATCGAGGATCACGAAATCAAAGAATATCCAGGCTCATTCGATGAATACGAGACTTGGATGGCTACTCGCGAAACATCAAAACCTGTTTCTATAAAGGCAGCTCTTAAAGCAAAGCCCGAATTAGCTCCAGTAGAAGCCAAAACACCTAATCAGGCTAAGCAAATAGAAAAGCTAGAGTCTGAGATCATGGAAATCGAAAATCGAATTGCTGCCATCGAAGTACAAATGGTAGATTTAGCAAATCAATCCGACTATGCTGGCCTGAAGCAACTGGAGGTGTCACTCGCTGCTGAAAAAGAGAACTTATCTAAAACAACCGCTTCTTGGGAAGCATTAATCTAGACCAAAATGAAGACCTATATCTCGCTTTTGCTATTTTTAGGTCTTCCTTTTTCTGTTTATCCACAAATCGTTTCGCGTATTCATCATCCGAATATTAAAACGGCTTTTATACAAACATCCGACAGATTCCTTCATCCGAATGTTGTACTGAATTTAGGTTCTTCAAACGAGGCGACCTTGCAATTCGATGACTTAGGGATCACCTACCCGTCCTATTATTTCCGTATTATCCATTGCCAGGCAGATTGGAAACCATCCCCTCTTTCAGACATTGAATATTTGGATGATTTCAATGATATTCCGCTTCGGAATCCATCTTCCTCCGTGGGGACCAAAGTCCCCTATGTACACTATGCCGTTCCTATTTCAAGCCTAAAAGTCAGTGGGAATTACATCGCGATGGTGTATAATAAACGGAATAAACGCGATACTGTATTATGCGTTCGATTCTCTGTAGCAGAACAACTGGTGAAAGTGCAGACGTCTTTTTCGTATGCCAAAACCAATACCTTACGTGCCAGCCATCAAACCATCGATTTCAAATTACACATTCCTCCTAGCTTAAATTTCGCAGGTGATGATCAGCTAAGTATCCAGGTTCGCCAAAACCACCAATCAGAGAACTTGCTAAAAAGATTACCTGAAGGCCAATTTAATCTTCAAGAAAATAGCTTAACATTCCCCTTCTTTGGCCAAGAAAATGCATTTCCGGGATCCAATGAATTTAGACTCATCGACCTACGAAGCTCACAGCAAAAACTTTCCTTTGTGGATCATGTCGCAACAGGTGAAACAATAAACTCCGTCAGCACCCAAATAGAACAAGCCCAAGGACTATATCCATACGTACAAAGAAATGACCTAAATGGTGCTTATGTAATTGAATCATATGAAAACCAGGAGAATCCATTGCAAGCGGACTATGTAGAATGTACTTTTCGATTAAAGCCTACAGATTCGCTCAACGATGTCTTTGTGGCGGGAGGATTCAATAATTTCACGTTTAATGCTCCATTGCGTTTAAACCCCGCAACCGGTTTCTTAGAAAATACCCAAATGCTAAAACAAGGCATTTATAACTACCAGTTTAAAAGCAAAAATCCCCCTAATGTGACATTAGAGGGAAATCATGCTCAAACCGAAAACCTATATGAGGTACTCGTTTATTATCAAAAACCAGGAACAAGATATGATTCACTGGTGGGGTATACAACAGTAATCAGTGGTCAGTAGACAGTCCTTACACGTTAAAACGGAAGTGCATAATGTCACCATCTTGCACTACATACTCCTTGCCTTCCACACTTAATTTACCGGCGTCTTTACATCCTGCTTCGGTTTTGTAAGCGACATAATCAGCTAATTTAATTACCTCAGCACGAATAAAACCTCGTTCAAAGTCTGTGTGAATTACACCAGCTGCAGCGGGTGCTTTCCACCCCTTTTGTATCGTCCAAGCGCGCACTTCTTGAACACCCGCTGTGAAGTAGGTAATCAAATTCAATAAATGATACGAACTACGGATTAACTTATCTAAGCCAGATTCTGTCAAACCATATTCTTCCAAAAACATCGCACGATCGTCCAAATCCTCCATTTCTGCAATCTGAGCTTCTAAAGCAGCACAAACGACTACAACCTCTGCATTTTCAGGCGCTACATTCGCTTTCAGCTCGTCCACATACTGATTGCCACCTGCGGCAATCGAAGCTTCATCCACATTCGCCACATAAATCACAGGCTTATCAGTCAATAGATATAAATCACCTATTGCCGCTTGACGAAGTTCATCATCCATTACAACCGTACGCGCTGATTTACCTTCCTCTAAGGTGGCCTTAAATTGTTGTAATGCCGCTAATTCAGCTTTTGCTTTGGCATCCCCTGCTTTCGCAGCACGTTCTGTTTTAGAAATCTTCTTATCTACAGAGTCTAAATCCTTTATCTGTAATTCTAAATCAATAATTTCTTTATCACTTACTGGGTTCACACGTCCTTCCACGTGAACAATATTTTCATCTTCAAAACAACGAACTACGTGAATAATAGCATCTACCTCTCGGATATTAGCTAAGAATTTATTCCCTAAACCTGCTCCAGTCGAAGCACCTTTTACTAAACCAGCAATGTCTGTAAACTCAATAACAGTAGGTAAAATGCGATTCGGATTCACTAATTCAGCTAACACGTTCAACCGATTATCTGGTACAGTGACGATACCCACATTAGGCTCGATAGTACAAAACGGGTAATTCGCCGCTTCTGCTTTATTAGAAGAAATAGCACTAAACAAAGTTGATTTACCCACATTAGGCAATCCGACAATTCCACAAGTTAATCCCATAGTAATTTTAAAAATGAAAGCACAAAAGTACGGCTAAAAATCAAAAAGCCCCTGATTTCTCAGAGGCTTTTTTGAATATTTTAAAGATAATTACTCCCATTTCAATTCACTGTTCCCAAACTCGTCCTCATCACGATTAAACGAGGAGAAATCAACGTCTGGCATCAATTCAGTCTTAACGTGATTAACGGCCTCATTCAAACCTTCGATAAATTTATCAAAATCTTCTTTGTACAAAAACATTTTATGTTTCTCGTATACGAAGCCATCTTCTTTCTGGTGACGACGACTTTCTGTGATCGTAATGTAATAATCTTGAGAACGGGTTGACTTCACATCAAAAAAATAGGTTCTCTTTCCTGCCCGAATACGTTTAGAAAATAATTCTTCTCTATCTCTTTCTTCCACTGGTATTAAAATTATAGTTTCACAATGTGTAAATCTACTATTTATTCTCATTCACTCAAAAAAAATATCCAGAATTAAGCAGAGACCTAAAAACTTGTCATTTTTAATTCCCAACTAAATCCTCCATCTTTACAATCATCATCCATCCTATTTAATGATAAAAATACCTTCAATAGTACTATTGTTAGCACTATTTTTATCCTTTTCTTCTATAGCACAAGAATTAGGATACGAAAAAGTAGGTATCGCTTCTTTTTACGCTAATTCATTCTATGGCAAAAAAACGGCCAGCGGAGAAAAATTAAAGAAGACCTTATTAACGGCTGCCCACAAGCGTTTTCCCTTTAATACATTAGTTGAAGTAACTAACCTAGCCAATCGCAAAAGCGTCATTGTTCGTATTAATGATCGTGGTCCTTACCGAAAAGGAAGAGTCATTGATTTATCAGAAGCAGCTGCAAAGAAATTAAACCTAAAGAAAATAGGATTAGTACGTGTAAAAATAAAGATAGTTGGATTTGAGAATGAATTAATGCTCATCCCCTATCAAAAATTATCCTTAGTAAGTACCCCCAAATTCAGCCGTAACTTCTACCAAAAATCACGTCTAAAATACAAGACGCAGTACAAAATGAAGAAGAACGTCCAAAACAAAAAATATATCAAACGTTAGTCTTATTTACGTCTTGTTTCCAAATATTGAATAAAATCCATCAAATTTTCTACTGGTATCCGCTTACCCACAATCCTTTTTTGCTCATCTAACACATAAACTACGGGTGTGGAGTAGACATCAAACGTCTTTCTAAAATCAGTATAAAATTCTTCTTTTCCTGTTTTAGAATTCACATGAATATCGATTCCGTTTAGCCAAGAGCCTGCATTAAACTCCGTTATAAATTTCTTCCAGGCGACTTTATCTCGAACGATAGAACTAGCCACAACTCCCACATTTTTGGCTTTAAAATAATCTTTCAATGCCACTAGTTTAGGGGTTTCAATCCTGCAATGACTGCATTCTGGATCATAGATAAACACAACTGTATATTTAAAGGGCAAAGAGCTCATATTAATTTCTTTACCACCCACATCAGTCAAATACATCTTAGGAAAGGGCTTGCCTACAAGTAAAGGTTTAATGATTGCTATACGTTCTTTCATTCGCCTTACCGTACTTGTATCCCATAAGGCCGGCTCTCCAATGTAATACTTCTCCGCTAAGTGAACAAATGCCCCTTCAGTACCTAAAATAGGATTGTTCTCATACGTACTCGCAATTTTATAGATGATGTAACGACGCACTTCGGGGTTTTTAGCTTTTGATAGAATCATATCGGATTCGCGCGAAATCGAATCCGGATCTTGAACTACTAAATCTTTAAAAAATCGTTCTAATTTACGCTGTAAAAAAGGCGTACGCACCATGCGCTCATCCCCCAGATCCATCCCATCAAAATAATGCTTCTTGTAGTATTGGTATTGATACACTTGCATTTTAGTGGTATCCGCCTTCGACTTTAAACTGCCTGAATAGACTGGAATTTCTGGATCAAAGGAAGATTCAATGAGTTTAGAAACGAATAAAGAAGCATTAGCTTTTTTCCATTGCTGTTGAAATTGCTGCACTTCTAATTGTAAATTCTTTCGGCTAGAAAGAGAAAGAGTTGGTTGATTTATCTGGGCATACAAGTCATTCATTCTCCTTTGGAAGACATAAAAAGCTGTATTTTCCGCGGAATTTACAAAGTTGATCGATTTTAAAATATCAGTCGTGTCTAAGGAAAAAGAAAAATGAGGATCTTCGATTACCACATCAATGTATTTAGATTTAAGAAAGGATATCAAGTATAATCCTTTAGGTAAAACCTCAGAACCTTTAAATTCAAACTCCCCCACCTCATTCGCTACCACTGTATCTTTTATAACTTGTTGGTTATAACCAAAATAATGCGCTAAATACACCTCAGATGTAGACAAACCTTTAATCTTACCTTTTATGGAATATTGGGCATCAGAATTAAAAGCAAACAGGAAAATAAAAAGAAGAGTACTGACTACTTTCATAAGATTAGAATAAATTTGTGTCACTAACCTCCAAATTTACAATGTTTTTCATCCTATCTAAAATAATCGACTTTTTCCTTCAACCACTTTGTTGGATATTTATCCTGCTGGGAGTCGCCTATTTTAGTAAATACACAAAACGCCTCATTTTAGTCACTTTAGGTGCTCTTATTCTCTGTAGTAACGGCTGGTTTGTCAACCAGTGTTATTTGGCCTATGAAAGTCCTCAAGTAAAATTGACCCAAAACTACCAGTGGTGCATCATCTTAGGTGGTGGAATGATGCGCGCAGGAGAAGGCTATCGAACAGGTGAAACAGCAGATCGATTTATTCAACCATTACTCCTTTACAAAAAAGGTATCGTAAAAAAACTCCTTATAACAGGTGGAAACGTCAATATTAAAGGTCTAAAGATCGACGAAACGCAAGAAAGCAAGAAAGTGGAGGAAATACTCATTGCTATGGGTGTAAAACCGGAAGATATCGTTTTAGAAGAAAGTGCTCGAAATACACATGAAAATGCGGTCTATACCAAACAGATTCTTAAACCGTATCTTAAAGAAAAAATGGTATTAGTTACTTCTGCTATGCATATGCCAAGAGCTAAAGCATGTTATATAAAGGAAGGATTTATCGTGGTTGACTTCCCTGCAGACATAAAGAAAAAGGATACCCCTTCAGGTATCCTCGATCTAGTTATTCCTCAAGAACGTAACCTCAGTAAATTCGCTGAATTAATCAGGGAAATGGCTGGTTACGTCATTTATAAAATTGTTGGTTTTGCCTAGGTAGACAAAATCTCAACCATGCGGATTAAATCTTCCGAAACAGGCTTCTTCTTAGTAATCGTATCATGGAATGGCGTATAAATCAACTGGTTATTCACTACACCCGCCATTACATTTTTCTCTCCACGTAATAAGCCCTCTAAAGCACCTAAACCTAAACGACTAGCTAGAATACGGTCATAGGCAGTAGGAATTCCACCTCGCTGAATGTGACCTAAAGTAGTAACGCGAATATCTAAATTCTCGCCCATTTTGTCTTTAATTTTCTTAGCCACAATCTGTGCGTTCCCTTCTTCATCTCCCTCAGCAACAATCACAATAGAGGATGACTTCTTCTTATCAAAACCTTTCTGAAGTATAGAAGAAATCTCATCTACTGAAGTTAAATTCTCAGGAATCATCACAGACTCGGCTCCACCTGCAATCGCACATTGAATGGCGATATAACCAGAATCACGACCCATTACTTCAATAAAGAACACGCGATCATGTGAATCGGCCGTATCTCGAATTTTATCTACTGCATCTAGCGCAGTGTTTACGGCTGTATCAAAACCAATCGTATAATCTGTACCAAATAAATCATTATCGATAGTACCCGGGGCACCTACCGTGGGTATCTTAAATTCATTATAAAAAATCTCAGCTCCAGTGAAGGTTCCATTACCTCCAATCGCCACTAAACCTTCAATCCCTAATTCTTGCAACTTATCATAGGCTTTCTTACGACCTTCTGCTGTCATAAATTCCTTAGAACGAGCTGATTTTAAAATCGTCCCTCCACGCTGAATAATATTACTAACAGATTGTGAATTCAAAGGAATAATATCCCCTTTAATCATTCCATTATATCCTCTTACAATCCCAAATACTTCCACACCGTGGTACGCAGCACCTCGAACAATTGCTCTAATACAAGCATTCATTCCTGGGGCATCACCACCCGACGTAAATACAGCTATTTTCTTCATCTCTTCTGTCGTATAATTTCTTAGACTCTTTATTCTTTCAAAAATACAATCTTTCTCTCTTTTTACCTCGAATTTTGGTATTAAAAATGCAATAAAAACGTAAATTTGAGAGCTAGTCACATTAAATATAAAGCACACATGAACGCAAACGAATTTTTGTACTCCTATTTAAATAACGCCTCTCCTACCGGATTTGAGGCAAGTGGACAAAAAATTTGGTTAGATTATATTCAACCTTTCATCGATGAAAAAATCATCGATACCTACGGAACTGCTGTGGGCGTCATTAATCCAGGGCAACCTTACAAGGTGGTCATTGAAGCGCATGCAGATGAGATCTCTTGGTTTGTGAACTATATCGATGATAATGGATATCTGTTTTTACGTCGCAACGGCGGATCAGATGCCTTGATTGCGCCCTCCATGCGGGCGAATATTCACACGAAAGATAAAGTGGTGAAAGGGATTTTTGGGTGGCCAGCCATTCACGTAAGAGATATTGCCAAAGACAAAGCACCAGCTATCGCTGACATCTTCATCGACTGTGGTGCTGCGAATAAAAAGGAGGTAGAAGAAATGGGGATTCACGTGGGAACAGTCGTTACTTTCGAAGATGGTTTAATGGAATTAAACGGAAAATACCTAGTAGGACGAGCCTTAGACAACCGTATAGGTGGTTATATGATTGCAGAGGTCGCTAGAAGACTGAAAGAAAATAACATCACCCTACCCTATACGCTTTACGTCGTTAATACAGTACAGGAAGAAATTGGATTACGTGGAGCAGAAATGATTGTTCGCCGATTGAAGCCAGATTTAGCATTCATTACTGATGTGACACACGACACTCAGTCACCTATGTATAACAAAAAAACGCAAGGCGACATGGCCTGCGGAAAAGGACCAGTCATTTGTTATGGACCAGCTGTACAGAATAATGTGCGCGATTTTATTATCGATGTGGCAGATGAAAACAAGATAGCCTTCCAAAGACAGGCCGTATCTCGCTCTACAGGAACAGACACGGATTCATTTGCTTACGCCACAGAAGGCGTCGCATCCGCTCTTATCAGTTTGCCATTGAAATATATGCACACCACCGTAGAGACCATTGCGAAAGATGATATGAATGCAGTGATCGATCTTATTTACCAATGCTTATTGAAGGTGAAGGGAAATGAGGATTGGCGTTATTTTTAATTAATATACAGTATCTAGTAGCCAGTAATCAGTAAATTATAGATTAGAGAAGGTAAATTTTTTCTACTCTTTTTTGTGGAACTGATTACTGTCTACTGATTACTGTCTATTGATTACTGATTACAGTCTACTGTCTACTGATTACTGTCTACTGATTACTGTCTACTGATTACTGTATTTTCAAATACCTCGCAAAGAACTCATACGTCCTCAACAATTGATCAATACGCTGGCGGTTATTACCTGAACGGGTTAATTCGTGTGTACCGCCCGGATGACGGACATATTCCACCTCACGACCTAATACTTTTAGGCTTTTGTACAGCATTTCGCTTTGGATAACACCAGTCCGCAAATCATTTTCGCCGTGGAAAATTAACAGAGGGGTTTTGATATTTTGCACATAGGTATAAGGCGATTCTCTATCTAAAATAGACTTCGTTGCTTTTTCCCAAGGATATCCACCGAAGTAATTTGGCACTAAACGCCACGCATTTCCTTCGCCCATAAAGGTTGAAAGCTCATAGACACCACGCTGTGCACACGCTACCTTGAAGCGATTCGTGTGACCCACGATCCAAGACACAAGGTAACCTGCGTAGGAGCCACCTGTAACAGCGAGTTGAGTAGTATCTGCCCAACCTTCGGCAATAGTCAAATCCAAGGCTTTCATCACGTCAGCAGTAGGTCCTGCACCCCAATCCTTCACGTTAGCCGCTAAGAAATCAGAACCGTAGCCACCTGAACCGCGCGGATTCGCATACACTACACCCATTCCTTTAGCTGCATAATACTGAAATTCGTGCCACATACTTGCTTCTCCAGTTCCCCACATAGCAGAGGGACCACCGTGAATTTCTAAAACGACTGGATATTTCTTACCCACTTCAAAACCTGTCGGCTTCATCACCCAATAATCCACTTTTTGGCCTTTCGCATTTGTGAAAGTATGTTTAATAGGTCGAACAATGTTTTTAGAAGCTAACCAACCCGTATTCAATGAAGTAAATGTGCGAACAGAATCTGCAGATTGCTGGTAGATTTCAGACGGGTTTTCAATTCCTGTTTTAGCATACACAAAACCAGCCTTAGTCAGATCAAATCCTAAAATACCTGTGTTATTGTCAGTCATTTGTTTTACCAGTTTGGTCGCCACATCATACACATAAAGTGGGGCGCCACCCTGATTTTGTGCGGTAAAATAAAGCTTAGTTTCATCTGAAGACCATTTAACTTGCGTAATCACGCGATCGATGGGAACCTTATAGATTTGAGAGGGATTAGCCACGGAGATAATTTGAAGCACCGCATTTTGAACTCCAGTAGATTTAGCTTCTTGAAAGGCTAACCATTTTTCTGAAGGAGATAAGGTCAAATTGGACATCCGGTATCCTACTTTTTGGTAGATAACCTTTGACCCAAAAACAATATACGAATCCAATACTTTATCGGGATGAGCTAATGAATCGGCTGGAATGACCGCATAGATACCATTGGAAGCTATTTCTACATCTGACCAACGTGAGAATGGATTATTCAATAAAACAGCTTTTCCTGTCAAATTTGTCTTAAAGTAAGCTGGAATGCTTATATCAGAGGTGGTTGTACTTTCCTCTTGGAAATTCAGGCGATTGATCACTTTAGCCTTTTTATCAGCTTCGTTCTGAGCTAGGTAGGCTCTCACCTCGTCTAAGTTTCCATTGGGATTTGCTTTTAATTTCTTAGCTAAGCCTGAAAGCATGGGTTTTTCCAAAGTCCAAGACGGAACTAAACCTTTCTTATTATAGACCGAATCCACAAGGAATTCCTTCATAGTAAATGAAGATTGGAAATAAATTTCCTGACCAGAAGCAGACCAAACTGGATTGGAAACCGCGAATGGTAGGTTGGTCATCGCCTGAGGCTCCCCTCCTGCTAAATCCAAGACATACACCTGAGATTTAGCACCCATATCGCGAGTGAAAGCTATTTTGGTACCATCGGGACTCCAGACTGGCGATGAGATAGAATTCTTGCCAGAGGTTAAGGCTCTCGATTCACCTGTCTGCAGACTACCAAGATATAAATGCGTCTGGTATACAAATTCATTCTTCTTATCGGGATCATCCACAATGGAAGTAACCGTGTAGAGGAATTGATTACCTTTCGGGGAGACAATAGGTTTGCCTGCTGTCTTGATTTTCAGTAAATCAGTAACTTGAATTTTCTCTTTAGGGCTTTTGGCTAAAACACTAAAAGTGAAAAGTAAAAAAAATAAATGTTTCATAGATGAAATGTCTAGGTATAAAAAATGCTCAGTATCGCATGACACTGAGCATAAAAATACGAGTTAATTCGATTAAATCAATTTCAAGATTTCTTCACCTATCGCATCGGTTCCTAAAATCATTGATTTATCTGTTGTCGCATCAGCGATATCACCAGTGCGGAATCCTTTCTTCAATACCTGGTCCACTGCGTTTATAACCACCTCTGACTCCGCTTTCATTCCGAAAGAAATGTCTAATAAAAGAGCGGCAGATAAAACGGACGCCATTGGATTTGCTAAGCCTTTACCCGTGATATCGTGTGCGGAACCGTGAATAGGCTCGTAAACACCCGTACCATCACCGATAGAAGCAGAAGCTAGCATACCCATCGAACCAGCAATTTGAGATGCTTCATCTGTTAAGATATCTCCAAATAAATTCGCAGTAACCACTACATCAAAACGTTTAGGATCTTTGATCAACAACATCGCTGTCGCATCTACGAATTGGTATTCCACCGTTACATCAGGGTATTCCAACGCTAATTTTTGGATCTCTTCACGCCATAAACGAGATGACTCTAATACGTTCGCTTTGTCGACAGAAACTAAATGCTTCTTACGCGTACGAGCTGCTTCAAAAGCCTTGCGACCAATGCGCTCTACTTCGTAACGGCTGTATTCCGCAACGTCATACGCTGTATCGCCATTATTTTTACGACCTTTTTCACCAAAATAAATATCTCCTGTTAATTCACGGAAGAACAAAATGTCTGCTCCTTTTAAAATCTCCGGCTTAATGCTAGACGCACTCAATAATTCATCAAATAACTTAATCGGACGAAGATTCGCGTATAGACCTAATTCCTTACGCATTTTTAACAATCCTTGCTCTGGACGAACCTTGGCTGATGGATCATTATCGTATTTCGGGTGACCTACCGCACCAAAAAGAACCGCATCAGATGCTTTCATCTTCTCCAACGTTTCTGCTGGCAATGGATCCCCTGTCGCCTCAATCGCCACGTGACCAATTAATGCTTCGTCATAAGTAAAATCATGACCAAACTTAGCCGCAATTTTCTCTAATACTTTCTTTCCTACTTCAGTCACTTCTTGACCAATTCCATCACCTGGAACAATTAAAATATGCTTCTTCGCCATTATTATTTTTATTAAATCAAATTCAACATTTTCTGAGTGGCCTTGATAGCTGAAACTGTTTGGTCAGAATCTAAACCTCTCGTAATTAACTCTTTATCTCCGTCTGCCCAAGTAATAATCGTCTCACAAAGCGCATCTGAATCACCGCCAGGTGGAATACGCACCGCATAATCCTTCAATACCGGAAGTATTTTACCGTGCTTCTCGAAGATAATTCCTAATGCTTTCATAAAGGCATCGTATTGACCATCTCCCTGTGCGTGTTCTTCAAATACGTCACCATCAATCGAAATCTTTAAGGTAACCGAAGGTCGCAAATCTTTCGAATGTGTCAAGACATAGTTCAACACCTGAACTCGCTCTTCTATCGTATTACTATCTAACACATCAGATATGATGTAAGGAAGATCATTTTGAGTGACAACCTCTTTACGATCGCCTAATTCAATGATACGCTGCGTAACAATCTTTAAATCTTGATCAGACAACTGGATGCCA
Organism: Aquirufa antheringensis; assembly: GCF_023921165.1. Taxonomy (NCBI): domain Bacteria; kingdom Pseudomonadati; phylum Bacteroidota; class Cytophagia; order Cytophagales; family Flectobacillaceae; genus Aquirufa; species Aquirufa antheringensis. Next base: position 2,396,446 of record NZ_CP049835.1, read on the forward strand.
AGGGCAGCTAAATTATTCTCAATATTCGCTTTACCAGACGTCTTTCCTAAAGCGTATTTACGCTCACGGCCAAAACGCTCAGGCATCAAATCATTATGGTATAAATTATTCTTTTTATCACCATCCGCGTGAATACCCGCCGTTTGCGTGAAGACATTCTCTCCCACCACCGGCTTATTCACAGGAATACGGAAACCTGAAAAAGTTTCCACTAATTTACTAACACGGTATAATGACTTTTCGCAAACAGAGGTTTTTACATCCGTTTGGTAATCATTCAAAACCGCAATAACACTCGCTAATGGTGCATTTCCAGCACGTTCACCCATTCCATTCACCGTTAAATGCAAACCGTGAACGCCGCAACGAACCGCTTCTAAGGCGTTTGCCGTTCCAAGGTCGTAATCGTTGTGTGCGTGAAAATCAAAATGCGTGTTCGGATACTTTGCGATTAACTGCTTAATAAAATCCGATACTTCATAAGGAGTTAGAATGCCCAAGGTATCTGGGAGTAAAACGCGATCGACTGGTTGTGTAGCCAGAAAATCTAAGTATTGAAACACATAGTTTGCACTATTGCGCATCCCATTACTCCAATCTTCTAAATAGACGTTCACCGATAAACCATTCGACTTGGCTAAAGAAATGGTCTCTGCAATTTCCTTAAAATGTTGTTCCGGCGTCTTTTTTAATTGATGTTTTAAATGATTAAGAGATCCTTTAGTCAATAAATTCATCACTTTAGCACCTGCATCTAGCATCCATTGAACAGAGGTTCCTCCATCAACAAAGGTTAACACCTCCACTTTATCCAAAAAACCATTCGCAGCGGCCCAAGACGTAATCTTCTTCACCGCCTGAAATTCGCCTTCAGATACACGCGCAGAGGCAATCTCAATACGATCAACCTTCAATTCGGTCAATAGCAATTGAGCAATGGTTAACTTCTCTGAGGCTGAAAACGATACTCCGCTGGTTTGTTCTCCGTCGCGAAGCGTCGTATCCATTATTTCTATGTGGCGTTTCAAATGACTAGCGGTTTTCAGCAAACGTACTGATTTCCGACTTCATCGCTTGTAAATAATCGATGTCATCGAATCCATTCAATAAATTATTTTTCTTGTATCCATTAATAGCGAACTTTTCAGACGCACCAGTCGCTACAATCGTGATAGTTTGCTCCGGTAAACTAACCTCTAATTCTGCTTTCGGATCAGCCTCAATCGCCGTGAAAATCTGATGTAAAAACTCAGGACTCACTTGTACGGGTAAAACACCTACGTTAATTGCATTTCCACGGAAGATGTCCGCAAAGAAAGAAGAAACCACACAACGGAAGCCATAATCGTAAATCGCCCAAGCAGCGTGTTCACGCGAAGAACCCGAACCAAAGTTCTTTCCTCCTACTAAAATCTTACCTGAGTATGTGGGATTATTTAAAACGAAATCTGCCTTAGGAGCATCGTTTTTATCATAACGCCAATCTCTAAATAAATTATCTCCAAAACCCTTACGCTCTGTTGCCTTTAAGAAACGAGCTGGGATGATTTGGTCTGTATCCACGTTCTCAATCGGAAGAGGTACTGCAGAACTTTTTAATACATTAAAACTATCGTAAGCCATCTTGCTTTTATTTATTCGATCTTATAAAAATTCTCTAGGGTCAGTTACAACACCTGTGATTGCAGCCGCCGCAGCGACTAAAGGACTCGCTAATAAAGTGCGAGAACCTGGTCCTTGACGACCTTCAAAGTTACGATTAGACGTACTCACCGCATATTTACCTGCCGGAATCTTGTCATCGTTCATTGCTAAACAAGCAGAGCATCCTGGCTGACGAAGGGCAAATCCTGCTTCCGTCAAAATATCGTAAATACCTTCTTCTCTAATTTGTGCTTCCACAATATGAGAACCTGGTACTACCCAAGCCGTCACGTGATCCGCTTTCTTACGACCTTTTACAATCGATGCAAAAGCACGAAAATCTTCAATACGACCATTGGTACAAGAACCAATGAATACGTAATCTACTTTCTTACCGATCATGGAATCATTTTGAGCAAAGCCCATATATTCCAAAGACTTCTCATAAGTCGCTACTCCTCCTTCTACCTCATCCGCATTCGGAATTTGCTTAGAAATACCCATACCCATTCCTGGATTGGTACCATAAGTGATCATCGGTTCAATATCTGAAGCCAAGAAAGTGATTTCTTCATCAAACGTAGCGCCTGCATCCGTTTTCAACGTTTTCCAATAAGCCAATTGTTTATCCCAATCTGCTCCCTTAGGGGCTAATTCGCGTCCTTCGATATAGTCAAATGTTGTTTGGTCGGGAGCAATCATGCCACCACGAGCACCCATCTCAATAGACAAATTACAAACCGTCATACGGCCTTCCATTGACATTTTCTCAAACACATCCCCCGCATACTCTACGAAATAACCCGTAGCTCCTGAAGTCGTTAATTTAGAAATAATGTATAAAGCAACGTCCTTTGGCGTAACTCCTTTACCTAATTCCCCATTTACGTTAATTCGCATTTTCTTAGGCTTAGGCTGCATAATGCACTGAGATGATAGCACCATCTCCACCTCTGAAGTTCCGATACCAAATGCAATGGCTCCAAAAGCACCGTGCGTAGACGTATGAGAATCACCACAAACGATAGTCATACCTGGTAAGGTGATACCATTTTCTGGCCCCACTACGTGTACAATACCATTCTTTGGATTACCTAAACCCCAATGAGAAATACCGTATTTCGCTGTATTCTTCTCTAATTGCAATAATTGATTCGCAGATAGAGGATCCTCAACGGGTAAGTGTTGGTTAATCGTAGGCGTATTGTGATCCGCAGTCGCAAAGGTACGCTCTGGGAATAATACACCAATACCACGTGTTTCAAGACCTAAAAAGGCTACAGGAGACGTCACTTCGTGAATAAAATGACGGTCAATGAAAAACACATCTGGACCATCAGCAATCTTACGAACGACATGTGAGTCCCATACTTTATCAAATAAGGTTGTTGGGGAATTGCTCATTATATCAATTAATTTAAAAGGCGCTTTAATTATAATTAAGCTACAAAAATGGCGTTTTTTTTGCAAAAATGCAAAGCAAATCGGCTGTTAAATTGGAATTTTGCCAAATAAAATAAAAGTCAAAGTGAGGCGCGGGAGATAAATACAAACGGATTTGGCCATTTATTCCGCTCATTCGAAAGCACTAATTCAGCTGCTTTGCGACCTAACATTTCAAAATCCGTCGAAATCGTAGCAATACCTTCAAATAACAACCGCTTAATGGGGGTCTCGTTATAAGAAATTATCCCTATCTCTTTTCCTAATTGTAATGACTCGTTTCGAATTCGTTCTAATAAAAGTAGTAAATCATCCTCCATCACCGTAATATACACTTGACCTGCACACAAAATAACCTCATTTACAGATTCCACTACGTCATACTCAAAAGCATAATCTCGGCAAAAATTAATAAATCCTTGAACGATTTCTTTTGGATAATAACTCTGCGCCGGAAAAACGAGCCGAATCTGCTGGTAGGCGGCTACTGATTCTTTGGCTTGTTGTAGGCTTTGGTAAATATCATGTTCAAAATCTTCATACACCGCTCCAAACTTCCCTTGAATTCCGGGCAACAACTTATCCAATAAAATCAACTTCTCTTTAGGCAGTGAATTAATCAAATCAACCGCCATCTCCTCTCCTTCCACAAAATGTGGGATCAAGACCATGTGTGTATAATCCCGATCTCGGCTATCTACGATCTTTTTAAAGAGATTGAAATCATTGTTGTAAATGTAAAAATCGACAGAACCTTGGTCCCCTATCGCTTTTACAAAAGCATCATAGATGATTTTTTTGTGAACACTTAATTTATTAAAAAGAAGAAATATGCGGAGGTTTCGAGGAACTTCCTCCACTTTAATATAGAATCCCTTTCCGCGAATTGAATCGATGATACCTTGTTGCTTGAGGTAATTATAACCCTTCTCCACCGTTATTCGAGCCATATAATGCTCAAAACTCACTTCGTTAATCGAAGGCAATGATTCTCCCTTCTTTATTTTCCCTTGCTGTATACCTTCAATAATAGCATTCGCTAATTGTCGGTATTTAGGCGTGGAGGAAAATTCATCGATTTGTATCAGCTGCAACATTAGTGAATAGAATTACCGATTCCCACAATAATAACTGAAATAAGAATCACCACAATTCCACCAATAACTGTGCGCATTGTCGTAGACGAAACGCCTTTCCATTCTTTAAAATACAATCCCCAGAAATTAGAAGTCATGATGATGGTAGCCATATGCAAAATCCAGGAACTTGCACCATTTCCTAATTTACTCTCCCCCATTCCGTAAAAGAAGAATTGCAAAAACCAGGTGGTACCAGCCACTGCGGCAAAAAGGTAATTCATACGAAGAGGCGCTGAAGCATTTACATAATCACCAAAAGTCTTATTTGAGAAGTTTAAATACATACAGTAAATAAAATTAGTCAAGAATCCTCCCCATAACACCACGATAAAAATGACATTGTTTTGAAACAAGGGATCACAGCCTTTAGCCACCGCAGCGTCTGCCAAATCCTTACCTGCTTCAATGCCAAAATTAAAACAAGCAGAACAAAGTCCAGAAATCGTCGCAACGATCAAACCTTTGGTCAAACTAAACTCCTTAATTGTTTCTTGCTTTTGCTCTTGAGATAGCTCATTCTCTTTCATCATTCCTGCTTTACCGCAAAGAAAAATACCAAAAACACAAACTAAAATCCCCAATAAAACCACTTGGCCACCCGTACTTCCCACAATGTGAGAAATCGTATCACCTTCCACTCCTGCTAATTCTCGGTAAATGGGTGGAACTAAAGCACCGAAGATACTACACAAACTTAAGGCGATAGACATCCCTAAAGACATCCCTAAATAACGCATAGCTAAACCAAAAGTTAATCCACCAATTCCCCATAATAACCCAAAAACAAAAGTCCAGAAAAAGGTATCAGAATCAATCGATTGAATAATTCCCATAAAATCTGGAATGGTTAGCCAAGCCGCTACAATCGGGACAATCAACCACGAGAATACTCCCCCTACTAACCAAGCACTTTCCCAAGACCAGACTTGAATTTTACGGTAAGGAATGTAAAAAGAACCCGACGCGAAACCACCAAGGGAATGAAAGAAAAGACCTAGTATAGAACCCATATTTAATTAGTTTATAAATTTCAAAGTCAAAAGGTTTCTAATATTACCTAAAATAATGATAGATTTGGAATATCAGCTTCCGAATTTAGTTTAATAATCATCCTGAACTATGCTTAGTCACCCTAGGAAAGTACTTTATTTCATTGAATTAATTATTCTAATCATCATACTAGCCCTTAAACCTGCTGATTTTACTGATTGGGCGGCGTATTTAGGTGGTTCTGATCGCAACCACTATTCTACATTGACGCAAATAAAAGCAAATAACGTCGATCAGCTGAAAGTAGCTTGGGAATATAATCTTCCGGATTCAGGCCAAATGCAGGTAAATCCACTGATTATCCAAGGAGTCCTTTATGGAGTAAGCTCCACTGTTCAAGCTTTTGCCTTGGACGCCTCGACAGGTAAAGAAATTTGGCGATTTTGCGATCCTTTAAAAAACTGGGCCAGTACTTCGCGCGGAGTTAGCTTTTGGACAAATGGGATTGAGAAACGCATTTTATATACAGCAGGTCCTAATCTTTGGGCACTAGATGCTCAGACAGGAAAACCTATTCTTAGTTTTGGTGAACAAGGTAAAATCGATTTACACCTAGGCTTACCAGCCATTGCCTCTTCTAAATTTATTATTTCTAATACACCAGGCACCATTTACCATAACCTCATCATTATGCCAGTTCGCCTATCTGAAGGAGCTGATGCAGCCCCTGGAGATATTCGTGCCTTTGATGTATTAACTGGAAAATTAGTTTGGACCTTCCATACGATTCCCTACCCAGGAGAAAAAGGGTATACTACCTGGCCAAAAGATGCCTATTTAAACACCCATACTGGGGCTGCCAATAACTGGGCAGGGATGGCAGTCGATAACGAAAGAGGTATCCTATTTGTACCTACCGGTTCAGCAGGATACGATTTTTATGGCGGAAACAGAAAGGGGGCTAACTTATTTGCCAATTGCCTCATTGCCCTCGATGCTAAAACAGGTAAACGGCTCTGGCATTTCCAAACAACCCACCACGATCTTTGGGATCGCGATTTACCAGCCCCACCTAATTTGATCACAGTAACACACCGGGGTAAAAAAATTCCTGCAGTCGCCCAAATAACCAAACAAGGATTCGTCTTTCTTTTTGATCGGGTTAGTGGAAAACCCCTCTTCCCTATCGTTGAAAAAAAAGTAATGGGATCTGCATTAAAAGGGGAAAAAGCCTGGCTAACACAGCCCTACCCCACTTTACCAAAGCCTTACGCTAGATTATCTTCAGAAATACAGCATAACGACATTAACCCCTATTCAGAGAATAAAGAGGAATTAATCAACACCTTGGCTTCTTTAAACAAAAGCTGGCACGCAGCCCCAAGTGAAAAAGGAAATCTTATTTTACCTGGATTTGATGGAGGTGGAGAATGGGGAGGTGCAGCGGCTGACCCTAACGGTATTCTTTATGTGAATAGTAATGAAATGGCTTGGATTCAAAAGATGGTACCCACAAAAAGAAGCAGTTTAAATCCAGGTGAAAAAATTTATCAAACGAATTGTCAATCATGCCATGGCGCGGATAAAAAAGGAAACCCCTTCAGTGGTTATCCTACCTTAGTAGGCATTTCCTCAAAAAAATCAAAAACGTATATCCAGCAGATAATCAACAATGGGAAAGGGATGATGCCTGGATTCAACCATCTATCTAAAGAGGAAAAGGATCATATTCTATCATTTATCAACGACGAATTGCCTAAAGAAGTAGCTTCTAAAACTTCTAATAGCTATGTATCACCTTACCAAATGACAGGATATATCAAATTCTTAGACGCAAAAGGACTACCTGCACTCAGTCCGCCGTGGGGAACCCTAAATGCTATCGATTTAAATACAGGTAAATACGCTTGGAAAATACCTTTTGGCGATGAACCAGCGTTAGCTAAACAAGGGATCACTGGTACGGGTGCTGAAAATTATGGTGGCCCAATCGTGACGGCAAGCGGATTACTCATTATTGGTGCTGCCAAAGATGGAAAATTGCGCATCTATGCCAGTAAAACAGGAAAACTGCTACGAACAATTACCTTGCCTGCAGCAGCTTTCGCGACACCATCCACCTATGCAGTGAATGGAAAGCAATTTATTGTCATCGCCTGTGGAGGAACGAAATTAGGAACTCCTAAAGGCAATAAATACATTGCCTTTAGCCTCTAATTATTCTTTTACAATCGTAGTAGCAAAAGGTTTTCCAGCTGAAATCACGTGCAAAACATATTTGCCCACCCGAATACCAGAAAAGTCAGTAAATACAATCTCTTTAATGGGAGCCTCGTAGGTGTGTTGGTAAATAACTGAACCTAATTGATCATAAATGGCTACAAAGGTTGGTTTAGTACTAGGTGAAGAGAAACCAATCGTTAATTTATCGATAAAAGGATTGGGAAATGTGGTATAAGTAATGGGATTCTCTTCTTGCACATTTAACTTTATACCTGAAGCGGCTATGCTCCTCTCTAAAAGAGAAGGTTGCTTAAATCCTTGGCGTACGACTACTCCACCATTCGTAGATGTGCCTGTTACGGCACTTTGCTGACCAATAATTTGAGAATAATATTTACCATCTACCACCGTGGTAGCGCCTCCAGCTCCAATGGCAGAACTAATTACTTTTTGGGAATAAATCACTTGAGCAGATAAAATAAAGATAAAGGTAATTAGTGCACTTCTCATAAGATTATTATTTTAATGTTAGAATAAACTCTTTCACTGTTAAGCCTTCAAATTCAGAAAAATAATGCTCCAAATCCTCCGCACGAGCAAAACCTGAATCCTTATACAAATTATTCAAACAAGCTTTCTGCTGGCATCCTTGTTTAATCAAGTTCTTCGCAAACTGAACGCGTAAGCGGTTCATTTCATCTGTAAAACTAGTGAAAAGATAAAGTTCGAAAAAATCTCGTATTTCTCTTGTATCCTTTTGGACTAATTCCCCGAATTGATCCAAAGATAAAAACGGATCGAGAAAGGGCTTATCAAAAATATAGGTCGCATTCAAAGCTTGATCCATTTTCCACCAATACGCTTCTTGTGGATTCAAAATACGCTTAAATCGATCAGCATTTAAATATATTACTTGAGGAAAAAAATACAGCGTACAGACCATAATCATATACGATACTAATGACAAATATTTAATTTCACTAGGATGATTCAACAGTGAAATACCAAACGTATTATCTAACCAAACCCCAAAAAACACGGAACTCATTCCCACAAATACCATCCACTGAAAAAACAAAAACAACATAATCCATCTTCCTAAATTCGTTGCTTTGTAAAAATAAACTTGATTTCGCTTCAAATAATACATTCCCCAAAAGGTATAAAAACTAAGCAAAAGAGGTCTTAACACATATAAATGTGCCGCATTAATCACAAAGCCCAATTGAATACGAAACATAGAAGTCCAGTCACTAAATACCTGCCTTACCACTTCTATTTTATAGGCATAAGGAGAAACATAGTAGGGAATAGTATCAATAAAAACGAGAATAAACGGAATGAAATGCCAAAAGTCTTTACCATGTAAATGGGTAGACCCCGTTCGCAAACTTCGCAGGTAAAAATACAAAAATGGCCCAATGAGGAAATAGATGGAAGAAAAATTGCCGTATAATAGCACCGTAAATAATAAACTATGCCCTAAGGACATCGAATAAATGGTCAGGCAATATATACCAGCGATAAAAAATAAGACGGCTAAATATATATTTGGATTCGCAAATAGAGAACCTCGCGATTTCAGAAAGATGATCGAGGGCGTCATAAAACTCGTAAAAAGCGTCATGACAAAAATCGATTGAAATAGAAAAAGCATTATTAAGTGGTTAGTTTTGTATGTAATGTACTAAAATAAACTGAATCAAAATCAAAAAACGTAAATTACCAGTATCTTAAAAAAATATGAAATTAAATACAAGATTTGCGCGGTTTTGGAAATTACTAGGCCCAGGATTAGTGACAGGTGCAAGTGATGACGACCCTTCTGGAATAGCTACCTACTCTCAAGCAGGTGCAGGATTTGGCTTATCAACACTTTGGACAGCCTTAATAGCTTTCCCTTTAATGGCGGCTATTCAACAAATGTGTGCCAGAATAGGCTTAGTGACTAAACAGGGGTTAACTGGTACACTGAAAAAACATTATCCGAGACCCGTCTTATACCTGATGTTAACATTTAGCTTCCCAGCTATCGTCATGAATATAGGCGCAGACATTGCCGGTATGGGAGCTGTCGGAAATTTATTATTTCCTACCATTGACCAGAGCTATTTCAGTGTACTTTTCACTTTGGTACTTTTAGGTCTAATTATCTATTTGCCCTATGCGAAAATAGCAGCGATCTTAAAATATTTATGTATCGTTATGCTCGTCTATTTTATAGTACCATTCCTCTATAAACAAGATGTAGGAGAAATAATAACAGCGACATTCATCCCAAAAATTGAATTCACAAAAGAATACATCGCCATTTTAGTGGGTATTTTAGGCACAACCATTTCGCCCTATTTATTCTTTTGGCAAGCATCTGTGGAAGTGGAAGAAATGAATGTTCATAAAAAATTAATGGTCAATAAACGGATCATTCAGGAGATGGAACAGGATGTTGATTTTGGCATGGGATTCTCTGGATTTGTAATGTATTTTATTATTTTAACGACGGGTACCGTATTGTACAAGAGTGGTATTCATCAAATAGATACGGTAGAACAGGCAGCATTGGCCTTGAAACCATTAGCAGGCGATATGGCTTATTTACTATTTGCCGTAGGAATTATTGGAACCGGTCTCATAGCCATTCCTGTTTTAAGTGGCTCTCTATCGTATATTTTCACTGAAACTTTCGGATGGGAACAAGGATTAAATAAGAAGTTTCACGAGGCCAAAGGTTTTTACTCCATCATCGCTTTCTCTTTATTACTAGGTCTATCTTTGAATTATATAGGTATAACTCCCATTGATGCCTTGATCTATACTGCCATATTATACGGAATGACAGCACCCGTATTAATTGCAATCATACTCCATATATCCAATAATAAAGAAATAATGGGTGATAACACCAATTCAAAATTGTCAAATGTACTAGGCTTCACTGCTTTAATCATTATGACATTAGCAGCAGCTGCCCTACTCTATTTCGAATTTATGGCATAAAAAAAACCATACTCCCTTATCAAGAGTATGGTAAAAAAAAGAGTGGACCAGCATGGGCTCGAACCATGGACCCCCTGATTATGAGTCAGATGCTCTAACCAACTGAGCTACAAGTCCGCATTGTACATCCATTTCTGGAATTCAATGTGTGACAAAATTAAGGAATACTAACCTTTTTAGCTAAATTTCGGAAAAGAATCTCCCATGTACCCGACTAAAATTATTAATGATCCGATTTATGGTTTTATAAAAATCAATAATCCATTAATTCTTGAACTAATTGACCACCCTTATTTTCAGCGACTTAAACGCATTAAGCAATTAGGTTTAGCTGAATTTGTTTATCCAGGAGCACATCATACCCGTTTTCATCATGCTTTAGGTGCCATGCACTTAATGGATCAGGTCCTAGATAACTTAAAAGCTAAGGGGTATTCTATATCCACGCAAGAGCGAGAAGCTGCAGAAATCGCCATTTTATTACATGATATTGGACATGGTCCATTTTCACATGTGTTAGAATACACGTTGCTAAATGAGGTTAAACATGAAGATGTCTCCACTTTATTGATGGCTAAATTAAACCAGCATTTTAGTGGCAAACTAAGTCTTGCTATCGAGATTTTCGAAAATAAATATCCACGTAAATTCTTTCATCAATTAGTCTCCTCTCAATTAGATGTGGATCGCCTTGATTATTTAAGCAGAGATTCCTTTTATACGGGTGTTCGTGAAGGATTTATTGGATCCGAGCGTCTATTAAGCATGATGGACTTGAATAATGAACAATTAGTCATTGAAGAAAAAGGAATCTATTCGACAGAAAATTTCTTGATGGCTCGGCGATTAATGTACTGGCAGGTGTATTTGCACAAAACAGCCATCGCCGCAGAAACCATGTTAATTCAAATTTTACGCCGAGCTAAATTCTTAATTTCTGAGGGTCAGAAATTACCCTGTTCTAGCCCATTGAAAACATTTCTAAAAAGCACTTACACCTGGGAGGAGTTTTCCACTAAAGAAAGTCTATTAATAGCCTTCACTGAATTAGATGACCACGATGTTTGGGCAGCTATTAAAGAATGGAAAAACGCGAGTGATAAAATTCTAAAGCATTTATGCACCCACTTTTTGGCCAGAAAATTATTTACCTGCAAATTAGGCTCCCAACCTCTTCCTAAAGCTAAAAGAGTGGAAATTGAAGAGAATATCAAACGCGAATATGGGATTACAGATGATGAATTATCCTACTTTGTGGTAGAGGGTTCCACTTCAAATGCAGCTTATGTTCAGGGAGATAATACGATTAAGATGGTCGACAAACAAGGTCAAGTAGTCGAGTTACTTGAGGCATCAGATTTACCGACCATACAAGCTTTAAGTAAGATTGTAAAAAAATACTACTTTTGTTGTCCAAAGAGCGTATATTTGCAAGGAGAATTGAGCTAAAGGAATTCTATTAGCCATAATTTAACATCGTTTGACCGAATGAAATTTACTGTTGATCAAATAGCCCAATTAATACAAGGAACAGTAGATGGCGATGGTTCAGCAAGTATAACGACGTTTCATAAAATAGAAGAAGGGAAATCAGGTAGCATTTCTTTTTTAGCAAATCCTAAATACGAATCGTATTTATACCAATCAAAAGCTACTGCGATCATCATTGCAGCTGATTTAGTATTAAAAGAAAAGCCTTTAGCAACCTTAATTAGAGTAAAAGACCCTTACTCAGCTTTCACAATTCTTTTACAAAAATACCAAGAGTTTAGCAGTGTCAAGGAGACAGGTATTCAACAACCTAGCTATATAGCCGAAGATGTAAAAACAGGTTCAAACCTCTACTTTGGAACATTTTCAAGCATTGGAAAGGGCTCTAGCATAGGTAAAGACACCTATATTGCAGCACATGTCACGATTGGGAATAAAGTGACCATCGGTGATAATTGTATGATTTATCCAGGTGTTGTGATCTATAATGATACGGTCATCGGAAACAATTGTACTATCCATGCGAATGCAGTGATTGGTTCGGATGGATTTGGTTTTGCACCACAAGCAGATGGGACTTTCTCTACCATTCCTCAATTAGGAAATGTCGTTTTAGAGGATGGGGTTAGTGTAGGAGCAAATTCGACAATCGATCGTGCCACCATGGGGTCAACATTGATTAAAAAAGGCGTTAAAATTGACAATTTGGTACAAATTGCACATAATGTGGAAATTGGCGCAAATACGGCTATTGCAGCTCAAACAGGTGTATCTGGTTCGACTAAAATTGGCCAAAACTGTTTGATCGGCGGTCAAGTAGGAGTAGCTGGCCATATCAATATTGCAAACAAAACCATCGTAACCGCCCAATCTGGAGTAACTAAAACAATTCGTAAAGAAGGTCAAGTATTAGGAGGAACGCCGGCCTCCCCTAACAGTGAATATTTGAAGCGTAATGCCTTATTACGTCAATTACCAGACTTATTAAAACGATTAGAATCTTAAAAACGCGTATGAACAATAAGCAACATACTATTACCAAAGCTGTAACCCTATCTGGTGTAGGTTTACACACTGGCGTAGTTGCCAACCTGACTTTTTTACCTGCTCCTGCTAATCATGGGATCAAATTCCAACGTGTGGATTTACCAGGTCAACCTATAGCAGATGCCGATGTAGATTACGTCGTTGATACCTCTCGAGGTACGACTATTGAGCACAATGGAGCTCGTATTAATACGGTAGAACACGTTTTGGCCGCACTTGTTGGCCTTGAAGTAGATAATATATTAATACAACTAGATGGTCCGGAGCCTCCGATTATGGATGGTAGTTCTATCAAGTTTGTAGAGGCCTTAAAAGAGGCTGTTCTTTTAGAGCAAGATGCCCACCGAAAGTTCTTTGAACTAACAGAAGAAGTAAGGTATAAAGACTTAGAAAACGGAATTGAATTAGCTGCCTTACCATTAAACGACTACCGAATGGCGGTGATGGTAGATTATAATTCCAAATTTCTTTCCAGCCAACACGCGAACCTGAGCCACGTTTCTCAATTTGAAAAAGATTTTTCCATGTGCAGAACCTTCTGTTTTGTGCACGAATTAGAAGTTTTATATAAAGCGGGTTTAATTAAAGGTGGAGACCTAAATAATGCTATTGTTATTGCAGATAAAGACTATTCTGAATCGGAATTAGCCCATTTGTCAGAAGTGTTAGGTAAACCTAAGATCTCTGTTTCTAAAGAAGCAGGCATTCTAAACAATACAAACTTGCATTTCAATAATGAAATGGCTCGCCATAAGTTATTGGATTTAATGGGAGATCTAGCTTTAGTGGGTCGCCCGATAAAAGCTCAAATTTTAGCATCGCGTCCCGGTCATGCCTCTAATGTAGAATTAGCTCGTAAGATCAAGAAATTGATGTTAGACGCAGAGAAGAACAAAGTACCTACGTACGATCCGAAACAACCTCCTATTTTCACTCACGAACGCGTATACGAACTTCTACCGCACCGCTACCCATTCCAAATGATTGATAAAATCATTTATTTGGATGACAATAGTGTGGTGGGTGTGAAGAATGTGACGATGAATGAAAACTATTTCATGGGTCACTTTCCAAACAATCCAGTTATGCCAGGAGTTATGCAGGTAGAAGCGATGGCACAAACAGGAGGTATCCTTGTATTGAGCTCAGTGGATGACCCAGAGAATTATTGGCCTTACTTAGTAGGTATTGAAAACTGTCGCTTTAGAAAGAGTGTTATTCCTGGAGATACGATCATCTTTAAATGCGAACTTCAGGCCCCTATTCGCAGAGGTATCGCTAAAATGATTGGTAAGGCTTACGTAGCTGGTCAGGTAGTTTGTGAAGCAGAAATGACTGCTAGTTTAGTTCGTAAATCGTAAGATTTTATATATGATTCATCCATCAACTCATATTGATTCCAAAGCTAAAATCGGAGCTAATGTTAGCATCGATGCATTCACTTCTATACATCAAGATGTTGAAATAGGTGAAGGCACATGGATTGGTTCAAACGTAACCATTTATCCTGGTGCCCGCATTGGTAAAAATGTGCGTATTTTCCCAGGAGCCGTTATATCTGCCATTCCACAAGATTTGAAATTTGGGGGCGAAACAACAACCGCTGAAATCGGTGACAATTCAACCATTCGGGAATGTGTGACGATTAACCGCGGAACTTCAGACAAGATGAAAACGGTCATTGGCAGAAATTGTCTTATAATGGCCTATGTTCACGTAGCTCACGATTGCTTTATCGGAGACAATTGCATTCTAGCGAATGCCGTGCAAATGGCTGGACACGTTACAGTAGGAGATTATGCCATTATCGGAGGATCGACGGCCATACACCAGTTCGCTACCATCGGACAACACGTGATGATTTCAGGTGGTTCATTGGTAAGAAAAGATGTACCGCCTTTCACGAAGTCAGGTCGAGAACCACTTTCTTACGCTGGTATTAATTCAGTAGGATTGCGTCGTCGTAATTACACAGATGAGCAAATAAGTATCATCCAAGAAGCTTATCGATACTTATACCTTAAAGGATTAAATACGAATGCAGCCTTAGCTGAAATTGAAGCACAATTACCTAATACTACGGAGAGAAATGAAATTGTAGATTTTGTTAAAAATTCCGAACGAGGGATTATGAAAGGTTAAAACCGATGGAAATTCTTGTTCAAAATCTTTCTAAAAAATTCAGACAGGAATTTGTCATCCGTCAATTTAACTATACTTTCCAATCCAGAAATTCCTACGCTATTACGGGCCCGAATGGATCAGGTAAGTCCACCTTGCTTCAACTACTGGCCCAATTCACACTTCCTAATACAGGGACGGTAGAAATGTCTGGGGTGGA
Organism: Aquirufa antheringensis; assembly: GCF_023921165.1. Lineage (NCBI taxonomy): Bacteria > Pseudomonadati > Bacteroidota > Cytophagia > Cytophagales > Flectobacillaceae > Aquirufa > Aquirufa antheringensis. The sequence goes on from NZ_CP049835.1 coordinate 2,411,761, forward strand.
TCCAGACTTAGTCTACTCACAAATTACCTATGCAGCTCCCTACGTCGAGTTGATTGAAGAATATACCTTAGCAGAACACCTCGAGATTCTCTCGAAAAACAATTACCTACCCTCCTCTATTACATTAGAAACGTTAGAACGATTCATCGATCTACAACCTGGTCGATACAAATTAATCAAGAATTATTCTTCTGGTATGCGTCAAAAAATAAAATTAGGCTTTGCTCTTTTGTCGGAAAGACCTGTTTTATTATTAGATGAACCTACGACTAATTTTGATGAACAAGCGAAGAATTGGTTCTTTGAGCGTTTAGAACAACAGCGGAACAAATTGATCATCATAGCCTCTAATGAGGCTAGAGAAATCAATTTTTGTCAAGAAAAAATTTCGATTCAAGAATTTAAGTAAGGAAGCGTAGTCTAACACGCGTAAGCCCCAAGAAAAGCAATAAAAATCCTCCCAAATAGAGTAAATCGCTAAAACTAAGAACTCCCATACTCATGCGATGATAATGGGTGGACAAATCAAAAGGGGATAAACCTAATTCCAGAGACCCTTGCCAAAAGATAAAATTCAATACCAATCCCAAGATAAAAGCTACTGGCTGCTTATTACTTAGACTAGATGCCAATAACCCAATGGCTATAAAACACAGATTCAATAGAAGAAGCGCAACATATCCACCAATAATAAGAGAAGAATCATAATTGAAGGTAGGGAAACCCAAGAGGGCAATCGTTTGAATAAAAATAACACTTGGAAAGAGAGTACAAAGGACGATAACTGCCAAAGCACCATATTTAGCCATTAAAATCTGAGTAGTCGTTATTGGTAAAGAACGAAGTAACTGAAATGTTCCTCGATCAATCTCTTCAGAAAAAGTATTCATAGAGAGCGCAGGAATAAAAAACAGGAAAAACCAGGGACTTAAATCAAAAAATACAGTTAATTCAGCAAATCCATAATCCAGCACATTCCCATCGATCACCCAAACATAAACACCCATTAATATAAAAAAAGACGAGATGGTTCCCCAGCCCATCCAAGAGCTAAAAAAAGCCAACACGTCTTTCTTTAAAAGAGTAAACATCTTATTCAAAAACAGGTTTTTCGCGTTTCACGACAGCTGAAACAATCAAACCTAATAAGAAATTGAAAATTACGCTCATTATAACCACGATCACAAACTGCATTCCTGGGTTCATAAACATAGCTGTCATCTCCTCTGCACTTTGAATCTGACTTGCACTCATTCCCTGATCTTCCATTCGCTCTCTGGCGATATCCATTTGGCGTTGAATAACCGTATTATCAATAAACTGAATGTAAATGTAATTAAATCCGCCGGCTACTAATCCACTGATGGCACCTAATAAAGTCGCTAATCCAAGACCTTTACCATAACTTATAAAACCAGCATTCTGCTCTCTATATTCCCGTAAACATAAATACAATACGGTAACTGAAAGAACTAGGGACCATACTCCAGAAATCCAACCCATGGACTCTTGAAACTGCTCAGCCCAACCCATGACATTAGCGAGTGTAGAAAAAAGAAAACTTAGTAGTCCATTTATAAAGCCATATTTTAAGGCTATAATCGAAGATGAGGCCGTTGACTCAGACGTATTTTCCATGTTATTTTTTGTAATAAAGTGAAATTAATAAATTGGGTAAGAAACCTAGCGCAATCTTTTGGGCAAAATCATCTTTTGCAATGCTATACGCATCAATCGATTTAACTCCCGCGTGTAACCTATTGTAATACTCTCCACCTTCTTGAGTGACGATTACCTCTTTGAAAGAATTCAATTCTAACAAACTTTGTTGAATGTAGGCATCCAGCATCTGTATACCTGTAGGAGATTGAAAAAAGTAATACAAAAAGAAGGCAGTGAATAAAGCAGTAATGACAATTAAAATATATTGCAGCGTAAAATATACTAAAAAATGCTTCTTTTCTCCTCCGTTACGCCTCGGAAAACGAGTCACATACCACCATTGAAAAAACAATAGAAATACATAGGTGGGCGCTTTTTTCCCTCCAATAGGAATAATTCCCAATTGCTGAAAAATGAAGCCATAGACAATTAATAAAAGAACAAAAAGTCCTGCTAGTAGTAAAAAACGACCTATTTCTGCAAACCAATTATTGACCATATGAATAAGTTAATCCGTTAAATACTCCTACCATTTTATGTTCCATGGTATGCCCAATAAAAATTGAATTTTTAGATTTAGAAACGATGTCAGCGCTACAATAGGTATGGCTATTCGTTTCAAGTAGCATTCCTTTTAGTACCTCGCCTTCTTTCAATACTGGAAGTTGAATACCCAAGAATGCTGCTCCTGCATGAGATAAGTGCGTATCTATAGCAGTCAATCCCTGTTTCTTAGCTTCCGATATAAAGGCTAAAGCCACTGTTTCTAATCCAATAGTACCAAAAGCCGCTTGATCAAATTCTAACTCTTTATATTCCACCTCCACCGGATGGTGATCTGAAACTACAGCCATAATCGTTCCGTCTTTTAAACCTTGCCATAAGGCTAAACGATCCGCCTCTGTCCTAAGGGGTGGATTTACCTTCTTCAACGTATCAAAATCAGATACCGCGTCTTCTGTGAAAATCAGCGAATAGATGGCTACATCAGCTGTCACAGGTAATCCTGCCTTCTGGGCCTCGCTAATCAATCTAACCGACTCTGCTGTAGAAATACAAGAAAAATGTAAGGAAAAATTCGGATGAGCTAATCCAAAAGAATGCTCCATTACGTAGGCCAATAAATCCAGATCGCGTTTCACATGCATCGTCTCAGCGAGCACAGGAATCCCCTTCAAACCTAACAAAGTACTTTGAAGTCCTTCGTGGATTTGGCCAAATAAAGACAAACCTTTTACATCAGGACGGGATATTACTCTTGCTGCAAGTGGCTGTAAGTATTGTAAACACTTCAGCATCAAATCTGTATCCTGCAATGATCCAGCGCCATGGCTAAACCAATGGGCTCCAGACTGGTGCAAATCCATCAAATCACTAAAATTCTCCGCCTTATTCCCTAAGGTAAGCGGTGCTGACGGATAAGCTAATACACCCGAACCCGCTAATTTCCCAGCGATGAATTGAATCGCCTCTGGTTGCTGAGGAACCGGATCTCCCGTAGGTAACAATAAAAAATCAAGGACGCCACCTTTCCAGGCAGCAGCCTGTAAACTTGTCCAATCCTCTTTATGTTCCCCCCCTGGTAAGGTATTGTGCACACGAAGATCAACAACAGAGGGAAACCATTGTAGTGCTGAACCAGCAATAACTTGATCAGCCTCTGCTTCTATCGAAGGGGCAATTTCATGCCATCGACCATCTACAGCGAGTAAATCTACTTTCTTGCCGTAAAAGGAAGAACGGCTATCTTGAATTAAAATCTGTTTGAATAAGATCCGCATTTGTTTTTGGCTTATAAAAAAACCCTGATTAACAGGGTTTTAAAATCAATGTCCGATAAAGGATTTGTATGTTTCTACATCCATCAATTGGGATAAATCACCAGCGTCAGCCGCTTTGATTTTTACGACCCAACCATCACCATAAGGATCAGAGTTAATTAATTCAGGACTGTTATTTAAGGCTGTGTTGAATTCTACAATTTCTCCAGCCACTGGTAAGAACAAATCTGAAACCGTCTTAACTGCTTCTACTGTTCCAAAAACACCATCTTTTGAAATCGTTTGACCTACGGTCTCTACTTCTACGAAAACGATATCTCCTAACTCACTTTGAGCGAAGTCTGTGATACCTACGACAGCTACATCGCCATCTACCTTAATCCACTCGTGTTCTTGAGTATATTTTAATTCGCTTGGAAAATTCATATGATTATTATTTGCTTACAAAGGTCACTAAAATCTCGATTTTTTGCAAACGATTTTAGATTATTCACTTAAACTATAGCGTATTTGAAAACCTCCTGCCACAGTAGACCGATAGAAGGAATTAGAAACCAATGGGTTATTCATCATCTTGTCGAAATAAGCCGTTACAGTTAACTTATTATTCACATTATAACTCAGTTGAGGGCGGAATTGAAAATTCACAAAACCTTGTGTAACGATTGTCTCCGCATCTAATTTACGTTGTAAAGTACGCGTATCTCTAATCGTTAAATTCATATTAAAACGTAAGTCATTAGGCAAGCGAACGGACCGTCCATTGACTTTGAACGGAATCAATAAATTGGATTTAGTAAAGCCCACTGCAACCGTAAAATCCTTGTTAGCTAATTCAGCTATTTGGGAGTTTGCTAAATTTAAACCTACGTTCCGATCTTGGTTATACTCTAGGCGCAACGAGATTTTACTCTTCGTCACGGCATTCACCCCAATCAAGGGAGAAAAACGTTCCACAAATGAAATCGTACTCATCACGTAAACCGGAATCAAGGTATTGGTTACCGGATCAAATCGAGACGAAAGTGGGTACAAAAGACTATTCAATGTTAAATTCATATAATCCGTCGCAAATTGTCCATACTCTAAAGATGACACAAAGTTCCCTACATTATAGGTACTTGAATACATATGGGAAATCGTAAACGAAGCAAACTTGTTCTTAATACCAGGTAATAAATTCAAACCATTATAATCCACTTTCCAGTTAGGTAAAGGGATATCATAAAAAGGGGAATACTTAACCGTATTAGCGGAAACACCAGAATAAGCCGCAAAGAAGGCAGGAATCAATACATCTTGAGAATTCTGATTGTAGGTACCTATCTCGGTTGATTTAGTGCGATTAAGACGCGACAACAAGATAGAACGATTTGACCTAAACTCTTCGAAAACCGTTTCAGGATTTGAGAAAGCAGTCATAAAGGACAAGAATGACATCGAATAATTTCCAGAACGAATTGGACTTTGCGACTTAAAAGGCCCGTTAGAAACCTCAGGACGGAAAAATTCTTGGTAATTATCTCCTTTGTTATAATTTCCATCCACCTGAATACGTAAATCTTTTGTCGGTTCTAATTGAGTGGAGTAGGTTAATTTTTGCGTCCGGAGTTGAGTGAACGGAGTGTTTTGAACGGCACTTCTCGTTAACCAACCATTTTGCGCTGCCTTAAATCGAATTCCATCATCCTGTCCCCCTGCTATAAAATCAAAACCAGGAGCCTGATTAAGCGCATTCATACCTAATATACCTGGATTGGGCATAAAACCAGGAAGCGTCGTAGACTCATTTATCGCATAATTAACTTGTATACCACGAAGCGTTAATAATAACCGTGTAATCGATTTAAGGGCCCCTTTAGCCGGAATGACTATATCCTCCTCATCACCTGGATTGCGCGCAATATTTTTCCCAAAAGAGCGCGGACTATTTGCCCAACGTAAAGCCTTTACCCGATTATAAAGAGCCACAAAGTCAATTTTTCCATTAATAGCCTGCTCTCTATTATTCTTAATAATATTGCCAAATGGTAAGCCCAAAGAATCCCTGATATCAAACGAATTTGCGTAATAGTTATACCCAATTCGATGCGTGTAATCTGCGTTCATCCAATCGGTTAAGACCGATTTCTGTAGAGGCAATCGCCAAACCATACCGGCTTGTTGATCAAAGCTTTTGGCCCTACCTAAAGCCCGCAAACTAATCATCACCGAATCTCGTTTTTCCTGCGTATCTAAATCACCAATTGGCTCATCAATAATCGAATTCACCTGCGCAGTATAATTCAGCACCACACTCTTTGTTAAATTCCAATTCAGCGCATATTGACGATTAAAAAACCAATACTTCTCAAATTGAGGGGCCACACCTAACGTCGTAAATTCTGCATTCCGCATTTGGGTCTTAATGAAACTGCGATCCATATCTAATCGAACCATCAATGAAGAAGGAACCAGATTTAAATTGAAATCTTTGATTAAATCAAAATTGGCTTTCTTGAAAGGTTCTAAGAAACGAGATGAACTTGTATAGGCATAAAGAACACTTCCTTTGTGACTTAGTTGATTATATTCCGCTATTAATGGGCTTGTTCGGACCATCTCTGAGTACGCATAACTAAAAGTAAAATTAGAGAAATCCCAAGGATTACTAAATTTAGATTGAGGATTTCTATTCTTCTTCACGTTTGAAAAGTTGAATCCTTTTCGTTCCGTATTATCCTCAACTAAAGTTAAATAAGACCGTTTTTTTGTTTCAGAATTAAATTTCTGTATCGAGTTTCGCAAGAAGATATCTGGGTCAAAAGGATCAAATTCAGGTGAAATAGTACGGCGGTCGTACGTGATAAAGAATGGTATTTTGAAGCCCCACTTTCTAGGTAAGAGTTTGTCTAAATTCAAATTTGCTGTAATACCATATTCTAGATTATTCTCGCGACTGCGTTCCGATATTTTGGTCTGAACACCACCGAAGCCATAATTCTTGAAACTACCATTCATTTGGATTGTACCCAAATCGGCTAACTTGATTCCCAATTTACCAATAGCAGCTTCACCTGAAGTCTGGTCAAATCCAGACGCTCGCAATTCATTTACCCAAATACAGAATGATTTATTCGTATTACTCGTGTTTCGCACACCAATCATCGTCACCATCGTAGCACTCTGATCAGGGCGTCCCATCACCGTAATTTTATAGGTCTTTCCGGTAGAACTCGTAATGACCATTGTAAAACGCTCATTGAGACTTTTACCTTGCTTATCCCGCTCCGTCTTCACTTGCTTCACTAAATCAAACTTGATGTCGAACTCATTCTCCATCGGCCAAATTTCCGTATCTAAACTTTGCCCCTTCTGCGTCTGAGTCAGACCCGTATTCTCAATTTCATAATAATTATCCGTCAAATCAGTCCCTATTCGTAAGAAAGCGCTCACCTGTCCACTAATCGCATCTGGGCTCTGCATCGATACAAACATCTTCAAGCGTTTGTAGTTGATGAAATCAAATAAGGTATTTTTAAATACGGCTCTTGCGTCATTAGGCCTCAAATTATCGACACATAAACTCATCGATTGCTCGTTCAGACGCGCATTGTTAATCGTCGTAATATCCTGATCTCGTACAAATCCTGGTGGAACCACATAAGGTATAGCGCTCTCCCCTTTATTAGCAGGACCATTCTCTTCTATATTCACACTTGAAACACGAAATTTAGCATCGTATGGTTCCGGCAAATCCTGACCACTTCGTTTATCTAAATCCCCCACAAACTTGCGGTAACTATAGCCAGAAAGCTGTAATTGGGCAAAGCGCAACACGACAGGCTCCTGGAATTCTTTCAAAACCATCCGCATAAAACGAATCGATTTAAACGAGTTAATCTCCCCAGCCGGTGTTTTATAATTCCGTTTATCCTTAATCGGTATTCGGAAGAGGTACCAATTCACACCACCTTCTGTGATTTTGTCCACGACAAATCCGCTACCAATTTGTAAACTACTAGGCTTCAAATCCACCTCATACTCGAAATAAGCCTCATTTTCATTGACCGTATTGTCATTATTCAAATCCTCTCGGTCCGGAAGCATGCTATTGGCCTCGGTGAAATTCGTATTGGATGGATTAGCCGTCGTTGGGCTATTATTTTCCATCCCTAAGTAATTTTTGTACCGCTGAATCAACGATTCCGTACCATTGAATTTTTGATTCAAGTAATAATCGAAATCATCTGCGGCTGGGTCATTTTGGATTTTGGCCAAAGCCAAGACATCCGTCACTCTCCCCTTAACTTGATCCAGATACGCTTTAAAATGTGTTGTCTCCGTTACAGCGGTTGCATCATCAGACGTATTAGGCAAACCATCTAAACCAATATCTTGCTTTTCTCTTCCTGCAGAATTATCAAATGCATTTATCACAAACTGACGAGACGGTGCTAATCCCCAATCGGTCGTCTCCACATTCTTTCCAGTACCGTTCGTAATTTTATCCCCAGCTGGTATACCATTCTCAAAATTGGAATATCCATCAGGAATAAAATCCTCTGACACATCCCCTAAGTGGAAAACTAATTTACCTCCCGTCTCATTGTTTTTATTAAATACTCCATCTCGAACTTTCCCAGACTCACCTCCTATAAATGGATCCATTAGCCAAAACTCAATTTGCTCCACATTCGCATTATCAAAGTCGGTATCTGAACTAATTGCGCGCGTAATCGCTCCAAAATTAGAGGCAGGTGTTGGCAGTAAACCATTCGAAGTTAAGTTTGGATTAAAATTATACAAACCGCGCTCTGAAGGGAAATAAGCGACATCTAAAACTCCTATGGGTAAATTGGTAATGTTGTTTGCGAAATCTTTATTCGGAAATAGCCCTTTAGGTGTTACAACCCGCTCATAGGCATAAGCATTCACTTTCAAAGGATCTAAGCCGGGTACATCCAAGGCGAAGCCTCCCTGTCCATAAATACTCGCATCTACTGTATAGGCAGCAATTTTAGCCCGATTGAAACCGGCAGCTAATTTATTTCCTGTTAACACATAGGACTTAGGGGTTGCCGCAGACTTCCACAGGTTTGCCTGAGAACTTAAATTGTAAATAACCCGAGCAGCTTCGAAGTCGTCAATAAAGGCATTCCCTTGCACACGATCATTCACATTCGGAATGAGCTTCGCAAACTCTCCTTGGAAATCAATCACCGAAGTTTCTTTCGTAGAAATCAAAGGTAGCTTGTCTAAGAAACGCGTAATACCTTGTGAATTCTGAAGTATGGTAGCATCGAAGCCTAACAACGTATTGTTCACCGGTTCATTCCCCATGGCGACACGACGGAAAAAAGCGGGCGGACTTTCGGACATATTTTGGATAGTAGCCCCTAAATGGACATTCTTACCCAAATTATAATCCAATCGGGTACCTAAAAGTGTCCGAATTTGATTCGAAAAAAGATCAGGCTTCTCATAACACACTTTAATCTCCCTACCAGAAGAAAATACCCCTTCATTAATTATTTTAACGCGCCCTGATTGCGGCTCTACAAGGTAATCCGTTCCTGCGGCAAGGGATTGTCCACCCGCCGTAACGGTCACAGACTTAGCTTCCACCCCAAAAGGCAAAGCAATATCACCCCCAGCACCAGATTGAAAGGTTCCTTTAATGAAAAACTTATTCTTCGTGGATATTTGCGCTGCATCTGTCTGCGTTCCAGTGTATAACTTATCGTATACGTATTTATCCACTAAATTGGATTCTGCGGAGGTAAACTTCGCACGTAAATTAACCCCAAAAGGTTCCAGAACAGGGAAAATAATCTTACCGGCTTTAGAGTCCACTGTAATATCCTCGATATAATCAAAATTACCATCTGGCTGAGGATCGCCTGCAAAATTCAATTTATCTAGGCCTAAAACCTTAACGAGTGGAATATCTTTAAAATTTGTTCCCTCAATTAGGTTACTATTATCGATCCCCGTCGCATCATCCTTGTACACAATGCGTAGTTGAAAATTCTGCTTTGTGAGGGCTGATGTATTCAAAGAATAGATATTCTTCATCATCAAGTCCCACATTGGGTGCGGTTTACCGGTACTATTCGAATTCAAATTATTACGTATCGTGCTAGATTTCAGCATTTTAAGAATCAAAACCTCATCATCTTGACGTGCCTGGTAATCCTCCGTTAACTCCCCTACCTTGTATTTACGTCCATTTAAAGTGTATTCGTAAGAAACAGCTAAGACCTCATCGTTACGTAAAGGAGCTACCAAGGAGATGTAACCCAGTTGTGGATTGAACTTAAATTCGCGATCTGTTAAACGTTTTGCACCTTTCAGCACATCAAAATCAGTTCCCCGCTTTAGATTATAGGTAGTCTCTAATTGCTCGGTTGCCTCATTTGATTTCCGTAGATTAGGATCTGCCAAAAGCTTCGCATACATCCCATTCGCCTTATTATCCACTGGACTTGTGGGATTGATCGGCTGGAATACCGGATTTGTGTTATTGTATGGACTTGCTTCACCTAGATCAAATAGCGAAACTAAATTACGGAGCGTTTCCGTACTCTGTGTTCGATTCGTGACATATACTTCTACCCTCGTCACTGTAATTCCGCTCGAAATTACGGGTAGGTTTTTCAAGGCCCTTTCGTAATTGTTTCGAAAATAAGAAGACAAGAAAAAATGTCTATTCTCATCGTATTGATCCACACGGACCTCAAAATTCTTTCCTTGAGAACCTCCTTTTAAAGTGATACAATCCTGTTTTGAGCGTTGCTGAGCAGCCACCACGGTCATATCTAAAGCCCCAAAACGCAATAAGGTTTTCACCCCAAACAAATTCTGAATGCCCGGAATTAATTGTGAATTCAAAGTCCAGGAAGTGTTTCCTACTTCGATATTTTGGAGAATATCCTCCTCCTGCGTCTTCCAATTTAACTTTAATTGATTCTGAAAATTAAAACTCGCCTTCGTGTCAAAGTTGACATTCAAGTTTAACTTATCGCCTATTTTTCCCTGAAAATTAATCTGGGCTTGTTCGTTAAAATAGAGATTACCCACATAACGCAATTGAACCGGAATTGCTGGATTATCTACAAATTGACCCATATACCCTACATCCAGCAAAAGAGAACCATTCGGCTTAAACGATACCTCAGTTCCACCAAAAATTCGATCAATAGCAGGCGGCAATTCAATTTTAGGGAAAAGTCCCCGGGATTTCAGATTACTCGAACCATCTAAACTTTTAGAGTAGGATCTCCAAAAACTCCGATTGACCTCTTGATTTTGAATTTGATTAAACGTCTTGAAATCGCTGATTTGCGTAGTACCCGTCGCATCCTTTTGAATGACTAATTTAGGATCAGACTCAAATGTGTAGGATGAATTAGGCTTTTTAGAATAGATGGAGAAAGGAGACTTCCCTGAGCTTTTAATCGGTTTCTTTAACGTTAAACGGGGTTTCTTACCCGATTTAGCCAGCGAATCGATTTGGGCAAAATTCGAAAAAGACAAAACCATTCCAAGCCCAAGAAAAAGGGGCAACCAATAGGAATATCTATGTTTTTCGAACGAATACACTTATCGCAAGGCTAATTTGATTAAATTCTCAACGCTTGCATCTGGATTTGATTTCAAGATACTATCCAAACTCTTCTCAGCGGCAGTCCGAGGAATACCTAAGGTAACCAAGGCCGCTAAGGCCTCTTGCTTATGACCAAAATTCGCATCATGAGAAGCCATTCCTGCTTCCACAAATAAGGTATCTTTTTTACATTTATCTTTTAATTCCAAAATCACTCGCTGAGCAGATTTAGAACCAATTCCTTTAATCGATTGAATTAAGGCAATATTTTCATTCATAATAGCCGAACGAATTTCATTGGAAGAGAATGACGATAACATCACCAAAGCCGTACTTAACCCAATTCCCGAAACCGAAATTAAATCCAAAAACAAGAGCTTTTCATCCATAGAATGAAAACCTACCAAGGTATGCGAGTCTTCCTTCACCTGTAAGTGCGTATAAAGCTTACATGACTCTTCCCCATCTGCTAAAGCCGCATAAGTCTGCAAGGAGATTTTAACCTCATAGCCTACCCCATTCACATCAATAATTACGTGTGCACGATCTTTGTGTGCTAATTTACCTTTTAAATAAGCTATCATAATTACCTGCGTTTACGGCGTTTTTTAGATGTAGTCTTTTTCTTTTTACGAGAAGTATATTTGCGCTTCTTGAACGTTTTTTGCTTGCTCCACTTCGTAGAGGCTTTGGCTAATTTAAAATAGACTAGTGTTTGTCCTTTCTGCAATTTAGTCCCTCTGATACGATTCACCCGTTTTAATTCGGACACACTCACCCCTAATTTGCGAGCTACACGAGATAAGGTCTCCCCTCTTTTTACACGGTACGTATGACGCTGGGCAACCGGCATAGGTTCTTCTCGCTCACTCGTATCAATCTCGGCTGAATCAGGCGCTTTTAAATCCACCCGCGCAGAATCCAAAATACGCGTTCTATTCTGTTCAAAGTACGCAAAACGACTCTTGGGAATGTGAACTTTAACTTTACTCGAATTCTTAGGCAAAAAATGCGCTATAATATGCGGATTTAATTGCTTGAGCGTATCTAAAGAAAACCCTGTTAACTGAGTCAGGGTGTTTAAATTCAAATAACCACTCACTAAAATACTATCCTTCGGAATATCAATTACCCAGTTTTCTGGTTGAATGGAATGATCCCAATGGTAATTCATCATATAGGTCATCGCAATAAATTGAGGAACATAAGCCCGAGTTTGAGCGGGTAAACAAGCATAAATGCCCCAAAAATCATTCGACCCACCGCAACGACGCATGGCTCTTTTCACATTAGATGGACCCGTATTATAGGCTGCAAGCGCTAAATGCCAATCCCCAAAAGTCTTATGCAGTCGTTTCAAATACTGACAAGCGGCCTCCGTTGCTCTTTCCGCATCGAATCGCTCATCGATGTATTGATCCACTCGCATGCCAAAATCACCTCGTGCCGTGTAAGGCATAAATTGCCAAAGTCCTCCGGCTCCTTTATTTGAAATCGCTTTATTCTCTAAACCAGATTCAATTAAAGACAAGTATTTTAATTCATCCGGCAAACCATATTTCTGTAAGTACTTCTCATACAATGGGAAGTAAATATCCTTGCGCTCTAACATCCGTTGCGTGAAACTCGCCTTCCTAAACGCAAAAATCTCTACAAACTGATGCGTAAGGATATTATAATGCAGCGGAATCTGATTCTCTAACTTTTTCAAGCGATCTTGAATCAAACCTGGGTCGATACTAAAGGCAGGAGGTCCACCTTGCTCAACTTTGGCTAAAGAATCGATCTGCTTTAAATCATAGGCAGGTTGATAGGACCCCGTGACTTGACCAAAGCTTAGAACGGAAGTGAATAAACAGGAAAGAAATACAAATTTATTCCACATCATGGCTTAATATTTCACCTAACTCTAACATTTTAGCCTCTTGGAAAGGACTTGTCATTAATTGGAAGCCCATCGGTAAGCCAGCAGAATCTGTTCCCATCGGAATGGACAGTCCCGGAATACCTGCCACATTGGCCTGTACTGTAAATAAATCACCTAAATACATCTGAATAGGATCAAGTGTTTTTTCTCCTAGTCGGTAAGCCGTAGAGGAAGTTGTAGGAGAGATGATAAAATCGTATTCCGCTAAAATGGCAAGGGTCCTGTCTTGAATTAAACGACGTACTTTTTGGGCTTTAGTATAATAAGCATCATAATAATCTGCGCTTAAAACGAAAGTGCCAAGCATAATACGACGTTGCACTTCCGCTCCAAAACCCTCTTGACGCGTTCGCTTGTATAACTGCATCAAATCCAACGGATTAGATGTTCTATGTCCAAACTTCACCCCATCAAATCGAGATAAATTCGAACTCGATTCAGCCGTCGTCAACACATAATACGTGGGCAATAACTGATCGATATATGAAAAATCTACCCCTTCAACTACATATCCTAACTTTTTTAACTTATCCACTTGTAGGACAAATGCCTCTTTAATTTCCGGCTGAAGACTGGGATGCTCTACCACTTCTTTGATATAAGCGATACGTTTATTGTCAGACTTAGCAGCAGGAATGGTAGAACTTAAGGTACTATCTTGACCATCCTGTCCCTTAATCGTATCTAAAACCAATCGCGCATCTGAAACATAGTTTGCAATAGGCCCAATCGTGTCAAATGAAGAGGCATAAGCGATTAAACCCCAGCGAGAAACTAAACCATAGGTAGGTTTCAAGCCTATTACGCCACAAAAAGCTGCCGGCATTCGAATCGATCCACCAGTATCCGTTCCTAAAGAAACTTGACACATACCTGCCTGAACAGCTACTGCAGAGCCGCCAGAACTACCACCTGCAACGTGTGCTTGATTAACGAAATTTACTACAGGACCAAAAGCTGAATTTTCATTCGTACTTCCCATCCCAAACTCATCGCAATTTTGGCGTCCAATGATAATCGCATCTTCGTCGATCAATCGCTGAACAGCCGTTGCGGAAAAAGTGGATTTAAAAGAATCCAAAATCTTACTACCTGCGTAGGAATGATGCCCTTCGTAACAAAGTAAGTCTTTAATACCCACCACTAATCCGGCTAATTTGCCGGCGGTTCCAGCTTTTATTTTAGCATCAATTAGCGCAGCTTTTTCAATTGCTTCCTCTTCATATACCTCCAAAAAAGCATTTAAAGCCTTGTTGTGCGTATGAATTTGATTTAAATGACCTGCGACGATAGAAGAAACAGAAAGCTCACCCGCTAACAATTTCTCCCTAATTTTCGCATAGGGTTGATTGGAATTACTCATTAAAAAAGGGAATCTATAGAAACACAAAAGCATAGTTGAATTTCTTCAACTATGCAGATAGTAAGTACTGGAGAGACTTATTCTTTCGTATCGTCTAACTCTTTATTGATCTGATCTTTTACATCATTTTTCGCATTTTGAAACTCGCGAATACCTTTTCCAAGGCCTTTCATTAATTCTGGAAGTTTTTTTCCACCAAAAAACAATAAAATCAATAAACCAATCAATAGCATTTCGCCACCGCCTAGGCTATTTAAAAATAATAATATGCTTGCAGTCATCATATCTAGTTTTGTCTAAATTTTCGTAAATATATTTAAAAAAGGTTAATTATTCGTGTATTTAAAGATGTTTTTCAAACGCATCCAGCTCCTCTTTAATCGCTTTTCCTACCCAAACGACAATCGCTAAATCATCTGCAAATCCGACTAACGGAAGGAAGTCTGGAATAACATCAATAGGCATCACAAAGTAAAGCAAAGCAGCCGTGATTTTAACTAACGTCATTGCAGGCAACTTAGTATAAGAACCTTGCACGTAGGCCTTCATTAATTCACTAAATAAAATGATATAGCGATTTAACAATTTAACAACAGTCAAATTACTGCTAGCTGCCGTTTCTTGTACCTTTTTTAATGCGCCCTTCAATAAAGTCAGTAAACCCATTTTATTTTGAGAAAAAAGGAGCTCACTCTTTTCCATTGCTTCCTTAAAAAAACGGGAGTCCACAATGCGCTTTACCCAAGTCCCTGATTGTGACATAATAATTTCGATTAATGCTTAAATATAATGAAATCATTTAAGGATTTGTCGTATTTTTGTATCGTTTTTTGAATCATTCTTACCAAAAATTATAACAATGAAAATCACAGTAGTAGGAGCAGGTGCTGTAGGAGCAACTTGTGCTGACAACATTGCCAGAAAAGAATTGGCAGATGAATTAGTTTTATTAGATATCAAAGAAGGTATCGCAGAAGGTAAAACATTAGATATGTATCAAACAGCTAGCTTGTTAGGTTTTGATACATCGTTAATCGGTTCTACTAACGATTACACAAAGACAGCTAATTCCGATGTTGTAGTGATTACATCTGGTCTTCCACGTAAACCAGGTATGACTCGTGAAGAGTTAATCGGAGTTAACGCTGGTATCGTTAAAAGTGTCGTTGAAAACATCTTAAAATATTCGAAAAACCCAATTATCGTGATCATCTCTAACCCGATGGATACGATGACCTATTTAGCTAAATCTGTAGCTGGATTAGATAAGCACCGCATCATCGGTATGGGTGGTACCTTAGACTCAGCTCGTTTCAAATGCTATTTAGCAAAAGCAATGGATGTATCAATCAACGATATCTCTGGTACAGTTATCGGTGGTCACGGAGATACAACGATGATTCCATTAAAGCGTTTAGCAACTTATAACGGTGTTCCAGTTTCTCAATTCTTAGATGACACGACTTTAGATAAAGTAGTGGCTGATACGATGGTAGGTGGAGCTACATTAACAGGCTTATTAGGAACTTCTGCTTGGTATGCACCAGGTGCTGCTGGAGCTGCTTTAGTTGAAGCAATCGTTCGTGATGAGAAGAAAATCATGGCATGTTGCGTATCTCTTGATGGAGAATATGGCCAAAAAGATATCTGCTTAGGCGTTCCTGTCGTTTTAGGCAAGAATGGTTGGGAGAAAATCGTAGACTACAAATTAACAGAAGACGAGCAAGCTGCTTTCAATAAATCAGCTGATGCCGTTCGCAATATGAACTCGGTATTAGATACCTTGTCTCTGTAATTACTCAATACTAAAAAAGCCTCTCCTATTTGTTTAGGGGAGGCTTTTTTTGTGGGAGACAGTAAGCAGTGGACAGTAGTCAGTGGTCAGTAACCAGTAGTCAGTAACCAGTGGTCAGTAATCAGTGGTCAGTAGTCCGTAATCTATTTCGATCGAATTGCAATTACTGGATCCATCTTAGCAGCTACCCAAGCCGGGATAATTCCCGATAGAATTCCGATAAAGCTAGAGATAAATAATCCTGTCACTATATTCTTCATGGATAGTACCAGTGGCAAAGCATCTTGCGGAATCAAGGTGAGTAAGACGACTAGACCTATTCCGACTAATCCTCCAATCAAACTCAAGAACACAGCCTCAAAAAGAAATTGGAAAAGTATGAAATAATTTTTCGCGCCCAGCGATTTTTGAATACCTATAATATTGGTGCGTTCTTTTACAGAAACGAACATAATATTGGCAATACCAAAACCACCTACAAGTAAGGAGAATCCAGCAATTAACGCACCTGCGACATTTAAAGCCGCGAAGATTCCATCAAAGAATTGATTCAAACCGTCTAGTCGATTCACGGCAAAATTGCTCTCTTGTTTAGGCTTAATTGATCGCAAAGAACGCATTAACCCAGTAACCTCCCCTTCTAAATTTTCCTGACCTAAATCGTCATCCATCGCCTTAATCGCGATGTCAGGTGCAGGTTTATCTTTCTGAAAAACAGCAGAAAAAGTAGAATAAGGAATAAATACTTTTTCATCAGGCGTTCCACCAAAACTCAACAAATCAGTCCCTTTCTTTTCAATAATTCCAATGATTTGAAATTTAATTCCATTTAGCTTGATTTGATCTCCTACCGTAGCTTGCAAGTTTTCTGAAACTTTAGCCCCAATAATCACCACATTCAATGCATTCTCTGACTCAATAGGTAAAAAATAACGACCATATTGTACGGGCACACTCGTTATTTGATTGTAATCATAACTCGCCCCCGTCATATTCACATCCATACTTGAGCTACCTCGAGTAGCAGATGCCGAACGTCCGTTATCAATGATCGCGATGGCTTTAGCTGACTTCAAATTATCTTTCAGAAATTGAAACTCGGTGTATTTCATCTCTGGGCGATTCAAATATTTCCACCAAGGATAGTTATTCTGCATTATCCATGGCCATTTACCCACGTACAAAACGCCAGAACCTGCAAAGGAATCAATTTCAGACCTTATATTCTTATTGAGGGAATCCACCGCAGTAAAAACCGCTACAATGGCAAAAATTCCAACGCTTACACCTAACAGCGAAAGAGTTGTTCTTAAAATATTGGATCTCAAAGCCTGGTAGGCAAAGATCAAACTTTCGTAAACTTGGATTAAAAACTTCATAGAGTGTTGCTAGAATTCAAATTTAGAAAATTAATCACTAGAAATACGCTTCCTTTTTATGAACAGAGCGTATAAACTTTGAATGGCAATATGAAGGTAAGATTGGATTTTGTAATTTCACTTTTCCTTTTGGAATTATGAGCTGGAGCAATTACGAAGTACGTTTGTTGAAAGACCATTTTGAGGGTCAATTGTTTTTTGACGAGAGCCAAACCTCGCAAATAGCCAAACGTATCTATGCGACTGATGCCTCCGTTTACCAAGTAAAACCAGCGGCAGTGGCCATTCCATCCACTGTTAAAGACATCAAACGCCTGATTCAATTTGCTAGTCAAGCCAAGACCGGCTTAATACCGAGAGGTGCTGGGACTTCATTAGCAGGCCAGGTGGTAGGTGAAGGTATCGTAATGGAAATCTCTTCTGCTTTAGGTAAAGTCATATCACTAAACCGAAAAGAGAAAACGGTTTGGATAGAACCGGGAATAGTCAGAGATGATTTAAACAAACATTTGGCGACAGCTGATTTGTTTTTTGGTCCAGAAACATCGACAGCAAATCGCGCGCTCCTAGGTGGGATGCTCGGAAATAATAGTTGCGGATTGCATAGTATTGTTTGGGGGTCAGTACGTGATCATATTTTGGAAACACGTGCCTTTTTATCCGATGGTACAGAAATTCACACGCATCCCTTAACAAGAGAGGAATTCTACCACAAGACTACCCTACAAAATTTAGAAGGCAAGATTTATCGCGAGATTCATCGGATGCTTAATAACCCGGAGATTCAAACGTTAATTCAAGAGAAGTTTCCCAAAAAGTCCATCAAACGTAGAAATACGGGCTATGCTTTAGATGCCTTATTGGAAATGCAGCCTTTTAATCCGGATGGTGAACCATTCAATCTCTCCAAATTAATGGCGGGATCAGAGGGGACATTGGCGGTTGTTCACGCAATGAAATTGAATTTATTGGATCTTCCTGAACCAGAAGTGGCGCTTGTTTGTATTCATTGCCAAAGCTTGCAAGAATCTCTGCAAGTCAATATTGAGGCCCTAAAGCATCCGATACTTGCCTCAGAATTAGTGGATGATTACATCCTTTCGTTTACGGAAGGTCATCCGAATTTCGAAAAAGACCGCGATTTTATGGAAGGAAATCCTGCCGCCATTTTGATGGTGGAATTCCGTTCAACAGATCGAGCTACCTTAGAAGATCAGGTTTCAGCGTTCATTAAGCAATTGAAGTCGCAAAATTTAGGTTATGCTTATCCCACTTTATTTGGTCAGGAGATTGCCAAAGGTTGGGACATCCGAAAAGCTGGCCTAGGATTAATCCGAAATCTTGAGGGAGATACACAACCCGTTAATCTAATTGAAGACTGCGCAGTTGATCCATTGGATTTACCTGCTTATGTAGCAGAAATACAAGCATTACTCTCGAAGTACGATACGAATGCGGCCTATTATGCGCACGCAGGAGCAGGAGAATTGCATATTGAGCCCTTTATCAACTTAAAGAGTCCAGAAGGTGTCGCCATTTTCCGAAATTTATTAACAGAAACGGTTGAAATACTGAAGAAATACAACGGGTCTTTGAGCGGAGAACACGGGGATGGTCGTTTGCGCGGCGAATTCATTCCCGCCTTAATGGGCAAAGAAGTATATAGTCTTTTCAAAGAGATCAAGCATGTATTTGATCCTCAAAATATCTTCAATCCAGGTAAAATAACGGCTAGTCCTCCTATGGATACCGCCTTCCGTTTTACGGATAAAAAAGCAGCTGAACCGACTTATTTCTTTGATTATGGAGTTTGGAAAAACCCCTTAGGTCTCGCTGAAAAATGCTCTGGTTCTGGAGATTGCAAGAAAACAGCCTTAAGTGGCGGCACGATGTGCCCTAGTTATATGGCCAGTTTGCAAGAAAAAGATTCCACCCGGGCAAGGGCGAATATGCTCAGACAATTATTGAGTTCACCTAAGGAGGAAACATTTAGCAACCCGGCTTTGCACGAGATTTTGGACTTATGTTTATCTTGTAAAGGCTGCCAGACCGAATGCCCTTCCGGCGTCGACATGGGGAAATTGAAGGCTGAGACCTTGCAACAATCGTATTTGAAAAATGGAGTGCCCTTACGCACGAAATTAATCGGACACTTCCCTACCCTGCAACGCTATGCTAGTTATGTAGCTCCCTTATATAATTTTATGGTTGAATTCCCATTGACGTCTAGCTTAGTAAAACTAGCGATGGGATTCTCCATCGAACGAAGTCTACCAACGGTACAATTTACCAGCTTGGAAAAATGGTTTGAGCGTTATGCTCAGAAAAACCCACAAGATGCCTATGAAAATGGATTTGTCTACCTATTAGCAGATGAATTCACTAATCACAATGAGGTTCCTTTAGGTCAAAAGACCGTTAAATTATTAAATCAATTAGGTTACGGGGTTCAAATTCCGAAAGGAATTGTCACCGGTAGAAGTTTTATTTCCAAAGGAATGTTAATTGAGGCCAAAGCGCTTGCTAATTCAAATGTGGATCAATTAGGTAGTCTAATTTCCTACGAACATCCTCTTTTAGGTATTGAACCAAGTGCCATATTAACATTTAGAGACGAAATTCCTTCTCTAGTGGATGCTGAAAAACGCGAACAAGCGGAACAATTAAAACCGAATTGTTTGTTACTTGATGAATTCATTGCACGCGAATTTAAGGCAGGAAAAATAACTTCTGATTCCTTCCACGGGAAACAGCAAAAAATCCTCCTACACGGCCATTGCCACCAAAAATCAATAGCCGGATTGACATCTACCCGAATCGCATTAACCATTCCATCTCAATACGAAGTAGAATTACTACCGACGGGATGCTGCGGAATGGCAGGATCTTTTGGCTATGAGAAAAAACACTATAAAATTTCTCAACAAATCGCGAATCTGGTTTTATTTCCGCGTCTCTTAAATAAACCCATCAAAAGTATTATTGCTAGCAACGGAACTTCTTGTAGACACCAAATCAAAGATGGTATCGAACAAACTGGACTCCACACGGCAGAAATCCTGTATAACGCCCTAAAAGACTAACGCAATCATGATTCAATACAACATCTCACTTTTCATCGAGCCTAGCATCACAGAAACGGCATTAAGAGCCTTAAAGACGATAATCATGCCAGAAATCGAGAAGCAAGCCTTCATCGATCAAATTCATTTATTTGAAATCAGTTCACATCAAGAGCCTGATTCAAACGGTTACTCCTTGCAATGCTGGTTACCCGAATTCGAAGAAGGACACAAGGAATTCATCGAAGGAGTCGTCTCAGGATTTTTCCAAAAAGAATTCGCGAATCAGTATGTGTACTTTCCGAGTCAACTGAAGAGAGTGTAAACAGTAGCCAGTGGACAGTGGACAGTAGTCATCGCTTCGCGATTTAGTCGTCTGCGGCTTAGTTAAATAAATATTTCCTAAACTCATCGCCGAAGGCGATTCCAACTTTGTGCTTTTTGCTTTGTTCTTTGAGCTTTATAAAGCCCAATCAATCACCTCTTGGCCACTCCCCACCAGGTACTCATTAATCTTCGAAAAAGGCTTCGTCTTAAAAAATCCACCTCGATTAGCCGATAAAGGCGATGGATGAGCCGCTTGAATGATGAAGTGGCGCTGTGGATCAATGTATTTGCCTAGTTTTTGGGCGTATGCACCCCATAAAACAAAAACAACGTTTTCTTTCTCTTCATTTAAAATCTGGATGACTTGTTGAGTGAATTCCTCCCAGCCTCGTTTAGCGTGTGAATTAGGTTCTCCAGAACGAACCGTTAAAACCGCATTCAGTAGTAAAACACCTTGATCCGCCCAGCTTCTCAAATCCCCGTCATTTCGAATGATTCTCAAATCATCGTAAAGTTCTTTGTAGATATTACGAAGCGAAGGTGGCAAAGGAAAAGTAGGAGGAACAGAAAAGGATAAACCTTGCGCTTGACCTGCACCATGGTAAGGATCTTGACCAATAATAACGACTTTGGTTTGCTCAAAACTACAGCGTTGAAAAGCTGCCAAAATTTGATCTATAGGAGGAAATACATTGTAAGAATTCACATCCTTGTCTAAAAATAAAGCTAAGTCTCGAAAATAAGCCTCAGACATGGTGGAATTCAACACCATTTTCCAATCATTATTCAAAGTTTCGGCTAATTTTACACCTACATTATTCATTATTCTAATTCAAAGGATGACAGAAGCATATTCAAACGGATTCTTAATTACGGTAGATACGACACATCTACCTGAATTTGAACTTAATCCGCCCTACAAGCATTTTTTCTCCTACCAAATTACAATCAAAAATTTAAGTAATCAACCAGGACAATTGGTGAGTCGATTTTGGGAAATTATAGATGGCGTTGGTTCTAAAGAAACGGTGAATGGATTAGGCGTCGTAGGGCAACAACCCGTTATAGAATCGGGCAATTCATTTACTTATACCTCTGGTTGCCCATTAGTTTCCTCTATTGGTAAGATGAGTGGTCATTATGTATTCCTGAATTTAGAGGATCAGTCTACTTTTAAAGTGGAAATACCCGCGTTTGAGCTCATCCCAGCCTACCATTTGAATTAATGAATCGGCTACAATTCTATTTTAAGGCGCAAACGGCACACGGATTACATTCACCATCGATCTATTCTCTGTATTGTGAAGTGCTAAATCCCTATTTGAAAGGGCAATTAAGCTATTCTCAATTAAAAGAAGCCTTGGCAAATCGTTATTCGGATTGTACGATTATGGAGATTCAATCCTATAAAGATATTGCCAAAATTCCTCAAAATACCATCCTTCTATTTGAGAAACCGCACAGCCAAGAGAAAATTTGGAATGAAATACACTCACATGAAGGGGTGATTCAGACTGTTGATCTATTTGAGCTAGGGCTCTTATTCTTGAAACCCATTTGTCCTAAACAACATTTTTATTTACGCAAAATGGACTAAAAAAAGGGGCTCAATTTGAGCCCCTTTTGATTATTTGTCTGCTTTCGCTATATCGACGTTCACTCGCTTACCCTTGATTTGGGCGCCGCTCATCTTGTCTAATACGACATTCGCATATTCTTTCGGTACATCCACAAACGTGTGTTTGTTCTCGATTTGAATTTGACCTAATACGTTTCCTGGAATACCCGATTCTCCGGCAAAAGCTCCCACGATATTCGATGGAGAGATTTTTTCGTTAAATCCAATGTTCACCACTAGACGTACCATATTCTCATCTGATTTGTAAGGCTTACCATCGCGATCTACACGAGGGCCACGAGGTGCTGAGTTACGATCACCGCCTCTTTCGAAACGACCACCGCGGTCTCCACCACGATCTCCACCTCTTTCGAAACGGCCAGCACCGCGACGATCACCGCCACGATCTCCACCGCCCCAACGATCACCGCCACCGCCTCTTTCGAAACGACCGCCGCCACCGCCGCGTTCATCACGACCATATTTACGTGAGCTACGTTCCATATCGCCCTCGAGATTTTCATCACCGAATTCGTTCTTCACGACACCCATGTTCATCTTCACTAACGCAGCCACTACTTGCTCCACAGTGAAACCAGCATGTTGGAAATTAGGTAATGCGTCATCGAATAACTCTAAACCGCCTTCAGCGATCGTAGCACCTACCCGATCAATAAACATACCCTTTTTCACACCTACTACGTCAGAGAAAGTAGGAATCACTCCTTTATCAATCTTTACTTTCGTATAATTCATGATATCACGCAAACGATTGCGCTCAGCTCCTACGACTAACGTAAATGCCTTACCAGACTTACCGGCACGACCGGTACGACCGATACGGTGTACATAATATTCTTCATCTAATGGAATATCGTAATTGATTACGGCATCCACATTATCTACGTCCAAACCACGTGCCGCCACATCCGTCGCCACTAAGAAACTCACATTTCCTCCACGGAAACGATTCATTACTTGGGTACGTTGTGATTGACGTAAGTCACCATGAAGACCTTCAGCCGCGTATCCACGCAACATCAATTCTTCCACTACTTCGTCCACACGTTTCTTTTGATTACAGAAAATCAAGACTAATTTCAACGAATAGAAGTCGATCAAACGAGTCGTCACTTCCATCTTAGCACGTCCTTTCACATCGTAGTATAATTGCTCGATGTTCACGTTCGTGATTTCGTTCTTCACTACCTTCACTAACTTAGGGTTAGTTAAATAACGGTTTGTCAAGGCCATAATCGGCTTAGACATAGTCGCTGAGAACAAGACTGTTTGACGCTCATTGGGAATTTCTTCCAAAATACTTTCGATATCCTCACGGAAACCCATATCTAACATCTCATCCGCCTCATCTAAAACGATCATCGATGTTTGATTTAATTTCAACGCACGACGCTCGATTAAGTCGATAACACGACCTGGTGTTCCCACCACGATGTTAGCCCCTGCTTTCAAGGACTTAATTTGACGATCGATGGAATCTCCACCATATACCGTCGTCACCCAAACACCCTTGGTAAACTTAGACAACTTCTTCATTTCCTCAGAAACTTGAACCGCTAATTCACGCGTAGGACATAAGATGATTGCTTGAACATACTTCTCAAAAGGAACAATATGTTCAATCATCGGAATACCGAACGCGGCTGTTTTACCAGTACCTGTCTGCGCTTGACCGATGACATCACGACCTTCCATAACGAAAGGAATTGCTTCTGATTGGATGGGAGAAGCAAACTCAAAGCCCATTTCTTTTACTGCTTCTTGGATTCCTTCCGACAATGGAAGCGAATCGAAGCGAATTTTTTCACTCATTTGATATATTTAATTACGATGCCCGAACACATCCGTAATTTAACTCCTGCCGATAGCCTTTGAATAAAGGAAAAAAGAGAGTTCCTGCGGATGTATTTAATAAACAAAGTACAAAAATACTGTTTAATAAATTAGCATCCAATAAAATTGTACTATTTTAATGAAGAACGCTTCTTAAAGCTGAAAATGATTTGATTATTCGAGGAATTAGGCAAAGTAGCGACTGTAATTCGCTTCTGATTTAGCCCCTCACCTACTAAGCGATTCTTTACCACATAAGCGTGTTCTTTGGCTACAATCGCCCCCTTTTCAGAAGCTACTTGTACCTGGACGTCCACCTCTTTAAATTTATTCATACCAGAGGCAATTTGTTTAAACAAATAGGTTGTTGGAGAAGATAACAGCTCTGTCTTGTCACTAAAATCAAGCTCTGTACAGGTTAATTCCAAAGGAGAAACCACTGTAGAATCAGTCACATAGGCATGAAACGCAACCACCAGAGATTCTTTAGGCACCTGAAAAGGTTTTCCTTCTGGCCAAGTTAATGTAACCAGAGAATCAGTAGTAACCTTCGCAGAATCTACTACCGCCTTCGTTAGACTATCATTTAGTTTGTTCAGGCTATCTATTGGAATAATTTGATCTGCATCCTCCTTTTCAACCACCTCAGTTGTCCCTCCGCTTCTGAAGGCAAAAAACAATCCGATAGCTAGTAACACGATTCCAGCTATCACAGCGGCAATCAATTTGTAATTACGGGCAGGGCGATCATCAGCTGCAACAAACGGCTCATCAAATACAAATGAATCCCCTTTTAACACGTCATTTAAAACTAAGATGTCGACTAGTGCCACTTGAATTTTAGCGGGCGTTAAGGCATAGAAATCAGAGGTATATGGCTGATAAAACTCACCAAAAGATTTGTAATCACGCAATGCATCATAATCAAACTCCTTCAACCGGTAACCGTATAAAGCATAACTTAAGGTTAAACCTTTGATGATTGTCGAACTTTTGGCCCCTAATTGACCTCCTAATAAAGTAGCAATCGCACTTTTCTTATCCGGCAACAAAACCCCCATCATTCCTTCTCCAAAGCGATACAATGCTTCATAATCCGGCATCCCCTTCCCTGAACTTAATAACTTAGCCACTTCTTCTTGAGGAGCCGATTTCGCTAACATAAAATTATAGAGCGCATTGAAGCGAATCCGATTTCGGAATAACTTTAATACACTCCCTAAAACAACCGCTTCGAAGGCAGGAATCAATTCTAGCACCTTTTCCTGCTTCTCTGTACAAAGATCTGCAAGACGCTTTGCAAAAAATGCTTTTTCTTCGGGTGTGATTAATGTAAAAACCTGGCTCATATGGATTATTTCTAACACAAAATTACCTTATTTTTTTTATTTGCTTACCTTTGTAAGATGAAAAAGGTGTTATTTATTGATAGAGATGGGACTTTAATTGAAGAACCTGTAATTGACCAACAAGTGGATAGTTTTGAAAAACTGGCCTTCTTGCCTGGGGTTATCTCTAATCTGAAGAAAATAGACACGATTGCTGACTACGAATTAGTGATGGTGACCAATCAGGATGGTTTAGGGACGGATTCTTTTCCAGAAGAAACTTTTTGGCCAGCACACCAAAAGATGTTAGACATCTTCGCATCGGAAGGTATCATCTTCCAACAGATTCACATTGATCGCAGTTTTCCACACGAAAATAAACCGACGCGTAAACCTGGTATTGGTTTATTGGGCGAATATTTCACAAATGAGTATGATTTAGCGAATTCTTTTGTCATCGGAGATCGTTTGACAGATATTGAACTTGCGAAGAATTTAGGTGCCAAAGGTATTTTCATCGGCGACCTCGAAATCCCTGCTGAATTGCTGCCTTTTACAGCATTACAGTGCACCAATTGGAATGAAATACACGAATTTTTCTTATTGCCTGCTAGACGAGTGTTTCATGAACGCAATACGCACGAAACTAAAATTGCCATTGACCTAAATTTAGATGGAAAAGGAGTTGCTAAGAACGAAACTGGCTTAGGCTTTTTCGATCATATGTTAGACCAAATAGCGAAACACGGTAATCTCGATTTAGCGGTTAAAGTGAATGGAGACCTTCATATAGACGAACACCACACGATCGAAGATACGGGTATAGCCTTAGGCGAGGCTTTTGCCTTAGCTTTAGGGAATAAGAAAGGGATAGAACGCTACGGTTTTTTGTTGCCCATGGATGATTGTTTAGCACAAGTTGCCATTGATTTCTCCGGTCGCAATTGGTTAGTTTGGGAGGCTAGTTTTAAACGAGAAATGATCGGTGAAATGCCTACTGAGATGTTTCATCATTTCTTCAAATCCTTTTCAGATGGAGCAAGATGTAACCTAAACATTCAAGCTACTGGAGATAACGAGCACCATAAAATTGAGGCAATCTTTAAAGGCTTTGCTAAGGCCATCAAAATTGCCGTAAACCGCGATCGAAAAAATTTAGATTCTTTGCCAAGTACCAAAGGACTTCTTTAAAATAATTTGTAAATTTGCATCATTAAACAACAATACAATGGGATATTCAGGAGCAGCGTTTTTTATCATCTTATTCGCAATTTCAATTGTAGTAGGTGCTAAACTTCAAAAGATCTATAAAGAGAGAGGAAAATAATCCTCTCTCTTTTAGTTTAATTTCCCATCGTCTGCAAAGCTATAAAAAGTAGACGACCCTATGATGAGGTGATCCACCACATCAATATCAAATATCTTACCTGCAGCCACGACTTGCTTCGTTAAATCTACATCTGACTTACTAGGACGCATTTGATCACTGGGATGATTATGTGCTAAAATGATGGATGAAGTCAATCGCTCTAAAGCAGACTTGTACAATAACCTAAGATCCACGGTAGTTCCTGATACTCCCCCCATACTTAATTTCTCCGCTAAAACCACCGTTGAGGCACGATTTAGGTGAAATACCCAAAACTCTTCTCGTATCAAATCAGCTAGATAAGGCTTAATCAAGCTATACGCATCTACCGAATTCCGAATCACTAGCTTGGAACTAGATTCATAGATTTGACGTCTTCTCCCTAATTCTAAAGCCGCCACAAGTAAAGCTGCCTTCGCAGGACCAATTCCCTTTAGTTTTTTAAAATCAAACGAATTGTAACGGGCTAATAAACACAAATCGCCATCGATGGCATTAAGCAAAAGTTGTGCTAAATCAGCAGCTGAATGTTCTGCGAACCCAGAACCAATCAGAATGGTCAAGATCTCAACCAACGACATATCACTTGCTCCTACGCGAGCTAATTTTTCTCGAGGCATATCCTCTTTCTGGGTGATTTTCATTCAAGAAAGGTAACCCATATAAACGAATAAACCCCTCTTGCGGAGGGGTTTATCACTATCTCGATAATCTACTATTAAGCAGCTACTTTGTTCACTAACTTAGCTAATTTAGATTTTTGATTTGCAGCTTTATTCTTGTGGATGATGTTTTTCTTAGCCAATTTATCCAAAGAAGAAGAAACTTGTTTGAAAAGCTCGATCACCACAGATTTTTCAGTCGTCAATCTCAATTTCTTGATTAATGTACGAGTTGATTTGTGTTGGTAACGATTACGTAAACGCTTTGCTTCGTTAGAACGGATACGTTTTAGTGCTGATTTATGATTTGCCATCTGTTAAATAAAATTCTCTTTTTACAAAATTGAAATGCAAAAGTAACCAATATGAAATTAAATAACAAGCGCTACCTTAAAATTTATATGTTTATTCTGTGTTCTGTAGCGGTACACGCAGAAACTTATAGCACTTGGGGATTCTTTGGCCATCGAAAAATCAATTTATTGGCAACCTATACCCTACCTTTCCCCTTACATTCTTTTTACCGAAGACATCAAAAAGAGTTACAAGAGCTTGCTGTCTTACCCGACTCGCGACGTTATATCCTAGATATTGAAGCTGCACGGCATTATATCGATTTAGATCAATACGATCTGAATCAAGTTAGTTTTAGCACTTGGGAACAAATGCTACGCAAAAAATCAGAAGATTCAGTAAGAAAGCACGGCATCGTACCCTGGCATATTCCCATTGTATATTCCCGTTTAGTTCAAGCCTTTATACAAAAAGATACCTTACAAATCGTCAAGTTATCTGCAGAGTTAGGTCACTATGTAGCTGACGCACACGTCCCTTTGCATACGAGTTCGAATTATGATGGTCAAAAAACGGGCCAAGGTGGACTGCATAGTTTTTGGGAATCTCGAATACCCGAAATCTTAGGGAATCAATTAGATCAATTTAGTGGACCCGCCACCTTCATTCCGGATGTACAACATAGCGCTTGGACGTGGGTACTTGCTTCGCATAAACAACTACCTCTCCTATTCTCTATGGCTACCCAAGTGAGCGCCGATTTAAAAGAAGGAGAAAAATATAGTTTTGAACAAAAGGGACAAGCTTTAGTCAAAATACAGAGCCTAAAATATAGTCTAGCGTACCACAAGGCACTAAATCGACAAATCGAATCTCGGTTCCAAGCAGCCGTAAAACACGTGGGAGATCTTTGGTATTCTGCTTGGCTTTCTGCAGGCCAACCATCTTTCGAATAAATTTTGCAATTTTGTGAAATGAAATCCACACTTTTTATTCAATTGAAGCCGGGAAAAGACGCTCCGGTTAAACGTTTTCACCCCTGGGTATTTTCCGGCGCCATTGCAAAACAAAGCCCCAATCTTCAAGATGGCGACTGGGTAAATGTAGTTAGTTCTAGAGACGAATTCCTAGGAACAGGTCACTACCACAATGGGAGTATTGCCGTTAAAATCATCTCTTTTCAAGAAATCGAATCGAAGAGTGATTTTTGGAAAAAACGCATTCAGAATGCGTGGGATTTACGCGCACTTTTGCCATTGGAAAAGACCAATGCCTTTCGCCTCATTCATGGTGAAGGAGACGGCTGCCCAGGCTTAATTATGGATTTATACAAAGATGTACTGGTATTCCAAGCGCACACCATCGGTATGCACCGTGATCGCGATGAGATCGTGGAAGCTGTAAAAGAAGTCTTAGGGAAGAAGATCAAGGCCATTTACGATAAAAGTCGGGAGACATTGCCTACAGAATATGCACAAAATTGCACGAATGGATACGTTTATGGAGATGTAGCGGTTCCTTACACGGTTAAAGAAAATGGAATCTCCTTCTCTATCAACTGGATCACCGGACAAAAAACAGGCTTCTTCATCGACCAGCGCGAAAACAGAGCCCTTTTAGCGAAATATGCGAAAGGCAAATCGGTACTTAATACCTTCTGTTATTCTGGCGGGTTCTCATTGTATGCCCTAGAGGCTGGAGCTACCTCTGTGATCTCTTTAGATGCCTCAGCTAAGGCCATCGATTTAGTGAAAGCTAATATCGAATTGAATAAGATGCAAAGCTTGCAGCACGAAGCTATTGTAGGCGAAACCCTACCCTATTTAAAGGCCAATGAAGACGAATTTGACATCATCGTTTTAGATCCACCTGCCTTTGCTAAATCAATGAATGCGAAACACAAAGCACTTCAGGGCTATCAAAAGATCAACGAGTTAGCGTTAAAGAAAATCAAGAAAAACGGTTTACTATTCACCTATTCTTGCTCTCAAGTCATTACACGCGATTTGTTTTACAATATGCTGGTAGCTGCAGGGATCGCAGTAGGTCGTGAAATCCAAGTGATTCATCAAATGACACAATCACCCGATCACCCGATCAACCTATTTCATCCAGAGAGTAATTACTTGAAGGGATTCGTTCTGAAGGTATTATAATCAAAAAAGGCAGCTCGAGAGCTGCCTTTTTTGTTAGTTTACGAATCTAAATAGTCGATTCCAGCGTATAATCTCCCAAAACTTCCAAGAGAATAAAGGCTTGTTCGCGTCAATCGACATCCAAACAAAGAACGCTTTTCCTACAATATGATCTGAAGGTACAAAACCCCAGAAGCGTGAATCAGCCGAGTTATGGCGATTATCACCCATCATAAAATAGTAATCCTGCTTGAAGGTATACGAAGTAATGGCCTTACCATCAATCGAAATTTGATATCCGCTAACCACTACATTCTTATTTCCTTCGTATTTCTGAATCGCTTCGCTATACAGAGCCACGTTTCCTGGTGTCAAAGGGACCGTTAATCCTTTAGCAGGAACTTTCAAAGGACCATAAAAATCACGGTTCCATTTGTATAAAGTGGTATCGTGCGGGAAAATATCCACAAAAGTTACACCCTTAGGATCTTTGAATAGATTCGTATCAAATGTTTTGTTGAAAGGCAAGGCTTGCATCTCCTCCATCATTGCCTTAGACGTATTCAACTTATAACCCCAAAGCACATTTTGTGAATCAGGCTCAGCTAAAGGCAACCAATCCGCAGAGTCATAGCTTGCATCTGGTGCATTGCGAATACCATAAGTCTCGAAGAATTTCTCTTCTAAATTCTCTTTAGTCTTCATAAAGATCGGATGTTGCATCCGAACGGGATTTTCCATCGCTTTACCATTCACAAGTACTTGTTGGTCGCGAACTTCCAAAACATCACCCGGAGTCGCCACACAGCGCTTCACATAAAACGTACGTAAATCAACAGGCGCATCACCATCCTCCTCAAAATTAGGCACATTAAAGACTACCGCGTCGCCTTGCTTCACTGAAGAAAACCCAGGAAGACGGTAAATAGGTAAATCTAACCAACGTAAATAAGAAGGAATATTCGTGAACCAAATTTTCTGATGCGTCAAAGGCAATTGTAAAGGTGTCTTAGGAGTCCGTACACCGTAATGCAATTTGCTTACAAACAGGAAGTCTCCTACCATCAAAGAACCCTCCATCGAAGGAGTCGGAATAGTATAAGCTTCGAAGACAAAAAATCGAATTAAAGTGGCTGCCACTACAGCGAATGCGACTGAATCTAGCCATTCTCTGAAGGCCGATTTTTGTTTTTTAGGTGTTTCTTTCGTTTCCTTCATCTTATTTTAACATATCGTCCATACCTAGGACTCCTTTTTTATCTTGTATCCACTCCGCTGCAATGACAGCACCCAAGGCAAATCCTTCACGGCTAAATGCCTCGTGAGTGATTTCAATTTGATCCACTTTGGAAATATACTTTACCGTATGAGTCCCTGGAATAATTGACTCACGTTGCGACCATATAGCCACCTCATTCGCTGCTGGAATCTCATTATTTACCCATTTGTCCTTCGTTGCATAGGCTTCCATGATACCTTCTGCGATAGTTATCGCCGTTCCACTAGGTGAATCTTTCTTCTCTAAATGATGGATCTCATTCGTATAAATATCGTATTCCTTGTGTGGTGCCATCAATTGAGCCAGCCTCTTATTCAAACGAAAGAACAAGTTCACCCCGATCGAATAGTTCGAAGCATAAAAGAAAGTCGAGTTCATTTCTTGGGTCAAAGTCTCTACTTCAGCCTTCTTCTCTAACCAACCCGTTGTACCGCAAACCACAGGAATTTGCTTATGAATACACGTCAGGATATTCGCATAAGCAGAAGCTGGGTTAGAAAATTCAATGGCAACATCCACTTCAACGGCAGATAAATTCAGCAAATCAGCCTGATTATCTACATCTATTTTAGCTACGATAGAATGGCCACGACCTAACGCTAAACGCTCGATCTCCTTGCCCATTTTACCATACCCGATTAAAACTATCTTCATCTTTATTTAAAATTAAATGACAAGGTAATGCCCGAGACCAAACTTTGGGAAAAAGGCTGGTAATCTACCGTAGGCTTTACCTTTAAACTGATATCATCCGAAACATCAAATGTTTTCAAATGAGCACTTACATTCGCATCCACCACATTCAAGGTCCACGCTAATACCATTCCAATATAGGTATAATCTCTATTTCTTCTATACCCATCCGTTAAACGCTTTAACTGATTCACATCTAAATCACGAATCGTACCATCTTCATAGGGTACAGCGACCGTGGTTGGAGGTTTGTAGGTAGGGTCATCTACATGAGTGGACACCTGGTAATAATACGCTCTATACTTTGCATATCGTACATCATTCCAATTTGCAATCATTCCTAACGACACAAAAGCGCCAGCCACTAACGGTAATTTCCAATACTGTCGATTATACAATTGCCCCCAGCCTGGGATCATTAAGGACTTAAGCGTGGCTTGTCGCGGAATGATTTTATACGGTTTTACCACCGGTTTTAATTGGACAGAATCCTTTAAATCCATAGAGGCTACACTAAAAGGCAGTAACAAAACTAGAAGAAAGTACTTCAAGTACATTATTGAACTCTGTTAAGAATGGTTAAAAGTTCTTCTTTCGATTTGAAACTTAACTTGATCTCCCCTTCCCCTTTTTCATTCATTTTCAAAGCAACAGGTGCATTGAAGAAGGATTTAAGCGTGGATTGCCATGCTTGTAGTTCCTGAGTAGATACTTTAACGGTAGCCGATCCAGTGGCTGGAGTATCCATATTTCCCGATTGGCGAACCGCATCTTCTAAACGACGAACGGACCAGTCTTCAGCAATGGCCTTTTGGAACAAGGTATTTTGCAAAACTGTATCTTCCAATGAAACTAAACAGCGAGCGTGTCCCATCGATAATTTAGTATCCCTGATCGCTACTTGAATATGCGGTGGTAATTTCAACAATCGCATATAATTCGTTACCGTAGAACGATTCTTACCTACACGAGCTCCTAAATCCTCTTGCTTTAGATCGCATTCCTCCATCAATCGCTTGTAGGAAAGTGCGATCTCGATGGCATTCAGGTTCTCCCGTTGAATGTTCTCAATCAAGGCCATTTCGATCATTTGTTGATCGTCAGCCGTCCGAACATAAGCCGGAATTGTCTTTAAACCAGCCAGTTTAGAAGCTTGAAAACGACGTTCCCCAGAAATTAATTGGTATTTTTTAGCAGAAACTTTCCGAACCGTAATGGGTTGAATAATTCCTTGAACACGTATCGATTCCGCTAATTCTTGCAAAGCCTCGGGTGCAAAATATTCACGGGGTTGAAATGGATTCGTTTCAATTAATTCCAGAGAAATCTCATCCATTAAATTCACTCCTTCTAGACTTCCTGCAAAATCAGAGGGATGACGTGCTTGCAAGCCGCCCCCATCAGAATCTTCTAACAAGGCCCCTAAACCTCGACCTAAACCCGTTCTCTTCTTTGTATTTTCTTGCTTTGCACTCATATTGCTGTACCTAGATGGTCACTAATAAACCATTCTTACGAATAATCTCTTTGGCTAAATTCAAATAACTAATCGCCCCCTTACTGTCCGCATCGTGTAAAATAGCCGGAACCCCAAAACTAGGTGACTCAGACAAACGAATATTACGCGGAATAATTGTCTCAAAAACCATATTCTTAAAGTGAGAATTCACTTCATTAACCACCTGATTAGATAAGCGCAAACGCAAATCGTACATCGTTAATAAAATCCCCTCGATCACTAAAGCGGTATTCAAACGTGACTGTATAATCTTAATCGTATTCAGTAATTTACCCAAACCCTCTAGCGCATAATATTCACATTGCACGGGAATAATCACCGAATCTGCAGCTGTAAGGCTATTAATCGTAATTAAACCTAGTGAAGGCGAACAATCCATTATGATGAAATCATATTGATCTTTCACGGCTTCTAAAGCTTCTTTCATCTTCCGTTCCCGGTTATTTAGATTGATCATTTCAATCTCCGCACCTACTAGATCAATGTGAGAAGGAATAATATCTAAAAAAGGAACTTCAGTGGGTAAAATACTATCTTGAACGGTAGAAAGTCCTACCATACATTCGTAGATACTATTTTTTACTTCTTTCGGATTAAATCCTAATCCAGAAGTAGAATTAGCCTGTGGATCCGCATCTATCAACAAGGTTTTAAATTCAAAAGCAGCTAAACTGGCAGCTAAATTAATAGCAGTCGTTGTTTTCCCTACTCCCCCTTTTTGATTTGCAATCGCGATTGTTTTGCCCATAGGATGTTTACCGAAATGAATTGACAATATTACAAAAAAGGTTTCACATCTATCTCGAATTTCTTGTATCTTGTCATCAAAAATTCAGTAACCCTATATGTCAGCAAACAGTACCTCTCATCCTAAAGGACTTTATTTTCTTTACTCCACCGAAATGTGGGAGCGCTTCAATTTTTATGGAATGCGCGCCATCTTATCTCTCTTTTTAGTAAGTGCACTTTCCTTTAAACAAGACGAGGCCGCCATTTTATATGGTGGATTTTTAGGGCTTAGTTATCTAACTCCTATGCTGGGCGGTTATATCTCAGACCGTTACGTTGGTAATCGCAACAGTATTATAGGCGGGGGATTTGCGATGGCGATAGGCCAGCTCTTGTTATTTAGTTCTGCCAGTACTTTCAAGCTAGACGTCCCTTTTGCCACGAATTTAATGTGGGGTGGTTTAGTATTTTTAATCTTAGGCAATGGCTTCTTTAAACCGAATATCTCTTCCATGGTGGGCCAACTGTATAAAAAAGGAGATAGTCGTTTAGATGCTGCTTTCACTATCTTTTATATGGGGATAAACACAGGAGCCATGCTGGGCATGCTTATTTGTCCTTGGTTAGGGGATGTTAAAGTGGATGGTGTTCGTGTTATTGAAGCTTTTAAATGGGGCTTTTTAGCAGCTGGAGCTGCGATGTTAATTGGAACCATCTTATTCATCCTTTTAAAGGGGGTATTTTTAAAGGCTCCAGATGGAAGTGAAATAGGTTTAGCCCCTACCTTTAGCGCCATTAAATCAGCAGATGAGGAGACAGAAAAAGCAGAGTTCTCGACTCAATCCATCGTTATTTCCAGCGCCTTATTTATTGGTCTAATCATCGGATTTCATTATTTATTCGTCACTGAAGTGGCTAATCCGATCAAAGACTGGATTTATCCTGTTATCTATTCAGCGGGAATCAGCTTAGCATTCTTGATAATGAGGGACAAAACCTTAACCAAAATTGAAAGAGATCGAATTTGGGTGATGTACTTTGTAGCCTTCTTTGTGATTTTCTTTTGGGCAGCCTATGAGCAAGCTGGATCATCACTGACCTTTATTGCAGATCAACAAACGGATTTGAACTTCTTTGGCATCCAATTACCTCCTAGTTCTGTCCAAAACGCTAATTCCTTTTTCATCATCATCTTAGCTTTCCCTTTCTCTTGGCTTTGGATGCGTCTTGCAAAAAAAGGAATTGAACCCAATTCACCAGGTAAACAAGCCATCGGATTACTGTTATTAGCCATTGGTTACTTGATCATCGCGATAAAAGTGAAAAACTTAGGTACAGACAAACTAGGGGTTATTTGGTTATTCATTATGTATTTATTCCATACCATGGGTGAATTGAGTCTCTCACCCATCGGATTGTCCTTAGTTTCTAAGTTAGCGCCTAAGCGATTCTCCTCTTTATTGATGGGTGTTTGGTTCTTAGCTAATGCGGCTGGTTATGCTTTATCTGGAACGCTAGGCGCTTTATTACCTCCTGCCACTGCGGTAGTAGGCCAAACCGTCTTCCCAAGTTTCCTTGGTTTTGAGATCAAAAACCTCTACGATTTTTTCATTGTATTTGTCATCATGGCAGGAATTGCCTCCATTCTACTGTTTGGACTTGCTAATGGACCACTTAAAAAAATGATGCACGGCATCCGATAAAATATGGATTCACACGATCACCACTTATACGAGAAACACCTGAAAAGTTCTGATTTTATCACTGACGTTGTGATAGGGATGTCAGATGGATTGACTGTGCCATTTGCTCTTGCCGCGGGCCTTTCTGGTGCTGTTGATTCAGCTAGCATCGTGACCACGGCTGGTGTTGCTGAAATTGTTGCCGGATCTATTGCGATGGGTTTAGGCGGTTATTTAGCTGGCCAAACAGAACAAGAGCACTACGAGTCAGAATTGAAACGCGAATACGACGAAGTTGAACGCGTGCCAGAGAGAGAAAAACAAGAAATTAGAGATGTATTTGAAGATTATGGTTTGAGCCCTGAGGCACAAGAAATTGTCGTAGAATGTATTTCCAAAGACAAGGATAAGTGGGTCGATTTCATGATGCGCTTCGAATTAGGGCTAGAGCGCCCTAACCCAAATCGTGCTAGAAATTCGGCCTTAACTATTGGTATCTCCTATATCATGGGAGGTTTCATTCCCCTTATTCCTTATTTCTATGTGGAAAAACCACAGGATGGTTTAATCTACTCTGCCGAAGTAACCATTTTAGCCTTGTTGGTATTTGGCTACTTTAAGAGCAAAGTAACCGGCCAAAACCCCATCATCGGATCATTAAAAGTAACCTCTATAGGTGCGGCAGCCGCCGCTGCCGCCTATTTCGTCGCTACCTTATTTCAATAAGCAGA
Organism: Aquirufa antheringensis; assembly: GCF_023921165.1. Taxonomy (NCBI): domain Bacteria; kingdom Pseudomonadati; phylum Bacteroidota; class Cytophagia; order Cytophagales; family Flectobacillaceae; genus Aquirufa; species Aquirufa antheringensis. The sequence goes on from NZ_CP049835.1 coordinate 2,448,538, forward strand.
CACGGTATCATCCCCACGGGAATCTGCACCACCTTGCAGGTTCCCATTCGGTAACACTAAAATTCCTTCTACTAAACCAATAGCCGAAACAGGCGCAAAAGTATACCCTTTTGATTGAAGGCGAACTTGTTGTTCTGCTGAAAAACGATTCGGTTCTGACGTAATTTTCTCTGGCAACCATTGGTGATGAAAACGAGGATATTCTACCGCTTGTTGCATATTCATCCCCATTTCCAAGGTATTCAAAACCACTTGAAAGACACTCGTAATAATTGTTGAGCCTCCTGGAGTCCCCACCACCATTTTTAATTTACCGTTTTCCTCCACAATAGTAGGAGTCATACTAGAAAGCATACGCTTGTTAGGTTGAATCTCATTCGCCTTTGAACCGATTAAACCATAGAGATTAGGCGCACCTGCTTTGGCAGAAAAATCATCCATCTCATCATTCAAAAGGAAACCTGATCCACCCACAAATACTTTAGAACCATAAGAATTATTCAACGTAGTGGTGATAGACACTGCATTTCCTTCCCCGTCCACAATGCTATAATGCGTCGTTTCGGGACTCTCGTAACCCGGAAAAACTCCAGCCTGAATGTCAGAACTCTTAGTGGCCTGATTAAAATTCATCGAAGACATACGAGAAGTAGCATAAGTCGAATCGATTAATTCAGCTACAGGTACTTTGACAAAATCCGGATCCCCTAACCACTTCGCGCGATCCGCATACACACGCCGCTCTGCTTCGACCATCACCTGAATCGTCGAATCAGAGGTAGGACCCCAATTTTTAAGCGAGTAAGGGGCAACCATTTGTAATAATTGCGCAAAGGCTACTCCTCCACTGCTGGGTGGCGGCATTCCAATGATCTGGTAATTCTTGTATTGACTCTTGATAGGGGTACGCCAAACAGCCTGGTAATGACGTAAATCCTTCTTCGAAATGATGCCATTTTTTGATTTCATTTCTCTCACGATATTTCGAGCGGTTGGGCCTTTATAGAAACCTTTGGCCTTCTTTCTCAGGATTAACTCTAACGTATTCGCTAAATCCTCCTGCACTAACAAATCACCTGCCTTCCACTCTTTCCCCTCAGCCGATAGTAAATAATTCTTTCCTGGATTCTCTTTTATAAACTCTGTTCTCTGGCGATTTAAACCTCTAGCTTCTTTTTCAGTCAGCACTAAACCATTTCTAGCTAAAGCTACTGCCGGCTTTAAAAGCGCTTCCCATGGCAAGCGACCTAATTTTGCGTGCATTTCTTGCATCCCTGCCACTGTACCTGGAACTCCTACTGAAAATATTCCAGTCATACTTTTACCTGGAATAATATTACCCTCAGGATCTAAATACATATCTCTGCTCGCCGCTAAAGGAGCTTTTTCCCGATAATCTAATGCCTTAACGGCACCAGATTTATCCCGGTAAACGAGAAATCCTCCCCCACCAATATTCCCTGCAGATGGATGAGCCACAGCTAAAGCAAAATTCACAGCCACAGCTGCATCTACCGCATTTCCTCCATTTTTCAAGATCGCTAAACCAATTTCAGAAGCCGCAGGATGGGTAGAAACCACCATACCATTCTTTCCTTCCAGGAGAGGTTTCTGAGTGATTTGAGCCAAAAGAGAAAAATGTAGCGTGAGAAGGAGAAAATACTTAGTCATTTTAAGTTTGTTTTGAAATGAATCGACAAATTAATAGAATCCGATGATTTACTAACATTGCGATAATAAAAATATAATTTAACTTTGTGATTATTTAAAGAATTTTTCAATAAAACGTAGACTAACAGTGGATATTTTCGAGAAGGTAGTTAATAACATGGGACCCATCGGTGCACATGCCCATTATTCCCATCATTATTTTTCATTCCCAAAATTAACAGGAGAATTAGGCCCTAGAATGACTTTCATGGGCAAAGAAATGTTAAACTGGTCTTTAAATAACTATTTAGGACTTGCGAATCATCCAGAAGTAAGAAAAGCCGATGCTGAAGCTACCGCTAAATACGGTTTAGCCTACCCTATGGGAGCTCGAATGATGTCTGGTAATACAGATGAGCATGAAGAATTTGAGCGTCAATTGGCTGAATTCGTTGGAAAAGAGGATGCATTCTTACTAAACTACGGATACCAAGGCGTTATGTCAGTAATCGAATGCATGGTCGATCACAAAGATGTGATCGTATATGACGCAGAGTCTCATGCCTGTTTAATTGATGGAATACGTCTTCACAAGGCGAAAATGGGTCAATACTATAAGTTCAACCACAATGACATGGATTCATTGCGCAAGAACTTAGAGCGTGCGACTAAAATTACCAACGAAACGGGAGGTGGTATTTTAGTGATTACGGAAGGAGTTTTTGGGATGTCAGGAAAAGTAGGGTCCCTAGACAAGATTGTGGAAATGAAAAAAGACTTCAATTTCCGTATGTTAGTAGATGATGCTCACGGTTTTGGAACCATGGGTGACAATGGAAAAGGAGTAGGTGAATATTTAAACTGTACAGAAGGTATCGATTTATACTTCTCCACATTTGCTAAATCTATGGCTGCTATTGGAGCCTTCGTTGCGGCACCTAAGGAGATTATCATGTATTTAAAATACAATATGCGTTCTCAAACCTATGCAAAAGCATTACCTATGCCTTTTGTCATCGGTGGCATGAAACGTTTAGAGTTGATCAAAAAACATCCAGAATTAAGAGAAACCTTATGGGCTAATGTACGTGCCTTACAAAAGGGGTTAAAAGAGAAAGGATTTGATATCGGAGAAACTCAGTCTCCTGTAACACCCGTATTCTTACATGGTGAATATGATATTGCTGCGGTAACCAAACTAGTACGTGACTTACGCGAAAACATGGGTATATTCTGTAGCATTGTCGTTTATCCAGTAGTTCCTAAAGGCCAAATCATGTTAAGAATCATTCCTACCTCTTCTCACAGCTTAGCGGATATAGAATATACCTGCAATTGCTTTGCTGAAGTGCAAGAAAGATTGAAATCTGGCTACTATGCCCAATAATTGATTGATTTAACGGTTGAATAAGAAAAAATTGTACTTTTTTCAATTTTTTTTCTGTTTTTTCTTGATTTTAATTTGCACACAACAAGTTTTTTACTAAATTTCGCTTATTAAAGCTCATTTAAGGGCATAAAGACAATCTAATATTATTTACACAACCTAAAAAACAAATTATCATGAGTAGATTTGCACAAGTAAAGGACTTAATTTTATCTTTAGAAGGAGATTTCGAAAAATTCTACGATAAAGGAAATCAAGCAGCTGGTACTCGCGTAAGAGGTGGTTTACAACAATTGAAGACTTTAGCACAAGAAATTCGTACTGAAGTTCAAGACAAGAAAAACTCAGGAAAATAATTTTTCCCCTCTTGATAAAGAAAGCCCGATTTTCATCGGGCTTTTTTTTGTTTAAAAGAGTTCAGTATGCAGAGCAGATGCGAAACCATCCACCATCAGTTTACCACGTTCAAGTTCAAAAACTTGGGTTGCTATTTCAGCGGTATGTTTAGCTGGATTAGTACTCACAATTTCAAATTTAGCCTTGTAGGTAGTGCCCACAAATAAGGGACGCTTAAATTCTGAAACTTGCTTTAAATAAACACTGCCCTCACCAGGAAACTCCATTCCCATCACGCGAGAGAAAACACTCGCAATGAGAGCTCCATGAATAATGGGCTTTTTAAAGGGTGTAGTAGCGGCATAAGCTTCATCCCAATGCAAAGGATTAAAGTCGCCCGATATTTTACAGAAATCATTTACTTGTTCCTGAGTGAACGAGAATTCGATCTCATAAGAGTTTCCAACTTCTAACATAGATTGATCATTTTTTGTAAAATTAAACCAAAATTTGATTCTATTTTTGTACAAAATTAAATTAAACGCATGATTCACTTTATTCTTAACCCAAACGCAGGAACTAATTCTCCGCAAAAGAGGGCTAGAATAATCAACCTGTTGCAGGCTATCCCTAATTCCAAGATTTGGCAGACGGAACGAGTAAACCATGCTTCTGAATTAACAAAACAAGCTATTACAGAAGGAGCCTCTAAAATTGTGGCTGTGGGCGGGGATGGAACCATCAATGAAGTCGCTTCCTCCTTATTGTATAGCCACATTCCATTAGGAATTATACCTATGGGATCAGGGAATGGATTAGCAAGACATTTAGGAATTCCCTTTCCTTTCGAAAAAGCGCTAAATAAGGCTTTATATGGCACCATAATAGGTATTGATGCTGGTAAATGGAATGATCGCCCCTTCTTTTGTACCGCCGGAATCGGATTTGATGCTTATGTGGCAGCTCATTTTGCAAAGAGAGGTAAACGAGGATTCTTTAATTATGTCTATTCAAGCATTGTCTCCTTGCGCTCTTATCGGCCCATCGAAATCAAAGGCAAAGGTCCCACATTCTCTTTCACAGTAGCTAATGCCAATCAATTTGGAAACAATGCCTACATATCTCCTGAATCTGACTTGCAAGATGGTCAATTAGAATCAATTTACATAAAGCCAGGATCATTCTGGACTATTACTAATCTTGGAATAAGTCTATTTCGTAAAAACCTGCCTTACAATCCTTTAGTCACGATCTCTTCCATCAAATCATTACAAATTGATGCACCTGTAGGAATTCCCTATCACCTTGATGGCGAAAGTCTCCTACTCCAATCGGGGACCATTGAGATAGCAATACTGCCTTCCGCTCTTCTTGTTATAAAATAATTTTCTTATACTTTTTCAAGTTAAAGAATGATTAAACCACACTTAATTTGAACAATTTTTAGAAGCAAATTTTAGCGTCTTTTTTTTCGAAAAAAAACTGGATTTATTTTCGATTTCAAATTTGGAACGACATCTTATTTTACTATTTTTGTCTCCCCGCTTAAGAAAAAAGGTAGTCGTTTTCTTAATTAAGAACCATAATAAACGTATATAATATAAGCTAAGGTGAATTCCTTTAA